>NZ_JBIVTV010000005.1:168905-563481 GCF_044756885.1 Streptomyces sp. NPDC091412 | reverse complement strand
TCGTTGGTGGCGATGCACTGGGCGATGCAGGCGCTGCGGTCGGGTGAGATCTCGCTCGCGCTGGCCGGTGGTGTGACCGTGATGTCCACGCCTGCCGTGTTCGTGGACTTCGCGCGTCAGCGGGGTCTGTCGCCCGACGGCCGGTGCAAGGCGTTCTCGGACTCGGCCGATGGTGTCGGCTGGTCCGAGGGTGTCGGCATGCTGGTCCTTGAGCGGCAGTCGGACGCGATCCGCAACGGTCACCAGATCCTCGCGGTCGTCCGCGGTTCGGCCGTCAACCAGGACGGTGCCTCCAACGGCCTGACGGCTCCGAACGGTCCGTCCCAGCAGCGGGTCATCCGCCAGGCCCTCGCCAGTGGTGGGCTCTCGGCGGGCGATGTCGATGTCGTCGAGGCGCACGGCACCGGTACGACGCTGGGTGACCCGATCGAGGCGCAGGCGCTGCTTGCGACCTACGGCCGTGACCGTGATCCGGAGCAGCCGCTGCTGCTGGGCTCGGTGAAGTCGAACATCGGTCACACGCAGGCCGCGGCCGGTGTCGCCGGCGTGATCAAGATGGTCATGGCGATGCGGCACGGTGTGCTCCCGCGCACCCTGCACATCGACGCCCCGTCCTCGCACGTCGACTGGACCGAAGGCGCCGTCGAACTGCTCACCGAGCAGACCGCGTGGCCCGAGACCGGCCGCCCGCGCCGTGCCGCCGTCTCCTCCTTCGGCATCAGCGGCACCAACGCCCACGTCATCCTGGAGCAGCCCGACAAGGTGATCCGGGGGACCGTGGTCGGTGGCTCGGCGGTGCCGAAGCCGGACGTGGTGGAGCCCGCGGTGGTGCCGTGGGTGCTGTCCGGCAGGACGCCGGAGGCGCTCCGCAGCCAGGCGGCGAAGCTGCTCGCCTCGGTGGAGGCACACCTCGACCGTCCGCTCGTGGACGTCGGTTCCTCCCTCGTCACCGCCCGGTCGCTGTTCGAGTACCGCGCGGTCGTCCTCGCCACCGACGTGGACACCGCGGCCCGCGCCCTGGCGGCCCTCGCGGTGGGCGAGCCCGATCCCGCGGCCGTGTCTGGCCCGGCCCGCACCGGTCGCTCGGCGGCGTTGTTCTCGGGTCAGGGGTCGCAGCGGATCGGGATGGGTCGTGAGGTGTATGGCCGGTTCCCGGTGTTCGCTGAGGCTCTGGATGCCGTTCTCGCCGTTCTGGATGGTGAGTTGGGTGGTTCGCTGCGGGAGGTGATGTGGGGTGAGGACGCCGGTCTGCTGCATGAGACGGGGTGGACTCAGCCCGCGTTGTTCGCTGTCGAAGTCGCCCTCTACCGGCTGGTGGAGTCCTTCGGAGTCACGCCGGACTTCGTGGCTGGTCACTCGATCGGTGAGATCGCTGCCGCGCATGTGGCTGGGGTGTTCTCGCTGGAGGACGCGGCCCGCTTGGTGGCGGCTCGTGGTCGTCTGATGCAGGCGTTGCCGGCCGGTGGCGCGATGGTCGCCGTCCAGGCCACCGAGGACGAGATCGCCCCGTACCTCAGCGAGGAAGTGTCGGTCGCTGCCGTCAACGGGCCTACCTCGGTGGTCGTTTCGGGTGAGGAAGGTGCCGTGCTGGAGGTCGCGGCGCGGTTCGAGTCGGAAGGCCGCAAGGCGACGATGCTGCGGGTGTCGCACGCGTTCCACTCGCCGTTGATGGATCCGATGCTGGACGAGTTCCGGGCGGTGGCCGAGACGCTGTCCTACGCCGCCCCGGAGATTCCGGTGGTGTCGAACCTGACCGGTTCCCTGGCCACGGCCGAGGAGCTGTGCTCGCCCGAGTACTGGGTGCGCCACGTCCGTGAGGCGGTCTGCTTCGCCGACGGGGTGGCCACGCTCGAGGAGCAGGGTGTGACCACGTTCCTGGAGCTGGGTCCGGACGGGGTCCTGTCCGCGATGGCCCAGGAGTCGCTGACCGGCGACGAGGCCGTCACCGTCCCGGTCCTGCGCAGGGACCGCGACGAGGAGACCACCGCGGTCGCCGCGCTCGCCCGCCTGCACACCGGCGGGCTGCGGATCGACTGGTCCGCCCTGTTCGCCGGTACCGGCGCAGGCCGTGCGGAACTGCCGACGTACGCCTTCCAGCACCAGTGGTTCTGGCCCGCGGCCCCGCTCGGCGGCGGTGATGTCCGCGCCGCCGGTCTCGGCTCCGCCGAACACCCGCTGCTCGGCGCCGCCGTCGAACTCGCCGCGGGACAGGGCGTGCTGTTCACCGGACGCCTGGCACTGCACTTGCACCCCTGGCTGGCCGACCACGCCGTCCACGGCACCGTCCTGCTGCCGGGCACGGCCCTCCTGGAGATGGCGGTCCGCGCCGGCGACGAGGTCGGCAGCGACCGGGTCGAGGAACTGACCATCACCGCGCCGCTGGTCCTGCCCGAGCGGGGCGCCGTCCAGGTCCAGGTCGCCGTCGAGGCACCCGACGCCGCCGGCCGCCGCGTCGTGGGCGTGTACGCACGTCCCGAGGGCACCGGCGACACCGCCTGGTCGCAGCACGCCGCCGGTGTGCTGGCCCCCGCCGGCAGCGGCCCGGCCCCCGCCGCCCTCGACACCAGCGTGTGGCCGCCCGAGGGCGCCGAGGCCGTCGACGCCGACGGGTGCTACGAGGAGTTCGCCGAGGCCGGGTTCGTGTACGGACCCCTCTTCCAGGGGCTGCGCGCGGCCTGGCGCCGCGGCGACGAGTGGTTCGCCGAGGTGGCTCTGCCGGAGGGCACCGAGAACACGGCCGCCGGTTTCGGTCTGCACCCGGCCCTGTTCGACTCCGCGCTGCACGCCCTGCTGCTGACCCCGGCCGCCGACGGCGGCACGGCCGGACTGCCCTTCTCCTGGACGGACGTCTCGCTGCACGCCTCCGGCGCCACCGTGCTCCGCGTCCGGCTGACGCCGACCGGTGACCGGACGCTGTCCGTCAGCGCCGTGGACCCGTCCGGCACACCGGTCGTCTCGGTGGGCTCCCTGGTCACCCGGAGCGTCACCGGACTCGACACCACGGGCACCGACGCGCTGCTGCGTGACGCGCTCTTCGGCATCGAGTGGACCCCCGCCCAGGCAACCGAGGCGGCCCCCGCGACCGTCGCGCTCCTGGGCACGGACGGCGACCCGCTCGGGCTCGCCGCCGCGCTCACCGGCGCCGGCACGACCGTGCGGACCTACCCGGACGTCGCCGCCCTGGTGGCCGCGACGGTCGCTGCGGACCGGCCCGCGTCGGACGTGATCGTCCTCGGCGTCGCCTCGCACGCCGACGAGCCGGCCTCCGACGCGGCACACCGGCTCACCGCCGACGCGCTGGACACCGTCCAGAGCCGGCTGTCCGACGACCGTCTCGCCGGCGCCCGCCTCGTCCTGGTGACGCGCGGCGTGGTCGGCGCCCGGGACGTCGGCGCCGCGGCCGTCCACGGCCTGGTCCGTTCGGCCCAGACCGAGCACCCCGGCGCCCTCGGCCTCGTCGACCTGGACGGGACCCCCGAGTCCGCCGCCGCCTTCGCCTCGGCGCTCGGCTCCGCCGAACCGCAGCTCGCGCTGCGCGACGGCCGGCCGCACGCCGCCCGGCTCGCCCGGCCGGCCCGCCCCGCCGACACGCCCGCGCCCACCGCGTGGCAGGCCGACGGCACGGTCCTGATCACCGGCGGCACCGGCGGCCTCGGCGCCCAGTTCGCCCGGCACCTCGTCGACGCCTACGGGGTCCGCAACCTGCTGCTGGTCAGCAGGCGCGGCGGTGACGCCCCCGGCACCACGGAACTCGTCGCCGAACTCATCGCGCACGGTGCCGATGTGACGGTCCAGGCCTGCGACGTCGCCGACTCGGACGCCGTGAACGCCCTGGTCGCCGGGATCCCGGCGGAGCACCCGCTCACCGCGGTCGTGCACACGGCGGGTGTCCTCGACGACGGTGTGATCGGCTCCCTCACCGGGGAGCGGCTCGCCCGGGTGCTGCGCCCGAAGGCGGACGCGGCCTGGAACCTGCACGAGGCCACCCGCGGCCTGGACCTGGACGCGTTCGTCGTGTTCTCGTCCGTGGCGGGCGTCCTCGGCGGGGCGGGACAGGCCAACTACGCGGCCGGCAACGCCTTCCTGGACGCGCTCATGGAGCACCGCCGGGCAGCCGGTCTGCCGGGTCTGTCGCTGGCCTGGGGACCCTGGAACCAGGCGGGCGGCATGACGGAAACCCTCTCGGACACCGAGGCCGAACGGCTGGCGCGGTCCGGGATGCCGCCCCTCGCCGCCGAGCAGGGCTTCGCCCTCTTCGACGCGGCGCTCGCGGCCGACGCCGACGACACCACCGGCACCGCCCTGGTCGTCCCGGTCCGGCTCGACCTGGCGGCGCTCGCCGCGCAGGGCGAGGTGCCCGCGGTACTCCGCGGCCTCGTCCGGACCCGCACCCGGCGCACGGTCGCGGGCGGAACCGTCACCGCCGACGGGCTCGTGGCACGCCTGACCGCGCTCACGGCCGAGGAACGCCGGGAGGCGCTCCTCGACCTGGTCCGCACCCAGGCGGCCCTGGTCCTCGGACACGCCGACGCCGCGTCGGTGGACGCCGCGGCCCAGTTCCGGGACGTCGGCTTCGACTCGCTCACCGCGGTCGAGCTGCGTAACCGGCTGAGCGCGGCCACCGGACTGCGCCTGACCGCGACGCTGGTCTTCGACTACCCGAACGCGGCCACGCTCGCGAACCATCTGCACGACGAACTCTTCGGTGCCGAGACCGAGTCGGCGCTCCCGGTGAAGCTGATGCCGTCCACGACCGACGACCCGATCGTCATCGTGGGCATGGCCTGCCGCTACCCGGGCGGGGTCGCCTCGCCCGAGGACCTGTGGCGACTGGTTCTCGAAGGCACGGACGCCATCACCGAGTTCCCGGCCAACCGCGGCTGGGACATCGAGTCGGTCTACGACCCGGACCCCGAGCATCTCGGCACGTCGTACACCCGCTCCGGCGGATTCCTGGAGAACGCCGGTGAGTTCGACGCCGACTTCTTCGGGATGAGCCCGCGTGAGGCGCTGGCGACGGACTCGCAGCAGCGCTTGCTGCTTGAGGCGTCGTGGGAGGCGATCGAGCGGGCCGGCATCGACCCGGTCGGTCTGCGGGGCAGTGCGACCGGTGTGTTCGCCGGTGTGATGTACAGCGACTACGGTTCCCTCCTCGGTGGCAAGGAGTTCGAGGGCCTCCAGGGTCAGGGCAGCGCGGGCAGCGTGGCCTCCGGCCGTGTCTCGTACACCTTCGGCTTCGAGGGCCCGGCCGTCACCGTCGACACCGCGTGCTCGTCGTCGCTGGTGGCGATGCACCTCGCGGCCCAGGCCCTGCGGGCAGGCGAGTGCTCGCTCGCCCTGGCCGGCGGCGTGACGGTCATCTCCACCCCGGGCACCTTCATCGAGTTCTCCCGCCAGCGGGGTCTGTCGCCCGACGGCCGGTGCAAGGCGTTCTCGGACTCGGCGGACGGTGTCGGCTGGTCCGAGGGTGTGGGCATGCTGGTCCTTGAGCGGCAGTCGGATGCGATCCGCAACGGTCACGACATCCTCGCCGTCCTGCGCGGCTCCGCCATCAACCAGGACGGCGCGTCCAACGGCCTCACCGCCCCCAACGGGCCCTCGCAGCAGCGGGTGATCCGCCAGGCGCTGGCCAGTGGCGGGCTGTCGGCCGGTGATGTCGATGTCGTCGAGGCGCATGGCACGGGTACGACGTTGGGTGACCCGATCGAGGCGCAGGCGCTGCTGGCCACTTACGGCCGTGACCGTGATGCGGAGCAGCCGCTGCTGCTGGGCTCGGTGAAGTCGAACATCGGTCACACGCAGGCCGCGGCCGGTGTCGCGGGTGTCATCAAGATGGTGATGGCGATGCGTCATGGTGTGCTGCCGCGCACCCTGCACGTCGACGCTCCGTCCTCGCACGTCGACTGGACCGAGGGCGCGGTCGAGCTGCTTGCCGAGCGGACCGTGTGGCCGGAGACGGAGCACGTGCGTCGTGCGGGGGTGTCGTCCTTCGGTATCAGCGGTACGAACGCCCACGTGATCCTGGAGCAGCCCGCGAAGGTGATCCGGGGCACGGTGGTCGATGCCTCGGCACCGGAGGCGGACGTGGTGGAGCCCGCGGTGGTGCCGTGGGTGCTGTCCGGCAAGTCGCCGGAGGCGCTGCGCGACCAGGCCGCCCGCCTGCTCGCCGCGGTCGCCGAAGAGCCGGCACCGCGTCCGGCCGACGTGGCCCACTCCCTGCTCGTCACCCGCTCGCTGTTCGCCCACCGCGCGGTGGTGCTGGCCGGTGAGCCCGAGGAGACGGTCCGCGCCCTCACCGCCCTGGCGGCGGGCGCGGCCGATCCGGCGGCGGTGTCGGGCACGGTGGTGTCCGGTCGCTCGGCGGCGCTGTTCTCGGGTCAGGGTTCGCAGCGGCTCGGGATGGGTCGTGAGGTGTATGGCCGGTTCCCGGTGTTCGCTGAGGCTCTGGATGCCGTACTGGCCGTTCTGGATGGTGAGTTGGGTGTTTCGCTGCGGGAGGTGATGTGGGGTGAGGACGCCGGTCTGCTGCATGAGACGGGGTGGACTCAGCCCGCGCTGTTCGCCGTTGAGGTGGCGCTTTATCGGCTGGTGGAGTCGTGGGGTGTGAGGCCGGACTTCGTGGCCGGTCACTCGATCGGTGAGATCGCCGCCGCGCATGTGGCCGGGGTGTTCTCGCTGGAGGACGCGGCCCGCTTGGTGGCGGCTCGTGGTCGTCTGATGCAGGGGCTGCCGGCCGGTGGCGCGATGGTGGCGGTGCAGGCCACGGAGGATGAGGTCACCCCGTACCTCACGGACGAGGTGTCGATCGCCGCACTCAACGGACCGACGTCCGTAGTGGTGTCGGGCGTCGAAGGTGCCGTACTGGAGCTGGCCGCGCGGTTCGAGGCGGAGGGCCGCAAGACCACCCGGCTGCGGGTGTCGCACGCGTTCCACTCGCCGTTGATGGATCCGATGCTGGACGAGTTCCGGGCGGTGGCCGAGGAGTTGTCGTACGCCGCCCCGGTGATTCCGGTGGTGTCGAACCTGTCGGGTTCCCTGGCCGCGGCCGAGGAGCTGTGCTCGCCCGAGTACTGGGTGCGCCACGTCCGTGAGGCGGTCCGTTTCGCGGACGGGGTGGCCACGCTCGAAGAGCAAGGGGTGACCACCTTCCTGGAGCTGGGTCCGGACGGGGTCCTGTCCGCGATGGCCCAGGAGTCGCTGACCGGCGACGACACCGTCACCGTCCCGCTGCTGCGCAAGGACCGTGACGAGGAGACGACCGCCCTGCTGGGCCGGGCCGGGCTGTACACGCGGGGGATCGGGGGAGGCTGGCAGGACCTGCTGGCCGGTACCGGTGCCCGCCGGGTGAATCTGCCCACCTACGCCTTCCAGCACCAGTGGTTCTGGCCGACCGGCCGGGCCTCCGCCACCGGTGACGTCCGCGCCGCCGGTCTCGGCTCCGCCGAGCACCCGCTGCTGGGCGCCGCCGTCGAACTCGCCGCGGGACAGGGCGTGTTGTTCACCGGTCGCCTGTCGCTGACCTCGCACCCGTGGCTGGCCGGCCACGCCGTCATGGGCACCGTCCTGCTGCCGGGCACGGCCCTGCTGGAGATGGCGGTCCGCGCGGGCGACGAGATCGGCTGCGATCGGGTGGAGGAACTGACCCTCGCCGCGCCGCTGGTCCTGCCCGAGCGGGGCGCGCTCCAGGTGCAGGTCGCCGTCGCCGTCCCGGACGACTCCGGCCGGCGCGTGGTCGGGGTGTACTCGCGTCCCGAAGGCGCCGGCGAGTCGGAGTGGGCCCAGCACGCGGCCGGTGTCCTGGCGCCCGGCACCACCGCACCGGACCAGGGCTTCGACACCGAGGTGTGGCCGCCGCGGGATGCCGAACCGCTGGACACCGAGGACTGCTACCAGGCGTTCGCCGAGGCCGGATTCGCGTACGGACCGCCCTTCCGGGGTCTGCGCGCCGTGTGGCGCCGTGGCGATGAGCTCTTCGCCGAGGTCGCGCTGCCCGAGGAAGGCAGTGGCGAGGCGGCCGACTTCGGTCTGCACCCGGCGCTCCTCGACTCCGCGCTGCACGCCACCATGCTGGGCGCCGCCGGCGCCGAGGAGGGCGACGGCGGAGGTGCCCTGCCGTTCTCGTGGGAGGGCGTCGCGCTGCACGCCTCCGGCGCCTCGGCGCTGCGGGTGCGGCTGGCCCCCGCGGGCGACAACGCGCTGTCGGTGAACGCGGTGGACCCGGCCGGTGCGCCGGTGGTCACCGTCGACCGGCTCCTCACCCGCACGGTCACCGGTGACCAGCTGAAGTCCGCGGGCGAAGACCAGAACACGCTGTTCGGCGTCGACTGGACGCCGGTGGCCGGCACCGGGGCCGCGCGGCCCGCGTCGGTCGCGGTCGTCGGGGACGACCCCTTCGGCCTGGCCGACGCGCTCACCGGCTCCGGTCTCACGGTCGGCGCGGCGGCCGACCTCACCGCGCTGCCCGCCTCGTCCGACGCCGCCGTACCGGACATGGTGCTCGTCCCGGTCGCCGGAGCCCCGGCCGGCGGGGACGATCTGCCCGGCGCGGTCCGGGAGGTCACCGCGCGGGTGCTCGCGCTCCTTCAGCAGTGGCCCGGTGAGGAGGCGCTCGCGGCCTCGCGGCTGGTGTTCGTCACCCGTGGCGCGGTCGCCGTGGACGGCGGCGGGACCGTGGACCTCGCGGCCGCCGCGGTCTGGGGCCTGGTGCGGTCGGCGCAGACGGAGAACCCCGGCTGCTTCGGCCTGCTCGACCTCGATCCGGCCGCGGCGGACCCGTCCGCCGGGCTCGTCGAGGCCCTGACGGCCGGCGCCGAGGAACCGCAACTCGCGCTGCGCGGCACCGAGGTCGTGGCCGCGCGCCTCGCCCGGCTCGACACCGCACGGCCGGAACTCGCCTCCGCCACTGCGGCGGACGGCACGTCCGGCACGTTCCGGACCACCGGGACCGTCCTGGTCACCGGCGGCACCGGAGGCCTCGGCCGGCTCCTCGCCCGGCACCTGGTGGCCACGCACGGCGTACGGAGCCTGCTCCTCGCCAGCCGCAGCGGTCTCGAGGCGGACGGCGCGAGCAAGCTCGTCGCCGAACTGGAGGAAATGGGCGCCGAGGTCACCGTGCGGGCGTGCGACGTCGCCGACCGGGAGGCCGTGGCCGCCCTGGTCGCGGCGGCACCCCAGGACCGTCCGCTGTCGGCGGTCGTCCACACGGCCGGTGTCCTCGACGACGGTGTGGTCGGCTCGCTGACGCCGGAGCGCCTCGCCACGGTGCTGCGGCCCAAGGCGGACGCGGTGTGGCACCTGCACGAGGCGACCCGCGGCCTGGATCTGGACACGTTCGTCGTCTACTCGTCCGTGGCCGGTGTGTTCGGCGGTGCGGGGCAGGCCAACTACGCGTCGGCCAACACGTTCCTGGACGCCCTGATGGCGCGGCGCCGCGCCGACGGACTGCCCGGCGTGTCCCTCGCGTGGGGCCCGTGGGAGCAGGACAGCGGCATGACGGGCACCCTCTCGGACGCCGAGGCCGACCGACTGGCACGTTCCGGGATGCCGCCGCTGACGGTCGAGCAGGGCCACGCCCTGTTCGACGCGGTGGTCGCGGGCGACCGGGCGCTGGCGCTGCCGGTCCGGCTGGACCTCGCCGTACTGCGTGCCCGGGGTGATGTGTCCGCCCTGCTGCGCGGCCTGATCCGGGTGCCCGCGCGGCGGGCCGCGGCCCGGGGCGCGGTGCCGTCCGCGGACACGCTCACCCGGCAGCTCGCCGGACTGGGTGCGCAGGAGCAGGAGGAGGTGCTGCTCAAGCTGGTGCGTGGACAGGCGGCGGCGGTGCTCGGACACCGGGACGGCTCGGCGATCGGCGCGGAGCGTCAGTTCCAGGAACTGGGCTTCGACTCGCTGACCGCGGTCGAGTTCCGGAACCGGCTCAACGCGGCCACCGGTCTGCGGCTGCCCGCCACGCTGCTGTTCGACTACCCGACGACGGCCGATGTCGTCCGGCACCTGCGCGGACGGCTCGTCACCGACGACCAGGCGGGCGCCGGTTCGGTGCTCTCGGCGCTCGACGCGCTGGAGAAGGCGATCGCCGGACTCAGCCTCGACGACGCGGACGAGCACCGTCGGGTGACCGGCCGGATCGAGGTCCTCAGGACCAAGTGGGCCGAGCTGGGCCGTACGGACTCGTCCGGCGAGGACTCCTCGAAGGACGACCTGGACGGGGCCTCCGACGAGGACATGTTCGCGCTCCTCGATGACGAACTCGGCCTGAACTGACCCGCCCCGCGGGCCGCCCCCGCGGCCCGCGGGACCCCGCCGCGGCTCCGCCCGTACACGCCGCATGCCACCCCGGCACCATGCCGACGCTCACGAAAGGTCCAAGAAAGCGTGACAACTCGCACGTCCACCGAGGAGAGCCTGTGGGCCCGGTGCTTTCACCCGGCCCCGTCCCGCTCCGCCCAGCTCCACTGCTTCCCGCACGCGGGCGGCTCGGCGTCCTTCTACTTCCCCGTGTCCGCCCAACTGTCCTCCGTGGCCGAGGTTTTCGCGGTGCAGTACCCGGGACGACAGGACCGGCGCAAGGAAGTGTCGCCCACGGACATCGCCACCCTCGCCGACCAGCTCTACGACGCCCTCGGCCCCGCCCTCAAGGCGCGGCCGACCACGTTCTTCGGGCACAGCATGGGCGCCACCCTGGCCTTCGAGGTGGCCCGCCGGCTGGAGGCCGACGGCGGTGAGCTCGTCCGGTTGTTCGCGTCCGGGCGACGCGCGCCGTCGACCGTCCGCGACGAGCGGGTGCACCGCCTGTCCGACGAGGGCATCGTGCGGGAACTGAAACTCCTCGCCGGCACCGACACCGCGCTGCTCGGCGACGAGGAGATCCTGCGCATGATCCTCCCCGCCATCCGCAGCGACTACGAGGCGATCGAGACCTATCGGTGCGCTCCCGACGTCACCGTCCGCGCCCCGATCACCGTCCTCACCGGCGACAGCGACCCCAAGACGTCGATGGCCGAGGCCGAGGCGTGGCGCGGCCACACCACCGGCGACTTCGACCTCCAGGTCTACCCCGGCGGCCACTTCTACCTGACGGCGGAGGCGCCCGCGGTCATCGCCTCCCTCAGGAAGCACCTCACCGGGCAGGGCTAGGGCCTCTCGCTCGGATCATGCCGGGCTCACGGGCCCGGCACGGCACCGGACCCCGCTCCCTGATCCGGCCTGATCCGAGCGAAAGACCCTGGCGTCTGCCGTTCCGCCCGTCGTCAGGCCATGGGCGGCGGGCGGAACGGACGGCCTCCGGAGGGCTGGGCCATGCGCGTTCGGCGAGCGGGTTTCGGGACGTCACGAGGTGTCGCGCGGGCCCGGCCACACGTCGCCTCACCTTTCGGTGATCGCGGCGAGCCATGCCGTGTCCTCCGGGCCCGGTGCTTCGGGGCCGGGCGTGGGCAGCCGGCGGAGCTCGCCCGTGCGCAGGGCGACCGTGGCCCGTGGCCGCATCGGTCCGTCGCCCCTGCGGGAGAGCAGGACGAGTTCCCAGACCGTCGCCGTCATGGCGTCGAGCCGGGTGGCGCAGTCGGCGGTGACTCGCCGGGGGTCCCGGGTCCGGCCCAGGGACAGATGGGGGGTGAAGTCCTTGGCGGGCCCACGGCAGCGCGGGAACCGCTGCCGCAGTGCGTGGTACAGGTCCGCCCACGGCGCCTCGCCGGCTGCCGTCGGGTCGAGCCACACGGTGAAGTACGCCCTGTGCCGGAAGGTGCGCACCCCGTCCAGCCGGACGGTGAAGACCGGCGCCGCGGCCGTCGCCGCGGCGAGCAGCGGGGCCGCCCGCGCGAAGTCGGACTCCGGTACGAAGCCGTAGAGCACATTGACGTGCGGCGGCCACCGGTGGATCTGCGGATCGTAATCCCGGCGGATGTCCTGGACCGGCGGCCACAGTTCCGCGGGCGGGATCCAGGCCACCGCCGTGCGGGCCGTCGGGAACACGTCGAGGACACCGACGGGCTCGCCGCTGCCGGAGGTCGCGTCGAAGCCCGGGACCGTTCGCGGGTCCCGCACCCGGCCGGCGCCGGACGCGTCGACGCGGTCCACGCCCGTGGACCGGTCCCAGACCACCTCGTCGTCCGCCTCGATGAACACCACCCGGTGCCAGGGGATGTCGCCCCCGGGCACGAAGGAAGGCAGCGGGACGCGTGCGACGCCGTCCCCGCGCAGGCTGATCCCCAGCACGAACCGGGACGGGTCGAACCGGGGGTCCCAGCGGACCCGGTGATAGATCTCGTCGCTGGTTCGCATCACGCCTCCTCTCCCGCCCTACACCCTCTCCTCCTCCAGGGTGCCGCCCGGGACGAGGCGGTACTCGGTGCGGCTGGTCAGGACGGAGCCCGGGCGCAGGACCGTGCTCGGGTACTCCGGTCGGTTCGGCGAGTCGGGCAGGTGCTGGGTCTCCAGGCAGACGGCCGCGTATCGCTCGTGGCGGTGGCCCGCCGCGTCCTTGAGCGTCCCGTCGAGCTGGTTGCCGGTGTACACCTGGAGGCCCGGTTCGGTGGTCCAGACCTCCATGGCCCGCCCGCTCTCCGGATCCTCGAGGCGGGCCGCACGCCGCAGGGCCGACCCGTCCGAGGGCGGGCGCAGCACCCAGCAGTGGTCGTAGCCGCCGGCCGCCCGCAGTTGCGGGTCGGGATCGTGCAGGCGGGCGCCGATGGCGTGCGCGCGGGTGAAGTCGAAGGGGGTGCCGGCCGTCGCCGCGCTGGGCCCGTACGGGATGGCTTCGCCGGACAGTGGCAGGTAACGGTCCGCGTCCAGCTGGAGCATGTGGTCGGCCACCGTGCCGGCACCCGACAGGTTGAAGTAGGCGTGGTTGGTGAGGTTGACGACGGTCGGCCGGTCGGTGACGGCCCGGTAGTCCAGCGCCAGGGTTCCCCGGGCGTCGAGGACGTAGGTGGCCGTGACGTCCAGTGTTCCGGGGAAACCCATGTCGCCGTCGGGGCTGCGCAGCGTGAGGCGTACCCCCGCGCGGTCGTCGCCCAGCACGGGCGAGGCCGCCCAGATCCGCCGGTCGAAGCCGTCCGGGCCGCCGTGCAGGGCGTGGCCCCGGTCGTTCACCGGCACCTGGTGTGCCCGGCCGTCCAGGGTGAAGCGGCCGTCGGCGATCCGGTTGGCGTACCGCCCCACCAGGGCCCCCAGGTACGGGCTCGGGCCGGCGTAGTCCTCGGTGCCGGTCAGTGACAGGACGACCGAGCGTGCGACTCCGTCACGGTCCGGCACCTCCAGGGCGTGCAGGATGCCGCCGTAGGTGAGCACCTCGGCGCGCACGCCGCGGCCGGAGTCGAGGTGCCAGCGTTCCACCGGTGTGCCGTCGGGCGTGGTGCCGAAGGGGGAGCAGCGCGGGGCGGGTCCGGGCATGGAGGTCCTCGGGAAGGGGGGTGGCGGGCCGGTTCAGCGGTGGCGGCCCAGGGTGGACTCGCGTACCACCAGGTCGTGGCCCGGTCGCAGCCGGCGCGGCTCTCCGTCGGCCGAGCCGGTCAGCCGCGAGATGACGCAGCCGACGGCCTGGCGGGCGATGGCCTGCTTGTCGGGGGAGACGGTGGTCAGGGTGATCGCCCCGAAGCGGCCCTCCTCGATGTCGTCGAACCCGACCACCGCGACGTCCTGCGGGACGCGCAGCCCGCGCTCGCCGAGCACCCTCATGGCGCCGATCGCCTGGAGGTCGTTGTAGGCGAAGACCGCGTCGGGCCGCACTCCGCGGTCCAACAGGACGGTCATGGCCTGCGCGCCGTCCGCCCGGCCGTAGCCGTCGGTGGGGGCCACCAGAGAGTCGTCGTGCGGCAGCCCGGCCGCGGCCAGCTCCTCCCGCCACCCCTGGAGGCGCAGGTGGGCGGGCTGCCGGGCGCTCTCCGCCCGCGCGCCGAGGAAGGCGATCCGCTGCCGTCCCATCCCCACCAGGTGGCGGACCGCGCTGCGCGCGGCGGCGACGTTGTCGATCGCGATGTGGTCGTAGGGGGCGTCGTACTCCCGCTCGCCGAGCAGCACCAACGGTGATGTGTCGGTGCGGCCGCGCAGGTCCTGGTTCTCCAGCTCGATCGGGGAGAGGATCAAACCGTCGATCACATGGGTCCGGAACCCCTGGCAGACGAGCATCTCCTTCTCCCGCATGCCGGCGGTGTGGTCGAGGAGCACGGTGTAGTGGTGGCGGGCCGCGGCGTCGATGACCGCGCTGGCCAGCTCGGCGAAGTACGGGTTGCCGAGTTCGGGTACGGCCAGCGCGATGATCCCGGTGCGGCCCTTGCGCAGGTGGCGCGCGGTGAGATTGGGTCGGTAGCCGAGTTCGTCGATCGCCTGTTGCACCCGGGCCCGCATGGCCGGGGTGACGTGCGGATAGTCGTTGACGACGTTCGAGACGGTCTTGATGGACACTCCCGCTCGCAGCGCGACGTCTTTGAGGCTGACGCCCACGGCGTTCCCTCCTTGTCGGGCCGGGCGCAGGACTGCGACGGTCCTGCGGCACGGCGTCTGTCATCAGGTGCGGCGTGCCCGCGCCAGGTACCGCTGGGCCACGACCACCACGATGAGGAAGCCGCCGCTGACCACGGACTGATAGGACGAATTGAGCGAGCCTATCTGGTTGATCAGATTCTGGATGACCGCGAGCAGCAGCACTCCCCAGAGGGTGCCGCTCACCGAGCCGGCGCCGCCGATCAGCAGGGTGCCGCCGATGACCACCGCGGCGATGGCGTCCAGCTCCATGCCCACGCCGATGATCGTCACTCCGGAGGAGAGCCGGGCGGCGTTGAGCGCTCCGGCGAACCCGGCGAGCAGACCGCTGAGCAGGTAGACCAGGACCCGTGTGCGGGCCACCGGCAGCCCCATCAGGGTCGCGGCGTCGGCACTGCCGCCCACCGCGAACAGCGACTGGCCGAACGAGGTGCGCTGCAACACCGCCCCGCCCGCGGCGAACAGGGCCAGCGCGATGAGCACCGGATACCCGAAGCCGCCCACCGCCCCCTGGCCGAGTTCGGCGAAGGCCGAGCCCCGGGGCACCAGATAGGTGGTGGCGCCCTCGTGGGTGAGGGCGAGCAGCAGGCCGCGGGCCCCCAGCAGGGTGGCCAGGGTGACGATGAAGGGGGCCATGCCGGCCCGTGCGATCAGCAGCCCGTTGAGTGTGCCGATCGCCCCGCAGACGGCCAGCGGCAGCAGCAGCGCGGCCCAGAGACCGTACTGCGAGGCCCAGGCGGCCAGCACGCCGCCGAGCGCGAACACCGATCCGACCGAGAGGTCGATGCCGCCGGTGATGATCACCAGCGTCATGCCCAGGGCGACGACGGCGATGAAGGACGCCTGTACGGCGATGTTCTGGGCGTTGTCGAGTGTGCCGAAGGACGGGAAGACGAACGAGGAGACGAGGACGACCGCCACCAGGACGGCGAGGGCGCCGTGCCGTTGCAGGAGCGTCGTGATCCGCTCCTGGCCGGCGGTGGGGGAGGGGGACGCCGCCGTCGGACGGAGGGCGGCCGACAGCTGCCGGGGGATGGTGAGTGACTTCATCGGGACCTGCGCTCCCGGGCGACGTAGACGGCGACGAGGATGATGGCGGCCTGGGCGATCTGCGCGGTGGAGTCCGGCAGATCGTGCTTGACCAGGGTGGCCCGCAGCAGCTGCATCAGCAGTGCGCCGGTGACGGTGCCCAGCACCCGTACCGAGCCGCCGGTCAGCGGCGTGCCGCCGACCACCACCGCGGTGATCGCGGACAGCTCCATGAGGTTGCCGAGCGCGGAGGGGTCACTGGCGGTCAGCCGGGCGGTGGCCAGCACGCCGGCGAGCGCCGCGAGGACGCCGCACAGCACGTAGACGCCGATCAGGACCCGCTTGACCGGCAGTCCGGCGAGTCCGGCGGCGGCCCGGTTGCCGCCCACCGCGACCAGTTGCCGGCCGAAGGTGGTGCGGTGCACGACGCCGGCCACCGCCAGTGCCAGGACGCCCGCGGTCAGTACCACCACGGGGATGCCCAGCACCTCCCCGCTGCCCAGCGCCAGCAGGTCCGGGTTGACGATCTGCTTGAGCTGCCCGTCGGCCATCACCAGGGCCAGTCCCCGGCCTCCGACGAACAGGGCGAGGGTGGCCACGATGGGTTGCAGGCCCACCACGGCGACCAGGGTGCCGTTGACCGCGCCCACGACGACCCCGGCCACCAGCGCCACGAGCAGCGCCGGAACCAGACCGTAGCCGAGATAGAGGGGCAGCACGGCGGCGGCCAGCGCCATCGTGGACCCCACCGACAGATCCACGCCCTCGGTGCCGATGACCAGCGCCATGCCGAGCGCCACGATGACGACCGGGGAGACCTGCACCAGCTGGGTCCGCAGGTTGGCGACCGTCAGGAAGTGGTCGGTGAACGCGGCGTTGAAGGCGAGCAGCACCAACACCGCGGTATAGACGCCGTACTTCTGGAACCAGGCCGGTGCGGCGAGCCGCACCGCGCTCCGTCCCAGTGCCGGCGACAGCTGGGTCATTCCTGCTCCTTGTCCGTGTGCGGCGGTGTGCGCGGCGGTGTGTGCGGCGCCGCGGCAGCGGGCTCGGAGGTGTGGGCGGCCAGCATGTCCAGCAGTTCGGGCTCGCTGACCAGGTCGCCGGCCAGTTCACCGGCCACCGTGCCGCCGCGCAGCACCACCAGCCGGTCCGCGCCCTCCACCAGCTCCTCGACGTCGGAGGAGATCAGCAGCACCGCCAGTCCCTCCTGCGCCAGTTCGTCGATGAGGGCCTGCACCTCGGCCTTGGCGCCGACGTCGATCCCGCGGGTGGGCTCGTCCAGCAGCAGGACTTTGGGCTCCAGGCAGAGCCAGCGTGCCAGCAGCACCTTCTGCTGATTGCCGCCGGAGAGCTCCTCGACCTTCTGCTCGGGGCCGGCCGCCTTGATCCGCAGCCGCTTCATGAAGATCTCGACGATGCGGTCCTGCCGCTTGCGGGAGACGACACCGGCCCGGGACAGACGGGGCATGGCGGCCAGGACGATGTTCTCCCGCACCGACAGACCGGGCACGATCCCCTCGGCCTTGCGGTCCTCGGAGAGCAGGCTGATACCGGCCCGGATCGCCGCGGCGGGAGACGGGCGGCGCAGCTCTCCGCCCGCCACCGAGACCGTGCCGGAGTCCAGCGGCAGCGCACCGACCAGGGCCTTCGCGGTCTCGGTACGGCCGGAACCCAGCAGTCCGCCCAGGCCCAGAACCTCCCCCGGACGCAGTTCCAGCGACACCTCGTCGAGCAGATGACGGCGGCTCAGCCTCTCGGCGGTGAGCACCGGTTCACGGGCGGCGTCGTGAGCGGCGCCGAAGCCGGTGACGCCGTGCCGTCGGACCTCGGCGACCTCCCGGCCGAGCATCATCGAGACCAACTGCATACGGTCCAGATCCGCGAGGGCGCCGGTGTGCACCAGCCGCCCGTCGCGGAGCACGGTGACCCGGTCGCAGATGCGGTACAGCTCGTCCATCCGGTGGCTGACGTAGAGGACGGCGATGTCCCGGCTGTGCAGGTCCTCGATGACCCGGAACAGCGTCTCCACCTCGCGCGGCTCCAGCGCGGAGGTCGGCTCGTCCATCACCACCACCCGGGCCCGCACCGAGACGGCCCGTGCCAGTGCCACCATCTGCTGGGTGCCCACGCCCAGGGTGTTCAGGGGACGGCGCACATCGGCCGTGACCCCGAAGCCGGCCAGCAGCTCGGCCGCCTCCCGGTGCATCCGGGGGAAGTCGATCAGGCGCAGGCGGTTCTTGGGCTCGCGGCCCAGGAAGATGTTCCGCGCCACGCTCATCATCGGGACGAGGTTGACCTCCTGGTAGATGGTCGAGACGCCCGCCTGCTGCGCCTCGTGCGGCCGGGCGAACGAGACCGGCTGCCCGCCCAGGCGCAGCTCCCCGGTGTCGGGGCGGTGCACTCCGGTGAGCACCTTGACCAGCGTGGACTTGCCGGCGCCGTTCTCGCCGACCAGGGCGTGGATCTCACCGCGGCGCAGCGTCAGGGAGACGTCGTCGAGCGCCACCACGCCGGCGAAGCGTTTGCCGACGCCGACGGCCTCCAGCACCGTCGGTGGCGCGGCGCCGTCCGCGTCCGGATGCGGTGCGGCGACAGCCGCTTCGGGGGGTGCCATGGGGTCAGGCCTTCCGTCGGTCGGTCAGCGGGGAGCGGGCCGCCCGGTCAGGGGCGGCCCGGGCGGCCCGGGGGCGGCTCAGTAGGCTCCGGACAGGGAGTCCTTGGCGTTGGACGCGTCGTAGGCGCGGTCGGAGATGATCACGTTCTCCGGGATGGACTCGCCGGCGAAGAACTTCTGCGCGGTGTCGAAGGCCAGCGGGCCGAACCGGGGGTTGGACTCGATCACCCCGTTGTACTGGCCGTCGGCCAGGGCCTGCACCGCGTTGCGGGTGCCGTCGATGGAGACGATCTTGACGTCCTTGCCGGGCTTCTTGCCGGCTCCCTTGAGGGCGGTGACGGCGCCCAGGCCCATCTCGTCGTTCTCCGCGTACACGGCGGTGATGTCCGGCTTGGACTGGATCAGCTGCTCCATCACCTGCTGGCCCTTGTCGCGGGCGAACTCACCGGTCTGCTGGGCCACGATCTCCAGACCCGGGGCCTTGGCCTTGAGCTGGTCGACGAAGCCCTTGGTGCGGTCGGTGGTGACGTTGTTCCCGGACGAGCCCAGCAGGATCGCGACCTTCCCCTTGCCGCCGGTCACCTGGATCATCGCGTCCGCGGCCCGCTTGCCCTGCTCGACGAAGTCCGAGCCGAGGAAGGCCACATAGTCCTTGCAGGCGGTGGCGTTGAGCTTGCGGTCGACGGTGATCACGGGCACGTGCTTGGCCGCGGCGGCCTGGAGCGCCGGTTCCAGGCCGTCGGAGTTCAGCGGCGCCACGATCAGCAGTTGCGCGCCCTGGGCCAGCATGTCCTTGATGTCGCTGATCTGCTTCGACAGTTGGGACTGGGCGTTGGTGGTGAGCAGCTTCTTGACGCCCAGTTTGGCGGCCTCGTCCTTGATGGATCGGGTCTCGGCGATCCGGAAGGGGTTGGCCTCCTTCTCGGACTGCGAGAAGCCGACGACCGCGTTCTTCAGGTCGATCTTGGTGGCGCCGTAGGCCTCCAGGGTGCAGCCCGATCCCGAGGAGTCGGCGGACGGCGACTGCACCACCTGGGCGCCCTGGCTGGTGTCGGAGGAGGCCGTGCCGCTGCCCTCCTCCTTGGAGCAGCCGGCGGCGAGGGCCGCGGCGGCAGCGAGGCAGACGGCGGCCACGAGACGGGATCTGCGAGGGCTGGTCATGGTCGTTGCACTCCTTGCGTGGTGGGGCGACTGCTGTGTCACGGCGAGGTCGACGGCGTCGTCCGGATCGCCGAAGGGGCACCGAAGGGGCCACAGGGTGGGAATGCGGCGTCGCACACGTTCTCGGCAGGGGCAGGGGCAGGGGCAGGGGCAGGGGCAGGGGCAGGGGCAGGTCAGCGGCTAGGCCGGGTCAGGGCCAGGGAGGGGGCCGGGAGGCCCCCGGGGTGGACCGGGGGCCTCCCGCCCGCGTCACCGCCTGGTGGGTGCGGCGGGTTCGTGGGCGGCCAGCGAAGCCACCTCGGCCCCGCTCAGGGCGCGGTCGTAGGCGTGGACGTCGGCGATCGCACCGGTCCAGTGGTCGACCGGACCGCCGTTGTACTTGCCGCGGCCGATCACCAGGTTTCCGGTGGGCACCTCTCCGTTGCAGGCGCGGGTGGAGCCCGCCTCGGTGCCGTCCACGTAGATCCGCAGCGCCCCGTCCCGGTGGCTGTAACTGCCGACCAGGTGGTACCACGTGCCGGCCTGCGGCTCACCGATGCTGTTCGCGAGCGCCCGGGCGCCGGAGAAGCTGAACGCGAACCGCTTGTCGGCCTGGGAGTACTGGAGGTAGAAGACGCTGCTCCTGTCGCCGTCGATGGACACCGCGGTGCTGAAGTGGCCCTTGTCGTCCAGCCGGACCCAGGCGGCCACCGAGTAGTCGCCCTTCTCGGTGTCCAGGACGGGCGCGCCGGCGTCGACGTAACCGGTCGTGCCGTCCAGTCGCAGCGCGCCGCCGTTCGGCCCGGAGGTCCAGGTCGCACCGCCCTTGAGGGTGCCGTCGTGTCCGCCGGCGACGTCGGTGGCCACCGTGCCGGTCTGCTGGTGCAGCGGCCACCAGGACACTCCGGCCGGTCCCGGGGTGCCCGGCGGGACGTTCACCCCGCCCGCGGCGGAGCCCGCCGCGATGACCTGCTGGTTGATCTCCCGCACCGGGCCGGGGAGCACCTTGACCACCTTGCGGTCGTAGGTGAGCAGGCCGTTGAGTTCGCCCTCCACGTCCGTGACCTGGGTGTAGACCGAGCCGGAGAGCCCGCAGGAGGCACGCTGGATCAGCTTCCTGGTGTTCTCCACGTATGCCTTGGTCAGCTCCTCGGTGCTGGTGGCGGCGTCACCGTAGTCCTGACCGCCGGCGGTCCCCAGGATGTGGCCCGGAACGACGTACGAGTAGCCGCCGTGCTCTCCGTCGACGGACGCCCGGGTGGCGTCGGGGGCGGGGTTCGCCGGGCCGTGGTAGTCGTGGAAGTCAATGATGTCGCCTCGCCCCGAATCACCCTTGGAGGCACAGCAGTTGACCCCGGAGTGGGCATCGACGAGACGGGACGGGTCCTGCTTCTTGACCGCGTCCGCGAGCTCACCGGTGGCGGCCTTGCTCCATTCGCCCCAGCCCTCGTTCATCATGGTCCACATGACGATCGACGGGCTGCTGATGTGCTGGTCGACGATCGTGTGCACCTGGTCGATGAAGGTCTGGGTCTCCGGTGTGCCCGCCGCCGCCGTCATACGGCTCGGCATGTCCTGCCACACCATCAGACCGAGCCGGTCGGCCCAGTAGTACCAGCGGGCCGGCTCCACCTTGATGTGCTTGCGTACCGCGTTGAAGCCGAGCTTCTTGTGCTCCACCAGGTCGTACTTCAGGGCCTCGTCGGTCGGCGCGGTGTACAGGCCGTCCGGCCAGAACCCCTGGTCCAGGGTGGCCATCACGAAAGTGGGTTTCCCGTTGAGCACGATCTTGTTGACGCCGCCGACCGGGGCGACCTCGATCGACCGCATGCCGAAGTAGGAGCCGACCTCGTCCTTTCCGGCACGTCCGCCGTCCAGGGTCACCTTGAGGTTGTACAGGTACGGGTCGTCCGGGCTCCACAGGTGCGGCTTGCTGATCGGGATGCGCAGCGCGGTACCGGACCGGCCGGTGACCGATCCCACGGCCTTGTTGCCGGCGTAGGCGGTGGCGGTGACCTTCGCCGTCGGGGCGGTGCCGGCGGCGGGGCGCACGGTGACGGAGAGCGAGTTGTCCGCCAGGTCCGGGGTGAGCACCAGCGAGTCGACGCTCGCCGCGGCGACGGGCTCCATCCAGACGGTCTGCCAGATGCCGGAGGTCGGGGTGTACCAGATGCCGCTCGGGTCGGTGGACTGCTTGCCGAGCGCGTACTTGTCGTTCGTGGTGTCCTTGACCTTCACCAGCAGGGTCTGCTGCCCGCGTCCGGTGAGCGCGTCGGTCACGTCGGCGCCGAACTCCTCGTAGCCGCCCAGGTGGTGGGCGACCTGCCTGCCGTTGACGTAGACCCAGGCTTCGTGGTCCACCGCGCCGAAGTTCAGCCGCAGCCGGTTGCCCGATCCCACCTTCCAGCCGTTCGGCACGGTGAAGGTGCGCTGGTACAGCGACCAGTCGTGGTGCTTGGCGACGCCGGACAGGGCCGACTCCATCGGATACGGCACCAGGATCTTCCCGGTGAGCTTCCCGGTGGGCAGCGCGGCGTCCTGCTGGGTGGCCTGGAACTGCCAGGTGCCGTTGAGGTTCTGCCAGTCCTTGCGGGTCAGCTGCGGCCGCGGGTACTCGGGCAGGGCGTTGTCGGCGGAGACGTCCTTGGCCCACTTGGTGGCGAAGTACCAGGTGGAGTTGTTCTGCGCCACCACGGAGAAGGGTCCGAGGTCGCCGTGGGCGGTGGTGATGGCGCCCTTGCCGTCGTAGCTGATCCGCACGTCGGCGTTGAGGGAGACGGGAGTGTCGTCCTTGCCCGGGGTGACCAGGAGCCTGGAGGCGTTCTTGGGATCCCTGGCCACGGTGGGGGACCAGAGGGTGCCTCCGGAGACCACCGCGAGATGCTTGGCCGCGTCGGCCGGAACGGCCTTCACGGCGGAGGGCAGTTCGATCGTGGCGGCACGTCCGGTCGTGGCGACGGTGCCCTTGGCGTCGGCGGGGGCGAAGCCGGCCGGCAGGCGCAGCGCCGAGTCGGGGATCGGCTGCCGGGAGAAGCCCGGCCCCGACCACTCGGTGTGCAGGTAGGCCCCGCCGTTGCCCTGGTTGTAGTCGACCGCGAGGTCGTGCGGACCGGCCGTCAGGGTGATCGCCTCGGAGGTCGTCTGGACGTCCCAGTCGGTGGTCCAGTGGTCGATCACACCGGCCCCGTCGAGGGACATCCGGAAACCGTTGTCGCCCTTGATGTAGAAGGTGTAGACGCCGTCCGTGGGCACCTGGAGCCGGCCCGTCCAGCGCACCGCGACGTTGTCCGTGGTCCCGGCGTAGGCGCGCAGCGTGGGCAGCAGGTCGTCGACGTAGAGGGAGTTGTCGATCCGGGTGCCGGTGTACGACGCGAAGTCCAGCGCCGTGGTGCTGGACATCCGGTAGTAGTCACCTCGCAGGCCGAGGTCGGCGGCCCCGGCGGAGGGAGGGGACGCCGCAGCGGGTGCGGCACTCACCTGGGCCGGGACCAGCAACGCGGCTCCCAGCAGCAGTGGCAGCAACGCAGCGAGTCGGCCGAGGAAGGGTATTCGGAGTCTGCCTGGGCTCATGCTCACCCTTTCCGTAACGGAAATTGTCCACGCCTGAACCTGCGCCGAAGGAGACGCTCGCGCCGCGCGGCACAGCGGGAAACACCGTGGGAAGCGCAGCGGACGCGTCTTGTATAACGTTGGAAAAGTCGGCGCGGGAGCATGAAAGCAGGGCCCTCGCAACCCTGTCCAGACCCCGGACCCCAACCGATGCGAACCGACACGGCCCCGGTTGGAAGACCTCCAAGTCAGCGGCGAGCAGGCGCCGTTCGAGGTCTGGACACGACCGCTCGCGCATGCTGTCATTCCTGTCGGCGGCAGTCTCTCCAACGTTATAAGGCGCGCTGACGCCGCGTCCGCACAGCGTCGCCGGCCGGTCCGCACGCGCCGGCCGTCACCCCCCTACCACGACCGCCGCCGGCCGGCGGTCCCCTCGTCGTCCCACCGCCCTGTCCCACCTCCGGCAGTTAAGGAAGGACGTCCGCATGGAACGTCGCGCGTTCCTCAACCGCTCACTGGCCGTCGTCGGTGGCGCAGCGCTGGCCGGAACGGCGGGTCTGCCCGCGCAGGCGGCCGCGCCCCGGCCGCCGGTGCGTCTGGTCGGCCCCACCCGCGCTGCCGCCCGATACCCGGCCAACCGGGCCCCGTTGCGGCAGGAGCCCTTTCTGCGGCTTCCCCCGGGCAGCGTCACCCCCAAGGGCTGGCTGCGCGAACAGCTCGACCTCCAGCTGAACGGCCTCAACGGGCGCCTGCCGGAGGTCTCCGACTACCTCTCCCCGGCCACCAGCGGCTGGGCCGTGCCCGACAGGGACGGCTGGGAGGAACTGCCGTACTGGCTGCGCGGCTTCGGCGACCTCGGCTACGTCACCGGCGACGCCAGGACGCTGGAGCTGACCCGCGCCTGGATCGACCGCATCCTGGCCACCCGGCAGCCGGACGGCTTCTTCGGCCCGTCCGCGCTGCGTACGGCGCTGGGCGGCGGCCCGGACTTCTGGCCGTACATGCCGGTGCTGGACGCCTTGCGCACCTGGCACGAGTACAGCGGCGACGACCGGGTCGTCCCGGCGCTGCGGGGGTGGCTGAAGTACCTCGATACGCAGCCTGCCGAACTGTTCGGACAGGGCTGGGGCTCCGCCCGCTGCGGCGACACCATCGACACGGCCTACTGGCTGTACAACCGCACCGGCGACTCCTGGTTGCTGGACCTGGTGCACAGGATCCACGCCAACAGCGCCGACTACACCACCGCGATACCCACCTGGCACAACGTCAACCTGGCCCAGGGCTTCCGCGAACCGGCCCAGTACGGCGTTCTGGCCGGCGACCCGTCCTTCCGTGACGCCACCTACCGCGTCTACGACACCGTGATGCGCCGGTACGGGCAGTTCCCCGGCGGCGGCTTCGCCGGGGACGAGAACGCCCGCAGCGGCTTCCACGATCCCCGCCAGGGCTTCGAGACCTGCGGCATCGTCGAGTACATGCACAGCCATCAACTGCTCACCCGCATCACCGGCGACGCGGTGTGGGCCGATCGCTGCGAGGAGCTGGCGCTGAACCTGCTGCCGGCCGCGCTCGACCCGCTGCACAAGGGCATCCACTACGCGACCTCCGCCAACGGCATCCAGCTCGACAACGTCCCGAAGTCACATGGCCAGTTCGACAACCGCTTCGCCATGCAGGCGTACATGCCCGGCATCCACCAGTACCGCTGCTGCCCGCACAACTACGGCATGGGCTGGCCCTACTACGCCGAGGAACTCTGGCTGGCCAGTGCCGACGGCGGCCTGTGCGCCTCGCTGTACGCGGAGTCCTCGGTGCGCGCCGACGTCGCCGACGGCACCACGGTCTCCATCGCCGAACGCACCGACTACCCGTTCGGCGAGACCGTCACCTTCACCCTGTCCGCACCCCGGACGGTGCGCTTCCCGCTCTACCTGCGCGTGCCGGGCTGGTGCCAGGCCCCCACGGTGCTGGTGAACGGCCGCCCCGCGCAGGCCCGCGGCAGCGGCGGATACCTGGTGCTGGACCGCCCCTGGCAGCACCGCGACACCGTGGAACTGCGCCTGCCCATGCGCACCACCGTGCGCACCTGGGGCGCGAACCGCGACTCGGTCTCCGTCGACCACGGTCCGCTGACCTACTCCCTCCGGATCGAGGAGGAGTGGACGCGGTTCGCCGGTACCGAGGACTGGCCCGAGTACGAGGTGCGCCCGGCCTCGCCGTGGAACTACGCCCTGGTACTGGACGAGAAGGACCCCGCCCGCTCCTTCACCCCGGAGCGCACCCGCGCCCACGCCGCCAACCCGTTCACGCACACCGGCACCCCCGTCCGTATGCAGGCCAAGGCGCGCCGTGTCCCCGCCTGGCAGGCCGACGACCAGGACGTGGCGGCGCCGCTCCAGCAGAGCCCGGCGCGCTCCACCGAGCCGGTCGAGCACATCACGCTGATCCCGTCCGCCGCCGCGCGGCTGCGCATCACCGCCTTTCCCACGGCGGGATCGGGCCGGCGGGCGAGCGAATGGGTCGCCTGCACCGCGTCCTTCAGCGGCGTGGACAGCCCCCAGGCCCTGATCATCAACGCCACGGCCGGGCCCGCGGACTCCTTCGACCAGTCCATACCCCGCTTCACCTGGTGGGACCGGACCGGCACGGAGGAGTGGGTGCGGTACGAGTACGCCGAGCCGGTCCGCACGAGCGGGGTGTCGGTGTACTGGTACGACGACACCGGCCACGGCGCCTGCCGGGTACCGCAGTCCTGGCAGTTGGAGTACCGGTCACCCGCGGGTGTCTGGCAGCCGGTGAGCGGCGCCTCGGCGTACGGCACGGCCACCGACACGTTCAACCACGTCTCCTACGAGCCGGTGACCGTCACCGCCCTGCGCCTGCGCGTGCGACTGCGGACCGGCGTCTCCGGTGGCGTGCTGGCCTGGCGGGTCCGGCTTTCGTGAGGCAGCGGCCCGGGCGGTGACGGCGGCGGCCGGACTGAGGTCTCCGCCGGCGACCGTCTCCCTGAACGTTCGTGCGGGCACGAAGTGTTCGCGGCTTTCCGGAGGTCTTCGCCGGTCACGACCCGATGGCCACGCTCCGCAGGACCCGACGCGGCTGGATCGGCAAACAGGCTGCTTCAGCGGGCCGTCGCGAACGTGCCGTGCGCCCAGTCGGCGAAGCCGGTCCAGGGGATCTCCGGGTGAGCGGCGTGCAGTGCGGGGATGTCGACGCGGTAGCCGGGTCCGTTCAGGAACGTCCACATCGCGTGCATGTCCGGGTTGGCGACCGCCGCCAAAGGCGCTTGCTCATGGCGGACCTCCCGTCCCAGTGCCGCGCCGAGCGCGGCCGCCATCTGCGTGGGTGTGGGCGCGTCGCTTGCCAGCTCGATGCGCTGCCCGGCGTAGCGGGCGGGGTCGAGCAGCACTTCCGCCGCGAACGCTCCGAGGTCGGGGCGGGCGAGCTGCTGCAACGGCCGGTCGGGCGGCAGCGGCAGGTCGAGGACGCCGCCGAGGACGCGGTCCGCTCCGCCGAGAGCGTTGTCGAAGAAGTACGTCGGCCCCAGGATCGTATGAGGCACGTCGCCTGCGGCCAGTTCGGCTTCGATGCGTGCCTTGCTCTCGAAGTGCGGCACCCCGCTCTCCTGGTCGGCACCGGCGACCGAGCTGAACACGAGATGCGGCACGCCCGCCTCCTCGGCGGCAGCCAGGATGGCCCGTCCCTGGCCCACCTCCGCCTCGACGCCGGCCTCGAAGGGGGTGGTGAACGCGAAGACGCCCGCCACCCCGCTCATCGCGGCGGCGAGCGATCCGCGATCGTTCAAGGATCCCGCCACCACCTCGACACCCCGGTCGGCCAGTTCCCGCGCCGCTTTCCGCGCGGGGTCGCGCACCAGCGCGCGGACCCGGGCCCGGCGGCCCAGCAGGGCGTCGGCAACAGCCCTGCCCTGTCCTCCGGTTGCCGCAAGCACCAAGACCGGCTCTTCGACCATCGAGGAGTTCCCTTCCGTGTGGGGGGACGCGGCAACGGATCGCCGGCGCCGCCCCCACGGTAACCATCCGTCCCGCCGGACACGCCCGGCGTCACGCCCCTTGATCCGCCTGCGTCGGCGCAGCGCTCGCGGGACCGGTCATCACCTCCTCTCGGAATCTGAAAATCAGATCACTCAAACCGGAAACATCTGTTCGACAGATTTTCGGGTCCGCCCCAGGATGTCTCGTGCGGTAGCACAGTCAACGCGACACCGGATGGACTACCGCCTGAGTGGAGGCTGAAATGCCCAGTGAAGAGACCGAAGTGGTCGTGGTCGGTGCGGGCCAGGCGGGCGTCGCGATGAGCGAGCACCTGGGAGCCCACGGCGTACCGCACGTCGTCCTGGAGCGGCACCGGATCGCCGAGCGGTGGCGCTCGGAGCGGTGGGACTCCCTGGTCGCCAACGGGCCCGCGTGGCACGACCGGTTCCCGGGGCTGGAGTTCTCCGACGTCGGCCCCGACGCCTTCGCCTCGAAGGAGCAGGTCGCGGACTACTTCGTCACGTACGCCGAGAAGATCGGCGCCCCGATCCGGTGCGGTGTCGAGGTGACCTCGGTGCGCAAGCACGCCGGCCGGCCCGGCTTCCGGGTCGAAACGTCGGAGGGCTCCATCGACGCGCGCTTCGTCGTGGCCGCGACCGGACCGTTCCAGCGGCCCGTGATCCCGCCCATCGTCCCGGACGGCGCCGTCCCCGTGCAGATCCACTCCAGCGGGTACCGCAACCCGGAGCAGCTGCCCGAGGGCGCGGTCCTCGTGGTCGGGGCCGGCTCCTCGGGGGTCCAGATCGCCGACGAACTGCGCCGGTCCGGTCGCCGGGTCCTCCTCTCCGTCGGTCCACACGACCGTCCTCCCCGCGAGTACCGCGCACGTGACTTCTGCTGGTGGCTCGGTGTGCTCGGGATCTGGGACGCGGAGACCCCTCCCCGAGGTGCCGAACACGTCACCATCGCCGTCAGCGGCGCCCGCGGCGGTCACACCGTGGACTTCCGCGCCCTGGTCGGCACCGGCATCGAGCTCGTCGGCCTGACCGCGTCCTACGACGACGGCGTACTGCGCTTCGCGCCGGATCTCGCCACGAACATCGCGCTCGGCGACGACAAGTACCTCGCGTTCCTGCGGGCGGCCGACGCGTACGTCGAGCGCAACGGGCTCGACCTCCCCGAGGAGCCGGAGGCCCACGTCCTCGGGCCCGACCCGGACTGCGTGACCAGCCCCCTTCTGGAGCTCGACCTGGCCGGGGCCGGCGTCACCTCGATCGTCTGGGCGACGGGTTTCGCCACCGACTACGGCTGGCTCGAGGTCGACGCGTTCGACGAGAACGGCCGGCCGGACCAGCGGCGAGGAGTGTCCTCCGAGCCCGGCGTCTACTTCCTGGGCCTGCCCTGGCTGTCCCGCCGCGGATCGAGCTTCATCTGGGGTGTGTGGCACGACGCCGGATACGTCGCCGACCACATCACGATCCAGCGCGGCTACCTCGAATACGGCACCACCGACCGGCCCGGCGCCACGCCGGCGACCCCGAAGAACTGAGGAGCGGACGATGACCTCCACGAGCGAGGGCAGCCAGGCGCGCGCCCCGATCGTCGCCGGCGGGCACACCCGGATCCGGCCGTTCAACACGCGCGACACCTATCCCGAGCAGAACCTCGACAACGACCTCTGCCAGGCCGTCGTCGCCGGGGACACGGTGTACGTCCGGGGCCAGATCGGCCAGGACCTCGACACCAGCGAGTCCGTGGGCGTCGGCGACGCCGAGGCCCAGGCCGAGCAGGCCATGGCCAACATCAAGATGCTGCTCGAAGAGGCGGGCAGCCGGATGGAGCACCTGGTCAAGCTGACCATCTATCTGATCGACCCGCGCTACCGCGAGGCGGTGTACCGCACCGTGGGCCGCTGGACCAAGGGCGTGCACCCCATCTCCACCGGCCTGGTGGTCTCCGCCCTGGCCCGCCCGGAGTGGCTGTGCGAGATCGACGCGGTCGCCGTGATCCCCGAGGAGGCGCGGGCATGACCTTCTCCCTGGTGGTACGCGACGGTGAGCGGTTCGGCGTCGTGGCCAGTTCGTCGAGTCCGGCGGTCGCCGCCCGGGTCGTTCATCTGCGGCCCGGGGTCGGCGCGGCGGCCTCGCAGAACGTCACCGACCCGACCCTCGGCACGAGCCTGCTGGACGGGCTCGCCGACCACGGCGACGCGGAGCGTGCCCTGGCCGACGTCACCGGCGCGGCGCGGAACGCGAAGTCCATCGAGTACCGGCAGTTGACCGTGCTGGGCCGCTCCGGCCCCGGGTTCGCCCACAGTGGCTCGCGGACCCTCGGCAGGCACGCCTCGGCCACCGCGGACGGCGCGGTGGCGGCCGGCAACATGCTGTCCGGCGAGCACATCCCCGGCGTACTCCTCGACGCCTACGCCACGGCCACCGGTCAGCTCGAGGAGCGTCTGCTCACCGCCCTGAAGGCCGCCGTCGCGGCCGGCGGCGAGGAGGGGCCGGTGTACTCCGCGGGCCTGGCGGTCGTCGCGGACGTGGACTGGCGGGTGACCGACCTGCGGGTGGACTGGGCCGAGGATCCCGTGGACCGGCTCGGCGAACTCCTCGACGTCTGGCTGCCGCAGCGGGACGACTACGTGCGGCGCGGCCTCGACCCCGCCGCCGCTCCTTCCTACGGCGTCCCGGGCGACCTGTGACGAGCGCGCTGAAGGAGGCGGCCCGGCAGGCGGTCGACCGCCGGGCCGAGGAGCTGATCGGCCTCTCCGAGCGGCTGCACGCCGACCCGGAGACCGCCTGGGAGGAACACCGGGCCGCCGCCGCCGTACCGGACCTGCTGGACCGCGCCGGATTCGACGTCACCTCGTCCTACCTGGGTCTGGAGACGGCGTTCCTCGCCCGGTTCGGCAGCGGGCCCGTCCGGATCGCACTGTGCGCCGAGTACGACGCGCTGCCGGGCCTCGGCCACGCGTGCGGGCACAACCTCATCGCCGCGAGTTCGGTGGGAGCCGCGCTCGGCCTGGCCGCCGTCGCCGACGACGCCGGCCTCACCGTCGAGGTCTACGGCACCCCGGCCGAGGAAGGCGGCGGCGGCAAGATCGAGATGCTCGACCGGGGCGCCTTCGCCGGAGTGGACCTCGCGATGATGGTGCACCCTGCCCCGGTCGACGTCGCCGAGGCCCGCCCGTTCGCGGTCAGCCACTCCAGGATCTCCTACACCGGGAAGTCCGCGCACGCCGCGGCCTATCCGGAGGCCGGGGTCAACGCGGCCGACGCCTTCACCGTGGCCCAGGTCGCGATCGGCCTGCTGCGCCAGCAACTGCCGGCCTCGGCCAGGGTGCACGGTGTGGTGACCCACGCCGGGGACGCCCCGAACGCCATCCCGCAGCGGTCGACAGGCCGTTGGTACGTACGGGCGGAGACACTCGCCGAACTGGCCGAGCTGGAGCCGCGGGTCATGCGGGCCTTCGAGGCCGGTGCCCTCGCGACCGGCTGCGAGCTGGGGATCGAGCCGGAGAGCAAGCCGTACGCGGAGTTCCGTACGGACGAGACCGCCCTCGGGCACTACCGTGCGAACGCCCTCGCCCTGGGCCGGGAGTTCGCGCCCCCCGGCCAGGCCGCGCGGATGAACCGCGCCTCCACCGACATGGGCAACGTCTCGCAGGTGGTGCCGGCCATCCACCCCTACATCGGCATCGGATCCCTGCCCGCCACCAACCACCAGCACGAGTTCGCCGCGTACTGCGTGGGCGCGGCGGCGCGGCGGGCCCTGCTCGACGGGGCGATCGCACTGGCCTGGACCGGCGTGGACCGGAGCGCACCGGCCGGGGGAGCGGCGGCGTGACGTGGGCGGCCGCCGCCAGGGCCGCGCGGACCGGTCGCGTGCCGTGGAAGCACCCGGGAGACGTTCCGCCCGGCGCCGGTCCGGCGGCGGTCAGCCTCGGCCGGTTCGACGGGGTCCACCGCGACCGCCGGCGGCTGCCCGCGGCCATGCGGCGCCCCGCCGACACCCTCGGCGTGGCGGCCGGCGCGGTGGCCTTCGCCCGCCGGCCGCCGCACGGTCCGCTCGCCCCGGACCGCCTTCCCACGACGCCCGGCGTGCCGTTCACCGGCCCCTTCGATCCCCGACGACCCGGAGGACACCGATGCCCCCGACCCCAGGCCCCCGGCACACCTCATCTCCGCGACCGGCAGCACCCTGGTGCCCGGCCTGTACCTGATGGTGTTCGCCGTCGCCGGTCTCGTGGCCGCCCTTCCTGCGGGAGACCGCCGGTTCCGCCCTGCTGCGCCCCGAGGGCATGTCCGAGAACGCCCCCGAGAACGTGCCCGAAGCGGCGGCCGCCGAGGTGCGCCGGGCGGTGCCGCATAAGGTCGACTGCGACACGGATCGGCCGGCGCAAGGGTCACGTATGACGGCACCAGTGGGTTTCACGCTCGTTCAGCTCCGCTACTTCCTCGTCGCCGCCGAGCGCGGTTCGATGACGGAGGCGTCGGCGGAGCTGCACATCGCGCAGTCCGCCGTGTCCGCGGCCATCCACAACCTGGAACGCGACCTCCAGGCGCAGCTGTTCATCCGCCGGCGGGGCCGGGGGCTGACCCTCACACCCGCCGGGGAGCGGCTCCAGCAGCAGGCGCGGGATCTGCTGGCCCGCGCCCGCGAGGTCGAACGGGAGGCCCGGGGAGAGGGCGAGACCATCTCCGGGCCGGTGACCGTCGGCTGCTTCGTGACCCTGGCCCCCTACTACCTGCCCCACCTGTTCAGCGAGTGCACCGGACGCTATCCGGGCATCGAGATCGACGTGGTGGAGGCGGAGACGGACCAGCTCGTCCACGCCCTGGCGGCGGGGCGCATCGACTTCGCCCTCACCTACCACCTCGGTCTGTCGGCCGAGCCGGACCTGCGCAGCGAGACGATCGCCCGCGCCCCGGCCTACGTCATCGTCCCGGCCGATCACCCGCTGGCCGGCCAGGGCAGTGTGGAGCTGGCCGAACTGTCCACGGAACCGCTCGTCCTGCTGGACCTTCCCCACAGCCGCGACTACTTCCGCGCGCTGGTGGCCGCCACCGGCACCGCGCCCGACGTCCGCTACCGCACCCGGAGCTACGAGACCGTGCGCTCCCTGGTGGCCCGGGGACTCGGCTACTCCGTGCTCAACCAGCGCCCGGCGACCAGCCAGACCTACGGCGGCGGCGAGATCGCGGAACTCCAGCTCCGGGACGCCTCCCCGCTCGAAGTCAGGATCGCCTCCCTGGAGGGCGTGACCCAGACCGCCCGCGCCCGAGCGGTGATGGACCTGCTGCGGGAGATCGCCGCCGCCCGGTCCACCGAGGTCTGAGCCGGCAGCCGCTCACCGGGGACGGACCCGGGCGGTGCCCGCCGAGCCCTACAGACCGGCGCAGCCCGTCACCGCCCGGGCATGGGCCAGAATCAGCTCACGGGCCCTGTCGGGCCGCAGAGCCGCGTTGCGGCTGACGATGTGCAGACCGTAGCCGTCCTCCAGGGCCACCAGCCCGTGCGCCAGATCGTGCGCGGACGCGGCGAGGGAGAACACACCGGTCGCGGCGCCGACCTCGAGGGCGGTCGTGTAGAGAGCGACCTCCCGGGCGAAGAGGGAGGTCATCAGCTCGGCGTGGCCCGGGCTGCGGCCGGCGCGCCGGTGCAGCTCGTACAGCAGCCCGTGGACCGGATCCTCCGTCATGCTCGGCAGACCGCTGTGCAGCAGGGCCCGCAGCCGTGCCGCCGGATCCTCGGCGGGTGCCTCGTCGTAGGCCCGCTGCCGCGAGGACAGGTAGCTCTCGACCGCGCCCCGGTGCACCTCCAGTACGAGGTCGTCGAGCTCGGGGTAGTAGTACAGGACCGAGCCCTGCGAGACGCCCGCCGCGTCCGCGATGTCCTTGATGCGCAGGCCCTCGAGGCCGCGCTCCGCGATGGCCCGTCCCGCGGCGGAGACGAGGGCCTGCCTGCGTGCCGTCTGGTTGCGTGGTCTACCGGCTTTCCCCATGGTGGCCAATTCTCTGATACCCGTCTCAGTCTTCGCAAGAAGTTTCAGCCAGAAGCATTGACGGCCGGTGCACCTATTGTTTGAATCTCGACTCAAAGAAACCGGCGCAGGCACGCGCTGCCGAGCCGCCCGCCCCGTCGCGCCCGCCGTTTCCGGACGGCCCCTGAAAGGGGCCGGGCCACACCCGATCGAGACGGCCCGGGCCACACCCGGTCCGAACGGGCACCGGTTCGCCCACGTCCCACGACGCAATCGAAGGCCACAGCATGCAGACGTACGCCCACTGGCGGCAGCGCGCCGCCGACCTCACGCCACGCACGCGCCTGTTCATCGACGGAGCGTGGAGCGACCCCGCCGACGACCAGTGGATCCCGACCGTGAACCCCGCGACCGGCAAGACCACCGCCCATGTGGCGGTCGGCTCGGCCGCCGACGTCGACCGGGCCGTGACCGCGGCGCGCACCTCCTTCGAGGACGGCCGCTGGTCGCGTACCGCACCCGCCGAGCGCAAGCGGGTCCTGCTCGCCCTCGCCCGCCTCATCGAGGAGAACAGCGAGGAACTCGCCCTCTGCGACACCCTCGACATGGGCAAGCCCATCGCGGAGTCCCACGGCACCGACGTGCCCGGCGCGGCCGGTGTCTTCGCCTGGTACGCCGAGGCCGTCGACAAGCTCTACGACGAGGTCGCCCCGGCCCCGCCCGGCAGCCTCGCCCTCGTGCGCCGCGCCCCGCTGGGCGTCGTGGGCGCGGTGGTGCCCTGGAACTTCCCCCTCGACATCGCGAGTTGGAAGCTGGCGCCCGCCCTGGCCGCGGGCAACAGCGTCGTGCTGAAGCCGGCCGAGCAGTCCCCGCTGTCGGCGCTGCTGCTGGCCGAACTCGCCTCGCGGGCCGGCCTTCCCGACGGCGTACTGAACGTCGTGCCCGGCCCGGGGGAGACGACCGGGCGTGCTCTCGGTCTCCACCCGGACGTGGACACCCTGGTCTTCACCGGCTCCACCGCCGTGGCCAGGCGGTTCCTCGCCTACTCGGCCGAGTCGAACATGAAGCAGGTGTGGCCCGAGGCAGGCGGCAAGAGCCCCAACGTGGTCTTCGCCGACGCCGACCTGGAGGCCGCCGCGGAACGCGCCGCCTGGGGCTTCGTCTACAACTCGGGCCAGGTGTGCTCCGCCAACACCCGTCTGCTGGTCGAGGCCTCCGTCGCCGAGGAGTTCACGGCCAGGGTCGCCGAACACGCCCGCGGCTGGCTGCCGGGCGACCCGCTCGACCCCGCGACCCGTCTCGGCCCGCTCGTCGACGAGGCCCAGGCGGAACGCGTCCTCGAAGCCCTGCGGTCATCGGGCGGCACGCTCGTGTGCGGCGGCACGCGCCCCGACCGCGACGGCGCCTACCTCGACCCCACCGTCGTCACCGGCCTCGGACCCGACGCCCCGCTCGTCCGGGAGGAACTGTTCGGCCCCGTGCTGACCGTGCTGCCCTTCCACGACGAGGACGAGGCGGTCCGCCTCGCGAACGACTCCGCCTACGGACTGGCCGCGTCCGTGTGGACCCGGGACCTCGGCCGGGCCCACCGCGTCGCCGACGCCCTCCAGGCGGGCACCGTCTCGGTCAACACCGTCGACGCGCTCAGCCCGTTCACCCCCTTCGGCGGGTTCAAGCAGTCCGGCCACGGCCGTGACCTCTCCCTGCACTCCTTCGACAAGTACACCGGCCTGAAGACGACCTGGATCGCCTACGGCTGACCGCGCCGGCGACACCGGGCCGCCCGGCCACCACACCCACCACCGGCACCGAACAAAGGACGCACCCCTCATGACCCGCAACGCCGCGGACCTCATCCAGCTGGACCGAGCGCACATCATCCACCCCTACCTGCCGGGCACCGCCACCGAGCGCGTCGTCATGACCTCCGGCTCAGGCTGCCGCCTCACCGACTCCGAGGGCCGTAGCTACCTCGACGCCACCGGCGGCCTCTGGCTCGCCCAGGTCGGCCACGGCCGCACGGACCTCGCCGACGTCGCCCACGAGCAGATGAAGAAGCTGGAGTACTTCACCAGCTTCTGGGAGTTCTCCAACGAGCGCGCGATCGAACTCGCCGCGCGCCTCGCCTCCCTCGCCCCCGACCCCCTGAACCACGTCTACTTCACCTCGGGCGGCTCCGAGGGCAACGAGGCGGCCATCAAGATGGCCCGCTACTACCACCACCGGCGCGGGGAGAGCGGGCGGACCTGGATCCTGGCGCGCAGCAAGGCCTACCACGGCATCGGCTACGGCGGCGGTTCGGCCACCGGCTTCCCCGTCTACCACGAGGGCTTCGCCCCGATGATGCCGCACGTCTCCCACCTCACGCCCCCGTGGCCGTACCGCTCCGAGCTCTACGGGGACCAGCCGCTGAGCCCCGAGCAGGTCACCGACTTCCTCATCCGCGAACTGGAGGAGCGCATCGCGGAGATCGGCCCGCGGAACATCGCCGCGATGATCGGCGAACCCATCATGGGCGTCGGCGGCATGCTCGTCCCGCCGGCCGACTACTGGCCCCGGGTGCGCGACGTCCTCGACCGGCACGGCATCCTGTTGATCTTCGACGAGGTGGTCACCGCCTACGGACGCGTCGGCGAGTGGTTCGCCGCCCAGTACTTCGGCGTCACCCCGGACATCATCGTCACCGCCAAGGGCATCACCTCCGGCTACGTCCCGCTCGGCGCCCTCCTGGTCGGCGACCACGTCGCCGAGGTCCTGCTGCGCGACCACGGCTTCCCCATGGGCTACACCTACAACGGGCATCCCGTCGCCACCGCGGTCGCCACCGCCAACCTCGACATCATCGAGAAGGAGGGCCTCCTCGCCCGCGCGACGAGTCTCGGCGCCTTCCTCCACGCCGAACTCGAGGCGCAGCTGGGAGAGTTGCCGATCGTCGGCGAAATCCGCTCGGTCGGCATGATGCTCGCCGTCGAACTCGTCCAGGACCGCGCCACCCGCGCGCCCCTGCCCCTCGACCCGCACCGGATGCCCCACGACGTGATCCGCCGTGAGACCGGCGTGATCGTGCGCGACTCCGCACACAGCCTGGTGCTGTCCCCGCCGCTCATCATGACCGAGGCCGAGGCCAAGGAAGCGGCCTCCGCGCTGCGCGGCGTCCTGGAGCGCACCGGGCCCACCGGCGAGATCCGCGCCGCCTGACGCCCAGAGGGGAGGCCCGGCCCGCGACCGGGCCTCCTCGCCCAGCACCACCCGACACGGACTCCACGCCGTCACGGCGCCCGCACGCGCCCCCTCGCAGTTACTCCTCTCCCTCCTAGGAACTGCCCGTGTCCTCCCGCCTCTCGACGACCGAACCACGCGACACCCAGCCCGCGGCCGGAGCCCTGCAGCGCAGTCTCAAGCGCTTCGACATCACCGCCATGGCGATCGCCGCGGTGATCTCCTTCGACACCGTCGGGCAGATCGCCACCGGCGGCGGCGAGGCCGCCACCTGGACGGCGGTCATGGCCCTCTTCTTCCTCGTCCCCTACGCCCTGCTGTTCGCCGAGACCGGCGCCGCGTTCCCCCAGGAAGGCGGCCCGTACGTATGGGTCAAGCTCGCCCTCGGCCGTCCGGCGGCCGCGCTCACGACCCTGTTCTACTGGGTCACCAACCCCGTCTGGCTGGGCGGTTCACTGGTCTTCCTCGCCGCGCAGACCTGGGACGGCTTCGTCTTCCACCTGGGCTCGGGCACGGTGGCCGACTACACCTTCAAGCTGCTGTTCGTCTGGATCGCCATCCTCACGGCCGTCGTCTCCCTGCGCCGCGGCAAATGGATCACCACCGCGGGCGCGGCGGCGAAGGTCCTGGCCCTCACCGTGTTCACCCTCACGGCGGTGCTCTACGGAGCGCGGCACGGCTTCCAGGGCCTGACCGACACCCGCTTCACCCCGACGACCGCCGGCTTCCTCGCCCTGGTGCCGATCCTGCTGTTCGCCTACGTCGGCTTCGAAGCACCCAACGCCGCCGGTGAGGAGATGCACGACCCCCAGCGGGACGTGCCCGCCGCACTCGGACGCTCCGCGGCCGTCGCCGCCGGCTGCTATCTGCTGCCGGTGCTCGCCCTCCTGGCCGTCGTACCCAAGCAGCAGGTCACCGGCATCGGCGGCTTCATGGAGGGCGCCCGCCTCGTCTTCGGCGTCTACGGCGGAGCGGCCGGCCCCCTGCTGAAGCTCACCGCCGTCATGTTCGTCTTCGCCCTGCTCACCCAGGGCAGCGCCTGGATGATCGTCAGCGACCGCATGCAGGCCATGGCCGCCGCCGACGGGGGCTTCTTCACCCGCGCCCTCGGCGCCTTCCACCCGCGGCTCGGTACGCCGGTGCGCACCAATCTGCTCTCGGGAGCCGTGGCCACGGTGTTCATGCTCGCCGCCATGCGGCTCGCGAACGGCGACGCGGCCGACGTGTTCGCGGTGGTGCTCACCGTCGCGGTCACCACCCTGCTGCTGTCCTACCTGATCGTCATTCCCGCACTGGTCCTGCTGCGGATCCGCCGGCCGGACGTCCCGCGGCCCTACAGCGTCCCCTTCGGCAGCCGCGGCTTCCTGCTCTGCGCGGCGCTCGTCTACGCCTGGATCCTGATCGGGTCGTGGTCGGCGCTCTTCCCCGGAGTCCTGGAACACCTCTTCGGCATCGACTACGTCTTCCACGACGTCTGGGGTGTCTCCCGTGCCTCGTTCGAGGCCTTCACCCTCGGCACCGTCGCCGTGCTGCTGGTCGTCGGGGTCGTCGGTGTGGTGGTGGCCCGCCGCGAGGACGCCGTGGCGGGCGCGGCCGGTTCGTAGCCACGTGCGCGGGCTCAGCGCAGGATCGACTCGTCGAAGACGGTCACCGACCACTGCCGGGTGTTGAGGTCCTGCTTCCAGGCCAGCCGCGGCAGTCCGCCGGTCGCCACGGTGTGGAAGTCCCTGCCGCCGATGCGGAACTCGGTCGTCCTCACCTCGCCGTCCTTGGCCCAGACGAGCTCCGGCACCCAGACGCAGTCGGCGCTCCGGGTCGACACGGTGAGGGCGATGCTCAGGGTCCGGCCGCCGGTGATCTCCTGCGGGAGGGACGGCCCTCCCGAGTAGCGCACGGTCGCGAAGTCCGCGTTCCCGTCGAGGTCGGCGGCGGCCTTCACGGTGATCGGAGAGGTGCCGCACTCCCCGCTGTCCAGGCCGACCAGCGTGGCCCGGTCGGGCGAGGGGGCCGGTGCGCGCCGGAGCACCTTGATCCGTAGCTCCTTGACGAGCAGCGGCCGGGTGTCGGGCGGCTGCACGTCGATCACGAGATGGGTGTTGCCGGGGTCTCCCGCCGTGTCGTCGATGACGGCGGGGTCGGGGGAGCCGTCCGCCAGTGCGGGCGGACCGGTGAACGCGCCGGACGGCCTGTTCACCACATAGGCCTGCCAGGGGCAGGTGTAGGAGTCCCGGAGGGAGTTGATGCCCTGTTCCTCGGCCGCGGACTGGTCCGCCGGCTGTTCCGCCGCCGGGGACGGCGACGGGGCCGCGGGTTCCGATGGGGAGGCGGCCGGGGAGGCCGGTGCCGGGGAGTCCTCCGACGGGGTGGCGGGGTCCGACGGCGTCGGCCGTTCGGAGACGGCGGCCCTCGGGGACCGGGACCCGGTCACGTACAGGTCCGGCTTGTCGTCCTTGAACTGGTCGCCGATCCAGCCGAAGCCGTTGGTGACGGCCAGGACGACGACCGCGACCAGCACCGGCGCGATGATCGCGGTGGCGGTGAAGTTGCCGTCGCCCAGTGGGAGATAGCGGCGCCATCGCGCAACTCGGCGCGGGGAAGCGGAGGGTGATCCGCCGGACGGATCGGGCCCGGGGGCGGGGTCCGGGGTTACCGGCGGCGGTGGCACGTTCTCCGGCATACGCAACTCCCGGACCGCGCGGGGCGATCGGCGTGGCGGGACAGGTGGTCGACACCAGAATGCCCGTTCCGGGCACCCGTTCACCCGGATTTGCCGACTTCCCCGGAAATGCAACCCGGTTCCCGCTGAAGCGAGCGGCGAGCCACCGGTGGGTGACTCGCCGCAGGCTTACGCCGGTTCGAACCGGTCATCCGTCCCCGGTCAGGGGAACTGGACCACCTTGGACGGCACCGTGCTCGTTCCCGAGGTGGGCGCGCCCGTGTTGTTGACGACGTGGGCGTACTGCCCCTGCCCGCCCAGGGAGATCACCAGGATGTCGTGCAGCTTGACGCCGGACTTGACCGGCACCTGGAACCCGTGCGCCTGGACGATCGTCGGGTCGGCCGTGAAGTTGCAGTAGCTGCCCAGCCCCCAGGCCTCGTGCGTGTTGACCGTGTCGGCGACCTTGTAGGCCGCGTAGCCGACGATGCCGTCGTGGGTGATGGCGGCGGCGTTCGGGACGTCGTAGGCCTTTTCGTTCTGGAAGAAGATCGTCCGGCCGCGCTCTCCGTTCCAGTACACGTCGTACTTGTTGTAGTGCTCGACGAACAGGCCCGTGGCGAGGACGTCGTTGCCGTTGACCCACAAGCCGTAGTCGGCCCGGTTGGTGTTCCAGCCGACGCCGCTGCCGTGGTCGGCGCGCCACAGCCAGGTGTGGTCGATGACGACGTTGTTGCTGTTGACGACGACCGAGTTGGTCGCGAGGCCGGGGCCCGCGCCGCCGATGCGGACGAACACGTCCTGCACCGTGGTCGGGTTGGCGGAGTGGTCGGCGGAGGAGCCGGGCTGGCCGACCCGCAGGAGGCTGTCCGAGTTGACGGTGCCCGCGTCGATCAGGAATCCGGCGAGCCGGACGCCGTCGACGTCGGCGACGTGCATCGCGTCGACGCCGTTGTCGGGCACGAGGGTGGCAAGGCCCAGTCCGAGCACCACGGTGTTCGCGCGGGTGACGTCGATGGTCCGGTCGAGGTGGTAGACGCCGGGCGTGAACAGGAGGTTGAGGCCCTGGGACAGTGCCTGGTTGATGGTGGCGGCGGTGGCGCCCGGCTTGACCACGTAGAACTGGTCGAGCGGCAGGGAGGTGCCCGCGTTGGCCGGCCAGGACACACCGCGTGCGTTGGTGCGCTTGGCGGGTACGAAGACCTTGTAGGTGCTGCCGTCGAGGTAGAGGAACGGCTTCTCGCGCGAGACCGGCGTGGTGTCGAGCGTGGTGTACGAGCCGGTCGCGAAGTCGGTCGCCGGCGCGCCCTGCACTCCGGTGAACGTCATGTTCCACACGCCGTTGGTCCAGCCGCCCACCGAGCTGTCGCGGGTGTACCACTGCTGCTGGGAGTACGGGCCGACGGTGCCGTCGATCTTCGAGTCGGCGATGTACCCGCCGGAGGCCCAGCCGTATCCGTTCGGGGCGAGGTTGAGGCCGCCCTGGACGTGGATGCGGCGGAACGGCGCCGCCTGGGCGACGGCCCACCGGTCGTCGCCGTGCGACGGCCTGATGGCGAGGTTCTCGGCGGAACGCCAGAAGTTCTGCGTGGCGTTGCCGTTGAACCAGCCCGCGTCGACGGTGACGTCACCGTTGATCTGGGTGTCGTCGGGGTTGAGGCCAAGCCCGGAGATCGAGGTGTAGAAGCCGATCTGGGCGTTGATCCCGTTGTAGGTGCCCGGCTTGAGCAGGAACTGGTAGCGGCCGGAGCCGAACTGGTTGGACTCCTGCTGGGCGAAGACCTGGTCGAACTTCTGCTGGAGGTTGGGGGTGGAGGGGTCGACGACGATGACGTTCGGCCCCAGGTCGCCGCCGCCCTGGACGGGCGGGGTGCCGCCGCCGGACGACTCGGTGTGGACGGCGACCTCCCAGAGCGAGTAGCCGTAGCCGGTCGAGCGGACCGTTCCGTAGACGCGCAGGTAGCGGCCCGAGCCGCTGACGTCGTAGGAGGCGGTGCCGCCGGTCGCGCCGGTGACGCTCTTCAGCGTGGTCCAGCTCTGGCCGTTGGCAGAGGCCTGGATCTGGAACTCCTTGGCGTAGGCGGTCTCCCAGGTCAGGTCCACCTTGCACAGGTTCTGGACCGAGCCGAGGTCGACCTGAACCCACTGCGGGTCCGAGAAGGCGCTGGACCAGCGGGTGCCGGGGTCTCCGTCGAAGGCGGCGGAGGCCGGGGTGCCCGCGTTCTCGGTGGAGGAGGCCGACGCGGGCCTGCCCAGGGCGGCGTTGCCGGTGCCGCAGGCGGCCGCGACGCCGGCGCTCTGACCGGACGGCGACGCGGCGGTCCTGCCCTGGGGCAGCGGAGTCCCGGCCGCCGCGGCGACCGGCGACTGGGTGGCGGGAAGGGCGATGAGCGCTGCCGCTGCGGCGAGCGCGACACCCAGGGATCTGAGTCTCATACGGGTCCCTGCGGATGCGATGGGGGGTGAGTGTTCGCGAGGAGGGCGGGGCTGTGTCACGGCGTGCGAAAGCTCAACTGCAAGCCTGCACGGCTTAGTTCACATCTTGATTTAACTGATGAGGCAGAGGGGTCGGCAAGCCCCCGGACGCGGGAATCTTTTCAAGCGTTGACGGGACGGGTGCCCGCCGCAGGTGGGGTGGTGTTCAGGAAATGAGGACGGGCGGGGCGGCGCTGATCCTTCTGCGGCATGCCTTGACACCCGCGCGTCAAGCACTCAACACTCCCAGGGCAGGAGAGCGCTTGCCCGCCGCTGACGACGTTCGTGACATCCCGTCAGGCCGTGCCCGCTCGCCCTTCTTCACCCCCCACCTCTCACCCCCTGCGTTCAGGAGGTCTCCATGCCACGGAGATCGAAAGCCCTGTCAGGAATGCTGATCGCCGGAGCCCTGCTGATGACGTCGCTCGGTGTGGCCGGCGTCGCCACCAGTGCCGGGCCGCCCGCCCCCGGCAGCGAGGCGGCGACGTCGTTCGCGGCCGGCCACTCCGGGCACGTCATGGCCGCGTCGACCGCTTTCTCGGCCGAGGACGCGAACGGCGACGGCTACATTCCGGCGATCCCGCCGGTCACCGGCGTCACCCCGTCCACCGCGAACCCGCCCCACCGCTACTTCCACGAGTTCCAGGCCAACTGCTCCGTCACCCGCACCAGGCCCGACGACCCCATCGTCTATCCGCAGCAGCCGGGCACGTCGCACGACCACACCTTCATGGGCAACACCACGACCGACGCGTACAGCACCGCCGCGTCACTGGACGCGGGCGGCACCGCCTGCAAGGCGCCCGGCGACCGGTCGGGCTACTGGGTGCCGACCGTCTACAACGGCGACAAGGCGGTGCTGCCGGTCGGCCCGCAGACGATCTACTACAAGGCGGGAGTCACCGACTACACCAGCGTGCGGCCCTTCCCCAAGGGGCTGCGCTTCGTGGTGGGAAACCCGTTGCAGAGCGCTCAGGAGTTCCGCAACAGCCCTGGTTTCGTCGAGGGTTGGGAATGCGGCGACAGCTACTTCAACGTCGACTTTCCGGCCAGCTGTCCCAACAGGCCCGACGTACAGCTCAACATCCGCTTCCAGGCACCCAGTTGCTGGGACGGCAAGTACCTCGACACCCCTGACCACCGCAGCCACATGGCCTACCCGGTGGTCAAGCCCGGCACCAACGACAACATGTGCCCGGTCGACCACCCGGTCGCGCTGCCGATGATCGAGTTCAAGATGGCGTTCCCGGTCAACGGCGACATGTCCCGGGTGAGGCTGGCCAGTGGGGCCGCCTGGTCCTACCACTACGACTTCTTCAACGCCTGGGACGCGCCCACGTTGTCGGCCATGGTCGGCCACTGCATCGTCGGCGGCCTCCAGTGCGACGCACGCGGCTACGACGAGACGCACCCCGAGGCGGGAGCCGCGCTGAACGGGGACTACCGGCTTCCCTGAACCGCACCCTGAACGGCGCCACCCCGAAGCAGGGTGGCCCGGCCGGCCCCCCACACGGCCGGGCCACCCGACCTCCCCCCACCTCCCGCGCATCGGAGACCCCCATGTCACGAAGTCGCGTCCGCCGTCTGACCGCACCGCTCACCGCGGGCCTCCTCACCCTCGGCGCCCTCACCGCCGTGCCCGCCACGCAGGCCCACGCGGCCGGCAGCGTCGTCAAGGTGACCGGAGCCAAGGGCAACTGGCAGCTCACCGTGGACGGGAAGCCGTACCAGATCAAGGGCCTGACCTGGGGCCCGTCCGCCGCCTCCGCCGACACCTATCTGCCGGACCTGAGGTCCATGGGCGTCAACACCATCCGCACCTGGGGCACGGACGCGAGCAGCAAGCCGCTGTTCGACTCCGCGGCCGCGCACGGCATCAAGGTCGTCGCCGGATTCTGGCTCCAGCCCGGCGGCGGTCCGGGCAGCGGCGGCTGCGTCGACTATGTCACCGACACCACGTACAAGAACAACATGCTCAACGAGTTCACGAACTGGGTACGGACCTACAAGGACAACGCGGGCGTGCTCATGTGGGACGTGGGCAACGAGTCGGTCCTCGGCCTGCAGAACTGCTACGGCGGTGACCAGCTGGAACGCCAGCGCGACGCGTACACGAGCTTCGTCAACGAGGTCGCCCGCAGGATCCACGGCATCGACCCCGACCACCCGGTCACCTCCACCGACGCATGGGCCGGCGCCTGGGCCTACTTCAAGCGCAACGCGCCCGACCTCGACCTGTACGCCGTCAACTCCTACAACGGTGTCTGCGACATCAGGTCCGCCTGGCAACAGGGCGGCTACGACAAGCCGTACATCGTGACCGAGTCCGGCCCGGCCGGCGAGTGGGAGGTGCCGAACGACGCCAACGGGGTCCCGGCGGAGCCCAGCGACCAGGCCAAGGCGGCGGGCTACACGAAGGCGTGGAACTGCGTCACCGGCCACAACGGGGTCGCGCTCGGCGCCACGCTGTTCCACTACGGCACGGAGTACGACTTCGGCGGCATCTGGTTCAACCTGCTGCCCGCCGGACAGAAGCGGCTGTCCTACTACGCGGTGAAGAAGGCCTACGGAGGCGACACCTCCCACGACAACACCCCACCCGTGCTGTCCGAGATCGGCGTCGTGGGCAACCCGGGCGCGGTCGAGGCCGGGCGGGACCTGACGCTCGACGTCCAGGCCACCGACCCCGACGGCGACCCGGTCACGTACGAGGTCCTGGACAACAGCATGTACCTCGACGGCAGCGGGCAGCTGAACTCCCTGCGCTCCACCAGTGAGGGTGCGGGCAGGCTGAAGTTCACCGCACCCGATCGCCCCGGCGTCTGGAAGATCTACGTCAAGGCGACCGACGGCCACGGAAACGTCGGCGTCCAGTCGCGCTCGATCAGGGTGATCCCACCGATGATCGACGGCACGAACGTCGCCCTGCGCAAGACCGCCACCGCCTCCTCGTTCCAGCCGTCCGGCGGGGACTGCCCCTGCACGGCCGCCAACGCCGTCGACGGCCGCCCGGACACCCGCTGGGCGAGCGACTGGAGCGACCCGCAGTGGATCCAGGTCGACCTGGGCGCCCCCACCTCCTTCCGGCACGTCCAACTGGTCTGGGAGACCGCCTACGCCAAGGCCTACACCATCCAGACGTCCAACGACGGCCAGAACTGGCAGACCCTGCGCCAGGTCACGGACGGCAACGGCGGCGTGGACGACTTCGACCTCAACGGGACCGCCCGGTACGTACGCGTCAACTGCACGCAACGCGGCACCGGTTGGGGGTACTCGCTGTACGAGCTGGGCGTCTACGCCTGAGCGCGAGGATCGGCCGTGGCATCCGCTGGGTGGTACGCCCCGGTCGGTCGCCTCTTCGAGCGGCGCACGGCCGACCTATAGTGGGCCGCATGAGCCGTTGGAGGGAACTGACCGGGGAGACGTCCGGTGAGGACTACGCCGCGCGGTTCGCGGCTCTGGCCCGGAGCGGGAAGGACGTGCACGGTGAGGCGCGGTTCTGTGCCGCTCTCGTGCCCGCCGGGGCACGGGTGCTGGACGCCGGATGCGGTACCGGACGGGTCATGATCCGGCTCGCGGAGCTGGGGTACGACTGCGTCGGGGTGGATCTCGACGCGTCGATGCTGGCGATGGCGCGCAAGCAGGCGCCGGAGCTGCCCTGGTTCCAGGCCGATCTGGCCGCGTTCGAGCCCGACCCGCTCGGCATCACGGCCGACTTCGATCTCGTGGTCGCCGCGGGCAACATCTTCCCGCTGCTCGCCGCCGGCACCGAGGCCGCTGTGATCGAGCGCCTGACCGCCGCCCTGCGCCCAGGCGGACTGCTGGTCGCCGGCTTCGGCCTGGACGAAGCCCACCTGCCCGTGCCGCCCGGCATCACGCTGGCCGAGTACGACGACTGCTGCGCCGCGGCCGGCCTCACCCTCGTCGACCGCTTCGCCACCTGGGACGCCGACCCGTACGACGGCGGCGGCTATGCCGTCAGCGTCCACCTCCGGTGACACTTCGGTGACGAAGGCTTCGTAGTCCGGCCCCCGCCGTCCCGACCCCGGCGGCGGGCGTGTCCCTCGGCCGCGGGCCGGGCCGTGCGGGGAAGGCTGCACAGATGCACGCCGTACTCCACGCACTGTCGATCACCGGATCCATGACCTGGGAGATCACCTGGGCGCTGATCCTGGGCTTCGCCCTGTCCGCGGTCGTCCAGGCCGTGGTCCGCAAGTCCACCGTCGTCGCACTGCTCGGCGACGACCGTCCCCGCACCCTCGCCGTCGCCGCCGGACTGGGCGTGGCGTCCTCGTCCTGCTCCTACGCCGCCGTGGCGCTGGCCCGCTCCCTGTTCCGCAAGGGCGCCGACTTCACCGCGGCGATGGCCTTCGAGATCGCCTCCACCAACCTCGTCGTCGAGCTCGGCGTCATCCTCGCGCTGCTCATGGGCTGGCAGTTCACCGCCGCCGAGTTCACCGGCGGCCCCGTCATGATCGTCCTGCTGGCCGTCCTCTTCCGGCTGCTCCTGCGCGAGAGGCTGCTGCGCCAGGCCCGCGAACAGGCCGAACGGGGCCTGGCCGGGTCGATGGAGGGCCACGCGGCGATGGACATGTCCGTGCGACGCGAAGGCTCCTTCACCCGGCGTCTGGTCTCCCGCGAGGGCTTCACCGCCGTCAGTCACGTCTTCGTCATGGAATGGGCGGCGATCCTGCGCGACCTGGTGGTCGGTTTGCTGATCGCCGGTGCCGTCGCCGCCTGGGTCCCGGACTCGTTCTGGCGCACCTTCTTCTTCGACGGCCACCCGCTCGCCGCCAAGCTGTGGGGCCCCGTCATCGGCCCGCTGGTGGCGATCGCCTCGTTCGTGTGCTCGATCGGCAACGTGCCGCTGGCGGTGGTGCTGTGGAAGGGAGGCATCAGCTTCGGCGGCGTGGTGGCGTTCATCTTCGCCGACCTGCTGATCCTGCCGATCCTCAACATCTACCGGAAGTACTACGGCGCCCGGATGGCCGCCTTCCTGCTGGGAACCTTCTACCTCGCGATGGTCGTCGCTGGCTACGTCGTGGAATTCGTCTTCGGCGGCCTCGGTCTGATCCCCGACCAGGCCGACGCGAGGCTGCCCATGGAAGGCATTCGATGGAACTACACCACCTGGCTCAACATCGCCTTCCTCGTCCTCGCCGCGCTGCTTCTGGCGCGGTTCTGGCGGACCGGCGGGCCGTCCATGCTGCGCATGATGGGCGGCTCACCGCACACCGGTCACGACCGGACGGGCCCGTCCGTGCCATGACGGCGCGGACGGGCCGGTTGCGCCGGAGCGGGCGGGTCACGCCACGCCGCTCTCCCACCACCACGAGCCGGAGCCGTACGAGGGGTACTGGACGCGGCTGTCGCAGTGCTGCCACGAGTTCGTGTACGCCTCGAGGCCGGAGAAGCCGCAGGTCTCGGCGATCCGGTAGGTCTGCAGGGTGCTGTGGCCGGAGACGACGATGTCACCGGCGACGCCGTAGAGGTGCATGCTGTTGGACGCGCCGCCCGAGGCGGCGTTGTGCGCGATGCTGCGGAAGCCGGAGTTGACCGTGATCGGGCTGTTGCCGGCCTTCTTGCGCACCGCTTCCAGCTTGTACATCAGCCGGCGGACGTTCTCCTTGACCGTCGCGGCGGCGACCTTGCCGTTGTTGAAGCCGGAGCCGTCCTTGGAGTAGAACTCGCTGAAATCGAAGTGGGCGGTCGATCCGTCGCTCGCCTCGAGGCTGTTGAGGACGCTCTGGGTCTGCGGGCCGGCGACGCCGTCCGCGCCCAGTCCGTAGGCGGACTGGAAGCGCTGGACGGCGGCGGCCGTGGCCGGGCCGAAGGAGCCGTCCCAGGCGACGTACGTCTGGGAGGCACTGCCGGCGGCCCAGCCGCCGACGCGGATCTGCAGCTCCACCACGTCGGAGCCGGAGGCGCCCTGCTGGAGGGTACGGCTCCAGCCGTAGGCCGAGGCCGTGCCGGCCGTGGCGACGCCGGTGACCGCCGCCACGCCGAGCGCGGCCGTCACGCCCGCCGCGCTCCGGAACAGGGTGCGGCGGTCGATGCTTCGGTGGGGGTGTCGTGCCGGGTTCATGGAAGTCTCCTCCTTTGGTGACTGCTGGTGACTACGCCTCGAAGGTCAGGCGACCAGGGCCTGCCAGGTGTTGGAACCGACGATGCCGTCCACGGCGAGGCCGTGCGAGGACTGGAAGGAACGCACCGCGGTGTCGGTCGCGGGCCCGAACGCGCCGTCGACCGTCAACGAAGCGCCGTGAGCCTTGAGCTGGCTCTGCACCGCCTGGACCGCGGCTCCCGACGAACCCTGCCGTACGGTGACGATGAGGGCCTGCCAGGTGGCGGGTCCGACGACGCCGTCCACGCCGAGGCCGTGCGAGGACTGGAACGAACGCACCGCCGAGTCGGTCCCCGGCCCGAACGCGCCGTCCACCGTCAACGCGGAACCCTGCGCGTTGAGCAGGTACTGGACGGTCTTGACCCGCTCACCGGAGGCCCCCTGCTTCACCGTGGGCCAACTGGCCGTCGGTGGAGGGTTGTAGCCGCCTCCCTTGGCGAAGGCCTGGAGGTCGGTGAGGGTGCCGTTGAAGGTGTCCTGGTCGCCGGGGAAGGTTCCGGAGTCGGCGTACTGCCAGATCGTCTGGGCCGACCAGCCGGCGGGCAGTGTGCCGGGGCTGCCGGCGTAACGGGCGATCCACAGCGGGTTGGTGGCCCCGAAGCTGCTGTTGTTGCCGGTGCAGGTGGTCCACCAGTCGGTGGTGGTGTAGATCGTCGGGTAGCGCCCGACCTTGGTGCGCACCTGGTTGCTGAAGTCCCGGATCCAGGAGACCATCGCGCTCTGGCTCAGCCCGTAGCAGGTGGCTCCGTAGGGGTTGTACTCGATGTCCAGCGCGGGCGGCAGCGTCTTGCCGTCGGCGGTCCAGCCGCCGCCGTGGCTGACGAACCAGTCCGCCTGCGCGGCACCGCTCGAATTGCCGGGCAGCGCGAAGTGGTAAGCACCGCGGATCAGTCCGGCGTTGAACGCGCCGTTGTACTGCTGGGAGTAGTAGGGGCTGGTGTAGGTGGTGCCTTCGGTGGCCTTGACGTAGGCGAAGGCGGCGCCCTTGTTCTTGACGGACGTCCAGTCGACGTTGCCCTGGTAGCCGCTGACGTCGAGGCCTGCCGGACCCGTGCTGACGGCGAGCGGGGCGGCGGCCGACAGAGATCCCGCGCCCTGGCGCTGGAGTCCGGATCCGGCGTGGTCCTGGTCCGGGTGCGTCATGCGCACCGGGGTCCCGGTGGCGGTCCCGGGGTCGCCGGCGGCCGTCGCCGAGGCGGTGCCGGGCAGGACCAGCAGGGTCAGGGCGGCGGCCAGCAGCCCGGCCGCACGGGCGAACGTCCGGCGGGGGCGGGTACCGGTGTTGCCGGGTCTGAACCGCGAGGGGGTGGCTGAAGGCATGGTGCTCCCAGAGGTGTGGAGGGACACTGCGATGCGCTTGGGCCGGGGTGGCCGTGGTGACGGCCATCGACGGTCGGGAGTGGAGCGTCGGAGCGGTGAGCGGCGGGTGAGTGCCGGTCGCGGTGGGGGGTCAGCAGGTGCCGGGCACGCCGTCAACTCTGCGGCGCACAGGTTGGGTTGACGCGCGTAAACGTAAGGGATGTGTTGACATGCCCGCAACATCTTCGAGATGTGAAAAGTTGAATCGGGGGCGGCGGTCCCTGGCCGGCGCGCGCGGAGATCGGGCAGGAAGCGTCGCGCGGAGGCCGGTTGACGGTGAATTGTTCACCTGCGGCTCCACCGGATGTCACCGGGACGATCCAGTGCATTGGGCGATCGGCCACACGCTGACCGTCGGCATTCCCCCTATCGCAAGGAGCAGGTGTGATGCGCTTCGGATCTCCGTCCCGCCGGGCCTCGGCCCTCGGAGTGGCCCTCGCCGTGATCGGGGCCGGCGTCGCCGCACTGGCGCCCGTCGCCGCCGCCGCACCCGGTGCTCCGGGCACCCGGCCGTCGTTCTGCGGCCACGACAACCGCAGCACGCCGTTCTCGCGGTATCTCTGCGCCCGGCCCGGCGACCTGCTCGACGTCCGCATCGGTGACGTGCACCCGACCCAGCCGTCGCTCGGCTACGACGAGGTGTACTACAAGCTCGGCCGCTACACCCTCGGCAAGGACGCGATCAACAAGAAGTTCGACGACTGGTGCGAGGCCGACGGCCGGACCGCGGCGGCAACCGTGTCCGCCGACGCGCGACTTGACGACCCGTCGTCGTTCACGTGCGAACTCCCGCTCGGGGCGGAGACGGCGGACAGCGTCGCTCCCATGAAGACCGTCGTCATCGGCCCCGGCGGCGAACCGTTCCTCACCGACGGGCACCACACGCTCACTTCCTTCTACCAGACCCCCGACGGCGGGGCCGACCTGCACGTCCGGCTGCGCGTGCAGGCCAACTTGAGCAATCTGCCCCGCCAGGCCTTCTGGGACGAGATGAAGGCGCACAAGTGGGTGTACCTGCGCGACCCCAAGGGCAGGCAGGTCACGGTGAACAAGCTGCCGACCGGTGTGGGTCTGGCCAACTTCACCGACGACACGTACCGCAGCCTGCTCTACTTCGGCCGTGACATCGGCTACGCGCAGAACGGGCTGCCGTTCCAGGAGTTCTACTGGGGCAGCTGGGTCCGTGACGCCAAGCCGATCGACCTGGCCGACTGGAACCCGAACAACCTCGACAACTACCTGGCCACCGTCAAGTCCCTGACCGGGACGATGACGGCGCTGCCCAAGGGCGCCGTCGTCGACAGCGGCTTCACCGCGGCCGAACTCGGCGCGCTGGACCGGTGGAACGACGGCAGCGCGGTCAACAAGGGCGAGTTCAACAAGCTGAGCAAGCCGTACTCCGACGCCAAGCCCGGGAAGCTCGCCTACACGCTGGAGTACAAGCGGGCGCACGGTCTGGGCTGAGGTGTCCCCGCCCGGCTCACCGGGAACCCGGGCCACCTGACACCGCCGGCCGGGGGCGGTCTCGCGAAGCCCGCCCCCGGCCGCGTACGTCACCGGCCCTTCCGCTCCAGGAAGACCGGGTTGGTCATGGCGGCCATGGGCCCGAACAGCAGCGCGTCGCCCATGGTGTTGCCCTGGCCGGGGGAGCCGTCGGCCATCGGGTGGCGAACCTCGGCGCGCACATAGGCGGCGAGCGAGGCGGTGGTCCGCCAGACCACCGTGCCGGTGCCGGAGGCGCCGACGGACTCCTGGTGCATCTGTCCCTCGTCGGTGATGAACCGGACGGTGCCGTGGGGCACGCCCCGGACGTCGAGGCGGATGTCCACCGGGGCTTCGGCGGGGACGGTGAGCTTCTCGCCGATACCGGCCTGCCTGCCGCCGCCCGTGGCGGTGAAGGCCAGCTCGACCGAGGCGGACTCGGCGATCCAGCTGCGGCCCTCGCGGATGCCCTTCATGAGCGAGTCGGTGGCGAGGTCGTCCGCGAGGACGACGTTGTGCGGCAGACCGATGACCTGCGGCTCGCTGTGCGCGTCGCTGTTGCCCATGGCCGGGAGCCAGCGCTTTCCGGTGCGGACCGCTTCGCCCAGCTTCTGGTCCCAGGTGCTGACCGCGTGCTCGTCGTCGTAGGTCCACGGGCCGGTCCACACCTCCGTGGCGTCCGCGTTCTCGAAGCCGAACTTCCACTGGCAGGCCACGTACGCGCAGTACATGTGCGCGGGCACCACGAGGCCGTCGTTGCGGTGGACCTGACGCGCGAACCGGTCGAACGCGTCGTCGCGCGAGCGGTAGCGCCAGTCGACCCACTCACCGGCCGGAAGGCCCAGGGCGAGCCAGTGCCCGTTGCGCGTGGTGACCTCCTCGCCCGGGATGATGAGCAGGTCCGGACCGGCGTGCTCGCCCCAGACCGCGTGCGAGGAGGACGTGTTGTGGTCGGTGGAGACCATGAAGTCCAGCCCCGCGGCGCGCGCGCCGGCCGCGACCTCCGCCGGCAGGCGCTTTCCGTCGGAGTGGACCGTGTGCAGGTGGCAGTCGCCGCGGTACCAGTCGCGGCCGCGGCCCTTCGCCCGCTGCGGGGGGTGGTGGGGTACGAAGGCCGGGCCGCGCTCGCCGTAGGTGAGCGTCACCTCCACCCGGTAGTTCATGCCCTGGGGAGCCACCTGGTAGGGGCCGAGGACGATGTTCCAGGTGCCCGGGTTGACCGGACCGGGCAGATAGCCCGGCGTGGCCTCGCCGGCGCCGATCTCGAACGAGGTCCGGAAGCCGCCGGACCAGCCACGGAAGCCGCGGCCGCCGAGCGCGGTTCCGCGCTCGTCGAAGACACCGATGTCGCACGAGTTGCCCGGAACACCGGACGGTACGGACGGCTTGTCGTAGGAGTAGGAGACGGCGATCTTCCTTACGCCTCTGGGGACTTCCACGGGGAGGTGGACGAAGTCCGCGACGCCGGTCTCCAGGAAGCCGGTGATGGTGCGGGTCGCCTCGCTGCCGTTCGCCGGCGCGGCGCCGGCGGGACCGTCCGCCGCCCGCGCGAAGGAGACCGGGGCGAGGGTGAGGGCGGCCGCTCCGGCACCTCCCGCCAGCAGCAGTCGCCGGCGTCCGAGGCCGGCACCGGCATTGCCGACGTCCGTGGTGTCGGGCTCCAGGGGCTTCACGTTGTGCTCGCAGTGTCCGTCAAGGCACATGTTCCGTCCTCGGCAAGCTCGGTGATGGATGCGCGGAAAGCCTCTGGAGCCTCATGGGGTTCCGTGAACGGCGGATGAGCCGGGCATGGCCCGCCCGGCAAGAGCCTGTGGCTGGTGTGCGGTGGCGGCGAGTTGCCGCCCCCCTCGCACCCCCGCCTGCGCTGCGTGACACGCGGACCTGCCCCACCGATACGCCAACGAGGGCCCCTACCTTGGCGGTTGGGGCCCTCGTCGTGTGTTGCGGCTCGGCTCAGAGGTGGCCGCCAGGGGTCACCGTGAACGAGGCGGGACCGGCGGACAGGTTCACCGTGTACTGGCGCAGGTAGGTGTCCAGGAACGGGGAACGGGCGCCGGCGGTGGCCGCGTCGCGGGCCGGGTCGTCCAGGGCCAGCCTGAGCTGAGCGCCCTTGACCGCGACCGTCTGGCCGGACGGCGTGGCACGCCAGGAGCCGGTCTGGATGGAGCCGATCTCCACGGCCAGGACGTGACCCGTGGCCAGGGTCCAGTCGGTGGCCTTCAGGTCGACGGTCATCCGGCCCGAACGCAGCAGGGAGACCTGCTCGTCGAACATGACGGCTTTGCCGTTCGGGGCGACGTCGTACAGCTTGAGCATGACGTTGCCCTCACCCTTGGCGGTCAGCGAGACCTGCGGGGTGCCGGTGAGGCGCACGGCCTGTCCGACCGGCTTCGACCACACGAAGAAGCTCGATGTGACCTTGCCGTCCTTCTGGAGCTTCGCCAGCCCCCTGGCCAGGCCCTTCGGGGCGGCCTGGTCGGTCGCGGGCGCGTTCTCCATGTCCCACTGGCCGGACGGCTTCCCGAGCGTCTGCGGCGTCGGCTCGCCGGCCGCGGCCAGGGCCGCGCGGCCCGAGGCGCCACCGTCGTCCAGGTACGAGCCGTTGCCGAGCGGGAGCGTGACGGACCGCTTCACGACCGGCCATGTGTTCTGGGCACGCCAGGCACCCGTGGAGTCCTCGACGACGTAGGCCGGGTACTTGACCTTCGGCTTGATGCCCTTGAGGTACTCGTCGTAGTAGGCGAGGGTCTCGTCGTACCAGCCCTCGCGGCCCATGGACAGGCGCCCGTCACTGGTGCGGTCGCCGCCGCGCACGTGCTCCCACTGGCCGACCCAACCGCGCTCCGGGCCCACGTGGTTGTCGAGGTACTCCTGCATCTCCTCGGGCTTGGTGTTGTTCTCGATGAAGCCCTGGGTGACGAACAGCGGGGTCTTGGTGCCCTTGGCCATCTTCGCCAGGTCACGGTCGGTCCAGTGCTTGTCCCACTGGTTCGCGATCTTGTAACCGGCCGAGTTCTGGGTGAGGCACTCCGGGTGGGTCTTCTCCCACTGGGCGTTGGCCAGGTAGTGCGGGTCGTCGTCCGCCATCTGAGAGAGCGTGGCGATGGAGTTGTAGGCGTTGGCGGTGCCGGTGACGTTCGGGCGGGGCACCCCGTTGGAATAGATGTACTGGTACATGTCCCACACGGGCTCCTGGGCGACGACGGCCTTGAGGGCCTTCTGGCTCAGGTTGTTGCCGATCAGGCCCGTGACGGCGTCGTACGACTTGCCGTACATGCCGACCGCGCCCGTGCTCCACGGCTGCTTCGCCGCCCAGTCGATCGCCGCCTTGACGTCGGCCTGCTCGCCGGGACCCGCCCAGTCGAGGCAGCCGGTGGAGCCGCCGAAGCCGCGCAGGTCCACCATGACGAAGGCGTACCCCTGGGCGAACAGGTCGGTGCCCTCGATGAAGTCCTGGAAGCGGGACGAGGGACCGGTGTGCTTCCAGCCCTCGGGATCGGTCTGCCCGGAGTGCCCGAAGTAGGGGCCGACCGACAGGATGACGGGCACCTTCTTGCCCGGGGCCAGTCCCTCGGGCAGCAGGACGTCGGCGTGCAGCTCGGTGTCGGAGCCGTCCGAGGACGGGAAGTAGTGCTGCGTCCAGAGCGAGCCCTTCGGGACGCGGTCGTTCTCCTCATGGGTGACGGGGTCGGTCGCGGTGGCGACCGCCCCCGTCCGGGTCTGCTCCGCGGCGGGCTGGGCCGCGGCGCCGGGCGCCGCGGTGGCGGGGCCGGCGAGCGCGGCGGTCAGCGCGAAGGTGGTGACGAGTGCCGAGGCGGTCGCGACGGCCGTACGACGTCTGTTCACTTGCTCCTCCCGGAGTGTCAGGTACGGGGCGGTGCAGGTGGTGCGGTCGAGCACGGCCCCTGACCCACCGTCAGAGCTGTGTGGGCGGTCGCACGCATGCCGAAGGCCGGATCGCGGGCGTGCACCGGAGCCGTCGGCGACGGAGCCTATGATCATCATTGAAACGAGTCAACGGGGCTGCGCGTCATGCGTGTTGCCGATGTGACCCCGACCGGTTCGGCGCCCCGTGGGCGCGCGGGGACATCGGCCGGCGGCGAATCGCCCTGCCGCCCACGTCAGGAGCGGCCGGAAGGGACCACACGGAGCCCTTTTCGCCGGCGGTCTGATCATCATCGGTACGTCGGCGGTTCGGCATCGGTTCGTCGTGGGTTCGTCGGTGTGATGTTGGTTCCATCGGCCCGGGCACGGCGCTCCGCCGTTCGCCGGCCTTCGTGCCGTGGCGGACGCGGGCGTGATGTATCTAAGCTTGCATCTATCGCTGCTACAGTGGAGACATGGCCGCCAACACCACCCCCTCCACCGCCCGCGTGCCGGCCGCCGAGCGTGCGTACGGCCTGACCAAAGAGCTCATCATCGATGGGCGGCTCCCCGGCGGGAGTCTCATCAGCGAGGGCGAGATCGCCGAGCGCACCTCACTCAGCCGCACCCCGGTCCGCGAGGCCTTCCTCCGCCTCCAGGCCGAGGGGCTGCTGCAGCTCTTCCCCAAGCGCGGAGCCGTGGTGGTACCGGTGGGGCCGGGCGAGGCCGAGGACGTCCTGGAGCTGCGCGAGGCACTGGAGAGCAGCGCGGTGCGCCGCATCGCCCGTCGTGCCGAGCCGCTCGGCGGCCTGGTGAGCCGGTTGTCCGACCTGATCGACGTCCAGCGGGAGCACGCCCGCCGGGCCGACGTGGCGGCCTTCGCGGAGGCGGACGAGGCCTTCCACCACGGCATCGTGGCGGCCTCCGGCAACGGCCTCGCCGAGCGCTTCTACGAGACGTTGCGCGACCGCCAGCGGCGCATGGCCGTGCAGCTCCTCCAGCCACAGCCGGAGCGCCTGGCCTCGCTGATCCACGAGCACAGCCTGCTCGTGGAGCGGATCGCCGACCGCGACGACGAGGGGTTCGCCGGTGCCCTGCGGGCCCACCTGGACGCCCACCGCGGCGCGACGGGCCTTTGACCCCGTCACAGACACCCGCCGGCACCCCCACCGCAAGCCCCGGCGGGATCAGCACGTGAACAAGCAAGGAGCAGCACCGTCATGAGCACCACCCGGTGGCCGACCGGCCGTCCCGCCGTACCGTCCGGCAGGGGCAGGCCGTGGCTGCCGGCGGCGGCTGCCATGTTCTGCTCCGGGTGGGGCGGCAACCAGTTCACCCCGCTGCTGCTGATGTACCGCCGCCTCGGCGGCTACTCCGCGGTCACGGTCGACGCCTTCCTGGCCGCCTACGTCCTCGGACTCGTACCCGGGCTGCTGGTGGGCGGGGCCGCCTCGGACCGCTGTGGCCGCCGCCCGCTGATGACCGTCGCGACCGCGGCGTCGCTCGCGGCCAGCGCCGTCCTGTGCGGGGGAGTGGCCGGACAGATCCCCGTCTACGCGGGCCGCTTCCTCAGCGGCCTGGCCGTCGGCATCGCGATGGCGGTCGGCACCAGCTGGGTCAAGGAGCTCTCCCAGGCACCGCACGACCCGGCGGCCGACGCCGGCGCGGGGGCGCGGCGCGCCTCCCTCTCGCTGACCCTCGGCTTCGGACTCGGCGCCGGGGTGGCCGGCGTGCTGGCCCAGTGGGGCCCCTGGCCGATGATCACCCCGTACCTGGTGCATGTCCTGGTCAGCCTGCCCGCCCTGTTCATGCTGGCGCGCGCCGTGGAGACCCGGGCGCGGACCACCGCCGTCCGCGGCCTGTGGGCCGACCTCAAGGTCCCCGCCGCCGGACACCGCCGTTTCCTGCGCGTGGTGCTTCCGATGGCCCCCTGGGTGTTCGGCGCGGCCGGCGTCGCCTACGCGGTCACCCCCCAGCTCGTCGGCGACCGGATCGGGAACTGGGCCCTGGCCTACGCCACCCTGCTGACCGTCTGCACCCTCGGTACCGGGGCGCTGGTCCAGCCCTTCGCCAAGCGCCTGGACTCGCTCGACTCGGCGCGGGGGATCATCGTCGCGATGATCCTCATGGCCTGCGGCATGGCCGTCTGCGCGGGCGACGCGGCCGTTCGCTCGCCCTGGCTCGGCCTCGGCGGAGCCGTCCTGCTGGGGGCCGCCTACGGCATCGGGGTCGTCTCCGGACTGCTGGAGATCCAGCGGATCGTCACCCCCGACGACATGGCCGGCATCACCGGCGTCTACTACGCCCTGTGCTATTCGGGATTCCTGCTGCCCGCGATCCTGGCGGCGCTGTCCGCGCTGGCGTCCTACACCGTGATGCTCGTCGTCCTGACCCTTCTCGCCCTGACCAGCCTCGCGGTGATCGCGACCTCGTCGGGGCGGACCGCCGGAACCCTCGCCGCGGCCGGGACCGGCGCCGCCGAGACACGGCCCGCCGAGGCCCCGGCCCGCTGACACCCGCGCCCGTTCCCCAGGGCGCGCCCTGCCCGCGCGGGCCGCACCGCGGGGGCGCTGTCATTGCCCCGCCGCCGTCACGGTGATCCCGAAGCCGTCGGCGGTCCGGCCGCCGCCGCTCACCAGGACCTGGCCGGTGATGTCGGCCCAGTCGTCGGTGGGGAGGAACAGCGCGAGGTTGGCGATGTCGCCCGGACCGCCGAGCCGGGACGAAGGGGTACGGGACCGCGGCGTCGCCAGGCCGGGACGACCGGTCGCGGCGAGCGAGGCGACCAGGTCGGCCTCCCCACATCCCGGCGTGAGCGCGTTCACCCGGACACCGGCGAATGCCCACTCGACCGCCAGGACCTTGGCCGGCGAGGCGACCTCGACTCGCGCCACTGCACGCCGGTCATCTCCGCGACCGGCTGCTCCGGGTGGATCCCGGCGGCCAGGACCGAGTACCGGCTGATCCCGGACACCGTCCGGCGTGCCGACCCCGCCGACGCCGAGCGCCTTCCCGCTGGTCACATCCGGCGCACCCGGCCGGCCCCGGCGCGGCACCCCGGGCTGTTTCCAGCCGGTTCCCGTTCCTGACGGCTCGTCAAGTCCGGGCGTGAGTACCCTCTCGCGGCCCTCCGCAACCAATTCGCACGCAACTGTGCAGTCCTCGTGTGCGGTTCGCTAGGCTTCCCGGCATACCGGCAGATCAGGGGTAACGGAGTGTCGGAACGGCAGCGCACCGAGAGGACCACCATCGTGGATGGACGCGATCGGCTGGGGAAGCCCCTGTACGAGCGCGAGAACGAGGTGACAGCCGCACAGAAAGCGGTGGAGGGGATCTGCGCGGGCGGGGGCAACGGCGAAGGCAGGCGGGGCGGGCTGCTGTTCTTCAGCGCCGCCGCCGGACTGGGCAAGACGACCGTGCTGACGGAGATCCGGCGCATGGCCGCCGCGCGCGGCTGCACCGTGCTGTCCGCCCGGGGCAGCGAGCAGGAGCACACCGTCCCCTTCCACGTCGTACGCCAGTTGCTCCAGCCCGTCCTCGCCTCCTGCACCGAGGCCGAGCGGCGCGAGATCTTCGGCGGGTGGTACGAGATCGCCGGACCGGCCGTCGGCCTGTTCGCTCAGCAGACTGGTACCGCCGGCCCCGACCCGCAGGGCGTCCGGGACGGTCTGGACTGGGTCGTCACCCAGGTGGCCGTGCGCCGGGCACCGGTCGTGATCGTCCTCGACGACGCCCACTGGGGCGATCTGGAGTCTCTCGCCTGGCTCTCCGCCTTCGCGGTGAGAGCGCGGGAACTCCCCGTGCTGGTGGTCATCGGCTACCGGCCGGACGAGGTGCCGGCCGAGGCGCAGGCGTTCCGCGAACTCATCGACGGCCGCAGCGCACGCCCGATCCCGCTCCACGCCCTCAGCCCGGAGGCGGTGGCCGAACTGGTGCGGGGCTCGCTCGGAGCGGAGGCCGACGACGTCTTCTGCCGCGAGTGCTGGGTGGTCACCGGCGGCAACCCCTACGAGGCCGTCGAGCTGATCGCCAAGGTCCAGGACCGGAACCTCGCCCCGGACGCGGAGTCGGCCTCCCTGCTGGGGGAACTCGCCGCGAGCGCGCGGGGTACCGGCCTGATCAAACGCCTGGAGAGGCTCGGCCACGCCGCCGTCCGGCTCGCCTGGGCCGCCGCGGTGCTCGGTACCGAGATCTCCGCGGAGCTGGCCGCCTCGGTGGCCGGACTGCCCCCGGCCGAGGCGCAGGCCGCCGCGGACCGGCTGCGTGTCGCCCGTATCCTCACCGGCACCCGCACCCTCGAATTCATCCACCCGCTCATCGCCACCGCCGTGTACCAGGCCATCCCGCCGACCACACGCACCGGACTGCACGGTCAGGCCGCCTGGGCGCTCGCCGACGCGGGCCTGGGCATCACCGCCGCAGCCCGGCACCTGCTCGAGACCCACCCCGAGGGTGACCCCAACACCGTCCGGCAACTGCGCGCCGCCGCCCGCGAGAACGCCCGCCTGGGCGCGCCCGACGCGGCCCGGCGCTGTCTGGAACGCGCGCTGCGCGAACCTCCCGCGCCCGAGGACCGTGCGGGCGTGCTCTACGAACTCGGCTGCTCCGCCCTGCTCACCGCTCCCGCGACCACGGTCAACCACCTCACCGCGGCCCTGGAACAGCCCTTCCTGGACCCCGAGCTGAGGGAGAACGCCACCTTCCGGCTGGCCCAGGTGTTCGCCCACAACGACGAACTCGCCAAGGCGGCCACCGTCGCGGGCGCCGAGGTGGCCCGGTCCCACTCCCCACGGGCACGGCTGCGCATGCAGGTCGCGCACTACCTGTGGCTGGTCTTCGACGCGCACGAGGAGCAGGCGTCCGACCGCTCCCTCCGGCTCGCACGACTCGTTGAGCACCTGCCCGGGGAGACCATCGAGGAGCGCGCCCTGCTGTGCATCCGCACCTGGGACGCGATGCTGCGCGGGGAGCCGGCCGCGGACACGCTGGACGTCGCCGCACGCGCCATGGGCCTGAGCTACACCGACCCGGACTGGGGCTTCGAACTGCCGAGCGTGGCCGCGCTCAGCTACATGTACGCCGACGAATGCGACCGAGCGGAGGAGCTGTTCAGCTCGGCCATCGCCGAGTGCGAGCAGGTCGGCTGGAGCGGTGCCCACCTCTCCTTCGGCTTCACCCTCCTCGGCCTGGTCTGGTTCCGGCGCGGGATGCTCGTCAAGGCGGAGGAGTGCGCACGCGAGGGAGTGCGCCTGGCCGAGCGGGTGGGCGACCGGGTGCCCGCCCGGTGGTACGCCGTGGGGCTGCTGGTGGACGTCCTGCTGTCCCGGGGCCGAGTGGAGGAGGCGCTGCGGGTCGCCAGGACGTACGACTTCGCGCCCCCGTACCTGACCGCGGTGGTCTTCCCGGACTCCCAGACGGTCTACGGGCGGCTGCTTCTCGCCCGTGGCCTGCGCAAGGAGGCCGAGGCGCAACTCACCGCCGCCGGAGCGCGGTTGGAGGCCAAGGGCATCGTCAACCCGACCTGGTGCCCCTGGGCGGGACACCTCGCCCTCGCCGTCGCCGAGGAGGACCCCGCGCGTGCCCGCGCCCTCACGGCGAAGATGCTGCGGCGGGCCGAGCGCTACGGTACGCCCACCGCCATCGGGGAGGCGCTGAGCTTCAGCGCGGCGGTGGCCGAGGACGGGCAGGCGCTGCCGCTGCGGGAGCGCGCGGTGGAGATACTGCGCCGATCCCCCAGCCGGCACGCGTACGCGGAGGCCCTGATCGACCTCGGCGCGGAACTCGGGCGCGGCGGCGGCACGGACCGGGCGACCGGGCTTCTGTCCGAGGGCGTCGAGCTGGCGGAGGAGTGCGGTGCCGACCGCCTCGCCGAGCGGGGCCGCGCCGAGCTGGCCGCGGTGAGACTGCGGCTCAATGGGGCACGCCCGTTGGCGCGACGCGGAGCGAGCCCCGCGGAGCACGGCTGAACCGGCGTGGAAATGAGGGGAGTTATTATCAGCGCGGACGGCCCAGACCGGCGTCGCGTGCCTCGACGACGGCCTGGTCGCGCTGGGTGAGGTGCGGCGTGGCCAGGATCGCCGGGAGGCGGGCATCGCCCAGGCGGTGGTCGGCATCACTCACCCCTTCATGCCGGGGCACATCGCGTCCGGCGTCGGCCTGCTGGTCGCCGCGGTCGGCTTCGCCGGGGCCGGCTGGGCGCTCCTGCGCATGAGCGACGACGACTTCGACCGGGCGCCCGGCCGCCCCGCCTGAGAAGGCCCGCGGGATTGCCGGCTACCGGGCCGCCGGAACCGAACGCCGAACCGCGGGCGGCGCGGCCGGGATCCGTTCCAGGACGCCGCCCGCGAACACGTCGTACAGCGGCAGCGTCTCCAGGTGGACGTAGTCGATGTGGCAGTCGCACACGGCCAGCGGGCACGGACGGGGGCGCAGGGCCCGCCGGTAGGAGCCGTCGTACAGGTTGCCCAGCTCCGAGCGGACGAAGTGGCAGCGGCGCACCGTGCCCTCGCCGTCCACCGATATGACCGACTCTCCCGTACGGCAGGGCAGGCCCGCGCTGCGGTGCGGGTGGCGGCTGTACGGGAAGAGCGGGTCCAGGGCCGTCCACCGGTCGGCTTCGGCGTCGGTGTAGGGGTGGCCCTCGGCGGCGTTGACCCACAGGTACACGTGGTCGGGGAGGTCGGCGCGCAGCCGACGCGCCTGCTCCAGGTGCTCGGGGAGGCCGACGACCCCGACGCTGTGGCGGACACCGCGCGCGGCCAGGTCGTGGCACTTGGCGAGGAAGCGGTCGTACGGCGTCTGCCCGGGGTGGAAGGTGCACCACAGGGCGAGGGTGTTCAGGTCGGCGGTGTCCAGCCAGTCCGTACGGCAGCTGAGGTTGGTCTGGATCGCCACCCGGCGGATGTGCGGCAGCCCGCTCAGCTCCGCGAGCGTACGCCGGTACCAGGAGCGCACCAGTCCCTCGCCCCACGGCGTGAACAGCAGGGAGAGCCGGTCGTCGCGCTGCGCGGCCGCCCAGGCGGCGAAACGCTCCAGCGCCGCGCGGTCCGCGGTGAGTTGGGCGCGGCTGTCCCGGCGCTTGGCGAACGGGCAGTACGGGCAGTCGTAGTCGCACGACGCCAGCGGGCCGCGGTAGAGGATCGTCAGGTCCATGCGCGCTCCCTCACTTCGGCTCGTACGCGGCCATGCGCTCACGCACCGCGGCGGAGAACAACTCGGGCCCCAGCGCGTCGGAGTGGGCCAGGCCCTCGGGGGACAGCCGCAGCAACTCCGCGCCCGTGCGGTCGTCCAGCCAGCCCCGCTCGCGGAACCGGTCCAGTTCGGCGGCGAAGTCGTCACCCGGCGCGGTGCCGAAACGGGTCCGGTAGTCCGCGACGGGCATGCCCTCGGCCTGGAGCAGTGACTGGAGCAGATGGCGGCGCCGGGACTCGTCCGCGTTCACCTCCCAGCCGAAGTCCGCGTGCCGGAAGTCGTCGGCCGGGCGTGCCGTGTACTCGTCGATGATCCCGCGGATGCGGTGCATGTCCACGGCGTAGTCGAAGGAGTAGTGCAGGGTGGAAGTGTACGAACGGGAACCGCAGCCGAGGCCGACCATGCCGTCGGTCTGGCACGCGTAGTCCTCTCCTCCGGTGGCGGGGGCGCCCGCACGGCGGAACATGCGCATCGACACCTGCTCGTAGCCCCGCGCGAGCAGGTGGTCGCGGCCGTGGCGGTACAGCCGCAGCCGCTGCTCGTCCCAGTCGGCGTCGCCGGCGCCGCCGGGCGCCGTCCCGCGATGCCGGCCGAGACCGGTGAGCGGGCGCACGTAGAGGGGGTAGAGGTACAGCTCCTCCGGTCGCCAGGCGAGGGCTGCGTCCAGGGAACGGGTCCAGGACTTCTCGGTCTGGCCGTCGATGCCGTAGATCAGGTCGATGTTGAGGACGGGTAGACCGGTGTCGCGGATCCGGGCGAGGGCCGCTTCGACGTCGGCCCGGCGCTGCGGGCGTACAGCCGTGCGTGCCTCGGAGTCGACGAAGCTCTGCACGCCCAGGCTCAGCCGCGTGGTGCCGCGGGCGGCCAGCACGGACAGCCGGTCGGCGGTCGCCGTGGCGGGGGAGGCCTCGACCGACAGCGGGATCGCGGCGAGGTCGGCGCCCAGGCCGCGCTCGGCCAGATCGCACAGCCGCTCCAGCTCGGCCGCCTCCAGGAACGTCGGAGTGCCGCCGCCGAAGGCCGCGTTGGCGTAGCGCGCCCCCTCACCCAGTGCCTCGCGCACCGCGGCCGCCTGGCGTTCCATCGCGTCCAGGTAGGCGGTGGTCAGACCGTCCGGCGCGCCGATCCGGGTGAAGAGATTGCAGAAACCGCAGCGGACTTCGCAGAACGGGATGTGGAAATAGAGGGAGAGGGCGTCCTTCGGCTCGTGCGCCCACAGCGCCCGCAGGGACGCCCGCTCCCGGGCGAGCGGACGGTACGCGGTCTTGTGCGGATACGCGTAGACGTACTGCTGGTACGGGCGGACGGTGCTGGGCGCGGCCGCCGCCTCGGTGCTGGTGATGGCCATGGTCATCGGGCCCCGTCGACGAAGAAGTGGGCGTAGGGAACGGTCCAGACGACGTCGTGGCCGATGCGGTGGCCGCTGTAGCCGTCCTCGCCGTACGCCGTGCCGTGGTCGGAGCAGACGACGGCGAAGCACGGACGGCGGCCGGCGACGGTGGCCAGGAGCCGTCCCATGTGCCGGTCCACGTACTCCAGCGCCGCGGCGTGAGTGGCCCGTGTGTCGCCCGCCTCGCGGGTGGCCCCGTTGAGATGGAACCAGTTGGGCTGGTGCAGCGCCGACACGTTCAGGAACAGGAACAGGCGCTGGCCCTGGGGGAGCCCGGCGACGACCTGCTCCGCGCGGGTCACCTGGGCCTCGAAGGACGTGGGGGAGGCCACCCCGAACTCGGGCTCCCAGTGGCTCTCCTGGAACATCCCGGGCAGGACGGAGCCCAGGGGTCCCTGCTTGTTGAAGAAGCCCACGCCGCCGATGCACACGGTGCGGTAGCCCACGGCGGCCAGACCCGAGACCAGGTCGGGGGTGTCGTAGACGAAGGTGCCGTTCGCGGTGGTCTCACTGCCCGCGAAACGGGCGGCGAAGAGCCGCGGATGCGGGCCCGGTGCGGCCGGTGTCGGCAGGAAGCCCGCGAACATCGCCTGGTGGGAGGCGTAGGTGAAACTGCCGGGGGCGTGCCGACGCTCCCAGGTGCCGCCGGGCAGGTGCCGGGCCAGGTTCGGGATGCGCCCGGCCGCCGCCAGCTCCTGCGCCACGTCGTAGCGGAGAGTGTCGAGCGTGACGAACAGGATGTCGTGGCTTCCCACGATGTCGTTCATGTCAAGCGGTGGTGCCATGGTGGTGCTCCTTGCGATCTGCTCGCCGTACGGCGGCCGGGGCGGCGGTCCGTGTGGCGATCTGCACGGTGGCTGGTGCGGCGGCTGCTGCTGCTGCTGCGGCGTCCGGTGCGGGGGTTGGTGCCGGGGTCCATGTGGCGTCCTGCACGGTGGCTGGTGCGGCGTCCGGTGTCGGGGTCCGTGCGGTGTTCTGCAGGGCGGCCGGCGCTGCGGTCCGTGCGGTGTCGTGCAGGGTGGCTGGTGTGGTGGTCGGTGCGGCGGCCTGCACGAACGTTGGTGCTGCGGCGACCTGTGCGGCGTACGTGTCGAGGCCCTCGGCACCGCTTCCCGGCAGGCCGGTGAGGCGGGGCAGCAGGTCCCCGAAGGCGTTCACCTCGCCGACCGTGAAGCGGCGCCACCCCGTCGCCGGCAGGATGTCCACGCCGACGCACAGGGTGCCCGGGAAGCACGCGGCCGCCTGTTCGGCCACGTCCAGCACGTCGGTGAAGCCGCCTCCCGCCGCCCGGATCGCCGCGCGTGCCGCGTCCAGATCGCCGCGGGCGCCACCGAGGTGCAGATTCGTCATGGGGTGCCGACTGGTCCGCACCACGGCATGTGTGGCGCGTCCTGCCACCACGACCACCCGCAGGTCTGCGGCCCGGCCGCCCTGCGAGGCCTTCGGCAGCCACCGCTCGACGTGGATCCCGTCCGGGACCAGGGCGTCGACGAGGGCGGCGACCTCGGTCTCCGAGGTGTAGTGGCGCACCCGGAGGGAGTTGTGGAGGCGGCCGTCGACAGTGGTCTCCACGGAGGTCGTCGCCTTGACCCGGCCCGGTCCCGCCACCGTCAGTGCCACGACACCGGAGGCCGACGACCCGTGCGCGGGCTTCACGAACGCCCGTGAGATACGAGCTCCCTTCAGCTGTTCCCGGAGCCCGTCCCGCCCGGACCAGCCGCCGACCGGACCCGTCAGGGCCGGCGGGACCGGGATGCCGGCGGCGGCGAGCCGGGCGTGGCAGCGCCGCTTGTCGAACATGACCGCGACGTCCTCCGGGTCGGCGGTCGTCGCCGCGCCCGCACGCCGCGCCGCGGCGGTCACCTCCCGGACCGCGGCGGTGAAACGGCGGTGCCACAGAGCCGTTCCCTCGACCCGGGTGGGGTCGTCGGTGTCCCTCAGCAAACGGTCGACCTCGGCGTTCTCGCCGGGGGAGTCGATCCGTACCAACTCGCCCGGCGTGAAGGCGTACTGTCCGCGCAGTACGTCCCGCCAGGCGAGTACCCGGGGCGCCGGGTGACCGGCCGCGTGAACCGCGTCGGCGAACATCGTCGTCCGCCGGTTCTCGGGATTTCCGACGACGGCGAACCGAAGGCCGGAGTCGGTCGCCGCGCTACTCGGAGACCGCGACATACCGCCACTCCTGGTCCCTCCAGCTGTCCGGAGTCCGGTGATCCGACAGGTCCACCTCGGTCCCGGTGGAGTCGAAGGCGGCACGGATCCGGTCGGCCATGGACTCGCTCAGGAAGTGGTGGTGCAGGTCCAGCCGTTTGAGATGGTGCAGAGGCTGGCCGAGGAGCAGTGCTTCGGCACCGGTGTCGGTGAGCGTGCCCATGGACAGGCTCAGCGACTCCAGTTGCGCCACGACCGGTGCCGGGGCGAGGGCCGTCGCGATCTCGTCCTGCACCTCGCTGTTCTGCACACCGAGATGGCGCAGCGCCGGGAAGCGCCCCTGGACGAGGAGCGGCGCGAGGTCGGCCACCGTCGTGTCGCCGCCGTAGTGGGACACACCGAGCCACAGTTCCAGACGCTCCAGCGCGGGCAGTTCGCAGGCGCCGACCGAGCGCACCACCTGGCCGGGCAGACCGCCCGACTCGAAGCGCAGCACGCGCAGCGCGTCGTGCCGCACCGGGCGCAGCGTCAGGGGCTCCTCGCCGACCCCCTGCGAGTCGCCGCCGCGGACACCCAACTCCTCAAGCAGCGGGAAGCGTTCCAGGACGGGGGTGACATCGGTGAGCTGAAGCCAGGAGATCTCGCACTCCTCGCCGGTGACATCGGCGAGGAACAGGGCGCGCAGCGCGTGAAACCGCTCCGCGTCGGCCACGATCAGCTCCAGCGCCGGACGCAGATCGGTGTACTCGTCGTCCCACCAGGGCCCGATGACGAGAGCCCGCACCTGCGCGCTCGGCACCCGGTCCGTGAAGCTCCGCCACAGCTCCGAGAACGGAACCTCCCCGGCCGCGTAGCAGTCCAGCCGCCAGGCCACGTCGCCCGCGGCCGGAAGCGTCTCCTCGCCGGGCTCCGGCAGCTCCGGCAGGGTGAAGACCGGCAGCCCGTGGAAGGTCTCGAAGTGATCGACGATGGTCATGACGGCCTCATTCCGCGACCGCGGTGAAACGGTGGACGACGCCGTCGTCCTCCCACACCTCGCCGCGCTCCGACAGATCGGTCTCGACGCCGTACGGCTCCAGCGCCGTACGGATCCGCTCGACCACCGGCTCGCTGAGGAAGTTGTGGTGGAGGTCGAGCCGGGTCAGGTGGGTGAGCGGCTGACCGCCGAGCAGCGCCGTCGCGCCCTCGTCGGTGAGCACGCCGAGCGACAGGTCGAGCGACGTGAGCTGGGCGACGACGGGGGCCCCGGCGACGGCGGCGGCGACCTCGTCCTGGATCTCGCTGTTGCGCAGGCCGAGATGGCGCAGCGCCGGGAAGCGTCCCCCGGCCAGGATCGGGGCGAGGTCGGCGACCCCTGCGTCACCGCCGTATTCCTCCACGCCGAGCCACATGTCGAGGTGCTCCAGCGCGGGAAGCTCGCTGGCGGCGACACCGCGCACGACCTCGCCGGGCAGGCCGCCGGCCTCGAAGCGGAGCCTGCGCAGGTGCTCGTGCCGGACCGCCGGGAAGCGCAGCCCGGACCCGCCGCGGATCCCGAACTCCTCCAGCAGCGGATACGCGTCGAGGACCGGAGTGACATCGGACTGCTCGATCCAGGAGATCTCCGCCTCCTCCATCTCCAGGTCCCCGATGAACACGGCCCGGAGCGCGGTCAGCCGGTCCCGGGCGTCCACGAGACGCCGCACGATGCCGCTGGAGTCGTTGTCGTACGGCTCACCCCACTGACCCACGATGATGGCGCGCACCCCGGCGGGGTCGACGGCGTCGAGGAAGCGGTCCCACAGGTCACCGAAGTCCAGCGGGGAGTCCCCGTAGGGCTCGATGGCCAGCCACCAGGCCGCGGCGTCCGCCTCCGGAAGCTCCCGCTTCCCCGCGAACCGGGCGAAGTCGAAGGCCGGGAGGCCGTGCAGTTCCTTCAGATGCTCGACGTGGGACATGGCGCTGGCCTCCTGGTGCTCTCACGCATTGCGTTGCTCGCGAAAAGTTGTACCAAGCGGCTCTGACATCGACGTGACGGGCTGGGTGCGTCCGGGGTGCAGTGGATGGTCCGGGGTGTTGTCAGACCCCCCGCGTAGCGTCGTGGACATCGGTCGGTGAGGTGCCGACGGGGAAGGGAGACACGTATGTACCGGCAGGGGGATGTCCTGATCGTGCCCGTGGCGGAGGCGGCCGTGCCGCCGGGCACGGACCGGCTGCCGCACCAGCCGCGGGACGCGCGGGGGAGGCTCGTACTGGCTCTCGGCGAGGTCACGGGACACGCTCACGCGGTGATCGGACCCGGGACGCTGGTCCGTGAGGCGGGGCCGTTCGGAGCGTCCTACCTCCATCTCCCGGACGGCGGGCGGGTGGTGCACGAGGAACACGCGGCGATACCGCTCCCCAAGGGCTGGTACCGCGTGGTGCGGCAGCGTGAGTACGCGCCCGGCGCGGTGCGCGTCGTGGCGGACTGAGACAGCGGACTTCAAGACCGCCGGATGGCAACGGCGCACTGGGACAGCCGGACTGAGACAGCGAAGAGCGGAACGATGACGACCCCGATGAGAACCGCGCACGAGACCCCGCACGATGCCGTGCATGAGACCCCGCACGAGACCTCGGACGAGAGCCCGCGCGAGACCGTGCGGGCGGACACGACGGCGATGTGGCGCGAGGTGGCGGCGGCGACCGGCCCCGCCGACCGCCCGGCGGCCGAGGAGGGCGTGCGCCTGGCCTACCGGCTGGCGGGCCTGCCGGAGCCGCAGCACATCGTCTGGACGGGCTCGCCCAGCGAGGGCGTGGCCGTGGCCGCGCGGCTCACGGCGGAGGGCACGGCCGGCCGCAGTGTCCGCGACGCGGTGCGTACCCGGCCCTGGGCAGCCGCGCGCGAGCGTGTCCTCGACCGGCTCGGACCGGCCGGCTGGGCCGCGCACTGGGCCCTGACGGGCGCCCAACTGTGGGACGGCACCATCGCGTTGACCGAGCGCATACGCACCGGCGTCGTCGAGGCAACGACCGCTGCGGCGGGAGACGAGCAGGCCGTCCGGCTCGTCCTGCTCGACGCGGTCCTCGGTCAGCACGACGCGGCCTGGCTGGCGGCCTTCGACGGCCAGGACGGTGGGGAGGCGCTCGACGGGATCGCCGCGGTCGCCCGCGCCGCGGGCTGGTGGTGGCCGTACGAGAAGACCGCGGTCGTCTGCGAACGCCCCGTGGAGCTGCACCGGGACGAGGCAGGCCGGCTCGACCGCGGGGACGGACCGGCGCTCGCCTTCCCCGACGGGTTCGCGCTGCACGCCTGGCGCGGAATGCCGGTCCCCGCCGAATTCCTCGCCGGACTCGCCGAGCTGACCCCGCGACGCATACGCGAGGAGGAGAACGCCGAGCTGCGCCGCGTGATGCTGGAGCACTACGGCTACGAGCGCTACCTGGAGGATTCCGGCGCCGAACCGGTGCAGCGCGACCAGGCGGGTGTGCTGTGGCGCATCGAACTGGAGGGAGACGAGCCGCTGGTGATGGTCGAGGTGGTCAACTCCACCCCGGAGCCCGATGGAACCCACCGTACCTACTGGCTTCGGGTGCCGCCGAGCACCCGAACCGCCCGGCAGGGGGTCGCCTGGACCTTCGGCCTGGCGGAGGCCGACTACGTGCCGGAGAGGGAGACCTGAGCCCGGAGAGGTCGGCGTCGGCTCTGTCCAGGGCCCAACGACCCTCGCACCCAGGGACGTTGGGGCATTTGCCCCTAATGCCATACTGACCTGCGGTTTCAGCGGACGGATCGTCCCTTGTTCCCGTCGTGTCCCCCCCACCGTTCCTCACACGTCTCTTCAGGAGCCCACCCATGCTTCGACTCATCCGCCGGCACCCGGACAGCGCACCGGACCGCCCGGGGGTCCGGTGCGCTCCGGTCCCGGCCGTCGCCCCGGACGCGGCTGGACCGGACGCCACGCGGCTGACCGCCGTCGGGAGCGAGACGCGGAGGGGGCGCTGATCATGAGCGCGGAAGACGGGACGTACCACGCACTCCTCGCCCGGCACGACGCGATGCGACTGCGCCGGCAGATGCTCTCCTCCGGAGGCTTCCCGGGCGCGGACGGCGGCAGTGCCGGCGGCCTCCGCGGCCCGGCCGGGCAGTCGTACGACGGGTCCGCCGACCAGCAGACCATCATGCGCGATCTGGACCTGGTGGCCCCGTTCGAGGAGCTGATCGCCCACCTCTACCAGGCACTGTTCACCCGGCACCCCTCCCTGCGGTCGCTCTTCCCCGCCGAGATGGCGTTCCAGCAGGCCCACCTGGCAAGGGCGTTCTGGTTCCTGCTCGACCACCTGGACAGGCCCGACCAGATCACCGCGACGTTCACCCAGCTGGGCCGCGACCACCGCAAGCTCGGCGTGCGTCCGGCGCAGTACGCGGCGTTCGAAACCGCGCTGTGCGAGGCGCTGCGCATCCGTGCCGGCGAGCACTGGACCGCGGAACTCGAGCAGGCGTGGGTGCGGATGGTGCGCTTCGGGGTCACGGCCATGGTGCGGGGCGCGGAGGCGGCGTTGCACGAGCCGCCGTGCTGGCAGGGCACGGTGACGGCGCATCGGCTGTGCGGCCCGGACCTCGCGGTGCTCCGGGTACGGCCGCACGAGACCTTCCGGTACCGGGCCGGGCAGTACACCGCGCTGGAGTCCGCCCGGCTGCCGCACACCTGGCGCCCCTACTACCTGGCGGGCGAGCCCGGCCGGGACGGGGAGCTGGAGTTTCATGTCCGGTGCACCGGCCCCGGCGGCGTGAGTGAGGCCCTGGTGCGCCACACCACGGTCGGGGACCGGATACGGCTCGGTCCTCCCAAGGGAAACCTGGCACTCGGCGAGGAGCAGACGGGCGAACTCCGGCTGGTGGCCTGGGACACCGGCTGGGCCCCGATGAAGGCGCTGCTCCAGGAACTGGAAGGCCGCCTGTGCCCGGCGTCCGCACACCGGCCGGGCCGGGTACGGCTCTTCCTGGGCGCCGACACGCTGTCCGACCTGTACGACACGGAGTACCTGACCGAGGTCGAACGGAGCCGCCCGTGGCTGACCGTGGTTCCAGTGACGGGCGGGACCCCGGGGGAGGGCGTGTACGAGCGTCTGGCCCGCGCGGTGACCCGGAGCCGCCCCGCGGCGGGCGGCCACGCACTGCTCGCCGGGCCGCCATTGATGGTGCACACGGTGACGACCGCGCTCACCCGCGCCGGGCTGCCCGCCGAACACGTCCGCCACGACCCGCTGCCGACCGGCCCGCGTGACCTGCCCGGACCCGTCGGGGACTTCGGCTCGGCCGGAACCAGGATGTTCCAGGGGCAGTCGATCCCAGCCTGACCGACCGCCGCGACGGTCGCCGTCCCCCTCCGGAGGTGACCGGCGGCTGATTCGGGCCCACGTACGCGAAAGCCCTGCCGTCCGCAAGGAACGGCAGGGCTTTCGCGTCACCCGCAGGGCTGGCAGCATCAGGCTGCTGCGACATGTGAGCCCCAGAGGAGTTGACCCCGCCCGGTCGAAGAACGCTCGAGCCGCGACCAACCACAGGGAGCCGCGATGACCCTTCGAACCCGAGTCCTGCTCGTCCTCTCCGTACTGCTTCTCACCCTCACGCCGACCGCGCCGATCGCCTGGGCACACGCCGCCTCACCCACAGCCGCGGGAGCGGCCGAAACCACCGTTCCCGCCTCCGCGAAGCCGCGAGGCGCCGAGGTCGTCGCGGCCACCCAGGTCGCGGACCGTCAGATCGACCTGTCCGTACGCTCGGCGGCCCTGGGCGGCCGCACGGTCAAGGTCCGGCTCCTCACTCCCGACGGCTGGAACCCGAGCGACCGACGGCAGCACTGGCCGACGCTCTGGCTGCTGCACGGTTGCTGCGGGGACTACACCTCGTGGACCGCCCTCACGGACGTCGCACGGATCGACAGCCTGCGCGACGTGCTCGTGGTGATGCCGGAGGCCGGCTGGAACGGCTGGTACAGCGACTGGTGGAACCACGGCCAGGGCGGCGACCCCGCCTGGGAGACCTTCCACACCGTCGAGCTGCGGCAGCTCCTGGAACGCGACTGGGCCGCCGGCGGCAACCGCGTCGTGGCCGGCCTGTCGATGGGAGGCCAGGGCGCCCTGCTGTACGCCGCCCGGCACCCCGGAATGTTCAAGGCGACCGCGGCGTACTCCGGCTCGGCGCACCCGCTGCTGAACGAGGAGTCGGTGAACCGCATCATGGGCTTCTTCGCCGGCCAGGGCGACGACCCGCTGCGGGTCTGGGGCGACCCGGTCGCCCAGCGCGGCATCTGGGAGGCGCACGACCCGTTCCACCTGGCCCGGCGGCTCAAGTCGGTCCCCGTGTACCTGTCGTGCGGTGACGGCACCACCGGCCCCCTGGACTCCCCGGGCAGTACGAGCGCGCTCGAGGCCGACTTCAACCGCCAGAACCACGCCCTGGCAGCCGCACTCGAACGTGTCGGCGCCAAGCACGTCACCACCCACTTCTACGGACCGGGAACCCACGGCTGGGCCTACTGGCAGCGCGAACTGCACGCCTCCCTGCCGATGCTGCTGGGCGCCCTGCGCGTCGACGGCTGACACGGTCGCTCGCTCGGGCTGCTTGCCGGTGCTCGGCAAGCAGCCTGACGTGGTTCTGCCGTGCCGCGCCATGGAAGACCGGCGCCCGACTGGCCAGACTGTCGGCATGGTCTCCGTCAGACACCTGGTGGTCGTCGAGCCGGTTCCGTACCGGTGGCTCGTCGACGCCTTGGCCGTGATCCGCACCCTGGCGGAGGAGAGCCAGGCGGATGAACAAGGGCTCGTACTGCCCGATGGAAAGGTGATCCCGGACATCCGACTGACCCAAGGGCGGCACCTGCGACCCGGCTCGGTCTACCTCACGGAGGCCGAGGTCGAGCTTGAGGTCGAGCTTGAGGTCGAGGACGGGGACGACGCCGGGGACGGAATCGCGAAAGCGGATGCCAACGCGGACGCGGACGGGTCCGGGATCAGCGAGGATGCCGAGGCGAGCGAAACCGTACAGATCACCGTCAGGGAGTGGGATCACCGCCGCGCGGTCCGCCTCGAACTCGCCCTGGTCTCCGACGAAATGAACGTCGAACTGGACGCGGCACTGAAGAGCCCCGACCGCCCGAGCCTGGTCGAGATCAGCGGCCGGGCAGGAGGCGGCGCGGCAGCGGGCACGCTGTTCGGCATGGCGGGCCGCGTCCGGGTACGGCTGGACGACTGGTGGCCCGCCGCAGACACCGACCGCACCCCACCTTCGGCCCCCGCGTCGGCCCGGCTCGACCACCCCTGGATCCGGGCGGACGTGCGAGCGGTTCCCCGGCCGTCCCGGGACGACGGCAGATGGGACATACACGTCACCGTCTCCCTTCGTGGCCGTCGACTCCTTCGACCGGTCGCCGCGGTCGTACTCGCCGTCGCCGCCCGCCGGATCCGCCGATCCGTCGTGCGGACCCTGGACAACCTGGCCGCACAGTGGAACGACCGCGTGCCGCACCTGGTGGCGATGAACCCGGACCAACTGAGAGAAACCCTCTTGAGCAAGCCGTCGGGCGAAAGCGGCCGGTACGACGCGGCCGAGACCGGCACGCCGGGCACGCCGCCGGACCGGCCGGATCCTGGTGGGCCCAGGACTCGGCCGGCGCCATGAGCCCTCGCTCTCATGCGTTCGTGAGCAGGGACTCCAAGGCCTTCGCCGTGGCTGGATGACGGCTCGTCAGCGCGGCGCCCGAAGCCGAAGTGTCCGACGCCGCCCAAATGCCGTCGCAGCCCAGCAGGTCCGCCACCGCGTCGCACGTCGCCGGATGCGCGGTCAGCAACCGGATACCCGACGGGGGCGGGACGTCGGCCGGCGTCCACCCCTGCGTGCAGCCCAGCAGCTCCGCCACCGCGTCGCAGGTCGCCGGATGCGCCGGGAGCAGCGCGGCGCCCTGGCGGTCGTGCCCGCTGGACCGCGTCCGTCGGGTGGCGGGCGGGGCCGGGGGCGTCCGCCACGGTGGGATCCAGGCGTCCAAGGCCGCAAGCCGCCCCGGGAAGATCCGCCCGGCCTCGCGGATCAGCAGCGGGGCCAGCTCCGCGGCGCCGGACCGCATGGTGGTGATGAGCAGCGGCAGCCATGGCAGCAGCACCGCGTCGGGCAGTCGCCCGAACGCGTTCGACACCGCTTCCACGACCACGTCCGCCAACCCCGGCACCGGCTCCAGCGCGTGGACGAAGCCGCTGAGGTAACGGGGATAGGCGGGCACCACCAGCGGATTGTCCAGCAGCGCGTCGCACCGTCCCCGCAACTCCGCCCGGGACAGCGTGCCGAGCTGCACCTGCGCCGCCCACAGCAGGGCCGTCTTCGACGGCTCCTCGGGATGCGACTGGGCGACCGCCAGCTCCAACTGGGCCCGGTCGCAGCCCAGCGACAGTGCGAGGCTCTCCATGCTGAACAGGAAGCCGAGCATCGCCGCGACCTGCCCGACCGTCGCGTCCTCGTCCCGGAACGCCACCGGCAGCAGCGTGCAGTAGTGGGCGTAGCCGGTCTTGACGAACGACTCGATCCACTGCGGCAGCACCGGTTCGCTGGTGCGGTAGTACGCCAGCAGCCCACGCACCCGGCGCAGCACTTCCGGCGCGCCGTCGACGCTGCGCTCGGTGGCGAGCACCTTCAGCGCGTGCGTGCCGAGTTCATCGGCGAGGCGGCGGCTGCGCAGGTACAGGGTCGCGTCCTCGACCGCGGCCAGTACGGTCGCGGTCGTCGCCTGCGGGCCGTACGCGTCACGCCGCAGCCGCTGTTCCAGGACCTGCTCGATGCTGACGCCCTCGTAACCGAGCTCGATGAGGGCCCGTTGGTGGGTGCCGAGCGCCAGGTCCCAGGACTCCTGGATCGAACGCTCACCGAGCCGCCGCTCGCCCATGATCGGCCGGGCGGCGCCGTGCGGCATCAGGCGCCGCAGCATCCACAGGACGTCGGAGCAGGCCTGGAGTTCGGACCGGGAGGCCATGTCCAGCAACGCCCGTTGCACGCCGCGCTGCTGGAGCTTCAGTCCGAGCGGCGTCAGCCGGTCGTGCACATCGCGGGCGAGCGGCGGCAGCGCCTCGTAGCCGACCTGGCCGATCCGGTCGCCGCCCATCATGATCTCGACGAGGCGCCGCACGTCCCGCCGCCCCGGCACGGCGTCCTTCTCGATGCAGGTGACCGCCGCGTCCTGGAAGTCGTACGGCGTGGGCTTGGCCCGGTCCCGCATCCCGGCGAGCAGGACCGACGTCTCGAACACCGCGATGGCGTCGGCGGTGGAGGCGAGATAGCCGTTGCGCCGGGCGGCGCGCACGATGTCCACCGACCAGCCGAGCAGTTCGGTTTCGTCCAGGCCGTCGAGCACGGGCGGCCTGCGAAGGAAGCCGGACAGCCGGTCCGCGGCGGCGGACTCCGGTGCTGGGACGGTGACTTGCCCTCCCTGGGTCTTCGCCGCCGAGGCCTTCTTCGCAGGGGCCTTCGTCGCCGGGGACTTCTTCGTGCCCGCCTGGCCCGCCAGCCGGTACGGCTGCACCCGCGTGCGCTTCAGGCTCTTCGCCCACTCCGTCGAGGCGATCGACACCGAGCCGGCCGCGAGACCGAACTGCGCCTCGATCGCCGCGTGGCTGGACGGGATCAGCCCGTACTGCCAGGTGGTGGCGGTGCGCGGGGAGATCGTGAACGTCTCGGCGGCGCCGTGCACGCCGAACTCCTCGACGCGGCTGACCGCGTGGAACGCCCCGCACACGTAAAGGCAGTCCGCCGGATCGGTCCCGGTGGCCGTCATGTGCTCGCGCATCCGGGTCCACATGTACCGTTCGCGGTCCTCGTCCACGCGGACCCGGGCGCCGTCGCCCGGAGCGAGGCGCCGGAACAGGCTGCCGACGAGGAGCATCACCTGGCGGTAGGTGTCGTGGTCGGCGGCACTGTCGCCGAGCGGCACCTCGACGTACTGGTGCCACCACTCCGACCAGTGCCGCACCCTGCCGTGCCGCAACAGGTGCTCCTCCAGCTCGGCGAAGCGCGGCCGGAGGTCACCGAGTTCGACGCCGACGGCCTCGCCGTGCAGGGCGGCCTCGGCCTCGGCCGGGGGGTCGGTGTCCTCCGCCGCGGCCTCCCGCGCCTGCTCGCCGCCGGTGTCCCACTGGAAGACGTGGTCCGCGGACCGGTCCACGAGCACCAGCTCCACACCCGGCGTGTCCAGGGCGTACGCGATGGCCTGGTACTCGGCGGACGCCTCGGTGATCGGCGCGACGACCGACAGCGGAGCCCAGTCGCGGGGGAAGCCGTCGACGTCGCCGGCGAACGCCTGCACCGCCACCGGCAACCGGCAGTTGCGCAGCTCGGTCAGCAGCGGTGCCATGTCCTCGCACAGCTCCAGGTAGACCACCTTGGGCTGCTTTTCGCGCAGCCGCCGGGCCATGGCGGTCGCCGAGGCGGGCGAGTGATGGCAGACGGGGAAGATCTCCAGTGGCTCGCGCACCGCCCGGTCGACGTCGTCGACCATGCCGAGGAGGATGCCCTCCAGAGCGTCGGGGCCACCCGCGAACGTGGCGGCGGCCTCCTGCAGTTGCCCGCGCAGCGCGGCGAACGTGCCGCTCTCCTGGGGCCCGCTCATGACAGCGTGGCGATCGCGTCGCGGCCGCCCTCCAGGAACTCGGGCCAGGAGCCGCCCTCCTCCTTGCTGCGCGGCTCGACGACACCGTGCAGGTACTTGTTGAGGATGGCCAGGTCCTCGGGCTCGCGGCGGGTGAGGGAGCCGACGAGCGAGGAAGCGAGAGTGCGGGCGGTCAGGGCGCGTTCGCCGAAGAAGTTGCTGTGCAGGACGGCGTCCTCCAGCACGCCGATCTGCTCGGCGGTCGACAGCGCCGACTCCAGCTTCTCGTCGTCGCTGCCGGCCGCGGCTGCGGACGCGCGCAGGTCGGCGAAGCTCTGCAGGAGCACGTCGAGCAGGGTCGGCGGGACATCGAGGTCGATCGAGTGCCGGCGCAGCAGTTCCTCGGTGCGGAAGCGGACGATCTCCGCCTCGCTCTTCTTGTTCGTCACGACGGGGATGCGGACGAAGTTGAAGCGGCGCTTGAGCGCGGAGGACAGGTCGTTGACGCCCCGGTCGCGGCTGTTGGCCGTGGCGATGATCGAGAAACCGGGCTTGGCGAAGACGATGTTGTCGCTGCCGCCGCTCTCCAGTTCGGGAACGGAGATGTACTTCTCGGAGAGGATCGAGATCAACGCGTCCTGGACATCGCTCGTGGATCGGGTCAGCTCCTCGAACCGGCCGATGGCACCGGCTTCCATCGCGGTCATGATCGGGGAGGGGATCATCGACTCCCGCGACTGGCCCTTGGCGATGACCATGGACACGTTCCACGAGTACTTGATGTGGTCCTCGGTGGTGCCCGCCGTGCCCTGCACCACCAGCGTGGAGTTGCGGCTGATCGCGGCGGACAGCAGCTCCGCCAGCCAGCTCTTGCCGGTGCCGGGGTCGCCGATGAGCAGCAGACCGCGGTCGGAGGCGAGGGTGACGATGGAACGCTCGACGAAGCTGCGGTCGCCGAACCACTTCTGCGAGATCTCCCGGTCCAGGCCGTCGGAGCGCTCGGAGCCCAGGACGAACAGGCGGACCATCTTCGGGGACAGACGCCATGAGAACGGCTTGGGACCGTCGTCGATCGACTCCAGCCAGTCGAGTTCCTCGGCGTACTTGATCTCGGCGGGGGCGCGCAGCAGGTCGGACATGAGGGGAGGGCCTTTCCGTGGGGTGATCACAACGACGCGGACGTACGGTCGGTGATCAGGTGAGAAACGTCTTGAGTTCGTGCACGAGCTTCTTGATGTGGCCGGAGATCACCGGCGTGCCGAGGTCCTTGAAACGCTCCCGGAACCACGGGTTGACGCTGCCGCGCCCGGAGCTGGTCACCGAGCCGACCGGGATGAACTTCGCGCCCGAGCGGTGAAGGGCGGCCATGCTGTCGAACAGCTCCTGGTGCCGCCACTCGTAGAAGTCGGAGATCCACACCACGACGGTGTTGCGCGGCTCGGCGATCTTCGGCTGCGTGAGCCGCATGGCGACGGTGCCGTCGGTGCCGCCGCCCAGCTTGGTGCGCAGCAGCGTCTCGAACGGGTCGTGTGCCCAGGGAGTGAGGTCCAGGGCCTGGGTGTCGTAGGCGATCAGGTGGACGTCCACCTTCGGCAGCCCGGCGAAGATGGAGGCCAGGATGGTGCAGTTGACCATCGAGTCGACCATGGAACCCGACTGGTCCACGACCACGACGAGCCGCTGGGGCGTCGTCTTGCGGCTGGTGTGCCGGTAGTAGAGGCGGTCGACGTAGAGCCGCTCCTCCTCCGGGCTCCAGTTGGTGAGGTTCTTCCAGATGGTGCGGTCGAGGTCGAGGTTGCGGAACACGCGCTTGGGCGGGACGGACCGGTCGAGCTCGCCGACCGTGGCCTTCTCCACCTGGGTGCGCAGCACCTCGGTGACCTCGTCGACGTAACGGCGTATCAGAGCCTTGGCGTTGGCCAGGGCCACGCCGGAGAGGTTGTTCTTGTCGCGCAGCAACTGCTCGATCAGGGACATGCTCGGCGTCAGCCGCGAGGCCAGCTGCGGGTCGGCCAGCACCTCGCGCAGGTGCATGCGCTTGACGAGATCGCCCTCGATGGAGCCGAGTTCCGGGCCGATCGCGGGGATCAGCCGGCTGAGGTCGGGCGCGGGGCCGCCGATTCCGGTGCCGGTCGGGCTGACGCCCCCTCCGGCCCCCATGCGGGGGGTGCCGCCGCGTCCGCCGCGCAGCTCACCGGGCCGGCAGCCCAGCGCGCGCTCCAGCCAGTCGGCGTCGGACTGCCAGCGGGCCAGCTGCTCCGCGGTGACGGTGCCGGGGCGCGAGGCGAAGACGTTCAGCAGCACCTTCGACGCCAGCGCCGCCCGCCGTACCTCGGCGGCCCGGTCGCGCTCGCCGTCCTCGTCCGGCGCCGGTGCCATCAGCCCGTCGAACTCGGCGGCCAGCTCCGGGTGCCGCTGCACGACGGAGCCGACCGACGCACCGGGGTCGAGCAAGGCGGACGGCAGGCCGATGTCCTCGACCACGGCGAGACTCGCCGACTCCAGGCCGGCCTGCTCCTCCGGGTCGAAGAGACGGGCCAGCAGACGCCAGTAGAGGACCTGCCGCCGGTTGTCGTACGGATCGGGCTCAGGGGCGGCAGCCTGTCCGGAGAAGTCCTCGGTCATTTCCGCAGCAGCCTTCCGGCACGTTCGCGCAGCACGCCGACGGCGTCGGTGGCGGCCTTCTCGGCCCGCGCCCCGGTTTTGTCGGCCGTACCCCCGGCCCAGGCCCCCGCGTGCACGGCGACGGTCTTCTTCCGCACGGTCCGTTCGACGGCGAGCGGCTGGAGGAGGAACTCCCCGGCGTCCCAGCGCAGCAGCCCGACACACGCGTCGGACGCGGCGACGACCTCGGGCGAGAGCGGACCGGCGGCCGGGACGCGATCGGTGTCGACGGCCAGGCGGTACCCGGCGACCTGGAAGACGACCCCGTCGTCGCCTTCCTCCACGCCGTACCCCTCCAGCAGGACGGGCACCGCGATCCGGGCCGGGTGCCGGTCGAGCGGCGACGCGGGGAAGGCGGCGGCGGTGGGCAGGGCCACCCGGGCGGTGGTGAGGACCTCGGCGGGCTCACCCATGCGCGCACGGCCGTCGTCCCAGATCAGGTCGCCCTCGTCGGTGACGGGCATCGCGTCGAGGTCCATGGCGCGGTCCTCGCTCACGGCCCCCAGCAGGGACATGTGCGGCCGCAGCAGCTGCCACAGACCGGCGCCGACGACCGTGTCCGGCTTGGGCGCGGACACCGAGGCGCGCACCAGCCGGGGCGTGCCGCCGTCCGCGGGCTCGAACACCGCGTGCACCTGCGCCTGTACGGCGGTGGCGTGCTCCTGCACGTCGACACCGAGCGGCAGTAGCCGGCCGGTCGCCTCGGCCACGGCGGAAGCGCGCGCCGCGCCCGGCAGCGTCAGCAGCAGGGCGCGCGACCACAGGTCGGCCCAGCGGCGCACCGGCACGCGCTCCAGGGTCGCCCCCGGGCAGGAGGCGGCGAGTTCGGCGGCGAAACCGTCGAGCAGCGTGGCCAGGCGGCGCAGCGCCGGGTCGGGCAGCATCGCGGAGACGACCGGCGCGGCCCCGTCGACGAGTTCGTGGTCGATGCCCTGCCAGCCGGCCCGCGCCAGATCGCACAACCAACTGCGCGCTGCGGCGTACGGATTCGCCGCGTGCCTGTCGTCGCCGGCCGCCGCGGTGTCGGCTTCCTCGGCCCGCGGCCGGCCGGTGGCCTCCTCGACGCGATCGGTCAGCGCGTCGTGCACGGAACCGAGCAGGGCGGTACGGGCCGCGGCGAGCGCGACGAAGTGGTCCTCGCCGGCGGCTCCGGCGACCGCCTTGTCGGCGGCCTCGGCCACCCGCGCGGCCAGCGGCGTCCCGGCGACGGCGTCCGCGAGCCCGGTCAGACCGGCGGCCTGGCCGGGCTGCGGACGCAGCAGACCGGCGACGAGAGCTTCGTCGAACCCGTCCACGGCCGCGAGAGCCTCGTCAAGGCCGTCGACGGAGTCCGACAGCAGATCGGCATGCATCAGGCCACCGCCCTCGTCGTGGGGAACCACTGCATCTCGGGCACCGGTGCGGTACTCGGCGCGAGTTCGAGATAGGCCAGGTTCCGCAGGAACCGGCTGAACACCCTGGCCGCGGCCGAACCGCCCGCCGCCGAGGGGCGCGTGGCCGTCATGGCGGCCGTGACGGCGTGCGCGTCCGGCTCCGCCGCGTCGACCTCGACCTTCAGGTACCGGGCCACGCGCTCGGCGCCGTACTGCAGCACGGCCTCGCCGATGAGCGCGCGTATGTGGTTGCAGAACATTCCGCGGGCCCCGCCGCAGGGGCGGTTGTTGTTGGTGCTGCACGCGAACGCGTACGTCCCCGCCTCGACCGAGGACACATACACGCGCCCGATGTCCGACCCGCTGGACACCACACCCTGCAACCGCCCGTCGGCCAACTCGACGAACGGCACCTTCGCGAGCTTCCGCGGCCGTGCCGATGGCACCACCCGTGCCGTGCTCGACTTCTCCCAGACCGACAACGCACCATCTCCCATGCATGCGAAAGGGGGCGCTCACGCCACCTCGGCGGAACATGATCGAAGCTATCGGCGACCACTGACAACGCGGCCGGACGGCGGTCGGGGCGCGGGGGAACGAGCTAGCTGGGCAGGGCGGCCGCATCAGCGACGTGGTCAACGCCGCGCTCGCTCCTCACCTCTCTGACCTCCGATTTCGGTGGTCGAAGTATCGGACATGTGAGAGATGTTGACACTCTTCGACGGCTTCCTATCATCAATGCTTGTCCGTAACTGCGACCGTTGTTCGAAATACCGTCAAATCTGGTCGTCGTTCTGACAGCTCCGGACGCGCACGGCAGCAGTCTTCGATCCGCTCTGGAAGTCCGCAAAAATGACATGTTCATGCCTTTGCTGAGTCGTCCGGCCCCGGCGGTGGAACGCCGCCGACCCCCCATCCCAGGAGGCCACTCATGTCTGTGACACCGACCCGCTCCAGGCGGGTCAGACCGTTAGCTCTGCTGGCGCTCGTGCTGGCCATGGCCACGGCCATGCTCGGCGGTCGGGCCTCCGCCGGCAGCAGCGCCGCAGCCGCCGGCACGCTCCCCTGTGACCTGTACGCCTCCGGCGGCACGCCCTGCGTGGCCGCTCACAGCACGACCCGCGCACTGTACTCCGCGTACAACGGCCGCCTCTACCAGATCAAACGCGCCTCCGACGGCGCCACCCGGGACATCGGTGTGCTCAGCGCGGGCGGTTACGCCGACGCCGCCGCGCAGGACTCGTTCTGCGCGGGAACGAGCTGCCTCATCACCGTCATCCAAGACCAGTCCGGCCGCGGAAACCACCTCACCCAGGCACCGCCCGGAGGGTTCTCGGGCCCGGCCGCGGGCGGGTACGACAACCTGGCGGAAGCATCCGCCGCACCGGTCACCGTGGGCGGTCACAAGGCATACGGCGTCTTCGTCGCCCCCGGCACCGGCTACCGCAACAACAACACCAACGGCATCGCGACCGGAGACCAGCCGGAAGGCATGTACGCGATCCTCGACGGCAGTCACTACAACGGCGGCTGCTGTTTCGACTACGGCAACGCCGAGACCAACAGCCGAGACACCGGCAACGGCCACATGGAGACCATCTACTTCGGCAACAGCAAGTCCTGGGGCTACGGCAGCGGAAACGGCCCCTGGATCATGGCCGACCTCGAGAACGGCCTGTTCTCCGGGGTCAACCGCGGCTACAACGCGAACGACCCCAGTGTCAGTCACCGGTTCCTCACCGCCGTCGTCAAGGGCGGGCCGAACCAGTGGGCGATCCGGGGCGGCAACGCGCAGTCCGGCGGCCTGTCCACCTACTACAGCGGACCGCGCCCCAACGTCTCGGGCTACAACCCGATGCACAAGGAAGGGGCCATCATCCTCGGCATCGGCGGCGACAACAGCAACAGTTCCGCCGGCACCTTCTACGAGGGTGTCATGACGTCCGGTTACCCCTCGGACGCCACCGAGAACGCCGTACAGGCCAACATCAACGCGGCCGGCTACGCGACGTCCGCCACGGCGGGCGGCCTGACCGCGGGCTCGCGGGTCTCGCTGCGGGCCACCACTTCCTGCTGCACCACCCAGTACCTCCGGCACAACAGCGCCGACAGCAACGCCTCCATCGCGACGGTCTCCTCCTCCAGCGCGTCCGCCGACAAGGCCGCCGCCACCTGGATCGTGCGCGCGGGCCTGGGTGACGCCTCCTGCGTCTCCTTCGAGTCCGCCGACAAACCGGGCCAGTACCTGCGGCACTACGACTTCCGGCTGCGCATCGCCGGCGACGACGGCAGCGCACTGTTCCGGCCGGACGCCACGTTCTGCCCGCAGGCAAGCCACAACGGCCAGGGCGTCTCGCTCCGGTCCGCCAACTACCCCAGCGACTTCGTACGCCATTACAGCCAAGACGCCTACATCGCGAGCCACGGCGGGTCCCACACCTGGGACAACACCGCCCTCTGGGCCGACGACACCAGCTGGGCCGTGGCCTCCCCCTGGGCCTGACACCCACCCCGCACCATCCGCACCACGGCCGTGCCACCCGACCCGGTGGCACGGCCGCCTGTGCCGGGCAGGGGCGCTGGGGAGATCCGTCCCGCCCGCCCACGCAGCCAGGCGTCCCCTTTTCCTGGGACAGCGGTACCAGGAAGGACGCAGTCATGCGCGGGCCCCGACGGGAGACGCCGCCGGGGCCCGCGGCTGCCGGCTCGGCGAGGTCCGGCGTACCCGGCTCAACTCACCGCCGCGGCCTCACTCGTTGCGCAGCGCCTCCGCGACCGTGAGCCGTGCCGCGCCCCGTGCCGGGACGTACGCGCCCAGGACCGCGATCGCGACGCCCGACAGGGCCACGAGAGCCAAGGTGCCGGTCCGCCAGACGTCCGTCATGAAGGCGGGCAGGACGATGTCCACGGCGTCCGCCATCCGCGGCACCACCAGGTCGTAGCCCGCGATGCCCAGCGGGACACCGAGCAGGGAGCCGACCGCGCCGAGCAGCGCCATCGACGTCACCACCATCACGGTCACCTGACGCGGCGTCATGCCGATCGACTTCAGCGTGCCCAGGTCGCGGCGGCGGTCGCGGGTGTTGAGGACCACCGTGTTGAGGACGCCGAGGGAGGCCACCACGGCGAGCATCGCCGTGAGCAGCGCCGCGGAGCCGACGATGGTTCGGGTGATGGTGTTCGGGCCTTCCGGCACCGGGTCGATCCCGTTGTCGACGGCCCTGGCCGCGCGCGCGTAGGCGGCCGGGTCCGCGTCGCCGCGCAACGCGACCAGGTACGCGATGGGCTTCTCGCCCGGGGACAGCGCCGTCAGCGTCGGCCAGTCGGTGAAGACCACCTGACCGTTGGGGTCCATGGACTCGCCGACGACGACCACCTTCTCCCGGCGGTCGCCCTTCTCCAGGACGAGACGGTCACCGACCCGCAGGCCGTGCCGGTGCAGAAAGGCCGAGGTGGCCACGACCTCGCCGGTACCGCGCGTCCACCGGCCCGCGACGAGCACGGTGTCCGACTGCGGCCGGTCACCGCGGCGTCCCTCGAGCATCACCGGCCGCACCGAGCCGGCGATACGGGCCTCCGCGACCCCCCTCGCGGTGATACCGCTCGCACCGGGCAGCGCGCGCAGCAGCGACTGGAGCGCGAGGTCCCCGTGCTCCGGCCCGATCACCTTGCCGTGGCTGACCCTGCTCGCGTACACGGAGACCTGGTAGGCGTCCCGGCCCGCGTCCCCGAACCTGGTCATCGTCGTTCCCAGGCCGGTCGCGAACGTCACGGTGGCCACCCCGAGGACCACGGCGGCGAGCGTGAGGCCGCTGCGGCCCGGCCGGGCGAACGGCAGGCCCACCCCCAGGCTCACCGACCGCGGCAGCCCGCTGCCCGCCAGCCGGCGCTGGATGCCCAGCGCCCGCCCGGCGCGCGGGGCGCTGCCCGCGCTGATCGCCCGCGCCGCGGACAGCCGGTGCGCACGCGCCGCCGGAACGAGCGCGGCGAACACGCAGACGGCGGGCATGCCGAGCAGCGCGAGCACGTTCACCCAGGGCGCGATGCCGACGCTGTGGTGGAACATCCCCGCGTCCGGCCCCGTGAACACGAACTCCAGGAGGGGACGCGCCAGCAGATTGCCGACGACGGTGCCGACCACGCAGCCCGCGACCGCGGGAACGGAGACCATCGTGAGGTAGACGGCGACGACCTGCCCCGGCGTGAACCCCAGGGCCTTGAGAATGCCGATGTGCCGGAAGCCGGAGATCACCGCGCCGCTCACCACGTTGCCGACGATGAGCACCGCCACCACGATGCCCAGAACGCCGAACGCCATCAGATACGGGGCGTAGGCCCGCGCCGAACTTCCCACCTGGCTCTTGAGCGTGAGATACGACTGTGAGGCGGTGAGCGCGTCCTCGGGCAGCTCCGCGGTCACCGCGGAAAGGTCAGTGCGGAGCCGGCTCTCCGAGGACGCGTCCGTGAAGCGGAACAGCATCTGGGTGGCTGTCGGGTGCAGGGCAGGCATCTGATCGGGCGCGACCCAGGCGTCCGCGGTGCGGCTCATGTCGAAGCCGAACCCGACGATGGTGAGGGTCGGCCCCGAGGGCACCTTGATCCGCTCGCCGAGGTCGTGGGGCGTCCAGTCCGACTGCCGGTTCACGACGATCTCACCGGGCCGGGTGGCCCAGCGGCCCGCCCACAGGTCCACCCGGTCCACCGGGCCCCCGGGACCGGGACGGCCCACGACCGTGACCGCGCCGGGAAGGCCGTGCGCGCCGTCCCTCGGGAGGTCGAGCACGGCCTGCGCGAAGGGCCCGGCGGCGGCCTCGACCCCGGGCCGGCGAGCCGCTTGCGCCAACTGCGCGTCCGAGACCTTGGCGGGATCGAACGCGGCGACGACGTGCGGGCCATGCTGCTGGGCGAACGCCTTGTCGAACGGGGCGGACGCCGCGTCGACCAGGCCGAGCGCGACCACGATCGCCCCGGTCGAGGTCAACGTGACCAGCCAGATGACGAACGTCTGCAGCCTGCGCCGCCGTACGGCCGCCTGCGCGGCCCGCCACACCGCCCTCATGCGGACGGCTCCAGGGCGTGCTCGCCGGCCACCCGGCCGTCGGCGAGGAGGACCAGCCGGCTGGCGCAGCGCCGCGCGAGGTGCTCGTCGTGCGTGACCAGGATCAGCGTCTGGCCGATCTGGTTGAGGTCGAGCAGCAGGTCCATCACCTGCTCGCCGGAGCGGCTGTCCAGGGCGCCGGTCGGCTCGTCGGCCAGCAGCAGGGCGGGCCGGTTCATCAACGCCCGGGCCACGGCGACGCGTTGCCTTTCACCACCGCTGAGCACGGCGGGATAGGCGTTCCGGCGGTCGGCGATGCCGAGTTCCTCGAAGAGTTCCAGGGCGCGACGGCGGGCCTGCCGGGCCGGGGTGCCGGTCAACTGCGCGGCCAGGGCGACGTTGTCCAGGGCGGACAGGTCGTCGATGAGGTTGAAGAACTGGAAGACCATGCCGATCCGCCGCCGCCGGTACAGGGCGAGACCCTTCTCGCTCAGCTCCCCGACGTTCTCCCCGTGCACGAGGACCGTGCCGCCCGTCGGCCGGTCCAGGCCCGAAATCATGTTGAGCAGGGTGGACTTGCCGCATCCCGAGGGTCCCATCACCGCGACCGCCTCCCCGGCCCGGATCTCGAGCGACACCCCGTCCAGCGCCGTCGTCCCGCCGTACTCCTTGCGCACACCGTCGAGCCGTACGACGGCCTCTCCGCTGCTGTCCTCAGTGACCATGAACGGGACGCTAGGCGAAGACAGGCGCGTCGGCATCGCCCCCTGGATGGCACTCCGACCCGCACCTCATCCTCCGGATGCAGGCCCATGGATCCGCAGGCTGATGCGGATGGGACGCCGTTCTGCGAAGGTGGCCTCCGTGTGGGAGTGGGAGTCGGACGCCCTGATGGCGGCGCTGGGCGTGACGTGCGCGGCCGCCGGATGGCTGGCGGTGGCGCTCATGCGCACCAGGCGCCGGTGGCGGACCGTCGTGGGGGAACGCGGCTGGCTGCTGGAGCGGGAGCGGGCGAGCGCCGCCCGTACCGCGGTTGCGGCCGAACGCGACCGTATCGCCCGTGAGTTGCACGACATCGTCAGCCACAACGTCAGCCTCATGGTGGTTCAGGCCGGGGCCGCGAGGGAGGTGCTGGGCACCATGCCGGACGAGGCCGCGGCGGCCCTGAGGGCAGTGGAGGACGCGGGGCGCGGCGCGATGACCGACCTGCGGCATCTGCTGGGCCTGCTGGCGCCGTCACAGAGCGGCGAGGACACGGACTACGAGGACCTGGTCGAGGGCGCGGGAGGCGACCGCGGAGCCGCGGGACCGGCGCCGCAGCCCGGCCTCGACCGGCTCGGCCCGCTCGTGGACCGGATCTCGTTCGCCGGACTGCCCGTGGAGGTACGGATCTCCGGCGAGCCGCGCCCGCTGCCCGAGGGCGTCGACGTGACCGCCTACCGCATCGTCCAGGAGGCCCTGACCAACGCGCTCAAGCACGGCGACGGCGGCAAGGCCGAGGTGACCGTGCGGTACGCGGACCACGCCCTGCGGGTGGAGGTCCTGAACACCGGCCCGAGCGTGCTGACCGGCACCGCGCCCGCGCAGCCCGCCTCGGCACCGGCCGCCCCACGACACGGGGACGGCACGGGCCGCGGACTTCTCGGTCTGCGGGAGCGGGTCGCGGTGTACGGAGGAGACCTGGACGCCCGGCGCCGACTCGGCGGCGGTTACCGGGTGAGGGCACGCATCCCCCTGGACCGCCCATGACGACGACCACCGCCGGGCCCGCGCCCCGGGTCCTCATCGCCGACGACCAGACCCTCATCCGAACCGGCTTCCGGCTGATCCTGACCGCCCGCGGCATCGAGGTCGTGGGGGAGGCGGCAGACGGCGAGGAAGCGCTGGCGGCAGCGAGTGAACTCAGACCGGACGTCGTCCTGATGGACATCCGCATGCCGCACATGGACGGCCTCGAAGCCACCCGCCGCATCCTCGAACGGCTCCCCGACTGCCGGGTCCTCATCCTGACCACCTTCGACCTGGACCGCTACGTCTACACCGCCCTGTCCGTCGGGGCCAGTGGCTTCCTGCTGAAGGACGTCACCCCGGAACACCTGGCAGCGGCCGTACGCCTCGTCGACACCGGCGACGCCCTACTGGCCCCGTCGATCACCCGCCGACTGGTCGAACGCTTCGCCTCGGAATCCGCCCGCAGACCCGCCGTCCACACCGACCTGACCACGCTGACCCCCCGCGAACTGGAAGTCCTGACCCTTCTGGCCCGCGGCCTCTCCAACGCCGAACTGGCCACCGAACTGACCCTGAGCGAAGCCACGGTGAAGTCCCACGTGGCCCGCATCTTCGCCAAGCTGTCCCTCCGGGACCGTGCGCAGGCGGTGGTGCTTGCGTATGAGACGGGGCTGGTGCGACCCGGGGACTTCGGGGCGAGCAGACCCTCGGGTCCATGACCGGACCAACGGCTCGACACCTCGCCATGCGGACATGAGCAGGTTCGCAACCTGGCTCCTCCGCGTCCCGGGGGTGGTGCAGCCGTCGCCGTAGGCGGCTTGGAGGACGGCGAAGGCATCCCGGACCTGCGGCACCGCTGCTCCCGGCGCGGCTCCCGTGGTCGGGTAGCCCGCCGTAGCGGAAGCGCCGGCCACTGGAGACACAGGTCTCGCGGCCGCTGCTCGCGGCAGCGACCGGCGTGGCCGAGGACGCGTGCCGCCGACGAGCCGGATGACCTCGGGAAGTCGGTGCAGGTCATGGGCATCTTGGAGTAACCCGTACCGGTGTCCGGGCACGGATTGACGGCCGTTAACATCCGCCTATGTCCGAAACTTCCGCGCAGCGCCGACTGCGGAACGACTCGCGCACCGCGGCCGTGGCGGGCCATGAACGTGTCGCGCTGCCGACCAGCAAGGCGGAGGCCCTGCTTGGTACCCTCCGGGCCGGGGAGACGGTGCTGGCCCTCTATCGGGCAGGGATGGGGTACGCCGCGCTGACCGTGGACGCCCTCATCCTTCTGAGCGGAGACGCTCCGACGCGGGTTCCGAGGCCTCTGGCGATTCTGAGCCCCGCGCACGGCGCCAAGCGGCGCGTGGACGTGTCTGTGAACGGACGGCGTATCGGCCTCTGGGGCTCGCAGCTCGACGCGTCCGGAGAACTCATCGAGCGGGCCGGAAAGCGAGTGCCCGATCCACTGGCCGAGGACTGGCGCACGGCCAGGGCCGCCGCCGGCGAAAGCATCACCCTGCCCCATGACTTCAAGAAGGTGCTACTGGAAGAGCTCGGGTCCGAGGAAGTCGTCCGGGCCGTCTACCACAACGGCTGGGGCTATGCCGTGCTCACCAAGAACGGCCTCATCCTTCTCCGGAATCTCCTGGCGCCCAGAGCGACCCGCGTCCCCGTGCCCTTGTGCATCCTCCGGCGTACATACGGCATGTTGAACTCTGCCGAGGTCCTTGTCGACGGAAAGCCGCACAAGCTGCACGGCTCAAAACTCGACCCGAAGGGAGAACTCCTCGAGGCCGTGGGTGAAGTCCTGCCTCCCGACTCCCCTTTGCGTCCTGGTCGCGGGACGCGGTTTTCCACCTGGATACGCAGGCACCCGGTCCTCGTGGCCGTAGCTGCGGCCGGAGTGCTCTCCGCCGGCCTCTACCCGGGCTCCAGCGGGGAGGAGGCCGTGGCCCAAGCGCCCGCGGAACACGCCCTGGTCGTTTCCGACTTCAACGGGATCTCTCTTACCGCAGCGGCTGCGAAGGCCCGCCTTCAGCCGTGGCAGACCGTGTCGACAGCCGACGCCTCTTCTGCTCAGCGGCCGGTGAATCCCACCGCGACCGGCTGGCAGGTCTGCTTCCAGAGCCCATCCCGAGGTGAGGCAGTCCGTCCGTCGATCGGGATGCTGACCCTGTACGCGGTCCCGGAGGAGGAGGCGTGCCCGACCTGGCTGCACGGCCCCCGCCGGATCGTCATGCCGGACCTCGTCGGTGAACGGTTCGACCATGCCTCCCGTACCTTGAGCGCCCTCGGCTTCGATCGCACAGTCAACTTCCACGCCCATAACGCCAAGCGTCTGGACGAGGAGCCGCAGGACCTGGCCGACTGGCGGGTGTGCCGTCAGCACCCGGAGCCCGACACCGAGGTCCAGACCGGGACACAGATCGACCTGTGGCTGATCGGCCTCGGCGCCCCCTGTACCGAACCCAGCTCGGAGCCGAAGCCTCAACCAAAGCCGAAGCCTGAACCAAAGCCGAAGCCCGAGCCGCGCCCCCAGCCCTCGTACGGAACCGCCTCGGGCGGTGGCGTCCCCGGCGGCGGCGGCACCACCAGCGGCGGGTCCTCCGGCGGCTCGGGCGGTAGCTCGGGTGGTAGTACCAGCGGTGGCACGGGCGGAAGCGGAGGTCAGACCGGTATCGGGTTCGGGCAGTACTGCTCTCCTGTCGGTGCCACCGCGACGACCGCCGACGGGCGACCCGCAAAGTGCTTCATGGGCAAGGACGGCAAGGCTCGATGGGGATACAACTCCGGCTGACAGCAGGGACAGTGGAAGGAGCCGCGGGGCCCAGGGACCGGCCCCTCCCGCAGCCCGGCCCGGCCCTGAGCGGCAGGACCGGGCCGCGGGTGGTGATGCCGTGTCAACCGCGAGGCAGCCGAACGCTGATCGGGGAGCTCTCTCGGTTCGCGCGGTCCACCGACGTGACCGTGTACGTCGCGCCCTCCGGTGCCGCCGGAGCGGTCCACTCGGTGTGGCGGGCGCCCGTGAGTACGGCCACGAGGCCGTCGTCGTCGGCGGTGTGCTGCCGCAGGGCGTACAGCGCGGGGACGTGGTTGCCGCGGGAGCGCACCTCGATCCGGATCCCGCCGTCGGCCGTCCGGGCCGCCGACGCGAGCGGGGGCAGTGGTGCGGGCCCGCGGGCGAGTCTCGGCAGGACCGGTGGCAGCGCGGGTCGCTGCCAGTGGTCGGCGGTCAGCCGGGTGACCGCGCCGATCGGGTCGGCGGTCACGTCCGTGGCGCTGAACAGGATCTCGCCGCTGATCTCCGGCAGCCCCCGGTCCGTCGTCAGGTGCCGGGAGAGCTCGGCGGGGTCCTGCCAGGCGGCCGGCTGGGCGGGGTCGCCGACCTTGTACACGGCCTGACCGATCCACAGCTGCACGTCGGTGCCGCGGACCGTCTGCGCCCACCACGGAGCGAGGGCGCCGTAGTCGGCCACCGCAAGACCGATGTTCCAGTACAGCTGCGGGGCGATGTAGTCCACCCAGCCCTTGCGCACCCAGCCCAGGCTGTCGGCGTTGAGCGCGTCGTAGGACTGGGTGCCGTTGGTGGCCGAGCCCCGCGGGTCGCTCGACGCGTTGCGCCAGATACCGAAGGGGCTGATGCCGAACGCCGCCTCGGGACGGACCTCGCGCACTCGGTCGCGCACCTCCTGCACCAGCAGGTCCACGTTGTGCCGGCGCCAGGCCGCCCGGTCGGTGAAGCCCGTGCCGAACGCGGCGAAGGCGTCGTCGTCGGGGAAGTCCTGGCCGCCCACCGGGTAGGGGTAGAAGTAGTCGTCGAAGTGGACGCCGTCGATCTCGTAGCGCTCCACCGCGTCCATGATGGCGTTCTCGACGAAGGCGCGGGCGGCCGGGATGCCGGGGTTGTAGTACAGCTGGCCGCCGTAGGAGACGACCCATTCCGGGTGCAGCCGCGCCGGGTGGCCGGGCACGAGCTTGGTGACGTCGGACTGCAGCGAGATGCGGTACGGATTGAACCACGCGTGCAGGGCCAGCCCGCGGTCGTGCGCGGCCTCGACCATGAAGCCCAGCGGGTCGTAGCCGGGATCCTGGCCCTGAGTGCCGGTCAGGTACTGCGACCACGGCTCGTAGCGTGACGGCCAGAAGGCGTCGGCCGCCGGGCGGACCTGCGCGAATATCGCGTTGAGGCCGATCGATGCGGCGTGGTCGAGCAGCGCGACGAACTCCGCCTGCTGTGCGGCGGGGCTCAGTCCGGTCCGCGAGGGCCAGTCGATGTTGGCGACGGTGGCGATCCACTCGCCACGCAGCTCGCGGTCGCGGTACGCGGTCGGGGTGCCGTCGGCGGCGGCAGCCGCAGCAGCGGGGACGGGCAACCCCGTGGCGGCCAGGCCGGCCATCAGACCTGCGGCCCGCAGCAGCACGCGGCGCGTGGGGCGACGTGCGGCCGAGCCGTGGTTCGCGGTGTCGGTCACGCGGACTCCTTGAAGAGAGACGGGAGCGGCTTGATCGGATCACCGTTCCCAGCGCGCCGTGCCTGGTCAACGAGCGGGGTGAAAATAGTTACCAAATCGCTAGCGTTCGATGTAAGAAACTTACATCGACGCGGAGTTGGGTTCAGCGTCCTGTCGCGCTGCCCGATTCCGCCGTCGGGAGCCTGCTCGACTACAGGGCAGCCGGTCCCTCCCCGGCTGGGCGAACCGCTGCACCGCGAACAGGAGCGGTGCAGCGCCCAGGAGCCTCCCTCCGTACACGGTCCTTCATGACGAACCGACCTGACGGGCTCCGACCAAGGCCCGTCCGCCTCGCTAGCGCCGTCGCGGTTCCCGCACGCCGGCCGTGGCGGGGCGCGTCGCGTGGGCGTACCCGGCCGCCGCGGTGAGGAACACGCCCATGACGGCGGCGGGGGCCGCGGCCGTCAGCCAGCGGGGGTCGTCGGCCGGGCCGGAGAGGGCGTGCAGGGCCGCCACGGCCACCGCCGCGGCCAGGCCGCAGCCGAGGACGGTGGCGACGACGTTCCGGGAGCGGGACGGGCCGGGCGGGGGTGGGACGTGGCCCAGATGTGTCCAGTGGTGGGCCATCTCGCGGGCCTCGCGTCTGCGCCGGGCGGCGGCGTGCAGACGCAGGGCGGTGGCGACGGTGGCGCCGGCGACGGCCGCGGCGACCGGCGTCCACCATGCCTCGGCGACGAGCAGCAGCACGGCGAGGGCGCCCGTGCCGGCCCAGCCGGTCACGCAGGCCGCGGCGGCGATGCGCCGGGACTCGGGCAGGTCCGCGCCGGCCCGCAGGTCGGCGAGGGCCGGCACGTACCAGACGGAGCCCGCGGTGGTGAGCGCCGCGGCTCCCAGGGCGGCGACGGCGTGTGTCACGGCCTACCTCGCCGCCTCTTCCACCTCGGCCCGCCCTGCGTCCCCGGCAGCCCCGGCGACCCCGCCGACCCCGGTGACTCCCGTGACCCCCGAGATCTCCGGGTGGTGCAGGTCGAACGCCGGGGACTCGGTCCGAATCCGGGGCAGGGAGGTGAAGTTGTGCCGCGGCGGCGGGCAGGAGGTCGCCCACTCCAGGGAGCGGCCGTAGCCCCACGGGTCGTCGATGCCGACCCGCTTGCCGTACTTGGCGGTCTTCCAGACGTTGTAGAAGAACGGCAGCAGCGACAGGCCGAGCACGAACGACCCGATCGAGGACAGGGTGTTGAGCGTGGTGAAGCCGTCGGCCGCGAGGTAGTCGGCGTACCGGCGCGGCATGCCCTCGACGCCCAGCCAGTGCTGGACCAGGAACGTGAGGTGGAAACCCACCGTGAGCGTCCAGAACGTGATCTTGCCGAGCCGTTCGTCGAGCATCTTGCCCGTGAACTTCGGCCACCAGAAGTGGAATCCGGCGAACATCGCGTACACCACCGTGCCGAAGATCGTGTAGTGGAAGTGCGCCACCACGAAGTACGAGTCGGACAGATGGAAGTCCAGAGGCGGGGAGGCCAGGATCACTCCGGTCAGACCGCCGAAGAGGAACGTGATCAGGAAGCCCACCGTCCACAGCATCGGTGTCTCGAAGCTCAGGGACCCCTTCCACATGGTGCCGATCCAGTTGAAGAACTTCACCCCGGTTGGGACCGCGATCAGGAACGTCATGAAGGAGAAGAAGGGCAGCAGTACGCCACCGGTGACGTACATGTGGTGTGCCCACACGGTCAGCGACAGGCCCGCGATGGAGATGGTGGCGCCGATCAGGCCCATGTAGCCGAACATCGGCTTGCGGGCGAAGACCGGGATGACCTCACTGACGATGCCGAAGAACGGCAACGCCAGGATGTACACCTCGGGATGGCCGAAGAACCAGAACAGGTGCTGCCACAGCAGTGCCCCGCCGTTGGCCGAGTCGAAGATGTGGCTGCCGAACTTGCGGTCCATCTCCAGGGCGAACAGCGCCGCCGCGAGCACGGGGAAGACGAGCAGCACGAGGAGCGCGGTCAGTAGCACGTTCCAGGTGAAGATCGGCATGCGGAACATGGTCATGCCGGGCGCGCGCATGCAGATGATCGTGGTGATGAAGTTGACCGAGCCGAGGATGCTGCCGAAGCCGGACAGCGCCACACCCATGATCCACATGTCGGACCCGATGCCCGGCGAGTGCACCGCGTCCGACAGCGGCGCGTACAGGAACCAGCCGAAGTCGGCGGCGCCCTGCGGGGTGAGGAAACCGCCGGCGGCGATGAGGGAGCCGAACAGGAACAGCCAGTAGGCGAGCATGTTCAGCCGTGGGAAGGCGACGTCGGGCGCCCCGATCTGCAGCGGCATGATCCAGTTCGCGAAGCCGGTGAAGAGCGGCATCGCGAACATCAGCAGCATGATCGAGCCATGCATCGTGAACGCCTGGTTGAACTGCTCGTTCGACATGATCTGCAGTCCGGGGCGAGCGAGTTCGGCGCGCATCACCAGCGCCATCACGCCACCGAGGACGAAGAACGCGAAGGCGGTGACGAGATACAGCGTCCCGATCTTCTTGTGGTCGGTGGTGGTCAGCCACTCCACCCACGAGGGCCGCACGGCGCCGTGCCCTGGGATCTGGGCCGCCTGCCCTCCTGTCACTGGGCCACGGGCCGCGTCCTTGTCCGTCACCGTGGTTCCGGGAGCCGGCGTGGCCTCGTCCCCGTCTTCCGGGGCTTCCGGCCGCGCTGCCGCCGCCTGTTGTATGCGCACCTCGTCCACCGGACGGTGCCCTCCGCATCTGCTTGGTTCATCGACACAACGACGAGCCCGGAGGTGCTCCGGTTGAGGAACGGACCTGACCCTCCCGGCCGCCGCCTCATGATCGCCGGAGGGGTACGGGGTGCCGATAGGGCCGAACAGTCCCTGCACGGGGATGCGGACAGGGCCCAAAAGCCCTGCTTGGCCCCGGCGGCGTTCCGGGACCCCAACGCCGGTCCCTCCCCATGCCTCGCCAGGGGCCTGCCCCTTCCCGCGCCTCGCCAGGGGCCTGCTCCTCCCCGTGCCTCGCCAGGGGCCGGCCCGTCCCCGCACACCGCGAGCGGCCGGCCCGTCACCGCACCGCCCGGCCATGGGAGTGCGGGGGGAGGGGGGAGGGGGAGGGGGAGGGGCAGGGAGCGGCCGCCCCTCCTGTTCAGGAAATGAACGGTGCGGGGGTCGAGAGCGCTCTCTTGGCCATGAATGCTTCACGCGAGTGAATGAAGCGTCAAGAGGTGCGGCCGAGTTCGGCCGGCGGGAGGTAGCAGGAGAAAGCAGGAAGTGACGCGACGTCAAGTCGTGCTCCACGTAGTCGAGATGCCATGACGTCCCGCTGAGCCGTCCGCGCCGCGCGTCGAGACCCAACCGTTGTACTGCGACTTCCCCGCCCTCCTGTCGCAGGTCAGGCGGCGCGTGCCGGTCGTATCGGGCCGAAGGCGCCGTCTCCGGCGCCGCCGACCGCCGATTCACCCTTGCCGGATCCCTTGACGACGTCCCGCCCGGAGGTTTAACTCACGTCCTAAATTAAGCCCTGAGGCGCCTTCGGAAGTCGAACCGAGCGAACCCCACCCGATCGCACGAGAACGAGCACGGGACATGGGAACGCGAGCGGTGTCGGCGTCCGGAGGACTCCTCGCGGTTCTCGACTCCCGGAAAGGGACACCAGGAGCCATGCGCAGTATCCGAGCCGCGGCCGTAGGCGCCGTCACCATGTCTCTCGCCCTAGCCGTCTCGGCCTGCGGAGGCGGTTCGTCGACGGGCGGCGGGTCCAGCGACTCGCCGAAGACGCTCACGTACTGGGCCTCCAACCAGGGCGCCAGCATCGAGATCGACAAGAAGGTCCTCCAGCCCGAACTCGACAAGTTCGAGAAGCAGACGGGCATCAAGGTGAAGCTGGAGGTCGTGCCCTGGTCGGACCTGCTGAACCGGATCCTCACCGCGACCACCTCCGGCCAGGGCCCCGACGTCCTCAACATCGGCAACACCTGGAGCGCCTCCCTCCAGGCCACCGGGGGGCTGCTGCCCTGGGACGCCAAGAACTTCGACAAGATCGGAGGCAAGGACCGCTTCGTCGACTCCGCGCTCGGCTCGACCGGTGCCCAGGGACAGGACCCGGCCGCCGTACCGCTGTACTCGATGGCGTACGCGCTCTACTACAACAAGCAGATCTTCGCCGACGCGGGCATCGCCAAGCCGCCGGCCACCTGGGACGAACTCGTCGCCGACGGCAAGAAGATCCAGGCCAAGGGCAAGCAGGTCATCGGCGCCGAGGGCGCCAACGTCTCGGAGAACATCCACCACGTCTTCGTCTTCGCCAAGCAGCACGGCGCCGACTTCTTCACCGCGGACGGCAAGCCCGACTTCACGAGCGACGGCGCGGTCACGGCGGTCAAGCAGTACGTCGACCTGATGGCCAAGGACAAGGTCATCCCGCAGGGCAACGCCGAGTACGCGCAGAACCAGTCGGTCAGCGACTTCGCCAAGGGCCGGACGGCGATGCTGCTGTGGCAGTCCGCCTCCGCCAACCTCAAGTCCCAGGGCATGAGCGAGGACGCCTACGGCATCGCCCCGGTCCCGGTGCAGTCCGGCGCCCCCGGCACCGGCACGCAGGTGAACTCGATGGTGGCCGGCATCAACATCGCCGTCTTCAAGAACAGCCACAACCTCGACGGCGCCACGAACTTCGTGAAGTTCATGACCAGTGACGAGGAGCAGAAGATCCTCAACACGGCCTACAGCACCATCCCGCCGGTCGGGGCCGCCCAGTCGGACGCCGCCTTCAACACCCCGGCCAACGCCGTGCTGAAGGAGACCCTCGCCACGAGCGCCGCCGCGCTGCCGCAGGTCGCCGACGAGTCCCAGTTCGAGACGGCCGTCGGCACGGCCGTCAAGGAACTGTTCGCCGACGCCGCCGCCGGACGCGCGGTCACCACGGCCTCGGTGAAGGCCAAGCTGCTCAAGGCCCAGCAGCAGATGCCGGCGAAGTGAGCGCGGACACCCACATGACGACCACCGCTCCCGCGCACACCGGCGGGACGACGGCACCCGTGAACCCACCCGGTGCGACGCGCGGGCCGCGCCGCCCCGGGTGGCTCGGACGCGTGTCGCTGCCCTACCTGCTGCTTCTGCCCGCCCTGGTGCTCGAACTCCTGGTCCACCTGGTGCCGATGGTGATCGGCGTCGTGATGAGCTTCAAGGAGCTCACCCAGTTCTACATCCGCGACTGGGGCACGGCCCCCTGGTCCGGCCTCGACAACTACCGCATGTCGGTGGACTTCAACGCCCCCGTCGGCGAGGCGCTGCTGCACTCCTTCCTCGTCACCGTCGCCTTCACCCTGCTGTCGGTCGGCCTGTGCTGGCTCATCGGCACCGTGGCCGCGGTCTGCATGCAGGACACCTTCCGCGGACGCGGCCTGCTGCGCGCCCTGTTCCTGGTGCCCTACGCGCTGCCGGTCTACGCGGCCGTCATCACCTGGGTGTTCATGTTCCAGCACGACAACGGCCTGGTGAACCACGTCCTGCACGACCAGTTGCACCTCACCGACAAGCCCTCGTTCTGGCTCATCGGCGACAACAGCTTCATCGCGCTGCTGACAGTGTCGGTGTGGAAGGGCTGGCCGTTCGCCTTCCTCATCGTCATGGCAGGACTCCAGAACATCCCGCGCGAGCTGTACGAGGCCGCCGCGCTGGACGGCGCCGGCATGTGGCAGCAGATCCGCCGCATCACCCTGCCGTCCCTGCGGCCGGTCAACCAGGTCCTGGTCCTGGTCCTGTTCCTGTGGACGTTCAACGACTTCAACACGCCGTACGTGCTGTTCGGCAAGGCCGCCCCCGAGGCCGCGGACCTCATCTCGGTCCACATCTACCAAGCCTCGTTCGTCACCTGGAACTTCGGCACCGGCTCCGCGATGTCCGTCCTGCTGCTGCTCTTCCTGCTGGTCGTCACCGGCGTCTACCTCGCGCTCACCTCACGCGGACGGAGGACCGCCGATGTCTGACGCACACGCCCACCGTTCGCCGACGGCGCCGCCGCGCTCCTTCCTGTGGACGCGGCGGATCTTCCTCACCCTGCTGACCGGCTTCGTCCTGCTGCCCGTCTATGTGATGGTCTCCAGCTCGCTCAAGCCGCTCGCGGACGTCACGGGCAAGTTCCGCTGGCTGCCGAGCGGTCTGACCTTCCGCCCCTACATCGACATCTGGTCGACGGTCCCGCTCGCCAGGTACTTCGTGAACTCGCTGATCGTGGCGGGCGCGGCGACGGTCTGCTCGGTGGTGATCGCGGTGTTCTCGGCGTACGCCGTCAGCCGCTACAGCTTCCGCGGCAAGCGGGTCTTCACGGTCACCGTCCTGTCGACGCAGATGTTCCCGGGCATCCTGTTCCTCCTCCCGCTGTTCCTGCTCTACGTCAACATCGGCAACGCCACCGGCATCGCCCTGTTCGGCTCGCGCGGGGGCCTCATCCTGACGTACCTCACCTTCTCGCTGCCGTTCTCGATCTGGATGCTGATCGGGTACTTCGACTCGGTGCCGCGCGACCTGGACGAGGCGGCACTGGTGGACGGCTGCGGGCCGCTCGGCGCGCTGTTCCGGGTCGTCGTGCCGGCCGCGATCCCCGGCATCGTCGCGGTCGCCGTCTACGCCTTCATGACCGCCTGGGGCGAGGTGCTCTTCGCGTCCGTGATGACCAACGACACCACCCGCACGCTCGCCGTGGGGCTCCAGGGCTACTCCACGCTCAACGACGTCTACTGGAACCAGATCATGGCCGCCTCGCTCGTCGTCAGCGTGCCCGTGGTCGCCGGCTTCCTGCTGCTTCAGCGCTACCTCGTCGCGGGGCTCACCGCGGGAGCGGTGAAGTGACCGCCAACACCCCAAGTCTCGAAAGGACTTCCGTGTTCGACGCCATCGACCTCGCCGCACTCCCGCACGACTTCCGGTGGGGCACGGCCACATCGGCGTACCAGATCGAGGGAGCCGTCGCCGAGGACGGCCGCTCGCCGTCCATCTGGGACACCTTCTCCCACACCCCCGGCAAGATCGACAACGACGACCACGGCGACATCGCCTGCGACCATTACCACCGCTGGCGCGAGGACGTCGCCCTGATGAGCCGACTGGGCCTGAACGCCTACCGGTTGTCGATCGCCTGGCCGCGCGTGATGCCGGAGGGCGACGGCCTCGTGAACCCCAAGGGCCTCGACTTCTACGACGAGTTGATCGACGGACTGCTCCAGGCGGGCATCACCCCCTCCGTCACCCTCTACCACTGGGACCTGCCGCAGGCCCTCCAGGACCGCGGTGGCTGGCCCGAGCGCGAGACCGCCGAGCACTTCGCCGCCTACGCCTCGGTCGTCGCCGAACGCCTCGGCGACCGGGTGTCCCACTGGACCACCCTCAACGAACCCCTGTGCTCCGCCTGGATCGGTCACCTCGAGGGCAAGATGGCTCCCGGCCTGACCGATCCGACGGCCGCGGTCCGCGCCTCCTACCACCTGCTGCTCGGCCACGGCCTGGCCGCCCAGGCGATCCGCGCCGCGACGTCCGGCGCCGAGGTCGGCATCGTCAACAACCTCTCCACCGTCTTCCCCGCGAGCGACAGCCCCGAGGACCAGGCCGCCGCCCGCCGCCACGACGGCCACGTCAACCGCTGGTGGCTGGACCCCGTCCACGGCCGCGGCTTCCCCGCCGACATGCGCGAGGTCTACGGTGTCGACCTCCCCGAGCGCCCGGGCGACCTCGACATCATCGCCGCCCCGCTGGACTGGCTCGGCCTCAACTACTACTTCCCGGCGACGGTGGCCGACGACCCCGACGGGCCGGTGCCCCACGCCCGTTCCGTACGCCGCCCGGACGTGCCCCGCACCGGCATGGACTGGGAGATCGACGCGTCCGGCATCGAGACGCTGCTGCTGCGCCTCACCCACGAGTACGGTGCCCGGAAGCTCTACGTCACCGAGAACGGCTCCGCCTTCCCCGACACCGTGGGCCCCGACGGAACGGTCGACGACCCCGAGCGCCGGGACTATCTGGTGGGACACCTGGCCGCCTGCGCCTCCGCCGCCCGCAAGGGCGCCCCGCTGGCCGGCTACTTCGCCTGGTCGCTGCTGGACAACTTCGAGTGGGCGTACGGCTACGCCAAGCGTTTCGGCCTCGTCCACGTCGACTACGCCACCCAGGCCCGCACCATCAAGGGCAGCGGCCACCGGTACGCGGACATCGTGCGCGCGCACGGGGAGCTGGGGCGCGGGGCCGCCTGAGCCCGGCCGGGCCGGCGGACGCGGCTCCTCGGGAGGGAAGCGGCGACCCGTCACCGGCGCTCCACAGGCCGCACGCGTCGCGCTCTTCGCACGCGGTACGGGCCCGGATCACATCCCCCGTGATCCGGGCCCGTCGGCATGGTGCGGAGTCACGCGGCCCGGGCCGGCTCCAGCACCTCCTCGACCGGGGCGGCCCGCAGCAGCCCGCCGGTCCCGGCGGCGATGTCCCGCACCCGCGAGGTCCGCCACAGCCACAGCACGTCCCGGCCGAACGACCACACCAGCAGTCCCAGCGCCAGCAGCACCACACCGGCGGTGGCCGGCAGGGGCAGCAGGTCCGCGCCGGCGAGCAGCAGGCAGACGCCCTGGAGCGCGGCGACCGTCTTGCGGGCGGTGCTCGGCGGCAGGGGCGCGTTCAGCCAGGGCAGCACGCGGGCGGCGGCGACGAAGACGTACCGCATACCGCCGATCAGCAGCACCCACGGGCCGAGCATCGTCGAGACGTACACGCTGAGCACCAGGATCAGGAACGCGTCCACCTCCATGTCGAAGCGGGCGCCGAGCGCCGTGGAGGTGCCCGTACGGCGGGCCACTTTGCCGTCGACGCCGTCCAGGATCAGGGCCACCGTCGTCAGCGCGACCAGCAGCGACACCGGCGGCGCGCTCTCGAAGGAGTCCGCCACCAGTGCCGTCACCCCACCGACGAGAACGGCCCGGCCCAGGGTCACCCGGTTGGCCGGGCCGAAGGAACGGAGCCGCGACCGGTGCAGCGCCCGGGAGAGCACCGCCCAGGTGGCGACCGCGAAGACCAGACCGGTCGCCCAGCCCGCGGGACCCATGCCGATCGCCGGGCCGAGCAGGGCCAGCAACAGGATCTGCGCGCCCGCTCCCACCGCGGTCTCCTGCTGGACCAGCCGTGCGTCGTACGTGTTGTTCAGGGCCACCGAACATCCTCCGGCCGAGTGACAGAGTCGATCAACGCCGCGTACGTTGTGCGCGGCCTGTGCACTTCTCGGTACGTGAACAACTTCCCGTTCGTTCAGGAGGATTCTCGATGAACCGCTCCGCCCGCGCCTTCTGGCTGACCTCGCCGGGCCACGGCGAGATACGCCGGACGGACCTTCCGGAACCCGGGCCGGGCGAGGTGGTCGTCCGCGCGCTCTACTCCGGGGTCAGCCGCGGAACGGAGACGCTCGTGTTCCGCGGCCAGGTGCCCGAGAGCCAGTACGAGGTCATGCGGGCGCCGTTCCAGGAGGGCGACTTCCCGGGCCCGGTGAAGTACGGCTACCTCAGTGTCGGGGTGGTGGAGGAGGGCCCGCGGGAGCTGACCGGGCGTACGGTCTTCTGCCTTCATCCGCACCAGAGCCGCTACGTCGTCCCGGCGAGCGCGGTGACCCGTGTGCCGGAGAACGTGCCGGCCGGGCGCGCGGTGCTCGCGGGCACCGTCGAGACCGCCGTGAACGCGCTGTGGGACGCCGCGCCCCTGGTCGGCGACCGTATCGCCGTCGTCGGCGGTGGCATGGTCGGCTGCTCGGTGGCGGCCCTGCTGGCCCGGTTCCCCGGCGTGCGCGTCCAACTGGTGGACGCGGACCCGGCCCGCGCCGAGGTCGCCGAGGCGCTCGGCGTGGGCTTCGCGCTGCCCGGGGACGCGCTCGGCGAGTGCGACCTCGTCGTGCACGCCAGCGCCACCGAGCAGGGCCTCGCCCGTGCGCTGGAACTGCTCACCCCCGAGGGCACCGTCCTCGAACTGAGCTGGTACGGCGACCGGCGCGTCGCCCTCCCGCTCGGCGAGGCCTTCCACTCCCGCCGGCTGGTCATCCGCGGCAGCCAGGTCGGCACCGTCTCCCCGGCCCGCCGCTCCAGCCGCACGTACGCCGACCGGCTGGCCCTCGCGCTCGACCTGCTCGCCGACCCGGCCCTGGACGCCCTCGTCACCGGGGAGAGCGCGTTCGAGGAACTGCCGGAGGTGATGCCGAGGCTCGCCTCCGGCGAGATCCCGGCGCTGTGCCACCGGGTCAGGTACGACGACCGTTCATGACGGATCGTCCGATCCGGGACGACAAGAGCGCCTGACCTTGAGAAAAGAGTGAGAGCGCACTGAACAACGGGAAGCGAAGAGCCGTACTACACGGCATCCCCCGGCAGGCACCGGCCGGGGGACCAGACGCGCCGCACCTGGAGGGTCGTCCGTTGTTCAGCATCACCGTCCGCGATCACATCATGATCGCCCACAGCTTCCACGGCGAGGTCTTCGGGCCCGCGCAGCGTCTGCACGGCGCCACGTTCCTCGTGGACGCCACCTTCCGGCGCGAGCAGCTGGACGACGACAACATCGTCGTCGACATCGGACTGGCCACGCGGGAACTCGGCGCCGTGGTGGGCGAGCTGAACTACCGCAACCTCGACCACGAGCCCGACTTCGCCGGCATCAACACCTCCACGGAGTTCCTGGCCAAGGTCATCGCCGACCGGCTCGCCGAACGGATCCACAAGGGCGCCCTGGGCGAGGGCGCCAAGGGACTGGCCGGCCTCACCGTCACACTCCACGAGTCGCACGTCGCCTGGGCGAGTTACGAGCGTGCGCTGTGACCGACACGACCGTCCACCGCCCCTCGCCCCTGGCCTACCTGCCCGCGCAGCGCGTCGGCTCGGAGAACGTCGGGATCATCCCCATGTCCCTGCGCACCGTGCACTTCGTCCTGCCGGGCGGCGTCGACGACCCGGCCACCCCGAGCGGCGGCAACGCCTACGACCGCCGGGTGAGCCTGGACCTGCCCGGCTTCGGCTGGCAGGTCAGGGCGCATCCCGTGGACGGTGCCTGGCCCCGCCCCGACACCCGGGCCCGTGACGAACTCGCCCGCGTCCTGCGCGAGTTGCCCGACGGCGCGGTCGTCCTCCTCGACGGGCTGGTCGCCTGCGGGGTGCCCGAGACGATCGTGCCCGAGGCCGAGCGGCTGCGCCTGGCCGTCCTCGTCCACCTGCCGCTCGGCGACGAGACGGGACTCGACCCGGCCGTGGCCGCGGAACTGGACGCCAGGGAACGCCAGGTGCTGCGCGCGGTGTCCGCCGTCGTCGCCACCAGCGACTGGGCGGTGCGCCGCCTCGTCTCCCACCACGGCCTCGCCCCCGAGCGGGTCCACGCCGCCACCCCCGGCGCCGACATCGCGCCCCTCGCCCCCGGCACCGACGGGGTCTCCCGGCTCCTGTGCGTCGCCTCGGTCACCCCGCGCAAGGGACAGCACCGGCTGGTGGAGGCACTGGCCGCGGCCACCGACCTGCCGTGGAGCTGCACCTGTGTCGGCGCGCTCACCCAGGACCCCGCCTATGTCGACCGGTTGCGCGGCCTGATCGCGGAGTACGGCCTGCAGGACCGCTTCCACCTGATCGGACCGCGGGCCGGAGCCGAGCTCGACGCCAGCTACGCCGCCGCCGACCTGATGGTCCTCGCCTCCTACGCGGAGACGTACGGTATGGCGGTCACCGAGGCCCTCGCCCGGGGCATCCCGGTGCTCGCGACCGATGTCGGCGGGGTGGGCGAGGCGGTCGGCCGCGCCCCCGACGGCGGGGTGCCCGGCATCCTCGTACCACCGGAGGACCCCGCGGCCCTCGCCGCCGAACTGCGCGGCTGGTTCGGCGAGGCCGACGTCCGGCGCCGGCTGAAGTCCGCCGCCCGCGGCCGGCGCGCCGCCCTCGACGGCTGGGCCAACACCGCCCGCAGCCTGGCCGGCGTGCTCGGCCGGCTGCCGAAGGAACCCAGGAGGGCGGCATGACCACGCCGGATGCGTCCATGGAGGCCGTCCGGCCCACCGGCGCCATCCCGTCCGAGCCGGGCACGTGGGAGCGGCCCGCTCCCGCCCCGGGCGCGGCGGGGCGATCGGCCCCCGAGACGGCGCGGCTCGCAGGAAAGGACCCCTCGGCCATGGCGGACACCGGCGCGTTCTCCCCACAGGCGGCTCAGCACTCCGAGCCCCCGGCGGTGATTCCGGGGGCCGGGCCCGCGCAGCGGCCCGGGGAACGGGCCACCGTAAGGCTTCGGGAGGGCGCGACGGAGGAGGAGCCGCCCCGGTACGCGCCCGAGTGGTTGCAGCTCCGGGAGGCGGCGGACGCCGCCGCGCGGGCGACGGAACTGCTCGATCCGCTGCGGATCCGGCTGGTCAACCTGCCGAGCCGGCACGGCGGGCTCGTGGTGCACGACCTGGGATGCGGCACCGGCTCGATGGGCCGCTGGCTCGCCTCCCGGCTGGACGGCGCCCAGCACTGGGTCCTGCACGACCGCGACCCCTACCTGCTGCACTTCGCGGCCGTGGCCTCCCCGCGCGCCGCCGCCGACGGCAGCCGGGTCACCGTGGAGACGCGGCGCGGCGACGTGGCCCGGCTCACCCCGGACGCCCTGTCCGGCGCGTCCCTGGTCACGGCCTCCGCGCTGCTGGACGTCCTGACCCGCGAGGAGATCGACACCCTCGCCGCGGCCTGCGCCGGGGCGGGCTGCCCGGCGCTGCTGACCCTCTCGGTGGCCGGCCGGGTCGAACTGACCCCGGCCGATCCGCTGGACGCCGAGATCACCGAGGCGTTCAACGCCCATCAGCGGCGCACCGGACTGCTCGGTCCCGACGCGGTCGACGCGGCCTGCGAGGCCTTCGCCGCGCACGGAGCCACCGTACGACTGGACCCGAGCCCCTGGCGGCTCGGCCCCGATCAGCGCGAAGTGACCGCCCAGTGGCTGCGCGGCTGGGTCGGCGCGGCCGTCGAACAGCGTCCCGAGCTGAAGCCGCGCGCGGACCGTTACCTCGCCGACCGCCTGGAGGCCTGCGCGGCAGGGGAGTTGCGGGTCGTCGTGCACCACAACGACCTGCTGGCGCTGTCCCGGCCGACGGATCGTGCCGCATGAGCGCGCAGGCGGTGGACGCACCTCTCGTACGCGACCCGAAGGCGGGGGAGTACGACGCCCCCGGTGCCGCCGACGTGTCCGCCCCGGACGCGCTCGCCGCACCTGACGGGGCCGGCGTACCCGGAGGGGCCGGCGCACTTGACGGTGCCGACGTGTCCAACGCGCCCAGCGCTCCCCGTGCCCACGGCACATCAGGCGGCGACCTCCGCGGCCGTACCCCGCTCGCGGCTGCGCTCTCCCGCCTCAACACCCCTGCCGCGCGGACCCACTTCGGTACCGTCGCCGGAGTCGCCATCCTCGCCGTGCTGTTGTGGCGGCTGGGCACCGGCGTCTTCCTGGACGGGCTGCGACGGATCGACACGCCGACCCTCCTCGTGGCGCTGGGCATCGGGGTGGTCACCACCGTGTTCAGCGCCTGGCGCTGGCAGTTGGTGGCCCGTGGCCTGCGCATCCGGCTGCCGCTCGGCCCGGCGGTGGCCGACTACTACCGTGCGCTGTTCCTGAACGCGGCGCTGCCCGGCGGCGTCCTGGGCGATGTGCACCGGGCAGTGCGGCACGGGCAGAGCGCCGGCGATCTGGGACGCGGCGTGCGGGCCGTGGTCCTCGAACGGGTCGCCGGGCAGATCGCGCTCGCCGTCACCGGCGCGGCGGTCCTGCTCACCCTGCCGTCCCCCGTGCGCGACCAGACGCGGCACCTCGTGGCCCTGCTCGCCTTCGCCGCCGCCGGCGCGTTCGCCATCGTCCTCGCCCTGCGCATGAACCGCGCGCCCTCGCACCGGGGGCGAGCCCTGCGCCGCACCCTCGCCGAGGCCCGCGAGGGACTGCTGTCCCGCCGCAACGGGCCCGGCGTCGCGCTGTCCTCGGCCGTCGTCCTGGCCGGACACATCGGGATGTTCGTGGTCGCCGCGCACGTCGCCGGCCTCGCCGCCCCGGTGCTCGTCCTGCTGCCCCTGGCCGTCCTCGCGCTGGTCGCCATGGGACTGCCGCTGAACGTGGGCGGGTTCGGGCCCCGCGAGGGCGTCGCCGCCTGGGCGTTCGGCGCCGCCGGACTCGGCGCGAGCACCGGAGTGGCCGTGGCCGTGGTGTACGGGGTGCTGAGCTTCGTGGCCGGTCTGCCGGGCGCCCTCGTCCTCGTCGCCCGCTGGTACACCGCGATGCGCGCCGGGTCCCACCCCGCCGAACCGGCCCCGGAACCCGGCCGCGCCTCCGGCGGGGACTATCCGCGCCCGCTCCCCGGCAACTCCCATCCCTCGGACGTGAGCAGCGAGAAATACGGCCCGAAGGAATCCGCCAGGCTGTTCAGCAGTTCCTCACCCTTTTCCGAGGAACCCAGGGAAGGGCGGCCGATGACGCCCGATTCGGTATAGGCGGCCATTCCGGCGGTGAGCAGATGCCGCCGGTCGTCCGCGACGAAATCGGCGGACTCGTAACCGGCCCGGACCATTTCCGGATGAGCGTGCAGAAGAATGGAGGTCTCGATTTCCCCCGCGTGCATGTCGGTGAGCGGCGAGGTGCGCACCCCGGCCGCATCGAGGGCCGTCTGCCAGTCCTCCGCGGCGGGGAACAGCGCGAGGCGCTCACCGCGCGCGGAGGCCTCCTGAACGACGTTGCCCAGCACGTAGTTGCCGCCATGACCGTTGACGACCACCAGGGCCTCGACGCCGGAGCGGCGCAGCGAGTCCGCGATGTCCCGCACCACCGCATGAAGGGTCACGGAAGAGATGCTGACGGTTCCCGGCCAGGCGGCGTGCTCGTGCGAGCAGGAGATCGTCACCGGTGGAAGGAGATGCACCGGGTACGCGTCGGCGATCCGGCGGGCGATGGCACAGGCGACCAGCGTGTCGGTCGCCAACGGGAGGAACGGGCCGTGCTGTTCGAAACTGCCCACCGGCAGCACCGCCACCTGCCGTGAGAGGTCCGCCCCCCGCGTCCGTACGTCTTGCGTGGTGTCCGCCGGCAACAGACCATGTGCCGTCGGCCGCGTTCCCGAACCACTCATTGTTTTCCGGCCTTTCGTCTCTGCTTAGGAATCAGATCATGACAGAAGACCTCGGCGTACTCGGCAAGAAGTCGGCCCGGCGCACGGGCGTGGAGCGCGTCGTGAATGCCCCGCTGCCCACCGTGTACGGGAAATTCCAGGCGGTCGGCTACCTGGACCACGACCGCGGTGACGAACAAGTCGCGCTGGTGCACGGCGACATCGGCACCGACCGGGTCCTGGTCCGGCTGCACTCGGAGTGCCTGACCGGGGACGCCTTCGGCTCCCAGCACTGCGAGTGCGGCGACCAGCTCGACGCCGCGCTGCGCGCCGTCGTCGCCGAAGGCAGCGGTATCGTCGTCTACTTGCGCGGGCACGAGGGCCGGGGCATCGGGCTGCTCGCCAAGCTGCGGGCGATGGCCCTTCAGGCGGAGGGCCTGGACACGGTCGAGGCCAACCTGGCGCTCGGTCTGCCGGTCGACGCCCGCGACTACGGCGTCGCCGCCGGGATGCTGCGCGACCTGGGCGTGCGGTCGGTACGTCTGATGTCCAACAACCCGCGCAAGCGCGATGCGTTGGTGCGGCACGGCATCCAAGTCGCCGAGCAGGTACCGCTGCTGATCCCGCCGTGCGAGAGCAACATCACCTACCTGCGCACCAAGCGGGAGCGACTCGACCACCACCTGCCCCACCTGGACGCGGTGGCGCACCTGTCCTGAGCCGGGCGGACCGGGGCCGTACCGGCGGCCGGACCCGGGCCGGGCCGCTCCCGGCCGGGCAGTCGGCGACGAAGCGGGAAACCCGGCGGGCGACCGCCGGGATCCCCCGCCCCGCGCCCTCGCCAGGGGCCCACGCGCGGGAGAGCGACCACTGGGGAATGCGCGGCTCGGCCCCACTGGTTGACCGGGATATGACTCAGGACACGCCGTACGACGCCGTGCAGGACGCCCTGCTGGCGCTGCTCTCCGAAGGCCGCGGTGGGGTGCTGGTCACCCTCAAGCGGGACGGCCGGCCCCAGCTGTCGAACGTCGCCCACGCCTACGACCCGGACGAGCGGGTCATCCGCGTCTCGATCACCGACGACCGCGCCAAGACCCGCAATCTGCGCCGGGACCCGCGGGCCTCCTACCACGTCACCAGCCCGGACCGGTGGGCCTACACGGTCGCCGAGGGCACCGCGGACCTGTCACCGGTCGCCGCGGACCCGTACGACGAGACCGTCGAGGAACTGGTCCGCCTCTACCGGGACGTCCTCGGCGAGCACCCCGACTGGGACGACTACCGGGCCGCCATGGTCCGCGAGCGCCGCCTGGTGCTCCGCCTGCGGGTGGAACGGGCCTACGGCATCCCCCAGGGCGCCGCCGGTGGGTGAGGCGCGCCCTGTCCGGGGGCGGCGCCGGTACGGGTGCGGCTCTCGATCGCCCGCAGGACCGCCACCATGTCCTGTCCGCCGTGGCCGAGCGACACCGTCTCCTCGAACAGGGCGTGGCACACGTCGAGCAGCGGGGAGGCGGTGCCGGACGCGCGTGCCGCCCCGGCGATCAGCCGGTTGTTCTTCAGCACGTCGAGGACGGCCGCCTGGACGTCGAAGTCCCCGGACAGCAGCTTGGGTGCCTTCATCCGGGAGACCGGGCTGGCCATCGGGCCCACGTCCAGGACGTCGAGGAACAGCCGAGGGTCGAGCCCCTGCCGCTCGGCGAAGTGGAACGCCTCGGTGAGCCCGGTCACCAGCGTGATCAGGAAGAGGTTCACCGACAGCTTCGTCAGCAGCGCGCCCGGTGCGGGGCCGCACACGAAGGTCTCCCGGCACAGGGGAGCGAGCAGCGGCCGTACGGTCCCCACCGCTCGCTCCTCACCGGCCAGCATCGCCACCAGGTGGCCGTTCTCCGCCGGGACGCGGGAGCCGGAGACGGGCGCCTCGACATAGCTCCCGCCCGCAGCCCGTACGTCGGCCTCCAGGGCGCGCGAGGAGGCGGGCGAGGTGGTGCCCATGTGGACGACCACCCGCCCCGCGACACGCGCGGCGAAGTCCGGCCCGCCCCGGCCGAGGACCGCGTCGGTGGCGGCGTCGTCCGCCAGCATCAGGAGCACCACGTCCGACCGGGCGAACACCCCGGCGGGGTCCGCCGCCACCTGGGCGCCGGCCGCGCGCAGGGGAGCGGTACGGGAGGCCGTTCGGTTCCACACGGTGAGGGGAGTGCCGGAGCGGGCCAGCCGGAGGGCCATGGGCTGTCCCATGACTCCGAGACCGATGAAGCCGACGTTCACGAGGACCGCCCTGAGGTCGAGACCGTGCTATGACAGCGGTCATAGTAGCCGCGTTCATGACGGCGGTCATAGGATGGGGCGCGAGATGCGTACGGAGCCGGGAGGCCGACTATGACGGGTACCGAGCCGGGACCGCGCGAGCGGATGGTCTTCAGCGCGGCCCAGCTCATCCGGCGCGACGGCGTGGGCGCGACCGGGATGCGGGAGGTGGCCGCCCACGCGGACGCGCCCCGCGGATCCCTCCAGCACTACTTCCCGGGCGGCAAGGAACAACTGGTCAACGAGGCGGTGGCCTGGGCCGGCCGGTACGCGGGCCGGCGTGTCGCCCGCTTCATGGCGGGCCTGGCCGAGCCGACGCCGGGCGGGCTGTTCGCCGCGATGGTCCGGCAGTGGACCGACGAGTACGAGACGGCGGGATCCCTCTCCGGCTGCCCGGTCGCCGCGGCGACGGTGGACTGCGCCTCGGCCCACGCGTCCACCCGGGAGGCGGCCGCCGCCGCGTTCACGGCCTGGCGGGCGCCGGTCGCGGAGGCCCTGACGGGCATGGGCGTACCGGCCGAGCGCGCCGGACCGCTGGCCACGCTGATGATCAGCTCCCTGGAAGGGGCGATCATCATGGCCCGCGCCGAAGGAGGCGTACGGCCCCTGGAAACCGTGGCCCGCGAACTGGGCCCCCTCCTGGACGCGGCCGCGCCCCACTGACCACCTCCCGGCGACCCGCACACACGCCGACACGGCACCCCCGATCCCACTCAGGCGACCTGACGACGCGGCACCCCGCGCTTGCCCGTCCCTGCGTCGGCACGTCCTCCGAGCGCGCCCGTTCGCCCCTCGTGCGGGCCTTGGACGCGCTCGTGCGCCCAGCGGCATGGCGCCCCGCGCGCGCCCGTGAGGCTGTCGGCACGGGGCCCTGTGCTTGCCCGTGAGCTTGTCGGTGCAGTGCTCCGGGCGTGCTCGTGCGCCCGGCGGCATGGCGCCCCGTGCGCGCCCCTACGCCTGTTGGGCGGGAGCCTTGGACGCGCTCGTGCGTCTGGCGGCGCGGTGCGCCGAAGGTGCTCGTGTGCCTGGCGGTGCAGGGGCCCGAGCGGGGTCTGCGTACTGCGGCGCAGGGCGCGCGGTGCTCCGCGTGCCGACTCGTGCGGACGGTGCGGAGAGCGCCCGGCGGCGGTCCGGGGTGTCAGTCCTTCTTCGTCTGCTCCTGCGGCGCCGCCTCCACCGCGTGGCCCCCGAACTGGTTGCGCAGCGCCGCGACCATCTTCATCTGCGGGGAGTCCTCCTGCCGGGAGGCGAACCGCGCGAACAGGGCGGAGGTGATGGCCGGCATCGGCACGGCGTTGTCGATGGCGGCCTCCACTGTCCAGCGGCCCTCGCCGGAGTCCTCCGCGTAGCCGCGCAGCTTCTCCAGGTGCTCGTCGTCGTCCAGGGCGTCGACGGCGAGGTCCAGCAGCCAGGAGCGGATGACGGTGCCCTGTGTCCAGGAGCGGAACACCTCGCGCACGTCGGTGACCGAGTCGACCTTCTCCAGCAGCTCCCAGCCCTCGGCGTAGGCCTGCATCATCGCGTACTCGATGCCGTTGTGGACCATCTTCGCGAAGTGGCCCGCGCCCACCTTGCCCGCGTGGACGAAGCCGTACGGGCCCTGTGGCTTGAGCGCGTCGAAGACCGGCTCCAGCCACCGGACGTGCTCCTCGTCGCCGCCGACCATCAGCGCGTAGCCGTTCTTCAGGCCCCACACGCCCCCGGAGACGCCCGCGTCGACGAAGCCGATGTCCCGCGCGCGCAGCTGTTTGGCGTGCTTCTCGTCGTCCGTCCACCGGGAGTTGCCGCCGTCGACGACGATGTCGCCCGGCTTGAGCAGGGTCGCCAGCTGGTCGATGACGCCCTGGGTGGCGGCACCGGCGGGCACCATCACCCAGACCGTGCGCGGCGCCTCGAGCCGGTCCACGAGATCGACCAGGTTGTCCACGTCGGAGAGGTCCGGATCGCGGTCGTAGCCCACCACGGTGAGGCCGGCGTTGCGGAGGCGTTCCCGCATGTTGCCGCCCATCTTGCCGAGGCCGACGAGACCCAACTGCATCGATGCCATGTCAGCTCACTTCCTGGATGTCGGACATTCAGACGGTCTCCTTGGCGCTCTCGCCGCGCAGGGCGACGGCGTACATCTCGTCGGCGTCGAGGCGGCGCAGCTCCTCGGCGATGAGTTCGGAGAGGGGGCGGACCTTCAGCGCGAGGGTGCGCGGCGGCTGGCCCGGCAGGGTCAGCGTGGCCAGCGGGCCCTCGGGCCGGTCGATGACGACCTCGCCGTTTTCGGTGCCCAGCCGTACGGCCGTGACCACCGGGCCGCCGGAGACCACGCGGTCCGCGCGCACGTCCAGCCGGGCCTCCAGCCAGCGGGCCAGCAGCTCCGCGCTCGGGTTGTCCGCCTCGGCCTCCACCGCCGCCGAGATCACCCGCATTCGGGCCTGGTCCAGGGCCGCGGCCAGCATCGAGCGCCAGAGCGTGAGCCGGGTCCAGGCGAGGTCGGTGTCGCCGGGGGCGTAGTTGCGCGCGCGGGTCTGCAGGATCTCCAGCGGGCGCTCGAAGGCGTACAGATCGGTGATCCTGCGCTGTGCCAGCCTGCCCAGCGGATCCTTCGAGGGGTTCTCGGGCGCGTCCACCGGCCACCAGACGACGACCGGCGCGTCCGGCAGCAGCAGCGGCAGCACCACCGAGTCGGCGTGGTCGGACACGTCGCCGTAGGTGCGCAGCACCACCGTCTCGCCCGTGCCGGCCTCGGAGCCCACCCGCACCTCCGCGTCCAGCCGGGAGTGCGTGCGGTCCCGCAGCGTGCGGGCGTGCCGCTTGATGACGAGCAGGGTGCGCGAGGGATGCTCGCGCGAGGCCTCCTCGGCGGCCTTCAGCGAGTCGTAGGCGTTCTCCTCGTCCGTGACGATGACCATCGTCAGGACCATGCCCACGGCGGGAGTGCCGATGGCGCGGCGGCCCCGCACCAGCGCCTTGTTGATGTCTCCCGCGGTGGTGTCGGTCAGGTCGATCTTCATGGCCTGCGCCAGCTCCGTCCGTCTCGTGCGAGCATCTCGTCGGCTTCCGGCGGACCCCACGTGCCCGCCGGGTACTGCGCCGGCCTGCCGTGGTCGTCCCAGTACGCCTCCACCGGGTCGAGGATCTTCCAGGACTCTTCCACTTCCTGGTGGCGGGGGAACAGGTTCGCGTCGCCGAGCAGTACGTCAAGGATGAGGCGTTCGTACGCCTCCGGGCTGGACTCCGTGAAGGACTCGCCGTAGGCGAAGTCCATCGTCACGTCCCGGATCTCCATGGAGGTGCCCGGCACCTTCGAGCCGAACCGGACCGTCATGCCCTCGTCCGGCTGGACGCGGATCACGATCGCGTTCTCGCCCAGCTCCTCGGTGGCGGTGGAGTCGAAGGGGGAGTGCGGGGCCCGCTGGAAGACCACCGCGATCTCGGTGACCCGGCGGCCCAGGCGCTTGCCGGTGCGCAGGTAGAACGGGACACCGGCCCAGCGCCGGTTGTCGATCTCCAGGCGCAGCGCCGCGTAGGTGTCGGTCTTCGACCGCGCGTTGATGCCCTCCTCCTGGAGGTAGCCGACGACCTGCCTGCCGCCCTGCCAGCCCGTCGCGTACTGGGCGCGCACGGTGTGGGCGCCCAGGTCCTCGGGCAGCCGCACCGACTTCAACACCTTCAGCTTCTCCGTGAGCAGCGCCTCGGCGTCGAAGGCGATGGGTTCCTCCATCGCGGTGAGCGCCATCAGTTGCAGCAGGTGGTTCTGGAGTACGTCGCGGGCGGCGCCGATGCCGTCGTAGTAGCCGGCCCGGCCGCCGATGCCGATGTCCTCGGCCATGGTGATCTGCACATGATCGACGTAGTGGCGGTTCCAGACCGGCTCGTACATCTGGTTGGCGAAACGCAGGGCCAGGATGTTCTGGACGGTCTCCTTGCCCAGGTAGTGGTCGATACGGAAGACCTGTTCCGGGTCGAACACCTCGTGCACGATCCGGTTCAGCTCCCGGGCGCTGGCCAGGTCGTGACCGAACGGCTTTTCGATGACCGCTCGCCGCCAGGAGCCCCGAGGGCCCTCCGCCAGGCCGTGCTTCTTCAGCTGCTGCACGACCTTGGGGAAGAACCTCGGCGGTACGGAGAGGTAGAAGGCGAAGTTGCCGCTCGTGCCGCGCGAGGAGTCCAGGTCCTCCACCGCCGCCCGCAGGTGCTTGAACGCCGTGTCGTCGTCGAAGTCGCCGGGGACGAACCGCATGCCCTCGGAGAGCTGCTGCCAGACCTCCTCGCGGAACGGCGTACGTGCGTGGTCCTGCACCGCGTCGTGCACCACCTGCGCGAAGTCCTGGTCCTCCCAGTCCCGCCGGGCGAAGCCGACGAGGGAGAAGCCCGGGGGCAGCAGCCCGCGGTTGGCCAGGTCGTACACGGCGGGCATCAGCTTCTTGCGGGACAGGTCCCCGGTGACGCCGAAGATCACGAGTCCGGACGGCCCCGCGATGCGCGGCAGCCGCCGGTCCCGGGGATCACGCAGCGGATTCACCCAATCGGCGGCCGCCGCCACCGGCACCCCGACATCGGCACCCGCGTCCGGTGCCTGGTTCTCCTTGGTGCGGGCGGCCGCGGTCCCGGTGGGGGCCTTGCGGTCGGGCGGTGCGGACCGTGACTCCGGCGCCTGGGCGCGGGTGGCCGCCGGGGCCCGGTCGTCCGTGGGGCCGGGGCCGGCGTTGGGGTCGGGACCGGGGCTCGGGGTCGTGGGCTTCGTGGCCGCGGTCGGCGCCCGGCCGCGGGCGGCCGCGGTGGCCGGTGGTCCGGTATCGGCCGCCGGGGAGGCCTGCGCCGCCGCCTCGGTGGGCTTCTTGCTCATTCCGCGTCAACTCCCTTGCTGTCGAGGGACCTGGCCACCGCGCCCGGCAGGCCGCCTTGCGGCGTGGCCTCCGGTGTGCTGATCACCGTGCCGGGTGCGGCCGGCTCGTCCGTCCACAGGGTGTCCTCGTAATACAGGGTGTCCTCGTACGGCGGATCCTTCACCTCGATCGGCGGACCCGCCAGGGTGGAGGCGCTCCGCGCCGGACAGGTACCCCGGGATTGCCGCCGTCATGGCTGCCGCGGTCATGGCTGTTTCACTCACAGTGAGCGTCTTCCATGCCGCGTTCGGATCATGCACGCGACGGGTGACGGGCGACGGGCGATGGGCGGCGGGCGAGGGGCGATGGGCGGCGGGCGGCGGGCGACGCGCAGCGCCGACGACACGGCACGGCAGGCAGCGGCCACGACACGGGTCACGGTACGGCACCGGGGCCCCACGCGCGCGTGGGGCCCCGGTGCCCGGAGGGAGGTGCGTGCCGGTCAGTGACCGAAGTCGAACCAGTTGACGTTCACGAAGTCCGCCGGCTGGCCGCTGCTGAAGGTGAGGTACACGTCGTGCGTGCCGGTCACCGGGCTGATGTTCGCCGGGACCGTCCTCCAGGACTGCCAGCCTCCCGTGTTGGCCAGCGCGAAGCTGCCGATGGGGGCGTTGCCGCGGTTGTCCAGGCGTACCTCGACCAGTCCGCTGACCCCGCTCGCCGCGCCGCTGGCGACCCGCGCGTAGAACTGCCCGGCCGCGGTGGAGCCGAAGTTCACGCCCTTGTAGAGGGCCCAGTCGCCGTTCGCTATGGAGCCGATGTTCTGGCCGCCGCCGGTGTCGGTGGTCGACTCGGTGACGACGCCGCTCTGGCTGTCGTAGGACTCGGCCTGGATCGGGCTGTAGGCGTCCCGGTTGCCGGACGGGGGTGGTGTGGTACCGCTCCCACCGTCAGAGGACTGGAGCACCTGCACGTAGTCCACGGTCATCGGGTGGCCGGGCTCGGTGCCGCCGTCCGGGCCGCCGCCGAACGCGCCGGGGAAGCCGCCGCCCATCGCCACGTTCAGGATGACGAAGTAACCGTGGTTGGTGGCGTTCGTCCAGGTCGTGGCGTCCACCTGGTTGGCCTTGACGGTGTGGAAGTTGACACCGTCGAGGTAGAAGCGGATCTGCTCGGGGCTGGTCGACTTGTCCCACTCCATCGCGTAGGTGTGGAAGCCGGCCTGGCAGGTGGTGCCCGTGCACGACGTCGAGTTGCCGATGCCCGACGTCTCGTTGCACGGACCGCCCGGGTTGGTGCCGCAGTGGATGGTCGCCCAGTTGGTGTTGAGGCCCTGGACGTTCTCCATGATGTCCAGCTCGCCGACCCCGGGCCAGTTCCAGTAGTTGCCGCGGAAGGGCGCGCCCAGCATCCAGAAGGCGGGCCAGTACCCCTTGGCGGCGGCGCCGGTGACATTGGGCATCTGGATGCGGGCCTGCACGCGCAGCTTGCCGCCGGCCGGGGGCTGGAAGTCGGTGCGCTTGGTCTCGATGCGGCCCGAGGTCCAGTTGCCGGAGGCGTCCCGGCGCGGGGTGATGAGCAGGTTGCCGCTGCCGTCCAGGGCGACGTTGCTGGTGCTGGAGGTCATCGTCTCGACCTCGCCGGTACCCCAGTTGGCGGCGCCGCCGGGGTAGGAAGTGCCGGTGTCGTACTGCCAGTTGGACGTGTTGACGCCGGTACCGGCCGGGCCGTCGAACTCGTCGAGGAAGACCTGCGTCCAGCCTGCCGGGGGTGTGGGGGCGGAGGCGTTCGCGGGCAGGGTCCCGGCGGTGGCGGCGGCCGCCGCCAGGCCGAGCGTGCCGAGGACGGCGACCAGCGCGCGCCGCAGGGAACGTCTGCGACGCGTCACGGCGGGTGCGACGGGGGGTTCACTCATGGGGGGTGCCTCTCGGGTACGAAGTGGGGGTGCTCGGATGCCTTGCTCGAACACGTACGGGGAGGTCTTGAGAGCGCTCTCAATCGTCTGTGCGCGGCCAATGTGCCCCCGGGCTCCGCCACCGTCAAGAGTTAAAACAAAGAAAGTCCTTGCGTGGAACGGGAGTTCAAGGCTTCACCACAACAGAAGGGACGTCCGACGTGCCCCTGGCCCGTGTCACCGGCCCCCGGCGCGGGGGTGGACGTGGACGTAGGGTGCAGGCGTGAGGCTGACGATTCTGGGCGGCGGCGGATTCCGCGTGCCGCTGGTGTACGGGGCACTGCTCGCCGACCGTGCCGAGGGCCGGGTCACCGAGGTCGTCCTGCACGACCTGGACGGCGGACGGCTGTCCGCGGTCACCAGGGTGCTGACCGAACAGGCCGCCGGCGCACCGGACGCGCCGGTGGTGCACGCCACCACCGATCTGGACGAGGCCCTGCGCGGCGCCGACTTCGTGTTCTCCGCCATCCGCGTCGGCGGCCTGGAGGGGCGCGCGGACGACGAGCGGGTGGCGTTCGCCGAGGGCGTGCTCGGCCAGGAGACGGTGGGCGCGGGCGGCATCGCCTACGGACTGCGCACGGTACCCGTCGCCGTGGAGATCGCCCGGCGGGTGGCCCGGCTGGCACCCGACGCCTGGCTCATCAACTTCACCAACCCGGCCGGACTCGTCACCGAGGCCATGTCCCGCCACCTCGGCGACCGCGTGATCGGCATCTGCGACTCGCCGGTCGGCCTCGGCCGGCGCATCGCCCGTGTGCTGGGCGCGGACCCGGGGCGGGCATGGATCGACTACGCCGGCCTCAACCACCTCGGCTGGGTGCGCGGACTGCGCGTGGCCGGCTGTGACGAACTCCCGCGCCTGCTCGCCGACCTCGAACTGCTCGGCTCCTTCGAGGAGGGCAGGCTCTTCGGCGCCGAATGGCTCCGGTCGCTGGGCGCGATCCCCAACGAGTACCTGCACTACTACTACTTCAACCGCGAGGCGGTACAGGCCCACCAGGGATCCGGGAAGACCCGCGGCGCCTTCCTGCGCGACCAGCAGGCCCGGTTCTACGAGGAGTTGCGGGATCCGCAGGCCGCCGCCCTCCCGGCCTGGAACCGCACCCGCGCCGAGCGCGAGGCCACCTACATGGCGGAGAACCGCGAGGCGGCGGGTGCGGGGGAGCGGGAGGACGACGACCTCTCCGGCGGCTACGAGAAGGTCGCCCTCGCCCTGATGCGGGCCATCGCCCGCGACGAGCGCACCACGCTGATCCTCAACGTCCGCAACCGGGGCACCCTTTCGGTGCTGGACGACGATGCCGTGGTCGAGGTGCCCTGCCTGGTCGACGCGAACGGCGCCCACCCGGTCTCGGTCGACCCGCTGCCCGGGCACGCGACCGGGCTGGTCTGCGCGGTCAAGGCGGTCGAGCGCGAGGTGCTCGCCGCGGCGGGGTCGGGCTCCCGTGCGACGGCCGTGAAGGCCTTCGCGCTGCACCCGCTGGTCGACTCCGTGAATGTCGCCCGCCGGCTCGTCGACGGCTACCTCGCCGTCCATCCCGGCCTGGCGTATCTCAGGTAGTCCGCCGGGCCGGTCGGTCGCTCCCCCGTACGGCGACCGACCGCCCCGTCCCCCGTGGTCCCCCGTCCACGTCCCCCGTCTTCCCCGTTCCCCCACCCTTGAGAGTCGCTGGTCCGGGCCCTGATACACCCCCGGCGGAAAAAATCCGGAAGAAGTTGCGGACGAAGTCCCGGAAGCGGTTGGGGAAGAAGCCCGAAGAGGGCGTCCCCCCAGGTCCGGGGACCCGAGGGGACGCCAACGGCGAACGGTGTGCGGCGGGTTGCGGGCTCAGCCGGTGAAGCCCGCCGTGATCGAGGTGAACTGCCAGTTGTTCTGGCTGATGCCGGAGCAGTTCTCCGCCACGCCGCCGCCCGGGCACGGCCGGTCGCGGTTGACCGACCAGAAGGCGAGCCGGGCGATGTGGTGGCCGTTGGCCCAGTCGCGGATCTGGGTCCAGATCGCCGGGGTCGTGTTCTCCTGCTGGTCGGACAGGCCGTTCATGCCGGAGATGCCGATGTGGGAGTAGGCGGTGGCGTCGTCCCAGCCGAAGGTCGACTTCAGCTTGGCCTTCAGGCCCTCGGCCGCGTTCACGGTGTTGCCGTACATGTTCGCGCCGCCGCCGAAGTCGAACGGCATGATGGTGAAGACGTCGATGTCCGCGTTCAGCGACTTGGCCTGCTCGATGAGCCGGTTGCCGTAGTAGGTCGGGCCGGTCGTCGAGGTGCCGAAGGTCACGATCGTCTTCAGACCGGGGTTGTTGGCCTTGACGGTCTTCAGCGCGGTGAGGATCTTCGCCTGCACGGCCTCGTTCTCGAACTCGTCCGAGTTCTCGACGTCCATGTCGATCGCCTTCAGGCCGTAGGCGTTGATCACCTTCTGGATCGCCCCGGCGAGCGCGCTCGCGGAGGAGCAGTTGGCCCCGAGCTTGCTGCCGCTCCAGCCGCCGAACGACGGGACGATGTCACCGCCCGCCGAGCGGATCTGGTTGATGGCGGTCTGGTCGACGCCGCCGGTCAGCGGGCGCTGGCCGTCCCAGGACGGGGTGCAGCCGCCCGAGTCGAGCACGAACGCCATCGTGAACCACTTGATGCCGGTCGCGCTCATCACCGAGGTCGGGCTCGGCGGGCTGCCCCAGCCCTCGTACAGGTACGGAGCCGCCTGCTTGAAGCCGCCACCGCCGCCACTGCCCGCGTCGGTGGTGACCGTCACGGAGTTGGAGGCGCCGGAGACGTTCCCGGCGGCGTCGCGCGCCTTGACCGTGAAGGTGTAGGAGGTGCTCGGCGACAGGCCGCTCACCGTGGCGGAGGTACCGGAGACGCTCAGCACCTGGCTGGAGCCGCTGTAGATGTCGTACGCCGTGACGCCCACGTTGTCCGTGGCGGCGTTCCACTTCAGCGACACGCTGGAGGACGTCTTGCCGGTGGAGGTCAGGCTCGTCGGCGCGGTCGGCGCCTGGGTGTCGCCGCCGCCACCGCCGCCGGGGCCGTCCAGGCTGATGTCGTCGGCGTAGTAGGTGCCCTGCGCGTACCAGCCGTGGACGTAGACGGTCGCGCTGGTCTGGGTGGCGCCGGTGGTGAAGGAGACCGCCAGTTGGCCGTACGCCGACGGGGACGACGTCCAGGTCGAGGGGCCGCCGTCGACGCCGAGGTAGACGTAGGAACCGCGTACCCAGCCGCTCAGCTTGTACGTCGTGTTCGGCTGGACCGGGACGGACTGGCTGCACTGGGCGTTGTCGCTCGACGTCACCGCGCCGGCGAGCGCCTTGGAGCCGCCGTGCACGGGGGAGGAGACCACCGAACCGAGGTTGCCGGTGCAGGTCCAGGGGGAGAGGCCGCCCGACTCGAAGCCGGGGTTGTTCAGGATGTTGGCCGCGTGGGCCGTGCCCGGCAGGGCGATGGCTCCGGCGAGAGCCAGGGCCGCGGAGCCGAGCAGGGCGAGGAGCCGACGTCCGGGACGTCTCAGTGTGTCGCGCACGCTATCTCCCTGAAGATATGGGGGTGTTCGGGAGGCACAAAGGTGCTGAGAGGTGCAGGCGGGCCGTGCAGGAGGTGCGCAACCAAGTTGGTATGGACCAATCCGGGTGTCAAGACATGACGCCGTGATTGGTCCATACCGATCCCGGAACGGGCCGCTACGCCGGGGCCCCGGTGCGGGCCACGGCCGACTGCGCGGGCATCTCGCTCCGTGGCCGGACCATCGCCACCGGCCGCAGCGGACGCGGCCCCGACACCACGGTGTAGTCCTGGCCGAGGAACGGCGGCGCCACCACCCCCGGATCCTCACCCAGCGCCAACTGCACAGCGGCCCAAGGAGCGTTGATCCCGCACTGCGCGAGCTGGTGCAGTCCGCCCGCCGGACGCGGGTTCACGTCCAGCAGTACCGGACGGTCGCCGTACATCCGGAACTGGATGTTGGACAGATAGTGCAGCCCGAAGCCCTCCGCGATCCGCCGGGCGGGCTCCAGCCACTGCTCGTGCAGCGTGAAGCCGCGGCGGCGGCCGTTCTTGGTGCGCCCCACGGCCAGCCGGATCCGGTTGTCCGGCCCGGTCAGGCAGTCGACCGACACCTCCGGCTGCTCCAGCCGGGGCATCACCAGCCAGTCCACCGGACCGTCCGCCTGCTCCAGGGCCCGCAGGACCAGGTCCAGCGGGACGTGCGGGCCGGGGAAGCCGCTCAGCTGCCTCAGCGAGAAGGGCGCGCGTGTGATGACGCGGAAGCCGACGCCGCCCGCACCGGCCGCGGGCTTGAAGCACGCCAGATGCCCGGATTCCTCCAATTCCGTTACGGCGGCCACCAGTTCGCAGGCCGTGCGGACCCGCCACCACGGCGGCACCGGTACGCCGATCGACCGGGCCGCCTCGTACGCCGTCGCCTTGTCCGCGAAGACGGCCACCGCCTCCGGGGTCGGCGCGAGCAGCGCGGTGCCCGCGGCCGCGAAGTCGGCGCGGTGCGCCACGATCGCGGCCTGGTTCAGCCGCGGCACGAACACGTCGATGCCGCGCCGTGCGCACTGGTCCAGCGCGTACTCGACGTAGGCGGCGGGGGACAGGCCCTCCGGTTCGAGCTCGGCGGTGTCGGCGGCGGCCAGCACGGGCGAGTCGGCGTCGCCGTGCGTGGCGTGGATCTCGACGGTCCGGTCGCCGGGATTCCTGCGCAGCTGATCCATGAAGAAGACGTTCTCCGCGTACGTGCGGTTGAGCCAGACGCGTACGCGGGAGACCATGCGGGCCGCCTTTCGGGGGGTCGCGGGCAGGGCGAAGCGGGCCGAGCCCGGCCAGAGGGGAAGGAGGGACACCAAGCCGCCCTGCATGAAAGGGAGTTGAGGCGGCGGTGTTGGGGTGATCATACGACTTCCGCAGACCGGGTCGTGCCACCCGGAGACGGGGCCCGGCCCACCGCGGTTCCGCCTTCGCGACCGGCGCGGGCCGCGCTTGTCTCCGTGCCGCCGGATGTGCTCTTGTGGTGCCCATCATGTGGACGACAGGGGGCGAGAGGTGACGGGAAAGGCCGGTGGGGCCGGGCGGCTGCTCGCCATCAGCGACCTGCACATCGGCTACAGCGAGAACCGCGCCCTGGTCGAGCGGCTGGCCCCGGAACGGGACGACGACTGGCTGCTCGTGGCCGGCGACGTCGCGGAGACCGTCGCCGACATCCGCTGGGCCCTGAAGACACTGGCGGGCCGGTTCCGCAAGGTGGTCTGGGTCCCCGGCAACCACGAGCTGTGGACCCATCCGCGTGACACCGTCACCCTGCGGGGCGTCGACCGTTACGAGCATCTGGTCGAGCTGTGCCGTGAACTGGGAGTGACGACGCCCGAGGACCCCTACCCGGTCTGGGACGGGCCGGGCGGCCCGGTGGCCGTGGCACCGCTGTTCCTGCTCTACGACTACTCCTTCCTGCCGGCCGGCTGCGCGACCAAGGACGAGGGACTGGCCTACGCGCACGGCACCGGCGTGGTCTGCTCGGACGAGTTCCTGTTGCACCCGGACCCGTATCCGAGCCGCGAGGCCTGGTGCGCGGCACGGGTCGCCGAGACCGAACGCAGGCTCGCCGCACTCCCCGGCGACCTGCCGACCGTGCTCGTCAACCACTACCCGCTCCACCGGCACCCGACGGACGTCCTGTGGTACCCGGAGTTCGCCATGTGGTGCGGCACCCGGCGCACCGCCGACTGGCACCGCAGATTCCGCGCGGCCGCCGTGGTCTACGGCCACCTCCACATCCCGCGGACCACCCACCACGAGGGCGTCCGCTTCGAGGAGGTGTCGGTCGGGTACCCCCGAGAGTGGCGCAAGCGCAAGGAGCCTCCGGGCAGGCTGCGCCCCATTCTTCCCCTGGAGGTCGGAACCCGGTGATCGAGGAGTTGCTTCCGGACTCGGTGGTGGCCGTGGAGGCGTACGGCGACGACGAGACCGACCTGGCACCGCTCCACCCCGAGGAGCAGGCGGTGGTGGAGCGGGCGGTCGGCAAGCGCCGGCGCGAGTTCGCCGGCGTGCGCGCCTGCGCCCGCGTGGCCATGGAGAAGCTCGGCGTACCGCCGCGGCCCGTGCTGCCCGGTGAGCGGGGCGCTCCGCGCTGGCCGGAGGGGCTGGCGGGCAGCATGACCCACTGCGAGGGCTACCGCGCCGCCGCCCTGGTCCGCGCCACCGACCTGGCCTCCCTCGGCATCGACGCCGAACCGCACGCCCCGCTCCCCGACGGCGTGCTGTCCACCATCGCTCTGCCCGCCGAGGAGCGGCGCCTGGCGCGGTTGGCCGCGCTGCACCCCGGCGTGCACTGGGACCGGCTGCTGTTCAGCGCGAAGGAGTCCGTCTACAAGGCCTGGTTCCCGCTCACCGGCAAGTGGCTGGACTTCGAGGAGGCGGACGTCGAGGTGAGCACCGCCGCGGGGTCGGCGCCGCACGGCGTCTTCCGCGCCCGGCTCCTCGTCCCGGGCCCCCTGGTCGACGGACGGCGCCTCGGTCACTTCGAGGGACGCTGGACCGTGGGCCAAGGCCTGGTGGTCACCGCGGTGACGGTTCCGCGCGCCTGACGGGTCACGGCCTCGGGCACCAGCTCTCCAGAAGCCGGAAGAACGCCTCCTCGTTGCCCGTCAGGCCCGCCCGGGCCAGCGCCTGTTCCGCCTCGGCGAGCACGGTGGGCGGGACCACCGGTGGGCGGGCGCCGCCCGGAGGTCCGTCGAAGGCGGCGCGTACCGTGTGCAGGAGCCTGAGATAGGCCTGGACGGCGGTGCGTTCGTGGTCGGTCAGTACGGCGGTCGGCATGGATCGCTCTCCCCGGTTTCGGCGTCACACGGTCGCGCGCCCGGTCGCCCGGACGGCGCACGGCGCCTCCGCACGGCGGTGGCGCGGCCTCCAGCTTGCCGCCCACCACTGACAATGCCCTCGCGCTCCGCGCCGGTTCGCCCACTCAGCTCAGGCGAATCAAACCCCGGGCACCCCGGACCCCTTGCGCCTGCGACGGGTTCCCGCGCGGGCCGTCCCCCTCCACCCGCCGCCCCAGGCGACTGAAGGACGCCTCGATCCGCCCGGCCGGACGTCGCGCCGCACCGGCCCGCGCAGGGGCGAACCCACGGGCCACGTACGGCACTTGCCTGCCGGTAGCAGCGGCAAGCTCTCCTCCTCCTCGTCCTCCTCCTCGGCGAGGTCGAACCGGCTGCGCGCGGCGGCATGGGGTACGGCCGCTCGGAGATCGGCGCCGTCGTCGACCAGGCGCGTGGCGACTCCGGCAGCGTCCATGTGATGGCCGTGGTGCCCGGCCCGCATGTGCCACGGCTCGTGGCCGAGGATCGCCAACTGGTTTTCGGGGGCGGTGCGTTCCTGGACGAGAGCCAGGTCCTGGTCGGTCATGTCGAGCCACAGCCCGCCGGCGGATCAGGGAGGGACGGCGGCCGTACGGAAGCGGTCGGGCCGCCCGCGGCGCACGCCTCTCCCCGGCATCACGGCTCGGGCCGCTTGACGCTCTCCAGAAGCATGTCCAGCCACTCGGCGACCTTGTCGCGGTGCTGGTCGGTGGGCAGCTGCGCGGCCCGCCAGGCGATCCCGCGCACGCCGTGGTCCTGGAGCAGCCGCTCCAACGGGTCGTCGGCGGCCGTGTCCGCCTCCCGCTCACGGTCGGCGAGCCGCTGGAGGAGTTCCTGCTCGGTGCGCTGAAGGGCCCCCGCGAGCGCCTCGGGGTCCTCGGCGGTGAGGAATCCGGCGTGCACCCGGAAGAAGCGCTGGATGGCGTCGCAGTGCTCCATGGTGGGGCGCCGGTCGCCGTTGATGAGGGCGCCCGCCTGCTGCCGCGACATGCCCGCGCCGTCGGCGATCTCCTGCTGGGTGTAGCGGCGTCCGTTGGGCTTGAGCCGGGTGCGGCGCAGCAGGTCGAGCCGTTGCAGGAAGCGGGCCTGCACGTCCGGCTCACCCGCGGACCGGCCGCTCAGCAGGGTTCTGACCACGGGCTCCGGCACGCCGCTGGCCGCGGACAGGCGGCCGACGTCGAAGACCTCCGCCTGGGGCACGTCGAGCCGGTCGGCCAGCGCGGTGACACGTGCGACGACGGCCGGCAGCACGGCCGAGGCCGTGGCGCCCGGATCCTCGATGCCATCCGTCACCGACAGATCTCCTACGTCTCTCACAGGCTTCTCACAAAGGCGGGGTGCCGTGAACTTCCCGGAGAGTAACCGGTCGTTCGAACTCGCATCCAGGTCTCGCCACAACTGTGGCCAATTTCAGCCGTCAATCGGCATGGAATGCCACGATAGTTGACACGCCTCATGGAGGGGAAGCAGGATCAAGGCGCCGCGTGAAGGCCGCAGAGGCAAGAGGGGTGACCTCCCGATGGCACATCAGGCAGGAGGGCAGCGGCCGGCGCCGCGGTCCGTCCCCGTTCGTTCCGAGGCGCAGGCCTACCTCCGGGACTACACCACGTTCCTGGAGGCCGTCCCCTTCCCGTCCCTCGTCGTCGACCACACCTGGGACGTGGTCCTGACCAACAGCGCTTTCACGTCACTCTTCCGTGGCGTCGGCCCGCATCCGACGGCCATGCCGGGCGACAACTTCCTCCGGTTCGTCCTGTTCCACCCGGACGCGGGCACGGTCCTCGGCGAGCACGAGTCCCGCTGGTGTCTGCCGATGCTGGCGCACTTCGCGGCCACGGTGGAGCGCAGTGGCCACGACCACGGACTTCAGGCCATCCTCCAGGACATCGCCGAGGACCCCATCATGGAGGCCGCCTACCGGCAGGGGCTGCCGCACTGGCTCCGCGCGGTCGGCGAGACGGCGGTCGTGTCCGACGGCTCGGTACGTCCCCTGCTGCACCCCGACCCGCGCTGGGGCGCCACCGAGTGCCGGATCATCGAGGAGACCCCGGCGACCCTCCAGGACCTCGGCTACACCCGCCTCACCCTGGTGCTCCGCGAGGCCCGCCGTCCCGCGCCCGTGCGGCGCAGGACGGGTCCGGGCCGCCGTCCGGCCGGCCACCTGAGCGTGGTCTCGGCCCCGGAGGGCTGACCCGGCACCGTCGGCGTTCAGGTCGCCGACGGCGCCGGGCCGTCCCGGCTCCACGGGGGCGACCGACCTCCTGCCCCAGGGCGTGCGGCGACCTCCGGGTCCGGTGGTGACCCGGGCGGTGCTCCGGTCTTCCGCGGGGTGGACTTGCTTCGGGAGGCCTGCTGTCCCGTGCCCGTGCGGCGCAGGACAAGGCCGGTCCCGTCGTCCGGCCGGCTGGGTGTGGGTCCGGCCCCGGAGGTCTGACCCGGCACCTACGGCGTTGCGCCGGGCCCCCGCCCCCGAAGGGGCGACCGGCGATCGCGAGTCTTGTCCCGGCGGAGCCATGCCGTGCCCGCCGGGTCCTTCCGTGGCCCTGGCGGGACTCGGCTGCCCACAGGGGTGGACTCCTGTCCGGGATCCGTCGATGGCGGCATGGCGGCCGGGGCGCGTGGGCCGGGTTGGCGTGGTGGCGCGCCCCGTCCCGGCGGGAGCCGTGCGGCGGTCGCCGGTGGCCGTGGCGGGTCCGGGCAGGCTTCGGTCGTCCGCCGGGGCGTGCGGCGCACCCCGTTCCAGCGGTGCCGTGCGGCGGCACCGGGGCCTGTGGCAGCTCCCGGTCGCGGCAGCCGCGACCGCCGGGCGAGGGAACCCGGCCGCCGGTCGCAGGATCCCGATTGAGCCGCCGCGGTTCGCGCTCCGAGCGCCATGGATCCCGTTCCGGCCGCCGTGGATCCCGTACCCGACGCCGTGGGCCCGGCTCGGTCACGAGGTCCTGATCACCAGGATGAGGGGCACGCCCCGGCACGGCACCAGGTGGTTTCCGTCGTGGGTTCTGGGGCGGCCCCGTTCCAGAACCGCCGAGAAGTCCGGGCCCCTGGTCAGGGAGCCGGCCAGGTGGGCCGGGTCGGCGGAGGCTGCCACGCGGCCGCGGGCGTTCACCAGGTGGGCGGGGCCAGGTAGTTCGCGCAGCAGGGGCAGTACGGCCGCCTCGAAGTGCCGTAGATACACATCCGCCGCGGCCACGCCCGCGAACCGGCCCGCCACCTGGACCGGCGCGGACAGGGTCAGGCTGTACTCGTCGGAGCACAAGTAGTCGACGTAGGGCCCGGCCACGGCCCGCCGCCCGGTGTCACGGGGCAGGACGAACCAGTCCCAGTGCGTGTAGTCCGAGTACGCCGACTGCCGCGGATCCAGGTCGAGCAGCAGCGGCCGTACGTCCCCCCGCGCGGTGCACTGCCACCACTCCAGCCAGGCCGGCACGTCGGTCAGCAGCCCCGGCGCGGCGACGAAACCGGCCCCGGACACGAGCTCCTCGCGGCCCAGCCGCAGATGCAGCCCCGGCCGCAGCGCGGCGAGGTCGGCGCTCACCGGCGCGCGGCCCTCGGCGACCACCCGCGCCAGCAGATCCGCCGTCTCGGCGCGGGTCTCGGCGACCGCGCCGAAGACCGCCTCCAGCGTGCGGCCCACCCGCGCGGCGACGCGCTCTCCGGCGCACGCGTCGCGGGTCACGGTCGCCGCCCCGGCATGTACGCGGCTCGTGCTCATGGCGTCCTCCAGGGGGCAGGGCCGGACGCCGCGTCGTCAGAGGCCCAGCCGCACGGCGATGAGTCGCGCCGCCGACTCCTGGACGCACCGCTCCGCCAGCGTGCGGGCCGGATCACGGGCCCCATCCTGCACGGCGGAGACGACGGCGCGATGACGATCTGCGACTTCTTCACGATATTCGTCGTCGCCGAGCACCAGACACAGCAGCGCGCCGACCTCCGTCTGGAGCGCGATCTGCTCCCGGGTGAGCCGCGCGGACTGCGCGGCCGCCGCCAGTTCCACATGGAACCGGCCGTAGACCCGGCTGCGGGCCGCCGCGTCCTCGGCAGCCGCCAGCTCCTCGACGGTACGCAGAAGCGGGCCCAGATCGCCGGACTCGGTGCGCTCGGCCGCCAGTCCGGCCGCCGCGCCCGACAGGGCGGCCCAGTGGTCGCTGAGGTCGCGCAGCTCCTCCGTGCCCCAGCCGCGCAGCCGGGCCTTCAGCCGTTCCTCGCCCGGAAGTTCGGGCAGGGAGACGAAGCTGCCGCCGCCGCGCCCCCGCCGGGTGGTGACCAGACCCTGCTGCCGCAGCGCCATCAGCGCCTCCCGCAGGGTCACCGTGGAGACGCCGAGCTGCCCGGCCAGTTCGCTCTCGCCGGGCAGCTGCTCCCCCTCGGCGAGCAGACCGAGTTCGATGGCGTCGCCGATCCTGCGCACCACGGTGTCCACCCGCGCCCGACTGTCCACCGGCGCGAAGACGACTCTGCGGGTGCCGGCTTCACCCGCGTCCACCGTCCCGCGCGGGCTCCCGGCGCCGTTCTCGACGTGTCCCTGCTTCACGGCCACCACCTTGCCAGTTGACCCAACTTTTACCCAGAGGCGGTCTTGAGCTTTGAACTATGACTTCATAGGTTTCCGCTCAACGATCACGAGCGTCAGAAAGGTTCCCCATGAAGGGAGTTGCCGTCCGGCTGCAGGGTCTGCGCAGGACGTTCGGGGAGACGGCCGCCGTGGCCGGGGTCGACCTGGAGATCCGGGACGGGGAGTTCTTCTCGATGCTCGGCCCCTCCGGCTCGGGCAAGACCACGGTCCTGCGTCTGATCGCCGGCTTCGAGGCCCCGGACGCGGGCCGCGTCGAACTCGCCGGGCAGGAGGTCACCGGCCTCGCCCCCTTCGAACGGGACGTCCACACCGTCTTCCAGGACTACGCCCTCTTCCCGCACATGACCGTCGAGCAGAACGTCGGCTACGCCCTGAAGATCCGCAAGGTGCCGAAGCCCGAACGGCTCGTCCGTGCCCGCAAGGCCCTCGCCGAGGTGCGCCTCGACGGCTACGGCGGACGCCGCCCGGCCGAACTCTCCGGCGGCCAGCGCCAGCGCGTCGCCCTCGCCCGCGCCCTGGTCGGCCGTCCCCGCGTCCTGCTGCTCGACGAACCGCTCGGCGCCCTCGACCTCAAGCTGCGCGAGCAGATGCAGGTCGAACTCAAGGCGCTCCAGCGGGAGGTCGGCATCACCTTCGTGTTCGTCACCCACGACCAGGAGGAGGCCCTGACGATGAGCGACCGCATCGCCGTCTTCCACCAGGGCCGCGTCGAACAGGTCGGCACCCCCGCCGAGATCTACGAACGCCCGGCGACCCCGTTCGTCGCGTCCTTCGTCGGCACCTCCAACCTCCTCGAGGGCGAGTCGGCCCAGCGGATCCTCGGCATCCCCGGAACGCACAGCGTCCGGCCGGAGAAGATCCGCGTCCTGAAGGAGTCCGCCGTCGCCGACGAACCCGAGCAGGCGACCGCCACGGGCACCGTCGCCGAGGTCGTCTACCTGGGCGACTCCACCCGCTTCCTGGTCGATCTCGACACCGGCGGCCGTCTCACCGCACTCCAGCAGAACCTGGAGACCTCCGCCGAGGACGTCGCTGCCTACCGCGGCACCCGCGTACGGCTGGCATGGCACCGCCGCCACGCCGTCCAGGTCCCCGACGCCCGCTGAGCACCACACCCCCTCACCCATGGAGTACGCCGTGCGCCTGACCCGAACCCTCCAGACGGCCGCCGCCCTCACACTGCTGCTCGCCGCCACCGCGTGCGGCTCCTCCGACTCGGGGAGCGGCACCTCCGCGACCGGCCTCAACCCTCCCGACCTCAAGGCGCAGTCCGAACTCGGGAAGACCGAGGGCCGGGTCAACGTGATCGCCTGGGCCGGCTACGTCGAGGACGGCTCCAACGACCCCAAGGTCGACTGGGTCGGCGACTTCGAGAAGCAGACCGGCTGCCAGGTCCACTCCAAGGTCGCCGCCAGCTCCGACGAGATGGTCAAGCTGATGAAGACGGGGGAGTACGACACCGTGTCCGCCTCCGGCGACGCCTCCCTGCGCCTGATCGCCTCCGGTGACGCCGCCCCGGTCAACACCGCCCTCGTACCCAACTACAAGGACGTCTTCGACGACCTGAAGATGCAGGCCTGGAACTCCGTCAAGGGCAAGGCCTACGGCATCCCGCACGGCCGCGGCGCCAACCTGCTGATGTACAACACCGAGAAGGTGCGGCCCGCGCCCACTTCCTGGTCGGCCGTCTTCGACGACGCGGCGAAGTACAAGGGCCACGTCACGGCCTACGACTCGCCCATCTACATCGCCGACGCCGCCCTGTATCTCAAGGCCACCAGGCCCGAGTTGAAGATCAAGGACCCGTACGCGCTCGACCAGAAGCAGTTCGACGCCGCCGTCGCCCTGCTGAAGAAGCAGAACGCCGACGTCGGCGAGTACTGGGGCGACTACCTCAAGGAGGTCTCCGCCTTCAAGAGCGGGGACTCCCTGGTCGGCACCACCTGGCAGGTCATCGTGAACCTCGCCGCCTCCGAGGGCGCCAAGGTGAAGGCGTTCGTGCCGAAGGAGGGCGCGACCGGCTGGTCCGACACCTGGATGATCTCCGCCAAGGCCAAGCACCCCAACTGCGCCTACAAGTGGCTGGACTGGATCGTCTCCCCGAAGGCCAACGCCCAGGTGGCCGAGTACTTCGGCGAGGCCCCCGCCAACGCCAAGGCCTGCGAGCAGACCAGCGACAAGGGCTTCTGCGCCACCTACCACGCGGCCGACACCGCCTACTGGAAGCGGGTCGCCTTCTGGAACACGCCGATCCCGCAGTGCCTGGACGGCCGCACGGACGTCACCTGCGTGCCGTACGCCAAGTGGGTGCAGGCCTGGACCGAGATCAAGGGCTGAACCATGACCGTCACCGCCCAGGCCGCCGGACGACAGGGCTCCAGGGCCACCGTCCGGCGGCTGGCCGGGATGCTGCACCGCCGCCCCCGGCTGCGCCTCTCCCTGCTGCTGACCGCCCCGCTGCTGTGGCTGGCCGTGCTGTACCTCGGCTCGCTGACCGTGCTCTTCCTCTCCGCCTTCTGGACGACGAACTCCTTCACCTCCGAGGTCGTCAAGGTCTGGTCGGTGGACAACTTCCGCGCCCTGCTGACGACGTCCGTCTTCCACCAGGTGATCCTGCGCAGCGTCGGCGTGGCCCTGGCGGTCACCGCCCTGTGCGCGGTGATCGCCTTCCCGCTCGCCTTCTTCACCGCGCGCGTCGCCCGGCCCCGGTGGCGCCCGCTGCTGGTGGTTGCCATCCTCACGCCGCTGTGGGCGAGTTACCTGGTCAAGGTGTACGCCTGGCGGCTGATCCTGTCCCAGGGCGGGCTCGCGGACTGGATGCTGAAGCCGTTCGGGCTGAGCGGCCCCGGTTTCGGCCTGCCGGCCGCCCTCCTCACCCTGACCTACCTCTGGCTGCCGTACATGATCCTGCCGATCCACACCGCGCTGGAGCAGTTGCCGGGCAATCTGCTCGACGCCTCCGCCGACCTCGGGGCGCGCCCCTGGCGAACCTTCCGGTCGGTGGTGCTGCCGATGGTGCTGCCGGCGGTCGCCGCCGGGTCGGTCTTCACCTTTTCGCTCAGCCTCGGCGACTACATCACCGTGCAGATCGTCGGCGGCAAGACCCAGCTGATCGGCAACCTCGTCTACTCCAACATCGAACTCAACCTGCCCATGGCCGCCGCGCTCGGCACGGTCCCCGTCGTCGTCATCGTGCTCTATCTGCTGGCGATGCGGCGCACCGGCGCCCTCAGCAGCCTCTGACCGTCCTCGGCAGCCTTCCCAGGGGGGTGTACCACGTCATGCAGCTCTCCCGTGGCGCGCGCATCGCGCTGCACGCCGCCGCAGCCTTCGGGTTCGCGGTGATCTACGTCCCGCTCCTGCTGGTCCTCGTCAACTCACTCAACCCGGACCGCAGCGCCAGCTGGCCGCCGCCCGGCCTGACCCTGCACTGGTGGTCGGTGGCCTGGGACAACTCGGGGGCGCGGGACGCCGTCTGGGTCTCGGTGAAGGCGGGCCTGGGCGCCACCGCGATCGCCCTGGTCCTCGGCACGCTCATCGCCTTCGCGGTGGCCCGGCACCGCTTCTTCGGCCGCGACACCCTCTCCTTCGTGGTCGTCCTGCCGATCGCGCTGCCCGGCATCGTCACCGGCATCGCCCTGAACTCCGCCTTCTCCACGGTGCTCCGGCCGCTCGGCGTCGGTCTCGGACTGTTCACCGTGGTCGTCGGGCACGCCACCTTCTGCATCGTCGTCGTCTTCAACAACGTCGTGGCCCGGCTGCGCCGCACCTCCGGCTCCTACGAGGAGGCGGCGATGGACCTCGGTGCGAACACCTTCCGCGCCTTCGCCGACGTCACCTTCCCTCTGGTCCGCTCGGCCCTGTTCGCCGGGGGCCTGCTCGCCTTCGCCCTGTCCTTCGACGAGGTCGTGGTCACCACCTTCACCGCAGGACCCGGCGTCGAGACCCTGCCCATCTGGATCTTCAACAACATGACCAGACCCCAACAGGCCCCCGTGGTGAACGTCGTGGCGGCCGTACTGGTCCTGCTTTCCGTCGTCCCGATCTACATAGCCCAGCGCCTGTCGTCGGACACGGCCACGGAGAGCAGGATCTAGCAGGGCAGCGCCGACCCTCCTTTACGCAAGCAGCTTGCTTTTCTTGCGCTAGGCTTGCGTGTATGACGCGACGACTTGCGGAAGTGGCGAAGAAGGTCGGGGTCAGTGAGGCCACGGTCAGCCGGGTGCTCAACGGGAAGCCCGGAGTGTCCGACGCCACCCGGCAGGCGGTGCTCTCCGCGCTGGACGTGCTCGGGTACGAGCGGCCCACGCAGCTGCGCGGCGAGCGGGCCCGGCTGGTGGGCCTGGTCCTGCCCGAGCTGCAGAACCCGATCTTCCCGGCCTTCGCCGAGGCCATCGGCGGCGCGCTGGCGCAGCTCGGGCTCACCCCGGTGCTGTGCACCCAGACCAAGGGCGGGGTCTCCGAGGCGGACTACGTGGAGCTGCTGCTGCAACAGCAGGTCTCCGGCGTCGTGTTCGCCGGCGGGCTGTACGCCCAGGCGGACGCGCCGCACGCCCACTACCGGCGGCTCGCGGACCGCAACATCCCCGTGGTGCTGGTCAACGCGGCCATCGAGGACCTCGGGTTCCCCGCGGTGTCCTGCGACGACGCGGTCGCCGTGGAGCAGGCCTGGCGCCATCTCGCCTCCCTCGGGCACGAGCGGATCGGGCTGGTGCTCGGGCCGGGCGACCATGTGCCGTCGGCGCGGAAGCTGGCGGCGGCCCGCGCTCTCGCGGGCGAGCTGCCCGAGGAGTGCGTGGCCCGGGCGATCTTCTCCATCGAGGGTGGCCACGCGGCCGGGGCCAAGCTGATCGACCGCGGGGTCACCGGCATCATCTGCGCCAGCGACCCGCTCGCACTGGGCGTCGTAAGGGCCGCCCGGCGCAAGGGACTCGACGTGCCCGCCCAGATCTCCGTCGTGGGCTACGACGACTCCGCGCTGATGAACTGCACGGAACCGCCGCTCACCACCGTGCGCCAGCCCATCGAGTCGATGGGCAAGGCGGCGGTCGAGCTGCTCAACGCGCAGATCGGCGGCACCTCCGTACCGGCCGACGAGCTGCTGTTCGAGCCGGAACTGGTGGTCCGCGGCTCCACCGCGCAAGCGCCGCGTGCCTGAGATCCAATAGATCCTCTCTCCTGTCAAATAATTACAGATTCTGCGCGACATCTTGCGAAGCGGTGTCGCCGGTGCTTGAGTGTGCGGCGCCCACAGCTCCTGTCCAGAGGGGTCCACCGATGTCAAGCACCGGCTTCCGCCGCACCTTTGTGGCGATCGGCGTCTGTTCCTCCCTTGCCCTCGTCGCCACGGCCTGCGGGGCGTCGGACGACGAGTCGTCCGGCGGCAAGACCCGCATCACCGTCAACTGCGAGCCGCCCAAGAGCGCCAAGGTCGACCGGAAGTTCTTCGAGGAGGACATCGCCTCCTTCGAGAAGCGGAACCCGGACATCGACGTCGTCGCGCACGACGCCTTCCCCTGCCAGGACCCGAAGACGTTCGACGCCAAGCTGGCCGGCGGCCAGATGGAGGACGTCTTCTACACCTACTTCACCGACGCCAAGCACGTCGTGGACATCAACCAGGCCGCCGACCTCACCCCGTACGTCAAGGAGCTGAAGAGCTACGACACCATCCAGCAGCAGTTGCGCGACATCTACACCGTCGACGGGAAGATCTACGGCATCCCGCGCACCGGCTACTCGATGGGCCTGATCTACAACCGCAAGCTCTTCGAGAAGGCGGGTCTCGACCCCGACAAGCCCCCGGCCACCTGGGAGGAGGTCCGCGCCGCCGCCAAGAAGATCGCCGCGCTCGGCGGCGGCACCGTCGGCTACGCCGACTACAGCGCCCAGAACCAGGGCGGCTGGCACTTCACCGCCGAGCTGTACTCGCAGGGCGGAGACGTCGTCGACGCCGACGGCAAGAAGGCCACCGTCGACACCCCCGAGGGCCACGCCGTGCTCCAGAACCTGCACGACATGCGCTGGACCGACGACTCCATGGGCAGCAAGCAACTCCTCATCATCAACGACGTGCAGCAGATGATGGGTTCGGGCAAGCTCGGGATGTACCTCTCCGCCCCCGACAACATCCCGATCCTGGTCAAGGAGAAGGGCGGCAACTACAAGGACCTGGCCCTCGCCCCGATGCCCGGCGGCAAGGGCACGCTCATCGGCGGCGACGGCTACATGTTCAACAAGAAGGACACGCCCGAGCAGATCCGCGCCGGCCTCAAGTGGCTCGACCACATGTTCCTCACCCCCGGCTCCGGCTTCCTCGGTGACTACGCCCGCGCCAAGAAGAACGACGGCCCGGTCGGCCTGCCCGAGCCGCGCCTGTTCACCGGCGCCGCCGACGCCAAGGACCAGGAGGTCAAGAAGGCCAACGCGAACGTCCCTGTGGAGAACTACCAGGCCTTCCTCGACGGCAACAAGAACCTCCAGCTGAAGATCGAGCCGCCGAACGCCCAGCAGATCTACTCCGTCCTCGACGGCGTCGTCTCCGCCGTCCTCACCAAGAAGGACGCCCATATCGACCAGCTCCTCAAGGACGCCTCCGGCAAGATCGACAGCATCCTGGCCCGGAGCTGACGGCGATGACGAAGACGGCAGCGCGGCGATCCGCCCCGGCGGTCGCCGTACGCCCCCTCCCGGCGCCGCCCCCGGCAGGGGACCGGAGGCGGCGGCGACTGCGCGACCAGCTCCACGCCTACGGATTCCTCCTCGGCGGCCTCGTCTGCTTCGCCCTGTTCTCCTGGTACCCGGCGATCCGCGCGGTCGTGATCGCCTTCCAGAAGTACACGCCGGGTTCCGAGCCCGAGTGGGTCGGCACCGCGAACTTCACCCGTGTCCTGCACGACCCGGAGTTCACGGCGGCCTGGCGCAACACGCTCACCTTCACGCTGCTGGCCCTGCTCATCGGCTTCGCCGTCCCGTTCGTCCTCGCCCTGGTCCTCAACGAACTCCGCCACGCCAAGGCCTTCTTCCGAGTCGTGGTCTATCTGCCGGTGATGATCCCGCCGGTGGTGAGCGCCCTGCTGTGGAAGTGGTTCTACGACCCCGGCGCCGGCCTCGCCAACGAGGCGCTGCGCTTCCTGCACCTGCCCACCTCGAACTGGACCAACGGCACCGACACCGCCCTGGTCTCCCTGGTGATCGTGGCGACCTGGGCCAACATGGGCGGCACCGTCCTGATCTACCTGGCCGCGCTCCAGTCCATCCCCGGCGAGCTGTACGAGGCCGCCGAACTGGACGGCGCGAACCTCCTCCAGCGCGTCCGGCACGTGACGATCCCGCAGACCAGGTTCGTCATCCTGATGCTGATGCTCCTTCAGATCATCGCCACCATGCAGGTGTTCACGGAGCCGTTCGTCATCACGGGCGGCGGCCCGGAGAACGCCACGGTCACCGTCCTCTACCTCATCTACAAGTACGCCTTCCTCTACAACGACTTCGGCGGGGCCTGCGCGCTCAGCGTGATGCTCCTGGTCCTGCTCGGCGCGTTCTCCGCCGCGTATCTGCGGCTCACCCGCTCCGAGGGGGACGCATGAGCACCCGGACCCTGATCTCCCTGGCCGTCCTGGCCCGCCCGCGCGGCAAGGCCGCCTACTGGACCGTGTTCACCGGTGTCGTCCTGCTCTTCGCGCTCGCCTTCCTCTTCCCGGTCTACTGGATGGCGACCGGCGCGATGAAGTCGCCGGACGAGGTCGCGCAGACCCCGCCCACCCTGCTGCCGAAGCGCTGGCACCTCGACGGCTTCACCGACGCCTGGGACCTGATGCAGCTCCCGCAGCACCTGTGGAACACGGTGGTACAGGCCGCCGGCGCCTGGGCGTTCCAGCTGGTGTTCTGCACCGCCGCCGCCTACGCCCTGTCCAAGCTGAGACCCGCCTTCGGCAAGGTGGTCCTCGGCGGCATCCTGGCCACCCTCATGGTCCCGGCCCAGGCCCTGGTCGTACCGAAGTACCTGACGGTCGCCGATCTGCCGCTGATCCACACGAGCCTGCTCAACGACCCCCTCGCGATCTGGCTGCCCGCCGTCGCCAACGCCTTCAACCTCTACCTCCTCAAACGGTTCTTCGACCAGCTCCCGCGGGACGTACTGGAGGCCGCCGAGATCGACGGCGCCGGACGGCTGCGCATCCTGTGGTCCGTGGTGCTGCCCATGTCCCGGCCGGTCCTCGGCGTGGTCTCGATCTTCGCCCTGGTCGCCGTGTGGCAGGACTTCCTGTGGCCGCTGATGGTCTTCTCCGACACCGGCAAGCAGCCGATCAGCGTGGCCCTCGTCCAGCTGTCGCAGAACATCCAACTGACCGTGCTGGTCGCCGCGATGGTGATCGCCAGCATTCCGATGGTCGCCCTGTTCCTCGTCTTCCAGCGGCACATCATCGCCGGGATCAGCGCCGGCAGCACCAAGGGCTGACACGGCCCCCTCGACAGAAAGGCACGCACTGTGGGACAGCCCACCCATGCCCGGAAGCAGACCGACTGGTGGCGCTCCGCCGTCATCTACCAGATCTACGTGCGCAGTTTCGCGGACGGCGACGGGAACGGCACCGGCGACCTCGCCGGAGTCCGCGCGAAGCTCCCGTACCTCGCCGAACTCGGCGTCGACGCCCTGTGGTTCAACCCGTGGTACCTGTCGCCGATGAAGGACGGCGGCTACGACGTCGCCGACTACCGGGCGATCGACCCGGCCTTCGGAACCCTCGCCGAGGCGGAGAAGCTGATCTCGGAGGCCCGGGAACTGGGCATCCGCACCATCGTCGACGTCGTACCGAACCACGTCTCCGACCAGCACCCGTGGTTCCGCGCCGCGCTCGCCGCGCCGCCGGGCAGCCCGGAACGCGAGCTGTTCCACTTCCGCCCCGGACGCGGCCGGCACGGCGAACTGCCGCCCAACGACTGGCCGTCCCAGTTCGTCGGCTCCACCGAACCGGTGTGGACCCGGCTGCCCGACGGCGACTGGTACCTGCACCTGTTCACGCCCGAGCAGCCGGACCTCAACTGGGCCCACCCGGCGGTCCGCCAGGAGCACGAGGACATCCTGCGCTTCTGGTTCGAGCGGGGCGTCGCGGGCGTCCGCATCGACTCGGCCGCCCTGCTCGCCAAGGACCCCGCGCTGCCGGACTTCGTCGAGGGCCGCGATCCCCACCCGTTCGTCGACCGCGACGAACTCCACGACGTCTACCGCTCCTGGCGGGCCGTGGCCGACGCCTACGAGGGCGTCTTCGTCGGCGAGGTGTGGCTGCCCGACCCGGAGCGTTTCGCCCGCTACCTGCGCCCCGACGAACTCCACACCGCCTTCAACTTCTCGTTCCTGTCCTGTTCCTGGGACGCCGGACGGCTGCGGGACTCGATCGACACGACGCTCGCCGAGCACGCCCCGGTGGGGGCACCCGCCACCTGGGTGCTGTGCAACCACGACGTCACCCGCACGGTCACCCGCTACGGCCGCGCCGACACCGGCTTCGACTTCGCCGCCAAGGCCTTCGGCACACCCACCGACCGGTCCCTCGGCACCCGGCGGGCCCGCGCGGCCGCGCTGCTGTCCCTCGCCCTGCCCGGCGCGGTCTACGTGTACCAGGGCGAGGAACTCGGCCTGCCCGAGGCCGACATCCCCCTCGACCGCGTCGAGGACCCGATGCACTTCCGCTCCGGCGGCACCGACCCGGGCCGCGACGGCTGCCGGGTCCCGCTGCCGTGGGCGGCCGACGCGCCCCACGCCGGCTTCGGCTCCCACGAGGAACCGTGGCTGCCGCAGCCCGCCGACTGGCCCGCGTACGCCGTCGACCGGCAGCAGAACGATCCCTCCTCCATGCTCACCCTCTACCGTGAGGCGATCCGCCTCCGCCCGGCCTTCGGCGACGCCCCCCTGACCTGGCTGCCCGCCCCCGAAGGCGTCCTCGCCTTCACCCGCGCCGACGGCACGACCTGTGTCGTCAACCTCGCCGCCACCCCCGCCGAACTCCCCGGACACACAGAACTCCTGCTGAGCAGCGGCCCGTTGGACGAGACCGGTCGTCTCCCGCAGGACACGGCGGTCTGGCTGCGCGCCTGAGGCCGCGCAGCCCGCCCGCCGCGACGCACCGCGCTATCCCCGTACCCCCCACCACGAAGGGATCAGCACATGCACGCGAACAGCAGGGCCAGATCAGCCCGGCGCCTGCCGGCCATCGGGGCGAGCGTCGCCCTCGCCGCCGGCATGCTCGTCACCCTCGGCGCGCCCGCCGCCCACGCCGCGGCGGGCGCCACCCTCCCCTTCACCTCGGTCGAGGCCGAGTCCGCGACCACGAACGGGACCAGGATCGGGCCCGACTACACCCAGGGCACCCTCGCCTCCGAGGCCTCCGGACGCCAGGCCGTCCGGCTGGCCACGGGGCAGCGCGTGGAGTTCACCGTGCCGCGCGCCGCCAACGCCGTGAACGTCTCCTACAGCGTCCCCGACGGCCAGTCCGGCACGCTCAACGTGTACGTCAACGGCACGAAGCTGAGCAAGACGCTCGCGGTCACCTCGAAGTACTCCTACGTCGACACCGGCTGGATCGCCGGCGCCAAGACGCACCACTTCTACGACAACGCCCGGTTGCTGCTGGGGCAGAACGTCCAGCCCGGCGACAAGGTCGCCGTGGAGGCCGCGAACGTCCAGGTCACCGTGGACGTCGCCGACTTCGAGCAGGTGGCCGCGGCCGCCTCCCAGCCTGCCGGATCGGTCTCCGTCACCTCCAGGGGCGCCGACCCCAGCGGCCAGGGCGACTCCACCCAGGCCTTCCGGGACGCCATCTCCGCGGCGCAGGGCGGCGTGGTGTGGATCCCGCCGGGCGACTACCGGCTCACGTCCTCCCTCGGCGGCGTCCAGAACGTCACCCTCCAGGGCGCGGGCAGCTGGTACTCGGTCGTGCACGCCTCCCGCTTCATCGACCAGTCCAGCTCCTCGGGGAACGTGCGCATCAAGGACTTCGCGGTCATCGGCGAGGTCACCGAGCGCGTCGACTCCAGCCCCGACAACTTCGTCAACGGCTCGCTCGGGCCGAACTCCTCCGTCTCCGGCATGTGGCTCCAGCACCTGAAGGTCGGCCTGTGGCTGACCGGCAACAACGACAACCTCGTCGTCGAGAACAGCCGCATCCTCGACACCACCGCCGACGGCCTCAACCTCAACGGCACCGCCAAGGGCGTGAAGGTCCGCAACAACTTCCTGCGCAACCAGGGCGACGACTCGCTCGCCATGTGGTCGCTGTACGGGCCGGACACCAACAGCAGCTTCGAGAACAACACCATCTCGCAGCCGAACCTCGCCAACGGCATCGCGATCTACGGCGGCACGGACATCACGGTGAAGGACAACCTGATCTCCGACACCAACGCCCTCGGCAGCGGCATCGCGATCTCCAACCAGAAGTTCCTCGACCCCTTCTCGCCGCTGGCCGGCACCATCACCGTCGACGGCAACACGCTGGTGCGCGCCGGCGCGATGAACCCCAACTGGAACCACCCGATGGGCGCGCTGCGCGTCGACTCCTACGACAGCGCCATCAACGCCACCGTGCGCATCACCAACACCACGATCACCGACAGCCCGTACAGCGCCTTCGAGTTCGTGTCGGGCGGAGGTTACGGGTACCCGGTCAGGGGCGTCACCGTCGACGGCGCGACCGTGAAGAACACCGGCACGGTCGTCGTCCAGGCCGAGGCACAGGGCGCGGCGACCTTCCGGGGCGTGACCGCCACCGGCGTGGGCGCGGCGGGCATCTACAACTGCCCCTATCCGGCCAACTCGGGCAGCTTCGCGCTGACCGACGGCGGCGGCAACTCCGGCTGGAACACCACCTGGTCGGACTGCTCGACCTGGCCCAAGCCAGGCCAGGGCAACCCCGATCCCGACCCGGGCCGCAACCTCGCCAAGGGCCGCCCGGCCACCGCCACCGGCTCCCAGGACGTCTACACCCCGGGCAACGCGGTGGACGGGAACGCCAACACCTACTGGGAGTCCACCAACAACGCCTTCCCGCAGTCCTTGACGGTCGACCTGGGCTCGAACCAGGCGGTCCGCAGGCTGGTGCTGAAGCTGCCGCCGTCGTCGGCCTGGGGCGCCCGCACCCAGACGATCACCGTGCAGGGCAGCACCGACGGCTCGTCCTACTCGACCGTAGCCGGCTCCCAGGGCTACCGCTTCGACCCGGCCACCGGCAACACGGCCACCGTGTCTTTGCCGGGCAACACCAACCTCCGCTGGCTGCGCCTGACCGTCAGCGCCAACACCGGCTGGCCGGCGGGCCAGTTCAGCGAAGTGGAGGCCTACCTCACCCCGTGACCGCAGGCGTCCCGCGCTTCGCCGCCCGGAGCAGGCTCCACGAGGCGGCGAAGCCCGGGACCACCCACCCGCCCCGGACTCAACCCTGGCCCCCACGTCACCTCCGTCCACGACAAGGCCGGATGTCCCGGTCACCGCGTCGCTGCCAGGCGGGGTGAAGCGCGAGCGTGCCTACGACAGTCTGGGCCGCCTCATCCAGGGACCGGTACCGGTGCGGAGGCCGCGACCACGGACCGCACGCTGTCCTACGACCTGGGGGCCGGATTACGTCGGCGGGTTCCGCACGCCTCGCCCGGCCGCGTACCCGGCCGGGACTTCGAACTGCGTCTGGCGCACACCCCGGACGTCCTGCTGCGCATCGAGGTGTCCGACACCCGCGGTGCACGCCGGCCGCCGGGACCCACCGATCTGGCGTCGGAGCCGCTATGAGGCGATGCCCGATGACCCCGTGACCGCAGGCGTCCCGCGCCTCGCCGCCCGGAGCAGGGCCAGGCTCCGCGACGTGCTGTAGCGCGGGACCACCCGCCCGCCCCGGCCTCAACCCGGCGCGACGAACCCGGACTCGTACGCCGCGATGACCGCCTGGGTGCGGTCGCGGGCGCCGAGTTTCGCCAGCACGGAACTCACATGGGACTTGACGGTCTCGGTGCCCACCACCAGACGCGCGGCGATCTCCGCGTTCGACAGGCCGCGGGCCATGAGCCGCAGCACCTGCCCCTCCCGTTCGGTCAGAGCGGCGCGCTCCATGGCCGTCCGGGCCGCGGCGTTGCCGTGGTCCTCGCCGTACCGGGCGGCCAACTCCCGCAGTGCCGCCGGGAACAGCAGGGAGTCCCCCGCGGCCACCAGCCGTACCGCGTGCACGATCTCCGCCGGCCGCGCCCGCTTCAGCAGGAAGCCGTCGGCGCCCGCGCGCAGCGCCCCGTACACGTACTCGTCGTTCTCGAAGGTCGTCACCACCACGATCTTCGGCGGGTCCGGCACGGTGCGCAGCACGGCGCGGGTGGCCTCGATGCCGTCCATCAGCGGCATCCGCACGTCCATGGCCACGACGTCGGGGCGCAGTTGCCGCACCAGGGGGATCACGGCGGCCCCGTCGGCCGCCTCGCCCACCACCTCGATGTCCGGCTGCGCCTCCAGCACGGCGCGCAGGCCCGCCCGTACGAGCGGTTCGTCGTCGACGAGGAGAACGGTGATCGGCATCCGGTCAGCGTAGATCACCGCAGCGGCAGGTCGACGCGCACCAGCCACCATCCGTCGTCCTGCCCCGCCTTGGCCTCGCCGCCGAGCAGCGCCGCCCGCTCACGGATCCCGCGCAGCCCGCGACCGCCACCCGCGCCGGCCGCCGAGGTCGTCCCGGTCAGCGGATTGCGCACCTCCAGCCGCAGCCGTGCCTGTTCCACGGCGATGCGTACGCGGACGTGGACGGGCCCCGCGTGCCGCAGCACGTTGGTGAGCGCCTCCTGGAGCATCCGGTAGCCCTCGCGGGAGACGGGCCCGGGCACGTCCTCCAGCAGCCCGGTCACCTCGGCGTCGACCCGCGCGCCCGAGGACCGCGCGGATTCCAGCAACCGGTCCGCCTCACCGAGCGCGGGACGGGGGCCGGCCGGCCGTCCCGTGTCCCGCAGCATGAGCAGGACCTGTTCCAGGTCCTCCAGCGCGGCCCGGCCGGTCTCCTCGATGGCCTCCAGCGCCCGGTCGGTGAACTCAGGGTCGGCGGCCGCCCGTGCGGCACCCGCCTGGACCACGGCCAGCGTCAGCGCGTGGCCGAGGGAGTCGTGCAGCTCCTGCGCGATCCGGTTGCGTTCCAGCAGCCGCTCGGTGCGCTCCTCCAGCTCCGACAGACGCTCCCTGACCGACGGCCCGAGCAGGCGGCGGGCGGCCTGGGCCATGAGAGCACCCGCTCCCGCGGCCCCCGCGAGCAGTACCAGCACGGGCACCGGTACGAGGAGGGCGCACCACCAGCCATGCCCGGGAACCTGCAGGAGCGGGTCGGCGACGCTGGGATCCCCGAAGGCTCCGCCGACGAGCGACAGCGAGAGCGCCATCAACTGGCCCGACACCAGGGCGACCGCGAGCCCCGCCTCCATGCGCAGCACCATCCAGGCACCCGTTCTGGCACGGTCGGTCCACGAGGTGGACGGCGCTGCGGAAACCTCCGGATCCTCGTCGCTCCGCACCCGCGCGTGCGGTCCGGGGAACAGCATCAGCCGCGCCTGGAGACCCTCCGCGCGGCGCATCGAGGGCACCATGGCCGAGGCCAGGACCAGCGGGACGGGAAGGACCGCGATCAGTGCCCAGTCGCCGGGCGTCGGGGCGACCAGGCCCGGGTAGACCATGGCGCAGACGAACGGCACGATCGCCCCCACCAGCAGGTGGAGCCAACGGGTGTAGGTGACCGCACGCGTCAGCGGCGACAGCAGGCCAGGCATGCCGTCATCCTGGCAGAGCGGGCGGGACCGCCGGCTCCCCCGCACGGGGGAGGCGGTCTCCTCCCGCGGGGGAGGTCAGGCACCCGCCCGCGCGGCCACGCTGAGGTCATGAACAGCATCCACGTGCGAGGCCTCACCAAGGAGTACGGCGGCACCCGGGCCCTCGACCGTCTGACGTGCACCATCGAACCGGGCCGGGTCACCGGGTTCCTCGGCCCCAACGGCGCCGGGAAGTCCACCACCATGCGGCTCGTCCTCGGCCTCGACCGCCCCACCGCCGGCTCCGCCACCGTGGGCGGCCGCCCCTACACGGCCCTGGGCGAGCCCCTGCGCACCGTCGGCGCGCTGCTGGACGCGCAGGCGGCCCACGGTTCCCGTACCGCCCGCGACCAGCTGCGCTTCCTCGCCGTCAGCAACCGCATCCCGGCCCGCCGCGTGGACGAGGTGCTCCAGGAGACCGGTCTCGCCTCCGTGGCCGGCCGCCGCATCCGCACCTTCTCTCTCGGCATGCGCCAGCGCCTCGGCGTCGCCGCCGCGCTCCTCGGGGACCCGCCCGTCCTCATGCTGGACGAACCCGCCAACGGCCTCGACCCGGAAGGGATCGTCTGGATCCGCGAGTTGCTGCGCCGGCTGGCTGGGGAGGGCCGCACGGTCCTGGTCTCCAGTCACCTGATGAACGAGACCGCGGCCTTCGCCGACCATCTCGTCGTGCTCGGCCGGGGCCGGCTCCTCGCCGACACCCCCATGGAGGACTTCATCGAACAGCACAGCCACCCGCGCGTCCGGGTGCGTGCCGGCGCGCCCGCCCGGCTGCGGGCCGTGCTGCTGGCCGAGGGATACACGGTGGCGGAGGGCGACGGAGGCCCGCTGGTGGTCGACGGCGCCAGAGCCGAGCAGGTCGGAGCCGTCGCCGCCCGCGAAGGCATCCCGGTTCTCGAACTCAGCGACGAACGGGCCTCCCTGGAGCAGGCCTATCTCGCCCTCACGACCGGCGAGGCCGAGTTCGCCGCCGCGGCCGCCGCGTCCCCGACCACCCCGCAGGAGGTGTGACCATGTCCGTCACCGCCGTTCTCCACTCCGAGTGGATCAAGATCAGGTCGGTCCGGGCGAGCTTCGGCTCGCTCGTCGCGGTCTTCGCCGCCACCCTGGCCATCACCCTGCTCGTCTACTCCACCGTGGGCCAAGCGGAGGCGATGGGCGGCGAGGACCTGCTCTTCGGAGCCTTCTACGCGATCAACTTCGCGCAGATCGCCGCCATCGCGTTCGGGGCCACCGCCGTCTCGTCCGAGTACGCGAGTGGGGCCCTGCGGATCTCCCTGTCGGCCGTGCCGCGCCGGGGCCTGTTCTGCGCGGCCAAGACGGCGGTCGTGGGTGCCGCCGCCCTCGCTGTGGGGCTCGCGACCGGATTCACCACCTTCTTCGTGGGCCAGGCGTTCCTGGGGGAGTACGCCATCGGCCTCGGCACGCCGGGGGCGCTGCGGGCCTGCGTCGGCGCCGGGATCTACCTCGCCCTGATGGCCCTGTTCGCGGCGGGACTCACCTTGCTGCTGCGCAGCGCCGTCGCTGTGCTCAGCCTGCTCATCCCGTTCATCCTGATCGTGTCCTTCGTGATCGGGGACGTCGCCGAGGGCGCGTCCCGCTATCTGCCGGACCGGGCCGGACAGCAGGTCCTGCACCAAGAGGCGGCGGGCGGCCTCGGCCCCTGGACGGGGCTCGCGGTGACAGCGCTGTGGGCGGCGGCCGCGCTGCTGGCCGGCTGGTGGGCGGTGCGCCGGCGCGACGCGTGACACCCGGGCCCGGGGCCCCCGGCCGCAGCCTTTCCCCACCTGGGTCCGAGCCGGCCAGACACAGGCAGAGGGCGGCTCGGACGAGGCTCGTGATGCGGGCGGTGGAGCACCCGAGCTTGCGGAGGAGCCGCCGTCTGCGCGGGTTCGCGAAGCCGGGCACGGCGTTGGGGCCGGTCAGCCGCCGCTGGGATGTCCAGCGCCGCCACTTCGCCGCGACCGCCTTCCTGCCCGCCGTGACACCGCCCGACCTCACACGGCGGGGCGGCAGCACGGTTCCGGTCGGTTCGGCCGGTGGTGGAGCAGGGCGGCCCGAAGGTGGTGCTCGGTGATGCGGTCGGCGGGGCGGTGGAGTGTCCAGCGGTGGGCCTCGCCGTCCATGGGCAGGACGCTGACGACGGTTTCCAGCGGTGGGTGGCCGGGTTCGGTGTACGTGAATTGGCGGATGATGACGGCGGTGTCGTCGTCCAGGCCGAGCACGGCGCGCACGGTGTCCCTCAGTTCACGCAGGCGCGGACTCGGCCCGGCGGTTGCGGGGCGCGGTTGCGGTGGCATGGGGTGGATACTCCTTGGTTCCGGGAACGCCCAGGGTTCGGCATTCCGGGCGGCTTCGCGGTGGTCACCTGGGCGGTGTGCGGGTGGTACCCCAGTCCCAGGCGGGTGCCCCGAGCGGAGGCCGGGCAGCGTGGTGTTGCCTGGTCACGGTTGCCTGCCGGATGGCGAGGAGCAGCAGCGTGGCGGTTTCGGCCAGGATGCTGAGCAGGGCCTGTGGAGAGGGCTGCAGGCCGTGTTCGGTGAATCCGAAGACGCCCACGGTGCGGGAGGCGGCGAAGCCGCCGAGGGCGCCCAGCGCCACACCTGCGGCGGCGAGCCTGAGCAGCGGTGGCATCCCGATCAGCAGCAGCGCGGCGACCGCGAAGGAGACGCTCGCCTGGAGCAGGAACAGGGGGCCCACGACGTGGATGAAGCGGTACTCGTCGATGTAGAGGCGGGCGTGGATGTATCCGCTCCCGGCGAGCGTGGCGGCGATCGCGACACGCAGGGCAGGGGCGAGGAGCCTTCCGAGGGTCATGCCAGCCTCTCGTCCTTGATCGCCAGGTTCCGGTCGCCCTGCCGGTAGCCCACGGTGCGGATGCCGAGTGCGTCCTTGAGCTGCCGGGCGGGTACGACCTGCGGAGTCGGGGCGGGGGCCCGGCCGGGCTTGGGCAGCGGATAGGCCGTGGTGGTGGCGGAGTGGAAGGTGATGTTGCCGTCCGTCTTGGTGAACAGCTGGTGGACATGCCCGTTGAGACAGGTCACGGAGGAGAAGCGGCGCAGGAGCGCGATGACGCGCAAGGCGTCGTCCGTGCTCCAGCCCCACTGCGGGTACATGGCGAACAGGGGGATGTGGCTGAAGACCACGATGGGTGTGTCCGGCGGCAGTCCCGCGAGGTCCCTGCGGACGAACTCGATCTGCTCGTTGCCGAGATGACCGAGCTTCTCCAGGCTCAGGGTGTTGACCAGCGCGATGAAGTGCACGCCGTGGGTGTCGAAGCTGTACCAGCCGTCGCCGAGCGTGCCCTTGCCGAAGGTCCGCCGGTAGGCGCGTCCCGCGTCGCCTATGGAGTCGTGCTCGCCGGGCACGGTGAAGACGCGGTCGGTCCGCATCCCCGTCATCATCTGCCTGACCTGGTCGAACTGCGAGGACGTGGACAGGTGGGTCAGATCGCCACTGTGCATGACGAAGTCGGGCCGGAAACCCAATGAGTTGACCTGGCGGATCGCTTCGGAGAAAGAGCCGGCCACGTCCATGTTCGCCGGCCCCTGGAAGCCGATGTGGCTGTCGGAGACCTGCACGAACCGCAGTGCGCCGCTCGTCGTCGTGTCGGCTCCCGCAGCCGCGGTTCCGGCGGTGGTCCCGGCGGTGCCGCGGCTGTCGGCGATGTGGCTGATCACTTCTCCGCCGGCCACGGTCAGCACCACAGCCCCGCCGAACCACCCCGCGTGCCGGAGGAGTTGGCGCCGGGACATGCCGTGTTGGGGTACGTGCGGTTCGTTGCCACCGAGCGGTGATCCCTGGTGAGGGTCGTGGTACTCGGTCATCGGGTCACCTCCACGGTGGCGGTCATGAACGGATGGATGGTGCAGAGGTAGTGGTAGGTGCCGGGCTGTGTGAACCGGTGGCTGTACGTGGCGTGAGTGGCCAGGGCGGCCGAATGCAGCGGGCCGCCCGATCCGGCGCTGGTGACGGTGTGGGCGTCGGTGTCCTGGTTGGTCCAGGTCACCGTGGTGCCCGCTTTGACCTTCAGCGTGGCCGGGGCGAATGCGAAGTTCTTGATCGCCACGGCGTTCCCGGCCACCGGCGCGGTCGGCTTACTGGTGCTCGGAGGGCTCATGGGCATGGTCATGCTGGGCATGGGGGAGGCGCCGGGAGCGGAGCCCGCCGCGTGTCCCGGTCCGGAGGCACCGGGCATGCCGGCCGTCTGGTGCTGACCCTGTCCCGGTGTGATGGCACCGGCGTGGGTGGACGAGGAGTGCGACGACTGGCCGCATGCGCTCAGGAGCCCCAGCGCGCCGACGGTGGCGACGGTGGCGACGGCAAGCCCAGCCGCAGCGCGTGATCGCCGGCCTGGTGTACGAAGGTGCGGGTACATGCTGTTCGTTCCTCACGATCAGGTTGAGATGGGGACTGCGTCTGCCGAGTGCGCGCAAGCGAAGCGAAGTCGCGGGTGGCAGAGGGCAGTTCCCCGTCCCCGAGCCGAGAACGGCTTGGGGGGTGGGCGACAGGTGTCGCGTATGTCGGCCTTTGTCTGACTTCACGGGCGACGGGGGTGGTGCGGTTCGGTCGATACGCACTTTTCGCGGCACTTTCTTCGGGTCGCCGCAGATCGACCGTCCCTCCGGCGTTCCGGCGCGCGCGCGCGGCCCTGGCGGCGCTTACGGAGGGTCGCCACTCTGTGCGGTGCGTCACAAGGTGAGGCGATGCATATGAGCAGTGATCGTTCTATGCCCCTGAGCTCCCGAAAGCGTGGCCCAAGGGCCGATCCGGATCGCTCCGCGGAAAGGCCACGCCGCCCGGAGCGGCCATGTCGGCTCCGTCGCGCACCTTCTCCGGGCGCGATCCCGCCACCGGCGTCACCGCTTCGTCGCCCTCGCCGTCGGTTCCTGCGAAGGATGCCGGTCCTTGGCCGACGTGACACGTGAGTGCGCAGCCGGGGCGTGCACGCTCCCGGTCGCCGGTCGCCCAACGGCCAGGGAGCGAAAGGCGCGAATCGCTCGAACCGTTCGGCGGGCGCCGGCCGTGGAACTGAGTGAACGCCCCGATGCAGGATCCGGCACACCGGCCGCCCCTCGATCGCGTCGACGGTCTCCGGATTCCGGTCTCCGCACATGCACAGAAGAGTCAGAAGACCATGTTCGTCACCGATTCCCCCCGCCTGAGCCCACCGGTCTCCCGGCGTTGCCGCCACGAGGCGCTGCTCGCCCTGCCCGCGCAGGAGGCACACGTCTCCGCCGCCCGTCACTTCGCGGCCGATCTGCTGGAGACCTGGTGCGTCCCGGAGAGCGAGCGGGACTCCGCCGTTCTCATCGTCGACGAACTCGCAGCCAACGCCGCCCAGTACGGCCGCGAGCGCATGACCCTGCGGCTCGTCCTCGACCACGGCACCCTGCACATCGTGGTCAGTGACTCCGGAACGGCCGTGGAGCGCCGTCGTCCCGACATCGCCCCGGACGAGCACGGCCGCGGCACCGGCATCGTCCAGTACCTCGCCCAGTCGACCGAGGTCCACCAGACGCGCGGCGGACGCGAAGTCCGCGCCTGCCTGAGGTGCTCGGCATGACCGGTCCCGAGTTCACGTGCGAGCCGCCGCCCTTCGCCGGGCCGGGCGCCGAGGTGATGCGTCGGCTGCCGGTCACCGGGGGCCGCCGCGGCGCAGGGTCACCCGAGGGCCTCCGCGAGTGGGCCTTCGCGACCCACGAGCCGTGCCCCGTCGACGACTGTCCGGCCCCGGCCCGGGGGCCCGTACGGTCCCCGGCGAACCCACCGGCCCTCGATCACGGTGACCTGGACCACGGCACGGTGCCGTGTGCACGCTGCGGCGCCCGCCGCGGTGTATCGGAGGAGGATGTCGCCCCGAACACCGGCGAGGGCATCGACGCCCCGCCCCCGCACGAGGCGTACGCGAACGCGCCCGACCTGCGACGCGAAATGCACCAGGTGCTTGCCCTCGGGGCCGAGCGCGACGGCCGCCAGGCCAGGACCGTCACCGGCCCGCCGGTCGACGCCGCGGTCGCCGAACGCGCCCGGCTGCTGCGCCGGGCTGCCCTCATGGACCGTATGGCCCTGGAGAGCCCCGACCTCGGCCCGGTCGGCGCCGCCGCGCAAACCGCCGAACAGCTCCTGCGGCACGATCGCCGCCGACCCGACCTGGTGGCCGGGCCGCATCAGCCCGACGCGATCACGCTCGGACCCGGCCGCCGCCGCTACGTCCGCCAGGAATACGCCGCCTGGGCATCCGCGGGGCGGCCCGGCACCTGAACCGGCCCGATGTGACAGCGAGAGGCGGCGCGAGGTCGAGCCGTGGGGGCGCCGTTGGCGGGGCCCGTGGCCGAGCGCCGGCTCGACGATCCTGGTGGCGATCGGGATCCTGGCGACCGGCCGGTAGCGCGCAGGTGCCCGTGCCGATCTCGCGGCTGGTGGACATGACCGGCCCGGCGAGGGTGTGCGGCGAGGGCATCCGCCAGGACCGCACTATTTGCGTATCGATGCAATAAGCGGCACACTACCTGTCGGCACCCGCCTGTCGCGCCGTGCGCGAGGCCCGTGCTCCCCGACGGAACCGCATGGCTGAACGGAGGCACTCGTGGACATCGACCCACCCAGTCCGAGCGGCCTCTCCGGCAGTCTCTGACCGCCGCCCCGGTCGTCCGCTTTCTTCTTCCTCTTCTCTTTCTTCCTTCTTCTTCCCCTCTTCTCTCCTTCTTCTCTTTTCGCCGCTTTCTCGCCGTACCCTGTCATGCCTGCCCTGGTGCGAGTGCCGCCGCCTCGCGGTGCGCTCGCACCAGGGCGTCCATGTGCCGCAGTCCGGGCGGAGCGCGGTTGGAGGTGCCTGTGATGTCGTTCCGGACGAGTGCGCCCGCCACGCGGTCGCGGGCCTCGTTCCCCGCTCGGTTCGCCGGCGGTCTTACCCGGATGACCTGGGTGGACCTGGTCGTCGCCGCCGCGGTGGTGGTACTGCTGTACGTCACCCTGCGGGTGGGGAAAGGGATCACGCTCTCGTTCTCCACCAGCCAGTCCGCGCAGGTGGACACCGGTGTCGGTCAGCTGCCCTACGACGCCGCCCGCTCGCTGCTGCGCATGTTCGTCGCCCTGGCCCTGTCCACGGCCTTCACCTTCGGCTACGCCTACGCCGCCGCCAAGAGCCGCCGTCTGGAACGGATCCTGATCCCGGCGCTGGACATCCTTCAGTCCGTGCCGGTGCTGGCGTTCCTGACGGTGGCGGTGACCGGGTTCGTCGCCCTGTTCCCGGGCTCGATGCTCGGCCTGGAGTGTGCGGCGATCTTCGCCATCTTCACCTCCCAGGCGTGGAACATGACGTTCGGCTTCTACCACTCCCTCACCTCGCTGCCGCGCGAACTGGACGAGCTGTCACGGTCGTTCGGCTTCACCCGGTGGATGCGGTTCTGGAAGGTGGAGCTGCCCGCCGGGATGATCGGCCTGGTCTGGAACGGCATGATGAGCTTCGGCGGCGGCTGGTTCTTCCTCGTCGCCTCCGAGGCGGTCACCCTCGGCCACACCGACTACGCCCTGCCCGGGGTCGGCTCCTACGCCGGGGCCGCGATCGCCGACGGCGACCTGACCAAGGTCGGCTGCGCCATCCTCACCATGGCGGTCATGGTGATCGGGGTGAACTTCCTGTTCTGGCGGCCGCTGACCGCCTGGGCGGAGAAGTTCAAGATCGAGCAGTCCGAGGCCGGCGAGGTCCAGCGGTCGGTCGTCCTGGACTTCCTGCGCCGCTCCGACTGGCCCCGGCTCGCCGGCCGCCTGCTGCGCCCGGCCGGCCGGGCGCTGAGCAGGGCCGGGCGCGTCTTCGGCACCGACGACCGGCCCCTCGTGGTGCAGCGGGGCAGGCAGCGCGCCGGGGATGTCGCCTTCGCCCTGGTGGCGGGCGGGCTGATCGTCTGGGGCCTGGTCGACCTCTGCCTCTACCTGTACGACCACACGGGCCTGGGCGTGTTCGGCGAACCGCTGCTGCTCGGGCTCGCCACCCTGGCCCGCGTCGCCGTCCTGGTCGCCGTGGCCACGGTGGTGTGGGTGCCGATCGGCGTGAAGATCGGTTTCTCGCCCAGGCTGACGAGGATCGCCCAGCCGGTGGTGCAGGTGCTGGCCTCGTTCCCGGCGAACTTCCTCTTCCCGCTGGCGGTGTGGTTCTTCATCAGGACCGGCCTGAGCATCGACATCGGCGGCATCTTCCTGATGGCGCTCGGCGCCCAGTGGTACATCCTCTTCAACACCATCGCCGGCGCCATGGCGATCCCCACCGACCTGCGCGAGGCCATGGACGACCTCGGGGTGAGAGGCCGGCAGCGCTGGCGGCGGCTGATCATCCCCGGCATCTTTCCCTCCTACGTCACCGGCGGCATCACCGCCTCCGGCGGCGCCTGGAACGCCTCCATCGTCGCCGAGGTCGTCACCTTCGGCGGCACCACGCTCACCGCCACCGGCCTGGGCGCCTACATCGCCCGCGCCACGGAGCAGGGCGACCATCCCCGACTGATCGCCGGCGTGGTCGTGATGAGCGTCTACGTGGTCTGCCTCAACCGCTTCCTCTGGCGGCCGCTGTACCGGCTGGCCGAGACCCGGTACTCCCTGTGATCCCCTCCCGTCCGCACACCGGGCCCCATCCGTACTCCGCACCCCACAGCTTGGACCTGCCATGGCGATGAACACCCTTCCGGCCACCGAGAACACCCGCCCGGCCGACGGCGAACCGCTGCTGGAGACCGTCGGCCTGACGAAGTCGTACGCGGGCGCCGACGGCGAACTGCCCGTGCTCTCCGGCATCGACCTCGAGATCCGCGCCGGTGAGGTCGTCGCGCTGCTGGGCAAGTCCGGCTCGGGCAAGTCGACGCTGCTGCGCTGTATGGCCGGACTCGTCCCGGCCAGCTCCGGCACCGTCAGCTACAAGGGCGCCGCGCTGACCGGCGCCAACCCCGGTACGGCGATGGTGTTCCAGACCTTCGCGCTGCTGCCCTGGCTGACCGTGCAGCAGAACGTCGAACTCGGCCTGGAGGCCAAGGGCGTGCACCCCGTGGAGCGCGCCGAGGCCGCCCGCCTGGCCATCGACCTGATCGGCCTGGACGGCTTCGAGTCCGCCTATCCCAAGGAGCTGTCGGGTGGCATGCGCCAGCGCGTCGGCTTCGCCCGCGCGCTGGTCGTCGAGCCGGACGTGCTGATGATGGACGAGCCCTTCTCCGCCCTGGACGTGCTCACGGCGGAGAACCTGCGCGGCGAGCTGATGGAGCTGTGGGAGTCCGGCCAGTTCCCCACCAGGGCCATCGTGCTGGTCACCCACAACATCGAGGAGGCGGTCCTGATGGCCGACCGGATCGTGGTGCTCGGCTCCCGCCCCTACGGCACCATCCGGGAGGTCTTCGAGGTCGCTCTGGACCGGCCCCGCGACCGCAACTCCGCCGCCTTCGAGGACATGATCGACCGTGTCTACCGCACCATGACCGGCCGGCAGAAGGAGGGCCGTACCCCCGGCCGCCAGGAACCGGCCGACCTGGAGAGGCGGACGGTGGCCAACACCCCGCTGCCGCAGGCGAGCGTGGACGGGCTGTCGGGCCTGGCGGAGCTGGTGCTGCACCGCGGCGGGCGCTGCGATCTCGCCGGTCTCGCCGACGACCTCGGTCTCGAGGTCGACGACGTCATGCCCCAGGTCGACGCCCTGGACCTGCTCGGTTTCGCCGGGTTCAGCGGCAACGACCTGCTGCTCACCGACATCGGCACCGCGTTCGCCGGGGCCGACGTCCAGGAGTCGAAGACCATCTTCGCCCGGGCCGCGATCCAGCTGCCGCTGGTCAAGGTGATCACCAGCAGCGTGCGCGGCAAGGCCGACGGGACCGCGCGGGCCGGATTCTTCCGCGATCTGCTGGCCCATCACTACACCAGCGAGCAGGTCGACCAGCAGTTGGAGACGGCCACCGACTGGGGCCGCTACGCCGAGTTGTACGCCTACGACGCCGGCCCCGAGGAGTACCGCCGCGACGACACCGGCGACGCCTCCGGACCCACGGACACCCAGTGCCCCGCCTGAGCACCGCGGGGCCGCCGCCTCACGGGGTGCCGCCCAGGGCCGGGCGGCGTGAGAGCACCGGGTTGGCGGCGGCGGCCCGCCGGGGTGCGAGCGCGCTCTCCTCGCCACCGGAGCCGCCGGTTCCGGGGCCGCCGCCCTCGGTGCCCGTGAGGTGCGCGGCCTCCAGCAGGGGCCGCACTCCCGCGGCCCGGTAGAAGATGCGTGTGCCTTCCCGGCGCGTGGTCACCAGACCGGCCGCCCGGAGTCTGGCCAGGTGCTGGGACGTCGCGGCCACGTGGGCGTCCAGCATCCGGGCCAGCTCGCTCACCGGTTGTTCACCGTGGCTGAGGGCCCACAGCAGCCGGTAGCGGGAGGGGTCCGCCACCGCCTTGAGCACCGCCACCGCCCGGTCCGCCGCCTCGGCGTCCCACACCTTTCCTTGCACATCCATGCAACTAGGGTACCGGCGGTCCCCCGGGCGGTTCGAACGCGGCGGGCTCCGCCTCGGCAGGCGCGGGCTCCGGCCGCCGCGGCTTCCGCCGCCACGGTGCGGGCCAGGACAGATTGAGGAACGCCTCGGCCTGGAGCGCGGCCAGGCTGATGCGGAGCAGGTCCCGGGCCGTGGGATAGACCAGGAACCTCGGCTCCCACCGGGGCTGGAACTTGGCGTTGAACTTGTACAGCGACTCGATCTGGAACCAGCGGGAGAGGAAGAGCAGCAGGCCGCGCCAGGCGCGCAGGGCCGGTCCGGCGCCCAGGCGTTCACCGCGGGCGAGGGCGGCGCGGAACATCGCGAAGTTCAGCGAGACCCGGCCGACACCGAGACCGGGGGCCTGCTGGAGGGCCTTGACGATGAGGAGTTCGTTCAGACCGGGGTCGGCGGTGCGGTCGCGGCGCATCAGGTCCAGGGAGATCCCGTCCCGGCCCCAGGGCACGAAGTGCAGGACCGCGCGGATGTCCCCGCCGGGCGCGGGGGCGCCGGCGTCCGGCTCCTTGTGGGCGGTGACGACCACGCAGTCGCCGTCACCGGCCTCGCCGAAGCGCCCGAGGGCCATGGAGAAGCCGCGTTCCACCTCGGTGCCGCGCCAGGCGGCCGCCGCCGCGCGGATCTGCTCGGTCTCCTGCTCGGACAGGTCGCGCACGCGGCGGATGCGGCAGCTGTAGCCGCCCCGTTCGATGCGGTTGACCATCTGCCGGACATTGCGCATCGGCCGTCCGGACAGGGTGAAGGCGCCGGTGTCGACGACGGCCTCGTCGCCGATCTCCAGGGCGTTCAGTCCGGCTTCGCGGGTCCACACCTCGCCGCCGGTCTCGCTGCACCCCATCACCGCGGGGACCCAGGCGTGCCGGGCGGCGGTGTCCATGAACTCCTTGATGGCGCCCGGCCAGGCCTCCACGTCGCCGATCGGGTCGCCGCCCGCGAGCATCACGCCGGACACCACCCGGTAGGCGATCGCCGCCTTTCCGGTGGGGGAGAAGAGCACGTTCTTGTCGCGGCGCAGCGCGAAGTAGCCCAGCGAGTCCCGCTCGCCGTGCCGTTCCAGCAGGGCGCGCAGCCGCCGCTCCTCGTCGTCGCCGAGGACGGGTACGGGGGTGGAGGGGCGCAGCGCGAGGTAGAGGGTGGTGGCCGCGGTCAGCAGGCCGAGCCCGGCGAGCGAGAAGTAGACGAGGTCGCTGGTGCGCTCGCTGGAGTAGTGCACCGGTCCCTCGATGCCGATCAGACCGTAGGCGACGTGCTGGATCCGGTCGGACAGCGAGGCCGCGACGACCTTCCTGGGGTGGGCGCCGACGATCAGCAGTCCCGCGCCGAGGCTGAAGGCGCTCAGCAGGAGGAAGTTCCACACCGCCCGCCACCGGGTGCGCGGGTCGGACAGCGCGTAGAACTCCCGGCGGGCGACGAGCAGCAGCACGAACAGCAGCACCGTGACGACGCCGGGCACATGCTGGTGCCAGCGCAGCAGCTGCAGTGCCGCGCCCGTGGGCAGCAGGATCATCACCGCCCGCCAGGCCCGCCGTTTGCGGCGCCGCAGGGCGTGCGCCAGCATCACCATCAGCACGCCCACGATCAGCGAGGCGGCGGTGGCCAGGGTGGACACGGCCCCGGGCAGGGCCACGGCCAGGGTGTGCACCCGCCCGTGCCGCATACGCGGGAAGATCGCCCCCGCGACGTCGAGTACGCCCACGAGCAGGCACAGGTAACCGGCCACGGCGGGCACACGGCGGTACGAGACGGCGCGAAGACGATTCCGCGAGGAGCCTTCGTCGGTGGTCACGGAGTCCTTCACGAGAGGCCAGCGTAGGGCCTGCTGAGCAGGCGTGACCACGGGCGGGGGCCGGTGAGCGCGCAACCCTTCGGCGTGCTTCACTTAACGGATTGCGCAACTGGGCGATGATGGCGTTCCGTGTCGTGCGGGATCCGGGGCAGCCTGCCGGGGCGCGGCCGGAGCGAACCGGAGCGAACCGGAGTGCACCGGATCGAACCAGAGCGAACCAGAGCGAACCAGAGCGAAGGAGAGCCGCGATGGAGGTCGGGAGCGGGCTCATGGGGCCGGGGGCCGTCCGGGGGGCGTTCCGGCGCGCGGGACCGCGGCCGCCCACGGCCTTCGGTTCGGTGCTGCGGCGGCTGGACTGGCCGCTGCTGGGCGCCGCGCTGGCGCTGTCGGTGCTCGGCGCGCTCCTGGTGTACTCCGCGACCCGCGGCCGCACCCAGCTGACCGAGGGTGACCCGTACGCCTTCCTGACGCGCCATCTGATCAACACCGCCATCGGGATCGCCCTGGCCGTCGGCACCATGTGGCTGGGCCCGCGCAGGCTCCGGGACCTCGTCCCCGTCCTGTACGGCGTCACGCTCCTGCTGGTCCTCGCGGTGCTGACGCCGCTGGGCGCCACGATCAACGGGTCGCGCCGCTGGATCATGATCGGCGGGATGTCCATCCAGCCGGCGGAGTTCGTCAAGGTCGCCATCGTGCTGGCCATGGCCGTGCTGCTGGCCACCAAGGTGGACACGGGTGACCGGCCGAGCCCGGACAGCCGCAGCGTCCTGGAGTCCCTGGCGGTGGCCGGCGTGCCCGCCCTGCTGGTCCTGCTCACGCCGGACCTCGGGCAGTTCATGGGCATCGGCGTGATCGTGCTCGGGGTGCTGCTCGCCTCCGGTGCCTCCGCGCGCTGGGTCACCGGGCTGCTCGCGGCCGGAGTCCTGGGTGCGGTGGCGGTGTGGCAACTGCACCTGCTGGACCAGTACCAGATCAACCGGTTCGCCGCGTTCGCCGATCCCGCCCTCGACCCGTCCGGGGTCGGCTACAACACCAGCCAGGCCCGGATCGCCATCGGGGCCGGCGGCCTGCTGGGCCAGGGGCTGTTCCACGGAGCGCAGACCACCGGGCAGTTCGTGCCCGAGCAGCAGACCGACTTCGTCTTCAGCGTGGCGGGGGAGGAGCTGGGCTTCCTGGGTGCCGGGGCGCTGATCGCCCTGCTCGGCGTGGTGCTGTGGCGTGCGCTGCGCATCGCCCGCGCCTGCCCCGACCTGTACGGAACGGTGGTCGCGATCGGCATCGTGGCCTGGCTGGCCTTCCAGGCGTTCGAGAACATCGGCATGAACCTCGGCATCATGCCGGTCACCGGACTGCCGCTGCCGTTCGTCAGCTACGGCGGCTCGTCGATGTTCGCCGGCTGGATCGCCGTGGGCATACTCCAGGGCCTCCGTCTGCAACGCCCGCTGTCCGCCTGACCGCAGAGTCTCAGCGGCGGCGCCCGGGGAGGCGCGGCAGGGTCGAGCGAACCCGGCGCCATCGACCCTCCAGCGCCTTACGCACAGCGGGTTCGCCGCGGGCGGCGGCGAGCAGGAGCCCCACGGCGTACAGGGTGGCGATCAGCGAGCTGCCGCCGTAGGAGAACAGGGGCAGGGGCACGCCCGCGACGGGCACCAGCCCCAGGACGCCGCCGAGGTTGATGAAGGTCTGCGCCGCGAGCCAGGTGACGATGCCGCCGGTCGCCAGGCGGACGAACGGGTCGTTGCGGCGGGTGGCGATGCGCAGCCCGCCCGCGAACAGCGCGGCGAACAGGGCCAGTACGGACAGGGTGCCGAACAGACCCAGTTCCTCCCCGGTGACGGCGAAGATGAAGTCGGTGTGCGGCTCGGGCAGTTGGCCCCACTTCTCCACGCTGGCGCCGATTCCGTTGCCGAACAGGCCGCCCGTCGACAGCGCGTACAGGCCGTGCACCACCTGCCAGCACTGGTCGCTCGGGCCCGGGTCGCTCGCGCCGAGGCAGGCGAACCGCGACACCCGGTGCGGGGCGGTCATGATCAGTACGGTGGCCAGGAGCGCCGTGCCCGTCAGGGCGGCCCCGAAGAGCCGCAGCGGCGCACCGGCCAGCCACAGCAGACCGAACAGCACGGCGCACAGGATGACCGCGGTCCCCATGTCCCCGCCGAGCATCATCAGTCCCAGCAGCAGCAAGGCACCGGGCACCAGCGGCACGAGCAGGTGCTTCCACTGGCCCAGCAGCTTGTGCTGCTGCTTGCGGGCCAGCAGGTCCGCGCCCCATACGACGAACGCGACCTTCGCGAACTCGCTGGGCTGGAGCACGAACGGTCCGCCCAGGTCGAGCCAGTTGGTGTTGCCGTTGACGGTCCGCCCCAGCCCCGGCACCTGCACCAGCGCCAGCAGCAGTACGGACCCGGCCAGCAGTGGATAGGCCAGCCACCGGTGCGTCTTCACCGACATGCGGGCGGCCGGCACCGCCAGCACCGCGCCGATCACCGCGGCCATGATCTGCCGACGCAGATAGTAGGTCGGCGGCAGACCGGAGCGCAGCGCCTGGATCTGCGAGGAGGAGAACACCATCACCAGCCCCAGGCCGGCGATCAGCGCCGCACTGCCCGCCACCAGGTAGTAGCCGGTGAGCGGCCGGTCCCAGGCCCGCCGCAGCCGCGCGAGGGCGCGGCGCGGGAGCGTGGAGGGGCCGGGCACCCGCCCCGCACGCCCGCCGCGCGGCCGGCCCGCCGGATCCGGGGCTCGCGGAGGGGCCTGCCGGCGTCCACGCGCCGACGGGGCGGCCTGGGCGCCCGGCACGCGCTTCTCCGCACGGACACTCTGTGAATTGCGCATGTGTGCAACCGTAGAGCTGCGGGAGCGGTCCATCGGGGCGCGGCGCTCCGGTGCCGGCGGCGAATCGCCGTTCCGCGGCACGCGTGAGTGGGCCCGCGGCCCCGGCCGCGCGGAACGTGCTGTCATCGTGGTCGTCCGCCGTCCCGTCAGGAGTGCGGCGCGCGACCGCGCCGGAACGGGTTCCGGAGCCGGCGTGGTCCGCGGCCCGTGGCCCGTGGCCCGCCGACCAGCAGGAGGCGGGCGGTGCCCTCGGGGCTCAGCGGGGGTCGGCCGGGACGGCGGGCCCAGAAGCGGGCCAGGTGGCGCTCCAGGTCCTTCCGGCCGTCCTCGTCGGTGCGCGCGGCCAGGACCAGGCCTTCCTCGCCGTCCGGGGCGCGCAGGTCGACGAGGCGCCCCTCGACGGTGAAGGCCGTGTACTCCCCTTCCATCACGTCCATGGCCTCCAGTCCGTCCTCCGTGGCCCGGAGAGAGGGGAAGACGGCAAGTTCCTCGTCCCGGTCGAAGACCATGACGATGTCGGCAGGATGACTCACGCCGCCCATCTTCCCCGGTCAGGTCCCCAATTCGCCAGCGGGGCAAGGGGGATGGCGGGTCATCGGTCCGACGGCTCCCCGCCCCGAAGCCCCGGTGGGCGGGAATTCTCCTCGGGTCAACAATTGCGCAACCCTTAAACTGTCCCCATGGAATCTGGTGGTGGCGTGATGGGGCGGGAGGCCGCGGTGCTCGTGGGCGGGCCGGCGGACGGTGTGCGGGTCAAGGTCGCCGGGCGGCCGTGGGTGCTTCAGGTGTCGCTCCCCTGTCAGGCGGAGGCGTCGCGGGACGGCGTACGCGTGGAGGCGGTGTACGTCTACCGCCGCGACCCGCGCGTGAAGGACGAGCCCCTGCGATACGGCTTCGACGTGGCCAGTCCCTGACCGTCCCGCCGGATCGGGGTGCGGGCCGGCCGCGCACCCCGTCGCGGAGCCCTCTCATCGACTATTGCTACATTGCGCAAACGTACAACCATTGGGTGGGGTCAGTCGTCCCCTCTGTACGAGTACGACGGATGAGGGTGCGCGCATGACGACCAGCCACAAGACCGCTCCTTCGCGCCGCCGGAGCAAGGGCGTCCCGCCCCAGCGCCGGGGCGGCTCCCGCCGCCGCGCCTCCGGCGGCCGCGGCGGACGCAGTCGCGGACGGACGGCCCTCGTCATGGCGCTGTCCCTGGTGGTGCTCGGCACGGCGGGTCTGGGCTGGCTCTATCTGAAGCTCAACGGCAACATCAACACCTTCGGCGCCGACGGCCTGTCCGACAACCGGCCCGAGGCCGGCTCGTCCAAGGGCGAGAACGTCCTGGTCATCGGCTCCGACGCGCGCGTGGGCGGCAACGACGCGCTCGGCGGCGGCAGCAAGGACGACATCGGCCGCTCCGACACCGCGTTCCTGCTGCACGTCTACGCCGACCATCGGCACGCCCTCGCCGTGTCCATCCCCCGGGACACCCTGGTCACCATCCCGCCCTGCAAGCTCCCCGACGGCGGCTGGACCGAGTCGCGGCCGAACACGATGTTCAACGCCGCGTACTCCGTGGGCAACACCGCCGAGGGCAACCCCGCCTGCAGCCAGAACACCGTCGAGCACCTCACCGGGCTGCGCGTGGACCACACCGTCGTCGTCGACTTCAAGGGATTCGCCGCGCTCACCGACGTGGTGGGCGGGGTGCCGGTGTGCGTGCCGCAGGACATCTACCAGAAGGACCTCAACCCCAACCGGGCCAGCCGCGGCTCGCTGCTGTTCAGCAAGGGCGAGCAGAAGGTCTCCGGGAAGCAGGCGCTGGACTGGGTCCGGATCCGGCACGGCATCGGCGACGGCTCCGACATAGGCCGGATCAAGCGCCAGCAGGCGTTCGTCGCCAGCCTCATCAAGAAGGTCAAGGCCGACGGGTTCACCCCGACCAAGCTGTTCCCCCTCGCCGATGCCGCCACCAAGTCGCTCACCGTGGACCCCGGTCTGGGCTCGGCCGACAAGCTGCTGTCGTTCGCGATGTCGCTGAAGGACGTCGACCTGCACAACACCAAGTTCGTCACCATCCCGTGGCGCTATGAGGGGGCGCGGGTCGCCATCGTGGAGCCGGACGCCTCGGAGCTGTGGGCCGCGCTCAGGGCCGACCGCACCATCGACGGCAAGGACGCGGGCGGCAAGAAGAGCAAGAAGGGCAAGGCGGCTGCCTCCGCATCCCCGGACGCCGGTCAGGGCGACCTGGGGAAGGGCATCGACGTGGGTGTCTACAACGGAACCACCACCCCCGGCCTCGCCACCCGCGGCGCCTCCGTCCTCACCGGCCGCGGCTTCACCGTCACCGGCACCGAGAACGCGGGCAGCCAGAACCACGCCATCACCATCATCCAGTACGGTCCCGGCCGGCAGGCCGAGGCCGAGACGGTCGCCAAGCTCTTCCCCGGGGCCGAACTCCAGGCCCTGACCGGCCCGGGCATCAACGTGGTCCTGGGTGAGGACTTCACGGCCGCTGCGAACGGCGCCTCGGCCGAGCCGACCTCCGTGCCCACGTCGGTGGCGGCGGACGCCCGCTCGGCCGACGACGACCTGTGCTCCAACTTGTCCTACGGGTAGGGCGGGCGCGCCGGTACGGCGCCGAGTCCGCCCGGCAGCCGGCCGGACACCGACGGCGAAGGGCCGCACCCGCTCTCGCGGGTGCGGCCCTCGTGACTCAGCGCGTCAGGGACGCGAATCAGGCCGTGGCAGCGCCGCTGCCGGCCTTGCGGCGACGCACGACGAACACGGCGCCCGCGCCGACGGCGACCGCGGCGCCGCCCGCGAGCGCGATCATCGGCAGCGCCGAGCTGGAGCCGGTCTCGGCGAGGTGGCCCTGCGGGACGATCTGCTTGTCGCCGGCGGGCTTGGCCGGCAGCGGCTTCCGGCCGCCCTGCGGCTTGGCGTCGGCGGGCTTGCCCGCGCTGGTGCCGGCGGCGAGGACGTCGAACAGGTAGAAGTCGTCGTCGGTGGCGAAGACGCAGTTGCCCTTGTCATCGGCGTACATGCCGATGGAGATGGCGACGCCCATGCCGGCCGGGGCCTTCTTGTCCACGTTCAGACGCAGGTCGATGGTGAAGGACTCCTTCGGCTTGACGTCGGTGTAGCCGACGTAACCGATGGCGTCATCCCTCTCGTCCAGGGAGATGTTCTCCCACGTGCCGGTGACCGGGTCCTTGAACTGCAGGGTGAGGTGGCTGCTCTCGTCGGTGAACTCCTTCTCCCCGACCAGGGCCGCGAACACGCCCATGTCGACGCGCTTGTAGGAGTTGTCGCCGGAGTTCGTGACGTTCAGCTTGAAGTTGTGGAACCCGCTGCCCGCGACGACCTTCGAGGGCAGGCCGGTCAGGCTGGTGCGCAGGTTCTTGTCCTGCTTCTGCTCCTTGCCCTCCTTGCACGCCTGGGGGCCCGGCGTCTCGGACGGCGAGGCGCTGGGGGTGGGGGTGGCCGACTCCTTCTCGGTGGTGCCCTCGTCCTTCGAGTCGGACCCCGTGTTCGCGGACTTCTCGCCGGTGTCGTCCGACTTGTTGTCGTCGCCGGTGGTGGTGTCGTCGGCGCTCTTCGACGGGTCCTCGGCCTCGGTGGTGTCGTCGGCGCTCTTGGACGTGTCCTCGGGCTCGGTGGTCTGGCCGTCGGCGCCGGTGGAGCCGCCCTCGGTCGTCTCGGTGACCGCCGGGGTCGGAGAGCCCGTGGCGAAGGCGGCGGGGGCCGCAAGAAGCACAGCGGGTGTGATGGCTGCCGTGGCTGCTGCGAGCGCCAGTGAGCGGCGAATCTTCATGCGATCCTCGAAAACTAAGTGGTCGATGTATTCGCAAAGGAGATCGCTGAGGGCCGTGAAGGGTTGCCCAGAAATCCACAGGTCAATGTGTGGCGTGCATCACTCACGCGCATGGGTTCCGCCTGCCCGGCGGTAGTGTGCGCCGGTGAGTACGTATTCGAACACACCGGCAGGTTGGTACCCGGATCCGCACGGAGCGGCCCAGACGCTGCGTTACTGGGACGGTTCCCAGTGGACGGAGCACACCCACGCCGACCAGCAGGCCCACGTCGCGCAGCAGGTGCCGCCGCAGTCGGCTGCCCACGACCCCCGCGTGCAGCGGCAGGTCCAGCATCAGGCCGGGGTCGCTCCGGGCGCCCAGGGCGGCGGCTCGCTGTTCAGCGAGCCGGTGCTCGTGGTGAACCAGAAGGCCAAACTGATCGAGCTGACCAACGAGTACGAGGTCTTCGACCAGCACGGCAGCCGGATCGGCACGGTCACCGAGGTCGGGCAGAGCGCGCTGAAGAAGGCGATGCGGTTCGTCTCCAGCCTCGACCAGTTCATGACGCACAGGCTCGAGATCCGCGACGCCTACGGCACGCCCCAGTTGGTGCTCACCCGGCCGGCGAAGGTCTTCAAGTCGCGGGTGGTGGTGTCCCGTCCGGACGGCTCGGAGATCGGTGAGATCGTCCAGCAGAACGTCTTCGGCAAGATCAACTTCGCGATGAACGTGAACGGGCAGCAGGTCGGCGCGATCAAGGCGGAGAACTGGCGCGCCTGGAACTTCGCCATCGTCGACCACGCCGACAACGAGGTCGCCCGGATCACCAAGACCTGGGAGGGCTTGGCCAAGACGATGTTCACGACCGCCGACAACTACGTCCTGCAGATCCACTACCAGCTGCCCGAGCCGCTGCTGAGCCTGGTGGTCGCCACGGCGCTGACCGTCGACACGGCGCTCAAGCAGGACTCGCGCGGCTGGAACTGACCGCCGGTCACAGCGGGGTGAGGTGTCCCGGTCCCAACGGCCGGGACGGCAGCGCGGGTTCCTGCGCGGGCGGTTCCGTCTCCAGGGCGAGCACGGCGGCCACGGGATGGTCCGCGTCGCCGCCCGGTGCGATGTGCTCCGGGCCCGGTACGGGGTTGGCGTCCGTGGGTCGCGGGGTCGCCCGAGAGAGCGCCACGACCCCCCAGGCGGCGAGGGCCGCGCCCGCCGACGCCAGCAGCACGCCCGTCGCGCCGCCCCTCAGCCCCTGGCCCAGCAGGGTGAGCCCGATCAGCGCGGCCGCCGCCGGGTTGGTCAGTGTCAGCACCGCGAGCGGGGCGCCGAGGCCGTCCCGGTAGGCGGTCTGCGACAGCAGCAGGCCACCGGTCGCGAAGGCCGCGACGAGCAGCGCCACCATGATGACGTGGGCGCTGAGCAGGGGGCCGGAGTGGTCCGTGGCGGCCACCGTCACCGTCTGGGTCAGCGCGGAGGCCACGCCCGAGGCGACCCCCGACGCGGTCGCGTGCCGCAGGCCCGGCCGCGCGCCGGGCCGTGACAGCGCGCCGATCAGAACGGCCGTGGCACCCGCCACCGACAGTGCCTCGAGGGGGCTCAGCACGCGTACCGGGGCCGGCCCGGAGGCCGCGAGGAGCAGGACGGCAAGTCCGAGCAACGTGCACGCGGTGCCCCGCCACTCCGCCGCCGCGACCCGTCGCCCGGCCATCCGCGCCCCCAGCGGCACGGCGGCCACCAGGGTGAGCGCGCCGAGCGGCTGGACCACGGTGAGCGGACCGTACTTCAGCGCCGCCACGTGCAGCAGGGCCGCCGATCCGTTCAGTGCGACGGCCCGCCACCAGGTGCCGGCGCGGAGCAGTCCGCGCACGCCCGTTCCGCGGGTGCGCGCGGCGAGCCGTTCCTGGGCGACCGCGGCGGTCGCGTAGGCGAAGGCCGAGAACAGCGACAGGACGACGGCCGTCAGGGCCGCGTTCACCGGCCCGCCCCCGCCGGGGCGTTCCCCTCGGCCGGCCGGGACTCGCGGGCGAGCGGGCGCCGCGCCGGTCCGTCGGGCTCCGTTTCGGCGGCCTCGCTTCCGGGTGTCATGCCAGGCCCTCTCTCATGGTGGTGCGTCGGGTGGTGCTGTCCGCACCTGTGTCGATGTGCGGTACATCGACACGAGAGCGTACCGATACGACAGTGTACCGATACGCGCGCGTACCGGTACACTGTCGTATCGATGGACCTTCGCCATACTGGAGAGCGGCCCGGAGTCCGGGCCTGAACTCCCGGGACACGAGTGAGGAGCGCAGCGATGACATCGCAGGCCGCGGACGAGCCGGAGACGGTTGTCGCCCCGCGCCGCTCCAAGCTCACGCCGGAGCGTGAGCAGGAGTTCTTCGACGCTGTGCTCGAACAGATCCGCGAGCACGGCTACGACGCCGTCACCATGGAGGGAGTCGCCGTCAGCACCCGGTGCAGCAAGTCCACGCTCTACCGGCAGTGGCGGACCAAGCCGCAGTTCGTGGCGGCCGCCCTGCGGTCCAGCGGCCGCTGCCGCTTCGCCGGCATCGACACCGGCTCGCTCGCCGAGGACCTGCGGCGGGTCGCACTGGCCACGGGCGAGTGGTCGGGCCGGGACACCCGCCTCCTCCAGGCGCTCGGGCACGCGATCACGCTGGACCCCGAGCTGAAGCGGGCGCTGCGCGAGACGCTGGTCGAGCCGGAGATCGCCGCGCTGCGGGAGATCCTGCGGCGCGGGGTGGAGCGCGGCGAGGTCCGCGCGGACAATCCGGCACTGGAGTTCGTGCCCGCGCAGCTGTTCGGCGTCCTGCGCATCCGGCCCGTGCTGGAGGGGGAGTACGCCGACCCGGACTACGTGGTCCGGTTCCTGGAGGCCGCGGTGCTGCCCGCACTGGGCCTCGGTTCACGACTCAGGCCACCGTCCCCGGGATGACCGGGCGGTGACCTGTCCGCGCCGCACCGTGGGGACGGGGGCGGCGCACACCCCCGGCCGGGCGGGGTACCTCTGGAGCGGAGAGGTGCCCCGCCCGGTCACTTCGGATCCGGGTCGACTCGGACGCCGGCTCCGGCGTCGGCTCAGACGCTCTGGCCGTTGCCACCGCCCGAGGAGGCCTCGATGCCCCGGGTGATGTCGTCGATCACGGACTGCGGCTCCCCGACGTCGAGGCCGAAGCGGACGACGACGAGCTGCCGGGAGTCGTGGGGCGAGGGGAAGGCCAGCGACTCCACGTACCCGTCCGCGCCCTTGCGGGTGACGGCCTTCCAGCGGACCAGGTAGCCCTTCTGTCCGGCCACGGTCACCGCCTTGGAGGCCAGCACCTGGTGGGAGGTGATGCCGCCGTAGGCCTCGCCTCCGTAGGAGTCCTCGGCGTTCGCCGATATGTCGGCCTTGGCGACCTGCTCGGGCGTGCTCCCACGGACGCCCAGCGCGAGCGCGGGAGCCGAGTAGGCGCCGCCCTTGGTGCAGTCCTTGGAAGTGTCGCCGGGGCACTTGTAGGAGTCGTTCGACGTGACCTGGGCGCCCACCCCCAACTCCTGGCCGTACCAGCCGTCGGGCACGGGCAGGCTGATGCCGCTGACCGCGTCGGTCACCGAGCCGCTCTTGATCTTCGGCGCCTCGGACGGCCCGCCACCGGACCCGCCGGACCCACCGGAGTCGCCCGAGCCCCCGCCCGGGCCGCCGAACGGGCCGCGTTCCTCGCCCGTGCCGCCCCGGTCGTCCGGGCCCTGCCGGGACGACCCGGCACGGCTGTCCTTGCCGCCGACGTCGTTGGCCAGCGCGTACACGCCGACGCCGATGCTCGCCAGCACCGCGGCCGCCACCGCGACGGCGATACCGATACGCAGGCCGCGGCGCCCGGAGGCGGGCGGCCGGCCTGGATGTCCGGGGTACGCCGGATAGCCCGGGTACCCCGGATACCCCTGCTGGGCCGGGTACGGCCCGGGGGCCACCTGCTGCCCCGTGGGACCCCACACGGCGGCCGATCCGACGGGACGGGTCTGGTCCGTCCATGCCCTGCCGTCCCACCAGCGCTCGGTGGCGGGGCCGTCACTTGTCTGCCCGGGGTCGGGGTACCACCCGGGAGGAGTCACCTGCGTCATGTGCCTACCGTATGAGGCGTCGGTGAAAGCCCGATGAGAGGACCCCGGTCCGGCTCCCGGCGCAGCAGTCTTTACCGCAGGTCACCCGTCGAGGCAACAGGTGTCGGGACGGGCCGCCGCATCGGCCGCTCGGGGGCTACGCTCGAAGTCTGCATGCCGTCGGGCGACTTGGGGAGGTAGCGGGATGACGGAGGTACGGCCGGGCACGGCCGCCTCGGGCTCGCTGTGGGAGCGTGACGAGGAACTCACCGCCGTCGTACGCGCGATCGACGTCCTGTGCGCCGACCGCGCGTCCTCGGGAGGGCTGCTGGTCCTGGAGGGGGAGGCCGGTCTCGGCAAGACCGCCCTGCTGACCGAGATCCGCCGTATCGCCGGTGACCACGGCTGCGCGGTGTGGTCGGCGCGCGGCGGGGAGACCCTGCGCTCCGTCCCCTTCAACGTGGTGCGGCAGCTGCTCCAGCCCGCGCTCCTGTCGCTGATGCCCGAGGAGGCCCGCGAATACCTCGGCGACTGGTACCACATCGCCGGCCCCGCCCTCGGCATCGCGGAACCCCGGGACGGGCAGGCCGACCCGCAGGGCGTGTGCGACGGACTGGTCGCCGCCGTGCGCCGGCTGGCCGAGCGCGAGTGGCCGCTGGTGCTGCTCATCGACGACGCCCACTGGGCCGACGTGGAGACGCTGCGCTGGCTCGCCGCGTTCGCCGAGCGCCTGAAGGACCCGCCCGTACTGCTCGTGGTGACCCGCCGGCCCGGCGAGTTCGGCGGCGAGGGCGCCCGGTGCCTGGACGCGGCCGTCGCCGCTGCCGGTGTGCACACCCTGAGCGCCCTGACCCCCGAGGCGACCGCCGGACTCACCCGCACCACCCTCGGCCCGCACGCCGACGCCCCGTTCTGCCGCGAGGTCTGGGCGGTCACCGGCGGCAACCCGTACGAGACCGTCGAGCTGCTCGCCAAGGTGCGCGACAGCGAACTCGAACCGGTCGAGGCCCAGGCCGCAGAACTGCGCGCCCTGAACCGCTCGGCCCGCGGCGGCGGCCTCGTCGCCCGCCTGGAGGAACTCGGCATCGACGCCACCCGGTTCGCCTGGGCCGCCGCCGTCCTGGGCACCGGCATCTCCGTGGAGCTCGTCGCCCGGCTGGCCACCATGTACCCCGACGACGCCGAGCGCTGCGCCGAACTGCTGCGCCGCGCCCGCATCCTCACCGAGCCGGACCCGGCGACCGCCCGGGGGGGCGGGGACCTGGAGTTCGTGCACCCGCTGATCGCCACCGCCGTCTACAACTCCATCCCGGACGCCCTGCGCACCGCCATGCACGGCATCGCCGCCCAGGTGGTCGCCGACTCCGGGTTCGGCGCCGCCGCGGCCTCCCGGCACCTGCTCCAGGTACACCCGGACGACGACCAGGAACTCGTCGAGCAGCTGCGCCAGGCGGCCCGCGAGCACCTCGCCGTCGGCGCGTCCGACGCGGCCCGCCAGTGCCTGGAGCGGGCCCTGCTGGAGCCGCCGACCCCCACGACGCACGCGCGCGTGCTCCACGAGCTGGGCTGCGCCACCCTGCTGACCGCGCCCGCCACCACCATCGAGCACCTCCAGCGGGCGCTCGCCATGCCCGGCCTCGACGGTGCCACCCGCGTGGACGCCGTGTGGCGGCTGTCCCAGGCCCTGCTCCACAACGACCAGCTGGAGGAGGCCGTCCGCACGGTCGCGGCGGAGGCCGCCCGCCACGAACCGGGACCCACCCGCATGCGGTTGCAGGCCGTCCAGTACATGTGGGAGGGCCTGTACACCGGCGGTACCAGCTCCCCGGACCGCTCCGAGCGGCTCGCCGGACTCGCCGCCGGCTGCACCGGACGCGACAACTCCGAGCGTGCCCTGCTGATCCTGCGCGGCTTCGACGCCATGACCCGCGGCGAGAGCGCCGAGGAGGTCGTCGAGATGTGCGACCGGGCCCTCGTCAACGGCCGCCTCGCCCCCGGACTCGGCTGGACCGACACCGAGTGGGGCATCGAACTGCTGCTGATGCTCGCCAGCGCCTACGCCTACTGCGACCGCCTCGACCGGGCCGAGACCCTCTACACCGAGGCTCTGCGTGCCTACGAGACCGCCGGCTGGAGCGGCGGCCACCTCGCCCTCGCCCACGCCTACGTCGGCCTCGGGCACCGCAGGCGAGGCCGGCTGCGGGAGGCGGAGGAGGCCCTGCGCGCGTCGCTGCGCCTGGCCGAGCGCATCGGCCGCGGACTGCCCCTGTACTGGACCGCGACCTGCAACCTCGTCGACACCCTGCTCGCCCGCGGCCATGTCGAGCGGGCCTGGGAGGTCGCCGAGCAGCACGCCTTCGCCCCGCCCTACCCGTCCACCATCGTGCTGCCCGATCCGCACAGCGTGCGCGGCCGGCTGCTGCTGGCCCTCGGCCGCACCGAGGACGCCGTCAACGAACTGGAGGCGGCCGAGAAGGCGGCGGCCGCACGCGGCCACCAGAACCCGGTGACGGTGCCCTGGGCGGCCGACCTGGCCCGAGCGCTCGCCACCGAGGACCCCGAGCGGGCCGGCCGGCTCGTCGCCGACCTCCGCCGCCAGGCCGAGCGGTTCGGCACCGACACCGCCATAGGAGAGGCTCTGCGCTGCGCCGCGGCCCTGGAGACCGGCCGGCGCGCGGTCCGGCTGGCAGCCCAGGCCGTCACCTATCTGGAGGCCTCCCCCTGCCAGTACGAACACGCCGCCGCCCGCGTCGAGTTCGGCATCGTCTCGCGCTCGGCCGCCGAGCTGGGCCGGGGCCTGGCACTGGCGCGCTCGTGCGGAGCGGACGGCCTGGCGGAGCAGGCGGCGCGACTGCTGGAGTCGGAACACGGACCGGGCCAGGCCCCGTCGTAGTGCCCGTCCGGCGGACCATGCCGCGTGCCCGGGGTCGGGTACGCCCGTCCGCGTCCTGCGGGCGCACGCACCGGACCTCGCGCACCCGGGCCGACGGTGACGGTCGCCGACCCGCGACTCGATGCGCCGGACGGGCGCCGGCTCACACCCGGGAGCCGGCACTCGGGAGTCGGCCCGCTGCCGCCGATGTCCGCGCCGGCGTCGGCGGACGGCGGGGCGGCCCGCCGACGGTGCCGCGGCCCGCCGGGTCACGCCTCGTCACCCCTCCCCGGATTCCTCCGCCAGCACCCGCTGGGCCACCGCGAACGCCGAGTTCGCCGCCGGGACGCCGCAGTACACGGCGCTCTGGAGCAGCGCCGCGCCGATCTCCTCGGGGGTGAGCCCGTTGCGGCGGGCCGCCCGTACGTGCATGGCCAGTTCGTCGTAGTGGCCGTGTGCGATCAGCGCCGTCAGGGTGATCAGGCTGCGCTCGCGGCGGCTCAGCGTCGGGTCGGTCCAGATCTCGCCCCAGGCGTAGCGGGAGATGAAGTCCTGGAAGCGGGCCGTGAACGGGGTCTGCCGGGCCTGTGCCCGGTCGACGTGCGCGTCGCCGAGCACCTCGCGGCGCACCTCCATGCCCCGCCGGGGAGCACCGTCGAGGTGGGTGCGCAGCGCCGCCAGGACCGCCTCGGGGCACTGCGCGGGCGCCAGGTGCGAGGCGCCGGGGATCTCCACCAGCGCCGAGCCGGGCACCGCGTCGGCGATCTGCCGCAGATGCGCGGGCGGGGTGGCCGGGTCCTCGCGGCCCGCGACGAGCAGTGTGCGCGCGCCGATCCGAGGCAGCAGGTCGGTCAGGTCGAAGGCGGCCAGCGCGTCGCAGCAGGCGGCGTACGCCTCCGGGTCGGCCTCCCGGTGGTCCCGGACCAGCTCCGGCACGGTGAAGTCACCGGCGAACCACCGGGCGTCGGCGCTCTCGGCCAGCCAGTCCAGCCCGTCCCGCCGGACCCGCTCGGCCCGCTCCTGCCACGCCTTGGCGCCGTTGAAGTGGGCCGAGGAGCAGAGCACGGCGAGCGAGTCGACACGTTCGGGGTGGTGCACGGCGAGGTGCAGACCCACCGCACCGCCCAGCGACACCCCGGCGTACGCGAACCGTTCGATGCCGAGCGAGTCGGCGAGCGCCAGCACCAGGCCGGCGAGGTCGCCGACGGTGGCGCCGGACCCGATCAGCCCGGCCGGCGAACCCCCGTGCCCGGGCAGGTCCCAGCGGACCACCCGGTGGGAGATCGCCAACTCGGGCGCGACCTTGTCCCACAGCGCGTACGACGTGCCGAGGGACGGCCCGAGCAGCAGCGGGGGAGCGGAGGCGGGGCCTTCGAGAAGGTGGTGCAGGGTCAACGTCGCTCCAGGGCACGGTCGGTGAGAGTTCCGGCGGCGCCGGTGTAATGGGCCGGGTCGGTGAGCTCGCCCAGATCCACGTCCTTCAACTCGGGCTGTTCTGACAGGAGTTCGCCGAGGTTCCGGTTCTCGGTGTAGGTGCGCCGGGCGAGTTCGGTGAGCAACTCCTTCGCCCGGGCGCGGCCGAGCAGCGGGGCCAGCTCGGCCGACAGCCGCTCGGAGACGATCAGCCCGTGGGTCAGCCCGAGATGGGCGCGCATCGCGTCCGCGTCCACCCGCAGCCCCTCGGTCAGCTCCGCGGCGTCGCGGGCCGCGCCGCCGACGAGCCGCAGCAGCTCCCGCAGCGGCTCCCACTCGGCGTGCCAGGCGCCGGGCGGCCGTTCGTCCTGCGCCGCCAGCGACCCGTAGAGGGTGGCCGCGAGGTGCGGCGCGCGCCGGGCGGTGGCCGCGATCAGCGTGGACCGCACGGGGTTCGCCTTGTGCGGCATGGCGGAGGAACCGCCGCCACTGCCCTCGGCGAGTTCGGCGGTCTCCGTGCGGGTCAGGCCCAGCACGTCCACGGCGATCTTGCCCAGCGCCCCGGCGGTGAAGGCGAGGCACCCCGCGAGGTCGGCGACCGGGGTGCGCAGAGTGTGCCAGGGCAACAACGGCTCGCACAGGCCCAGTTCACGGGCGTACGCGGTGACGAGCGCGGTCGGGTCCTCGGCGCCGTACGCGGCGAAGGCCGCCAAGGTCCCCGCCGCGCCGCCGAGTTGGACGGGCAGGGAATCCCGCACCCGGGTCAGGCGGTCCCGGGCGTCCAGCACCAGCGACCGCCACCCGGCCGCCTTCAGGCCGAACGTCGTCGGCACGGCGTGCTGGGTCAGCGTCCGGCCCGGCATCGTCGTGTCACGGTGCTCGGCGGCCGTCCGGGCCAGCGCCTGCTCGGTGCGGGCCAGGTCGGCGAGGACCAGGTCCAGGGTGCGCACGGCGACCAGCATCGTCGCCGTGTCCATGATGTCCTGGCTGGTCGCGCCCCGGTGGACACAGGGGCCGTACTCCTCGCCCACGGCCTCGGTGAGGTCGGCGACCAGCGGGATGACCGGGTTTCCGCCGCCGCGGGCGCGCTCCGCGAGCGCCCGCACGTCGAAGCGGCCCGGATCGGCCGCTCGGGTCACCGCCTCGGCCGCCCGGCCCGGGACGAGGCCCAGCGCGGCCTGGGCCCGGGTGAGCGCCGCCTCCGCGTCGAGCAGGGCCCGCAGATAGGCGGAGTCGCTCGTCGCGGACGCGGCGGGGGAGCCGGCCCAGCCAGGACCGAGCAGACCGACGTCGAGACCGACGGCGGCGGGATCAGCGGCAGGTGGTGTCACCGGAACTCCAGGAAGACCGTCTCGCCCTCGCCCTGAAGGCGGATGTCGAAACGGTATGCCCCACCGTCCTCCCGCGCGGCGATCAGCGTGCCGCGCCGCTCCTCGTCCACCTGGGCGAGCAGCGGGTCGGCGGCCAGCGCGGCCTCGTCACCGGGCAGGTAGATCCGGGTGAACAGGTGCACGAGCAGCCCGCGGGCGAACACGCACACGCTGAGGTAGGGGGCGTTCCGTCCGCGCGCGCCGGGCCGCAGTGTCCGCGCGTACCAGTGGCCGTCGACGTCGGTCTGGATGCGGCCGAAGCCGGTGAACTCCACCCCGTTGCGGCCGAGGTGGTCGCCGGAGGCCGGGTCGCGCCGCATCGAGCCGTCCACGGCCGGCAGGTTGCCGTCCGGGTCGGGCCCCCACACCTCCACCAGGGCGTCCGGCAGGGGCCGCCCCTCGCCGTCGTACACGTATCCGTGCACCGTGACCGTGTCAGGGTGCCCCAGGGGCGCGATCTCCTCGCCGCCGCGGAAGGGCAGCGCGTAGCCGTAGAAGGGGCCCACCGTGTGCGACGGAGTGGGCAGCACGTTCTCGGGGCTGCTCGTGTCGATCTTCGTCATGGCAGGTCAGCGTCCTTCTTCGATCCAGGTGGCGTGCGGGCCGTCCAGCACGATGTCCCAGTGGTAGCCGAGCGAGAACTCCGGCACCGACAGGCTGTGGTCGTAGGTGGCGACCAGCCGCTGCCGGGCCGCGTCGTCCGTCACGGACTGGAGGATCGGGTCGTACGGGAACAGAGGGTCGTTCGGGAAGTACATCTGTGTCACGAGCCGCTGCGTGAACGCCGTGCCGAAGACCGAGAAGTGGATGTGGGCCGGACGCCAGGCGTTGACGTGGTTGCGCCACGGGTACGGGCCCGGCTGGATCGTGGTGAACCGGTAGAAGCCGTCCGTGTCGGTCAGCGTGCGGCCGACGCCGGTGAAGTTGGGGTCCAGCGGGGCGTCGTGCTGCTCGCGCTGGTGGGCGTAGCGGCCCGCGGAGTTGGCCTGCCAGATCTCGACGAGCTGGCCGCGCACGGGCCGCCCGTCGCGGTCGAGCAGCCGCCCGGAGACGGTGATCCGCTCGCCGATCGGCTCCCCCGTGTGCTGGCGGGTGAGGTCGTTGTCGATCCCGGTGATGTCCCGCTCGCCGAACGCGGGCGAGGACAGCTCGACCAGTTCCGGGTCCTTGGCGGCGTCGATGGCGACCAGCGGCTGCTTGGGGTGGCGCAGCACCGAGGAGCGGTACGGCGCGTAGTCGCGGCGCGGCTGGTGCTCGACCGGCGCGCCGTCGGCGACGCGCTTCTCGTACGCGGCGTGCTCGGCCGCGATCTCCTGGTCGATGTCGTGCTGAGTGAGAGCCATGGGGTTTCCTAGCGTTCGAGGACGAGGGCGAGGCCCTGGCCGACGCCGATGCAGAGGGTGGCGACGCCGACTCCCCTGCCCTTGCGGGCGAGTTGGTGGGCGACGGTGCCGGCGAGACGGGCGCCGGAGGCGCCGAGCGGGTGGCCCAGGGCGATGGCCCCGCCCTGGGGGTTGAGGATGTCGGGGTCGAACTCGGGCCACTCCGCGACGCATCCGAGAACCTGGGCCGCGAACGCCTCGTTGAGTTCGAGGGTGTCGAGGTCGGCGAAGGTCCGGCCGGCCTTGGCCAGCGCGCGGTTGACGGCTTCGACGGGGGCGAGGCCGAAGTAGTGCGGGTCGGTGGCGCTCACACCGCCGGCGGAGATCCGGGCCAGGGGTTCACGGCCGGTGGCCTTCAGACCCTCCTCGTCGGTGAGCAGCAGGGCGGCGGCGCCGTCGTTCAGAGGGGAGGCGTTGCCCGCGGTCACCGTGCCGTTCTCGGTGCGGAACGACGGCTTGAGCTTGGCCATCGCCGCCAGGGACGTGTCCGGGCGTACGGACTCGTCGGCGGCGAGGACGACCGGGTCGCCCTTGCGGCGGGGGACCGGCACGGGGGCCAGCTCGGGGTCGAACAGGCCCTCGGCCTGTGCCCTGGCCGCCTTCTGGTGGGAGGCGAGCGCGAACTCGTCCTGCTGCTCTCGACTGATCTTGTGTTTCTCGGCGATGAGTTCGGCCGACTCGCCGAGCGGGACGGTCCACTGCGGTTCCATCCTGGGGTTGACCATGCGCCAGCCCAGGGTGGTCGAGTACATCTCGGCGTGTCCGGCCGGGAACGCCCGGTCCGGCTTGGGCAGTACGTAGGGGGCGCGGGTCATGGACTCCACACCGCCGGCCACGGCGACGGAGGCGTCGCCCAGCGCGATGGCGCGGGCGGCCTGGATCACCGCCTCCAGGCCGGAGGCGCACAGCCGGTTCACGGTCACGCCGGGCACGGAGGTCGGCAGCCCGGCCAGCAGGCCGGCCATACGGGCGACGTTGCGGTTCTCCTCGCCCGCGCCGTTGGCGTTGCCGAAGTAGACGTCGTCGATCCGGACCGGGTCCAGGCCGGGAGTACGAGCCATGAGTTCACGGATCGCGTGGGCGGCGAGGTCGTCCGGGCGGACGCTCGCCAGGGCCCCGTTGTAGCGGCCGATCGGGGTGCGTACCGCGTCGACGAGGTAGACGGTCTTCACAGCAGGTCCTTTGCGACGGTCAGCTTGGCGTCGGTCCGGGCGACGACCTCGTCGACGTCGACGCCGGGGGCGGTCTCGACCAGGACGAGTCCGTCGTCGGTGACGTCCAGGACGGCGAGGTCGGTGATGATCCGGTTGACGCACGCCTTGCCGGTCAGGGGCAGCGCGCAGTGTTCGAGGATCTTCGGGGAGCCGTCCTTGGCGGTGTGGGTCATCACCACGATGACCGTGCGGGCGCCGTGGACGAGGTCCATCGCCCCGCCGATCCCGGTGATCATCTTGCCCGGGATGGCCCAGTTGGCCAGGTCACCGCCGGCGGAGACCTGCATGGCGCCCAGCACGGCGACGTCGATGTGCCCGCCGCGGATCATCGAGAACGACAGCGCCGAGTCGAAGAACGAGGCGCCGGGCAGGACCGTGACGGTCTCCTTGCCCGCGTTGATCAGGTCGGGGTCGACCTGGTCCTCGGTGGGGTAGGGGCCGGTGCCCAGGATGCCGTTCTCCGACTCCAGGATCACCTCCACGCCGTCGGGCAGGTAGTTCGGGATCAGCGTGGGCAGACCGATGCCCAGGTTGACGTACTGGCCGTCCCGCAGTTCCCCCGCGGCACGGGCGGCCATCTCCTCACGGCTCCAGGCCATCAGCTGCTCACCGTTCCTCGGGCCGAAGGCGCCGAAATCGTGCGCTGTTCGATCTTCTTGTCCGCCGCCTGCTCCTCGGTCAGCGCCACCACGCGCTGGACGAAGATGCCCGGCAGGTGCACCGCGTCCGGATCGATCTCACCCGGCTCGACGAGTTCCTCGACCTCCGCGACGGTCACCCGGCCCGCCATGGCGGCCAGCGGGTTGAAGTTCCGGGAGGACTTGTTGAACACCAGGTTCCCGTGCCGGTCGCCCTTCGCCGCACGCACCAGCGCGAAGTCGGTACGGATCCCGCGTTCCAGCACGTACTGGGTGCCGTCGAACTCGCGGACCTCCTTCGGCGGCGACGCCAGGGCCACGCCGCCCTCGCCGTCGTACCGCCACGGCAGACCCCCCTCCGCGACCTGGGTGCCCACACCCGCCGGGGTGTAGAAGGCGGGGATCCCGGCCCCGCCGGCCCGCAGCCGCTCGGCCAGCGTGCCCTGCGGGATCATCTCCACCTCCAGCTCACCGGCCAGATACTGCCGCGCGAACTCCTTGTTGGCACCGATGTAGGAGCCCGTCACCCGCGCGATCCGTCCCGCCGCCAGCAGGACCGCCAGACCCGACTCCATCGCACCGCAGTTGTTCGACACCACCGACAGCCCGCCCACCCCGCGCTCGTACAGCGCCTGGATGAGCACGTTCGGCACACCGCTCAGCCCGAAACCGCCCACCGCGAGCGACGCGCCGTCCGATACGTCGGCCACCGCCTCCACGGCTGTGGCGACCACCTTGTCCATCGAATCAAGCCTCATCTCTGCCGAGCATCCAGCAACCGCAAATAGTCAGGGCACTGACTATTTTGTGGGTCCCCTCACGCTGCCACTCGGGGCGTGCGCAGTCAATACCGTTCTGACCAGGATGAGCAGGATGGTCGAGGTGTCGGAGAACCCGTGGTGGACGGGTGGCCCGTCGGCGGTATCGTTCAGTGCACCTACAGAAGGCCACAGACGGCACGACGGACCGACGCGAGGAGCGCACATGGGCGCGGTGGACCTCTCGACCCACCCCGGGCATCTGGCCCGGCGGCTGCAGCAGGCGCACTACCTGCTGTGGAACACGATGGTCTCCGAGGAGATCACCTCGCCGCAGTTCGCGGTCCTGAACGTGCTCGTCGCCGAGCCGGGGCTCGACCAGCGCACGGTGGGGGAGCGGGTGGGTCTCGACCGGTCCACCATCGCCGAGGTGATCAGCCGCCTCGGCCGCCGCGGGCTGCTCGACAAGGTGCGTGACCCGCAGGACGGCCGCCGCTTCCTGCTGCGCCTGACCGGGGAGGGGGAGCGCACCCACCGGAAGCTCACCGTGCGGACGGCCCGGATGAACCAGGTCTTCCTGGGGCCGCTCAGCGCCGACGAGCAGGCCCTCTTCTTCGACCTCATCCGGCGGGTCGCGGACGCGGCCGAGGGACTGCGCCATCCGGCGGAACCGCTCGCCGCGCGGCCCTGACCGCGTCCGCCGCCGTCGCCGCTCACCGCCCGCACGTCACCGGGCCGGGGTGAAGACCACCCAGACCTGGCCCCGGTCGAAGTTCACGTCCGTGCCGTCGGCGGCCGTGAACCGCGTGCCGCCGGCCGCGCTCGGGCGCTTCCAGGTGGCGTCGTACACCCGCCCGTCGCGCAGCACCTCGGCCTTCCCCGAACCGACGGTCTCGGTGTACGGGGTGTAGTTGCCGAGCACGTCGTGCAGATCCGACGTGCGCACCTTCACGTGCTGCACCACGACCGTCGCGGGCACCACCTGCCGCCCGTCGGTCGTGACGGTCCGGCGGCCGTCCATCGCCACCTTCCAGCCGTGCCGCCCCGCGGACCAGGTGAAGGTGAAGCGGGCCGCCGGGTAGCGGACCGTGCGCGAGGTCTCGGCGCGGCCGCCCGCGGGTGCCGGGCCGTAGTGGAAGCCGGTGGTCAGCGCGTCCGCTCCCGGAGTCGAGCCGAGGAGCTTGTCGGGGCGCAGGTAGAGGTTGTGCGGGGCCGGTTTGGCGGTGCCCCGGAAGTACGCGTCGGGCTTGTTGTCGGGTGTTCCGGGGGTCAGCGGGGCGGCCTTGATCAGCGGCAGGAGTTTCTTCTGGGCGCCGGAGAAGGCGAGCGTGGGACGGTCGAACTGGCGCAGCAGTTCGAGGTCGGACTCGCGCGCGCTGCGCACCGGCCCGACGACCGGGGGCAGCCGGGTGGCGTAGACCGCCATCAGCCGGCTCAGCCCGCCCTCGACCTGCTCCGCGTACACGATGTCGGCGGCGTCCAGACCGGTCTGGGGGCGGGCCGCTCCCACGTTGTCGATCTTGACGGCGAGGACGGGGCCCGCGTGCTCCGGACTCGGTGCCGGGGTCTGCGGCAGCTCCTGCACCGGCCTGGGGGTGTCTCCCTTTCCGTCGTGCCCGTCGTCGACGGTGCCGTGCCGCGCCGTGCAGCCCGCCGCCAGGGTGGCCGTCGCCAGGGCGGCCAGCAGCGCCACCGCAGAGGCGGCGCACCGCACGCGCACGCTTCGTCCCAAGTCCACCGTTCAGCCCCCGTCTCCGTACCTCTGTCTTCTGACTGTGTGTTTATCCGCTCATCGGTGGCCATACCCGCCCGGTTCTGATCGAGCGGGACCAGGCCGCCGATCGGCCCAATGAGCCGGCCGGCGGTTCGGCGGGGTGGGCCCCGGGTACCCGGGCGCGGCACAGGAGAGGCAGAACGACGGAGGGAGCGCGCCGCGATGAAGGCAGTGACGTGGCAGGGCAAGCGCGACGTTCGGGTGGACGAGGTCCCCGACCCGAAGATCCAGGAGCCGACGGACGCCGTCGTCCGGATCACCTCGACCGGCCTGTGCGGCTCCGATCTGCACCTCTACGAGGTGCTCACGCCGTTCATGACACCGGGCGACATCCTCGGCCACGAGCCCATGGGCATCGTGGAGGAGGTCGGCGCCGGGGTGCCGAACCTGAAGCCCGGCGACCGGGTGGTCGTGCCGTTCCAGATCTCCTGCGGCCACTGCTTCATGTGCTCCGCGGGCCTGACGACCCAGTGCGAGACCACCCAGGTCACCAGCGAGGGCATGGGCGCCGCCCTGTTCGGCTACACCCGCCTGTACGGCGCGGTGCCGGGCGCCCAGGCCGAGTACCTGCGCGTCCCGCAGGCCCAGTTCGGACCGATCAAGCTCCCCGAGGGCCCGCCCGACGACCGGTTCCTCTACCTCTCGGACGTGCTGCCGACCGCCTGGCAGGCGGTCGCCTACGCCGACGTGCCGCGCGGCGGGAGCGTGGCCGTACTCGGTCTCGGCCCCATCGGCGACATGGCGTGCCGGATCGCCAAGGCACGCGGCGCCGAGCGGGTGTTCGGCGTGGACCTGGTCCCGGAACGGCTGGTCAGGGCGCGCCGGCGCGGCGTGGAGACGTACGACCTGCGCGGCTTCGACCACGAGAAGGAACTGGTCGCGGCGATCCGCGACGAGACGGAGGGACGCGGGCCCGACGCCGTGATCGACGCGGTCGGTACCGAGGCGCACGGCAGCGCGGCCGCCCGTCTCGTCCAGCAGGCCACGACGGTGCTGCCGCACGCGCTGGGCGGACCGCTCGCGGAACGCTTCAGCGTGGACCGGCTCGCCGCCCTGCACGCCGCCATCGAACTGGTGCGCCGCGGCGGCACACTCTCCCTGAGCGGCGTCTACGGCGGCACGGCCGACCCCATGCCGATGATCACGCTCTTCGACAAGCAGATCCAGATGCGCATGGGCCAGGCCAACGTCCGCCGCTGGACCGACGAGATCATGCCCTACCTGACGGACGAGGACCCGCTCGGCGTCGACGACTTCGCCACGCACCGGCTGCCGCTGTCGGACGCCCCGCACGCGTACGAGATGTTCCAGCGCAAGCAGGAAGGGGCCGTCAAGGTCGTCATGCGGCCGTGAGTCCGTCAAGGTCGTGGTGCGGCCGTGAGTCCGTCAAGGTCGTCATGCGGCCGTGAGTCCGTCAAGGTCGCCGTGCGGCCGAGAGCGCGGGCGGCCCGCGCACGGACCGCCGCGCACGGGCTCGGGGCCGGCGGGCTCAGGGGCGGGAGCCGAAGACCTCCGCCAGGTCGTAGCGGACCGGCTCCTCCAACTGGGCGTAGGTGCAGCTCTCCGGCGCGCGGTCCGGGCGCCAGCGGCGGAAGCGGGCCGTGTGCCGGAACCGCGCCCCGTTCTCCATGTGGTCGTAGGCCACCTCGGCCACCCGCTCCGGCCGCAGCGGCACCCAGGACAGGTCCTTCTTCCCCGACCAGCGGCTGGGCGCGCCGGGCAGCCGGGCCGCCTCGTGGGCCGTCTCGTCCGACCAGGCCGCCCACGGGTGCCCGGCGACGTCGTCCATCCGCTGCGGCTCCAGCTCCTCGATCAGCTCGGCGCGCCGCTTCATCGGGAACGCGGCGGACACGCCCACGTGTTGCAGGGTGCCCCGGTCGTCGTACAGGCCGAGCAGCAGCGAGCCGACGACGGGGCCGCTCTTGTGGTGGCGGTACCCGGCGACCACCACGTCCGCCGTGCGCTCGTGCTTGACCTTGAACATGGCCCGCTCGTCCTGGAGATAGCGCAGCCCCGGCGGCTTGGCGACGACACCGTCCAGGCCGGCCCCCTCGTACTGCTCGAACCAGCGCCGGGCCACCTCGATGTCGGTCGTGGCGGGTGCCACGTGCACCGGGGCGGTGACCCCCGCCAGCGCCCGGACCAGCAACGCGCGGCGGTCGGACAGCGGCACGTCCAGCAGGGACTCGCCGTCCAGGGCGAGCAGGTCGAAGGCCACGAAGGAGGACGGGGTCCGCTCGGCCAGCATCCGCACCCTGGAGTCGGCCGGGTGGATCCGCTCGGTCAGCGCGTCGAAGTCCAGCCGGCCCTCCCGCGCGATCACGATCTCCCCGTCCAGCACGCACCGCTCGGGCAGCCGTTCCTTCAGCGCCTCCACCAGCTCGGGAAAGTACCTGGTCAGCGGCTTTCCCGTACGGCTGCCGAGCTCGACCTCGGCGCCGTCGCGGAACACGATCGCCCGGAACCCGTCCCACTTCGCCTCGTACTGCATGTCCGGCGGGATCCTCGCCACCGACTTGGCGAGCATGGGCTTCACGGGGGGCATCACCGGCAGGTCCATGCCTAGATTCTGCGCTCGATTCCGCGCGCCCGCGCGCGTGCTCGCCCGGTGTGCGAGGTCCGCGCGCTGCCCCTACCGTGGCTCGCATGGGCGATGCGGTGGAGCTGGAGGTGGGCGGGCGGACCGTACGGCTGTCCAGCCCGGGCAAGGTGTTCTTTCCCGAGCGGGGGTTCACCAAGCTGGACATCGCCCGGTACTACCAGGCCGTCGCCCCCGGCATCCTGCGCGCCCTGCGCGACCGCCCCACCACCCTGGAGCGCTACCCGGACGGCATCACCGGCGAGTGGTTCTTCCAGAAGCGGGCGCCCAAGGGCATGCCCGCGTGGATCCCCACCGCCCACATCACCTTCCCCAGCGGCCGCAGCGCCGACGAGATGTGCCCCACCGAGGAGGCCGCCGTGGTGTGGGCCGCCCAGTACGGCACGCTCACCTTCCACCCCTGGCCGGTACGCCGGGACGACGTCGACCACCCCGACGAACTGCGCATCGACCTCGACCCCCAGCCCGGCACCGACTTCGCCGACGCCGTGCGCGCCGCCCACGAACTGCGTTCCGTGCTGGAGGAGTTCGGGGGCCTGCGCGGCTGGCCCAAGACCTCCGGCGGCCGCGGGCTGCACGTGTTCGTGCCGATCCAGCCGCGCTGGACCTTCACGCAGGTACGGCGTGCCGCGATCGCCGTGGGCCGGGAGATGGAACGCCGGATGCCCGAGCACGTGACGATCAAGTGGTGGAAGGAGGAGCGCGGCGCCCGCATCTTCCTGGACTACAACCAGACGGCCCGCGACCGCACCATCGCCTCCGCCTACTCCGTGCGCCCCCGCCCCCACGCCCCCGTCTCGGCGCCCCTGCGCTGGGAGGAGGTCGACGCCGTCCGGCCCCAGGACTTCGACGTGGCCACCATGCCGTCCCGGTTCGCCGAAGTCGGCGACGTGCACGCCGACATGGACGACCACGCCTTCTCCCTGGAAGCGCTGCTGGAACTCGCCGCCCAGGACGAACGCGACCACGGCCTCGGCGATCTGCCCTACCCGCCCGAGTACCCGAAGATGCCGGGCGAGCCGAAGCGCGTCCAGCCGAGCCGGGCGAAGAAGGAGGGCCCGGCCACCGGCTGAGTCCGCCGGCCGAGTGCGCGGGCCGAGTGCGCGGGCCGAGTGGGCGGGCCGAGTGCGCGGGCCGAGTGGGCGGGCCGAGTGCGCGGGCCGAGTGGGCGGGCTGAGTGCGCGGGCTGAGTGCGCGGGCTGAGTGCACGGACACTCCTGGTGGGAGGCGGGGTTCGGGTCGAGAGCGCTCTCACGGCGGGGTCCGGGCGCGGCTATCCTGATCCGCAACCGCCGGTGAGGAGCGCAGAAGTGACCAAGACAGCGTCGCGTCCCACGTTGGAGGCCGTGGCCGCGCGGGCGGGGGTGTCGCGGGCCACCGTGTCCCGGGTGGTGAACGGCGGCGACGGGGTGAGGGAGCCGCTGGCCGAGCGCGTGCGGCGGGCCGTGGAGGAACTCGGGTACGTGCCGAACCAGGCCGCCCGCAGCCTGGTGACCAAGCGCCACGACGCCGTCGCCGTCGTCGTCGCCGAACCGGAGACCAGGGTCTTCGCCGACCCCTTCTTCGCGCTGCAGCTGCGGGGCATCAGCAAGGAGCTGACGGCCCACGACTCGCAGCTCGTCCTGCTGCTGACGGAGGGGCGCGACGACCACGCCAGGGTCGGGCGCTACCTCGCCGGCGGTCACGTCGACGGCGCGCTCGTGTTCTCGCTGCACCTCGACGACCCGCTGCCGGGGCTGATCCGGCGCGCCGGGGTGCCGACCGTGTTCGGCGGGCGGCCCGGCTGGAGCGACGACACCGGCCCCGGCGCCGCGGACTCCGCGTGGACGGCCGGGAACCCCGCGGTCGTCTACGTCGACAGCGACAACCGGGGCGGGGCGCGGGAGGCCGTACGGCATCTGGTCGGCCTCGGCCGGACCAGGATCGGGCACATCACCGGCGCCCTCGACCAGACCTCGGCGGTGGACCGGCTCGACGGATTCCGGGACGTGATGGTCGACGCCGACCCCCGGCTGATCGTGGAGAGCGACTTCACCCCGGCCGGCGGCGAGCGCGCCATGCGCGAACTCCTCGACCGCTGCCCCGACCTGGACGCGGTGTTCGCCGCGAACGACCTCACGGCCTCCGGTGCCCTGCGCGTGCTGCGCGAGCGCGGGCTGCGGGTCCCCGACGACGTCGCCGTGGTCGGCTTCGACGACATGCTGCCCGTGGCCGAGCAGACCGAGCCGCCGCTGACGACCGTGCGTCAGGACATCGAGGAGATGGGCCGGCTGATGGCCCGCCTCCTGCTGCGCGGCCTCGACGGACAGGGCGCCGAGGCCGGGGTGGGCGGCACGCCGCGCAGCGTCATCCTGCCGACGACACTCGTACGGCGCGCGTCCGCGTGAGCCCCGCCGGGCCGCCGGGGCGGCTCACGTCTGCGGCGGGGTGCTCCTGATCACCGCGAAGCGGGCGCCGTAGGGGTCGGCGAGCCTGGCGATACGGCCGACGCCCGTCACGTCAGTGGCGGGCACCCGGACCGTGCCGCCCAGCTCCTCGGCCCTGGCCACCGTCGCGTCCGTGTCCGGGACCTCGAAGTACGGCAGCCAGTACGCGCCCGTCTTCGCCTCGGTAGGGTCGTCGGCGAGGGCCACGATGCCGCCGAACATGGCGTCCTCGCCGCCCTCGGCGGGGTTCACACACGTGTAGGTGCCGCCGGGGAAGGGCACCGCGGAGGTCTCCAGACCCAGCACCTTGTGGTAGAACGCGGCCGCCGCGGCGATGTCCGCCGTGTACAGCTCGACCCAGCACAGCGAGCCCGCCTCGCCGGCCATGTCCACGCCCTTGATCCGCCCCGGCTGCCAGAGGCCGAACGGCACGCCCGCCTTGTCGGCGAGGACCGCCATGTGCCCCTCGCCCATCACATCCATGGGCTGGACCAGCACGGTGCCGTGCGCCTCCTCGGCGGCCTTGGCGGTCGCCGCCGCGTCGGCGCTCTGGAAGTACACGGTCCAGGAGGGCGGCCCCTGCTCCGGCGTGGTCTGCATCCCGCCGGCCACCGTCCTGCCGCCGAGCTGGAAGAAGCCGTAGCCACCGGCCTGCGGCCCGGCCGACTGGAACCGCCAGCCGAAGAGAGCGCCGTAGAAGGAGCCGGCGCCGTCGATGTCGGGGGTGCCGACGTCGATCCAGTTCGGAGCGCCGTTGACGAAACGGGTGGTGAGCATCCATGCCCTCCTTCGAAGGTGCCCGGTTGTCTGCACTGCCGAGTCTGTCACCGCCCACCGACAACCGCCGCCGCAACACGACGCCCCCGGCGCCGCCGCCCTGGTCATGCTGCTCGACCACCCGCCGCGGTCGCTCCGCTGACGGCGGTCACTTGGTCGCGCTGGCCGGCCCGGTGGCGGCGTTCACCCGGGCCGCGGCGGTGGACTCGCTGGCGGTGGTCGCCCGGCAGCGGCGGTCGCCCTCCGCCGAGACGTTCACCCGCCGGCTGCGGTCGTGCTGCTGACGGCGCTCACCCGGCCTCGGTGGCCGGCCCCGTTGGTGGCGTTCACTCGGCCGCTGCCGTCACCCCGATGACGGCGGTCACCTGGCCGCGGTGGTCGGTCCGCCGCGGTCGTCGCCCGGCAGCGGTGGTTGGCACGGTGGTCGTTGTTTCCGTCACGCGGGGAGGCGCCTCGTGCTTTTCGGGGCCATCCGCGCGCCGCCGTGCGGTGCGGGTGGTCGTGAGGCCATCATCGGGGCGGCGAGTGGCCGTGGGGGGCGCGTTGAGTCGGTGTTGATCGAATGTTTCGCGTCGACCGGCACGATCCCGTTCATGCACTTCGAGACGACCACCCCGGCCGGCATCGCCTGGCAGGACCGGGCCCTGTGCGCGCAGACCGGGGCCGACTTCTTCTTTCCCGAGCCGGGCAGCTCGGTGCGTGAGGCGAAGCGCATCTGCGGGATGTGCGAGATGCGCTCGGCCTGCCTGGAGTACGCCCTCGCGAACGACGAACGCTTCGGCGTCTGGGGCGGCCTCTCCGAGAAGGAACGGCAGGCCCTCGGGCGGACCGGGCGGTCCGCCCCGTGCGCGAGCGGCTGATCAGGCGCCGGCCCGCGCCGCCATCCGCGCCTTGCGCGCCGCGAGCCGCTCGTCGAACTTCGCCGCCTCCGCGTCCAGCCCGCCCATGAACAGGCCCAGCTCCTCCTGCGCCTGCGAGCCCTCGGGGCCGAGGCCGTCGATCTCCATGATCTTCAGGAAACGCAGCACCGGCTGGAGCACGTCGTCGTGGTGGATGCGCAGGTTGTAGACCTCGCCGATGGCCATCTGCGCCGCCGCCCGCTCGAAGCCGGGGATGCCGTGGCCGGGCATGCGGAAGTTGACCACCACGTCCCGTACCGCCTGCATGGTCAGGTCGGGCGCGATCTCGAAGGCCGCCTTGAGCAGGTTGCGGTAGAAGACCATGTGCAGGTTCTCGTCCGTCGCGATGCGCGTCAGCATGCGGTCGCAGACCGGATCGCCGGACTGGTGCCCGGTGTTGCGGTGCGAGATGCGCGTGGCGAGCTCCTGGAAGGCGACGTACGCGACCGAGTGCAGCATCGAGTGCCGGTTGTCCGACTCGAAGCCCTCGCTCATGTGCGCCATCCGGAACTGCTCCAGCTTGTCCGGGTCGACCGCGCGCGAGGCGAGCAGGTAGTCGCGCATCACGATGCCGTGCCGGCCCTCCTCGGCCGTCCAGCGGTGCACCCACGTGCCCCAGGCGCCGTCCCGGCCGAACAGGGTGGCGATCTCGTGGTGGTAGCTCGGGAGGTTGTCCTCGGTCAGCAGGTTGACCACCAGGGCGATCCGGCCGACATCCGTGACCTTGGACTGCTCCTTGTCCCAGGCCTCGCCGTCCTCGAAGAGACCGGGGAAGTTGCGGCCGTCGCTCCAGGGCACGTACTCGTGCGGCATCCAGTCCTTGGCGACCGTCAGATGCCGGTTCAGCTCCTTCTCGACCACTTCCTCCAGCGCGTACAGCAGCCGCGCGTCGGTCCACGTGGACGGGCTGCCGAGGTGAGGGGAGGTGAGGGTCACGGAAACTCCAGGGGGACGCGCGGGGAAGCGGGGGCGGGCAGGGCCGAACGGAACGAGCCCGGCGAGCGGTGCACGGGAACCTACGGGATCGTAGGCTACGAATCCGTAGGTTACGAATCCGTAGGTTAAGTTCGTCGTAAAGGTGGCTGATCAGAAGGGTGCCGCAAAGGAGTTGACGGACGCCCAGAGGCGTCCCAGGATCGCAGGTCCAGGGGCTGGACGAGACGCCGCCCGCCTCGTCAGGCGTACAACTCCCGCAGTCGCACCGAGAGGCACGTCACACAGCCTTCGAGCTTCTCGAACTCGCCGATGTCCACCACCACCGGCTCGAAGCCGAGGTCGCCCAGCAGTTCCGCCGTCTTCGGCGCGCTCGCCGCCATCAGCAGCCTGTCGCCGCCGAGCAGCACCACATGGCTGCCGGACTCCTCCGGCACCGGCAGGAAACGCGGGTACAGCGACGGCGTGTCCACCTTCGGGATGTGCCCGATGACCGTCCCGTCGGGCAGCGCCGTCACCGCCGACTTCAGATGCAGCACCTTGCTCACCGGTACGGTCACGACCCGCGCCCCGAGCGGCTCGAACACGGCCCGCAGCTGCTGCACGCCGACCGCGTTGGTGCGCCCGCCACGGCCGACGTAGACCGTGTCCCCGACCTTGAGCACGTCCCCGCCGTCCAGCGTGCCCGGCTCCCAGACCCAGTTCACCGAGCAGCCCAGACGGGCCACGGCCTGCTCCACCCCGGCGGTCTCGCCACGCCGGGACGGGGCGCCCGGACGGGTGATCAGGGCGACGTTCCGGTAGACGACGACGGTGTCCTCCACGAACACCGCGTCGGGGCAGTCGTCGGCCGGTTCGACCTCGACCGTCTCCCAGCCGTGGCCGCGCAGCGCCTCGACGTACGTCTCCCACTGCCGCACCGCCAGTTCGACGTCGACCTCCTCCCGCTCGACATGCGTCACCAGCCCTTCGGCGAGCCGCGGACCGGGGTGGCGGACGAGGGCCTTCTTGCTGGGCACGAGGCGCCTTTCGTGTCTACGCGTGGGCGTTTCCCGGTGCGGCCGTGACCGCACCGGGCCGCCATCATGCGACAAGCGTCGGCCCCGACAAAAGCCCGCCGGGCCCTATGCGGGACCCACGACGGATTCCCAGGTGGTCTCCCGCAGTTCTCCTTCCTCCAGCAGGAGCCAGCGGGTGATGCCGAGGGACTCCAGGAACGGCAGGTCGTGGCTGGCCACGATCAGGGCACCCTCGTAGGACTCCAGGGCCGTCGTCAGCCGGTGCACGCTCGCCATGTCCAGGTTGTTGGTCGGCTCGTCGAGCATCAGCAACTGCGGCGCGGGCTCCGCCAGCAGCAGCGCGGCCAGCGCGGCCCGGAAGCGTTCGCCGCCGGACAGCGTCGCCGCAAGCTGGTCGGCGCGGGCGCCCCGGAACAGGAAGCGGGCCAGCCGGGCCCGGATCCGGTTGTTGGTGGCGCCCGGCGCGAGACGGGCCACGTTCTCGGCCACACTCAGTTCGCCGTCGAGGATGTCCAGCCGCTGCGGCAGGAACCGGGCCGGCACATGAGCGGTCACCTCGCCCGACAGCGGCGGCAGCTCCCCGGCGACGGTGCGCAGCAGCGTCGTCTTGCCCGCCCCGTTGCGCCCGATCAGCGCGACCCGCTCGGGACCGCGCAGGTCGAGACCTCCGTCCACGCGCGCGCCGTACGCCAGTTCCAGATCCCGCAGGGTGAGCACGGTACGGCCCGGCGGTACGGCCGTGTGCGGCAGGTCGACGCGGATCTCGTCGTCGTCCCGCACCGCATCCACCGCCTCGTCGAGCCGTTCCCTGGCCTCGGCGAGCCGCTCCTCGTGCATGATGCGGTGCTTGCCCGCGGACTCCTGCGCCGCGCGCTTGCGAGCACCCATGACGATCTTCGGCTCGCGCTTCTGGTCCCACATCTTCTGGCCGTACCGCTTGCGCCGGGCCAGCTTGACCTGGGCGTCGGCCAGTTCCCGCTGCTGCTTGCGCAGGTCGGCCTCGGCGACGCGCACCATGCGCTCGGCCGCCTCCTGCTCCAGGGCGAGAGCCTCCTCGTACGCCGAGAAGTTCCCGCCGTACCAGGTGACCCGGCCGGAGCCGAGGTCGGCGATCTGGTCGACCAGTTCCAGGAGTTCGCGGTCGTGGCTGACCACGACCAGCACGCCCGGCCAGGACTCGACGGCCGCGTACAGCCGGCGGCGCGCGTACAGGTCGAGGTTGTTGGTCGGCTCGTCCAGCAGCAGCACGTCCGGCCGGCGCAGCAGCAGCGCGGCCAGCCGCAGCAGCACCGACTCGCCGCCCGAGACCTCGCCGATGGTGCGGTCCAGGTCGATGCGGCCGAGCCCGAGCTCGCCGAGGGTCGCGAGGGCGCGTTCCTCCACGCCCCAGTCGTCGCCGACCGTCTCGAAGTGCTCCTCGGAGACGTCTCCGGCCTCGATGGCGTGCAGCGCGGCCCGCTGCGCGGCGATGCCGAGCGCCTCGTCGACCCGCAGCGCGGTGTCGAGCGTGACGTTCTGCGGAAGGTGTCCCACCTCGCCGGCGACGCGGACGGCACCGTCGGCCGGCCCGAGCTCGCCGGCGATCAGCTTCAACAGGGTGGACTTTCCCGAGCCGTTGACGCCGACCAGGCCCGTCCTGCCGGGTCCGAAGGTGATGTCGAGGCCGGTGAAGACGGGGCTGCCGTCGGACCAGGCGAAGGAGAGGGAGGTACAGGTGATGGATGAGGACATGGACGCCTCGCGATTGCTGGGTGCGGTCAGGGACAGACGCGTGTGAGACACCGCAGGGCGAGGTCACCGTGTGGAACGGGGGGCACGGGGCATGAGAAGAGCCCTGGGCCGGATTTCCTTGGGGACGGCTCGGACGCCGAGGTCGCGCGCCACGTACACACCTGACCGGTGCGACGCGGTGCCTCAGGACCTCAGACGAGCAACGTCCTTCTCCAATCGACGGCAACAGGACCGCTGCAAACGGTAGGAGGGGCCGGGACACCTGTCAACGAAATAATGGGTGGGCCCGAGCCCCCGGAAGGAGGCCCCCGTGCCCGACGGTTCGCTCTCGCTGCCCGCCCGGCTCTACCTGCTGGCCTGGGACACCAAGCGGCTGAGGATCACCGGCACCGCCCAACTGCACCTCCTGGTCCGGGCCGGCGCCCTGACCGAGCTGGCCCAGCGCGGGCTGCTCGTCGACGACGACGGTGTCGCCGTACCCGCCGGCCTGGACGCCGACACCGGGGACCCGGTGCTCGACGGGCTGCTCGAACTCGTCCGGGAGTCCCGGCCCCGCCGCTGGAAGGCCTGGGTGACACTGCACGCCCGGACCACCCTCGACGCCGTGCGGGAGCAGCTGACCGCCGAAGGGTTCCTGCGCGCCGAGCGGCGCCGGGTCCTCGGTGTTCTCCCGTCCGTGGACCACGCCCTGGAGCGCGTCGCCGTCGTGGACGCGCTGCGGGAGGAGGCACGCCGGGTGCTGGAGGGCCCGCTGCCGGCCGCGGAGGTCTCCGAACGCGACGCGGCCGTCGTCGCCCTCGCGGCCGCCGCCGAACTGCGCACCCTGGTGCCCGCCAAGGACCGTAAGGGCCACCGGCAGCGCATCGAGGAGCTGACCGAGCGCAGCGGAGCCGCGGCCCCCGCGCTGCGCCGGGTGATGCGCGAGGTGAGCGCGGCCGTGGTCATGGCGACCACCGCGGCCTCCGCCGCCGCGGCGAGCGGCTGACCGGGACCGTCCGGGTCCCGGGCCGTCGTCCTCGGGCGCCCCGTCCCCGCGGTGTTGGCCCGGGACCGGGTGGAGCCGTCAGCAGGCGTCCCGCATCAGCTCCGCCAGACCGTGGTCCAGGTCGCACTGGAGGTGTTCCAGGCCGAGCGGCACCAGCTCGCTCGTGGCCTCCAGGAAGCGCCGTATCTCACCGCTGTGGACGTGCACCACCGCCGTGCCCTCGGGGGCGTGGAACTCCAGCACGGTGCGGTCGAACCCGTACGGCCGCACCCGTACGTCGCCGTCGCCCTCGGGCTCCCGCAGACCGGCCGCCAGCAGATCACGGGCGAAGAGCCAGCAGACGTCCACGCCTTCGAGGGTGGCCGGGGCCGGGAAGGTCATACGGACGGCGAACGGGTCCCGCCGGTCGTAGTGCAGCGTGGCGGGAATGCTGGGCATCCGTGGCGTGGCGGAGACCAGGCGCGCCTCCACGAACTGCTCGATGTCGGTGGACATGGCCTTGCTCCCTTGTGACGGCTGGACGAACCTCCGGGCGGATGAGGCCGGGCACTGGAAGAGACGACGGAAGCCGCCGATCCGTGCACACGAGGAGCGAGTGACCTCCGTCACCGCGTTCATGCACGGACGTGACACGGCTGTCGCGTCGCTCGACTGGAGGACTGGATATCGCCCGATATGGCGAACCGATCCAGAATTGCGGGTATCCGTTCCTTGCACAGAGAGGAAGTGAACGGCATGCCACGCGGTTCCAGTTCCAAGCGCGAGCGCCAGTACGAGCACATCAAGCAGAGCGCGCAGGACCGGGGGGAGAGCACCGAACGCGCCAGGGAGATCGCCGCGCGCACGGTGAACAAGGAGCGTGCCCGCAGCGGCGAGTCGAAGACCGCCGGCCGCATCTCCACCCAGGACCTGTCCTCCGGCAGACGGGGCGGGCAGCGTTCGGGCCGGGGCTCCGAGGGGCCCACCTACGACCAGCTCTACGAGGAGGCCAAGCGGCGCAACATCCACGGCCGCTCGGACATGAACAAGCAGCAGCTGCGGCAGGCCCTGGGCAGAGGCTGACCCAGGCGCCCAGCCGGGCGGGCCCGCCTCCGGTCAGGAACGCGGGCCCGCCCCGCCGTGCCGTCCCCGATGGCCGTACGCTCGGCCCATCATGACGACGACCGTACGCATTCCCGCGGGCTGGCCCTCCACCGAGGAGCAGGCCCGCGCCGTCCAGGACGAGTTGCGTGAACGGGTGGTGCGCGACGAGCCGGGCCCGCCGCCCGGTACGGGCCACGTCACGGGAGTCGACGTGGCCTACGACGACGAGCGGGACCTCGTCGCGGCGGCGGCCGTCGTCCTGGACGCGGCCACCTTGCGCGTCGTCGCCGAGGCCACCGCCGTCGGGCGGATCTCCTTCCCGTACGTACCGGGGCTGCTGGCCTTCCGTGAGATCCCCACCGTGCTCGCCGCGCTGGACGCCCTGCCCTGCCCACCCGGCCTGGTCGTCTGCGACGGCTACGGCCTGGCCCACCCCCGGCGCTTCGGACTGGCGAGCCACCTCGGTGTGCTGACCGGGCTTCCGACGATCGGCGTCGCCAAGAACCCGTTCACCTTCACCCACGAGGATCCGGACACCCCGCGCGGCAGTGCCTCCCCGCTGCTCGCCGGCGCCGACGAGGTCGGCCGGGCCCTGCGCACCCGGGACGGCGTCAAGCCGGTCTTCGTCTCCGTCGGCCACCGGGTGAGCCTGGACAACGCCTGCGCGCACACCCTCGCCCTCACCCCGGACTACCGCCTCCCGGAGACGACCCGCCGCGCCGACGCCCTGTGCCGCCGCGCCCTCCGGGAGGCGACGGCGGACAGGGCCTAGGTGTGCTGTCCGGGCACGCGTGTCCGGCTCCGGGGTCCGGCTCCGAGGCCCGGTTCTGAGTACGCCGTCTGAGTATCCGTACGGATGTGCCCACCGGGGCCTGTGGGCAGGCTGGGGCGCATGACGACGCACCGTTCCCACAAGCCCCTCGCCGACCCGGCCCGCCCCGTCGAGCGTGCCGTGAACGCCACCCTGATCCTGGCCGTACTGGCCGCGCTCGGCTGGATAGCCGGGATGATCTGGACCGTGGCCGACTGGTCGCTGTAGTCCGGTGCCGCCGTGCTCCGGTCACAGCACTAGCGGCTCGTCGCGATCCGGAAAGTGATGCCCGCCCGGCGCAGGCGGTCGATAAGGGCGTCGCCCATGGCCACCGCCGTGGTGACCTGGCCCGCCGTCCGCGGGAGGTCGTCGAGCGCCAGAGCGAGCGCCGACTCGGCGAACATCTTCGCCGTCTCGCCGTACCCCGGGTCGCCGCCCGCCACCTCGGTGAACACCCGCCGTCCGCCGCCCTCGCCCACGAACCGCACCGAGAACCAGCTCCTGGCCCGCTTCTCCGCGCTCGGCCCCTCACCGGGCTGCAGCCGTCCGGACAACCAGCGCCGGGCGGGCGGCAGTTGGGCGGCGGCCATGACCGCGCCGAGGGCGGCGGCACCGCCCACGGCGACCGGCAGGTGCCGTACGGCCGCGTAGTGGCGGTAGCGGAAGTCCGGGCCGTAACGTTCCAGCACGCGCGCGGAACGCCGCACGATCTGCGGGTCGATGGTCGGCAGCGGCACCGCCCAGGCACCCACCTCCCCGGCGAACCGCGGCGCGCCCGTCGGCGTGACCGCCCGCCGCCCCAGCAGCCGCGGCTCGTGCCGCGCCCGGTCCCGCGCGGCGGCCCGGATCCGCAGGGGACGGGCGAACTGGCTGAGCGCCGACGCGAGGGTCCCACCCGAGAAGGCGGCGTCCGCCCGGACGTATCCGTCCACGGTCAGCGGTACGCCCTCCGGCAGCTGCCGGACGGTGAAGTACACGCCCAGGTCGGGCGGGACGGAGTCGAAGCCGCAGGCGTGCACCAGGCGCGCCCCGGTCTCGCGCGCGCGTGCGTCGTGCCGGACGTACACCAGGTCCACGAACTCGGGCTCGCCGCACAGGTCCAGGTAGTCCGTGCCGCTGTCGGCGCAGGCGGCGACGAGTTCCTCGCCCACGGCCGCGTACGGGCCCACGGTCGTGGCCAGCACGCGGGCCTGCCGGGCGAGGTCGCGCAGGGAGTCCGGGTCGGCCGCGTCCGCGCGCAGCACTCCGACGGACGCACCCGAGGGCAGTCGCTCGCGCAGTTCCCGGAGCCGCTCCTCACCGCGTCCGGCGATGGCCCAGCGCAGCCCCTCGGGGGCGTGCGCGGCGAGGTACTCGGCGGTGAGCGCCCCCACGAAGCCGGTGGCTCCGAAGAGGACGATGTCGTACGGACGGTCGGAGTTCCTCAGCCTGCTCATGACACCCCTCGCTCTCGCAGCCCGCGCCGCGGTCCGTGGCCGAGGCTAGCGTGAGGGGTGCGCGGTCCGGCGGCGAGGGCCCGGCAGGTGAAGGCGCGACGGTGCGGGATACGGCCACGAGGCCAGCGGGTACGCCTCGGCTAAGCGCTTGCTCGCCGAGGGCTTGTATCCGCTGGAACACGTTCTTAGCATCATCGGTGTTACATCGGTTGTGTCACAGTGAGGGGACCGGATGGCAACGGCAGAGGCGGCGGGGCCGCACGGCCCGCTGACCGGTGTGCGCGTGGTCGAACTGGCCGGCATCGGCCCCGGCCCGTTCGCCGCGATGCTGCTGGCCGACCTGGGCGCCGACGTCGTCCGGGTGGACCGCCCCGGCGGCACCGGACTCGGCATCGACCCCGCCCACGACATCACCAACCGCAACAAGCGCTCGGTGGTCGTCGACCTCAAGTCCCCGGGCGGCCCCGCCCGCGTCCTCGACCTCGCCGCCCGCGCCGACATTTTCATCGAGGGCTACCGCCCCGGCGTCGCCGAGCGCCTCGGCGTCGGCCCCGGGGCCTGCCACGCCCGCAACCCGCGGCTGGTCTACGGCCGGATGACCGGATGGGGCCAGGACGGACCGCTCGCCCCGCGCGCGGGACACGACATCGCCTACATCGCCGTGACCGGCACCCTCGGCATGATCGGCGAACCGGACGCGCCCCCGGCCGTTCCCGCCAACCTGCTCGGCGACTACGCCGGCGGCTCCCTCTATCTCGTGGCCGGCGTCCTCGCCGCCCTGCACCACGCGCGCGCGACCGGCACCGGACAGGTCGTGGACGCCTCGATCGTCGACGGCACCGCCCACCTCTCCGCGATGATCCACGGCATGCTCGCCGCCGGCGTCTGGCAGGACCGCCGCGGGGCCAACCTCCTGGACGGCGGCTGCCCTTACTACGGCACCTACGAGACCGCGGACGGCCGGTACATGGCGGTCGGCGCCCTGGAGCAGCGGTTCTACGACGAGTTCACCGGACTGCTCGGCCTGGCGGAGCACGCCGGGGCCCGTACCGACCACACTCGCTGGGGGGAACTGCGCGAGGCGGTCGCCGCCCGCTTCAAGTCCCGCACCCAGCAGGAGTGGACCGCGGTCTTCGAGGGCTCGGACGCCTGCGTGGCCCCCGTGCTGTCGCTGCGCGAGGCCCCGCACCACCCGCACCTCGCCGCCCGCGGCACCTTCACGGAGCACTCCGGCCTCACCCAGCCCGCCCCCGCGCCCCGCTTCTCCGCCACCCCCACCGCCGTCCGCACCGGCCCCGCCCAGCCCGGCGACGGCACGGCAACCGTGGCCCGCGACTGGGACCTGCCCGCACTCCTGGAGGTCGGCAAGGACGGGGAGGCCAGGACGGCCAGGACGGCTAGGACGGCCGGGACGGCCCGGACGGACGGGACGGCAGATGAGGGGGAGGACGGCTCCTGACGGACCCACGACCGCGACACGCTCCCCCGACCCGCCCCCGGGTCCTCCCAACCGTCCCCAGGACACCACCCTCGTCGAAAGGCTTGTCAGTGAGCACCGAAGCGTACGTGTACGACGCGATCCGCACCCCCCGCGGGCGCGGCAAGGCCAACGGCGCCCTGCACGGCACGAAGCCCATCGACCTGGTCGTCGGCCTCATCCACGAGATCCGCGACCGCTTCCCCGGACTCGACCCGGCCGCCGTCGACGACATCGTGCTCGGCGTCGTCGGCCCGATCGGCGACCAGGGCTCCGACATCGCCCGGATCGCCGCCATCGCCGCGGGACTGCCGGACACGGTGGCCGGTGTACAGGAGAACCGCTTCTGCGCCTCCGGCCTGGAGGCCGTCAACCTGGCCGCCGCCAAGGTGCGCTCCGGCTGGGAGGACCTGGTCCTCGCGGGCGGTGTCGAGTCGATGTCCCGGGTGCCGATGGCCTCCGACGGCGGCGCCTGGTTCAACGACCCGATGACCAACCTCGCCGTCAACTTCGTACCGCAGGGCATCGGCGCCGACCTGATCGCCACCATCGAGGGCTTCTCCCGGCGGGACGTCGACGAGTACGCGGCCCTGTCCCAGGAGCGCGCGGTCACCGCCTGGAAGGAGGGCCGCTTCGACCGCTCCGTCGTCCCGGTCAGGGACCGCAACGGGCTCGTCGTCCTCGACCACGACGAGCATCCGCGCCCCGGCACCACCGCCGACTCGCTGGCGGCGCTCAAGCCGTCCTTCGCGGACATCGGCGAGCTGGGCGGCTTCGACGCCGTCGCCCTGCAGAAGTACCACTGGGTGGAGAAGATCGACCACGTCCACCACGCGGGCAACTCCTCCGGCATCGTCGACGGCGCCTCGCTCGTCGCCATCGGCTCCCGCGAGGTCGGCGAGCGGTACGGACTCACCCCCCGCGCGCGGATCGTCTCCGCCGCCGTCTCCGGCTCCGAGCCCACCATCATGCTCACCGGGCCCGCTCCCGCCACCCGCAAGGCACTCGCCAGGGCCGGCCTGACCATCGACGACATCGACCTCGTCGAGATCAACGAGGCGTTCGCGGCGGTCGTGCTGCGCTTCGTGAAGGACATGGGCCTGTCCCTGGACAAGGTCAACGTCAACGGCGGCGCCATCGCGCTGGGCCACCCGCTCGGCGCGACCGGCGCGATGATCCTCGGCACCCTCGTCGACGAACTGGAGCGCCAGGACAAGCGCTACGGCCTCGCGACCCTCTGCGTCGGCGGCGGCATGGGCATCGCCACGATCGTCGAGCGCGTCTGACCCGCCCCCAGCGGCGCCCTCAGAACCCAGACTTCAACGGAGACCCCGACATGACCGAGAGCACCACCATCCGCTGGGAGCAGGACGACACCGGCGTCGTCACCCTCGTCCTCGACGACCCCAACCAGTCCGCGAACACGATGAACCAGGCGTTCCGTGACTCCCTCGCCGCCGTCGCCGACCGGCTGGAGACGGAGCGGGAGTCCGTCCGCGGCATCATCCTCACCTCCGCGAAGAAGACCTTCTTCGCGGGCGGCGACCTGCGCGACCTGATCCGGGTCACCCCGGACACCGCCCAGGAGCTGTTCGACGGCGGCCTCGCGCTCAAGCGGAACCTGCGCCGTATCGAGACCCTGGGCAAGCCCGTCGTCGCCGCGATCAACGGCGCGGCCCTGGGCGGCGGTTACGAACTCGCCCTGGCCTGCCACCACCGGATCGCGCTCGACACCCCCGGTACGAGGATCGGCTGCCCCGAGGTGACCCTCGGCCTGCTCCCCGGCGGCGGCGGGGTGGTCCGCACCGTACGGCTGCTGGGCATCACCGACGCCCTGCTCAAGGTGCTGCTCCAGGGCACCCAGTACAACGCGCGGCGCGCCCAGGAGAACGGGCTCGTCGACGAAGTGGCCACTTCCCAGGAGGAGTTGCTGGCCAAGGCCCGCGCCTTCATCGACGCCAACCCCGAGTCCGGCCAGCCCTGGGACAAACCCGGCTACCGCATCCCGGGCGGCACCCCGGCGAACCCGAAGTTCGCCGCCAACCTGCCCGCCTTCCCGGCCAGTCTGCGCAAGCAGACGAACGGCGCCCCCTACCCGGCCCCGCGCAACATCCTGGCCGCCGCCGTCGAGGGTGCCCAGGTCGACTTCGAGACCGCCCAGGTCATCGAGGCCCGCTACTTCGTCGAACTGGCCGCGGGGCAGACCTCGAAGAACATGATCCAGGCGTTCTTCTTCGACCTCCAGGCCGTCAACTCCGGCGCCAGCCGGCCCCAGGGCGTCGAACCCCGCCAGGTCCGCAAGGTGGCCGTCCTCGGCGCCGGGATGATGGGCGCGGGCATCGCCTACGCGTGCGCCCGCGCGGGCATCGAGGTCGTCCTGAAGGACGTGTCCCCGGAGGCCGCCGCCAAGGGCAAGGGCTACTCGGAGAAGCTGTGCGCCAAGGCCGTCGCCAAGGGCCGTACCAGCCAGGAGAAGGCGGACGCGGTGCTCGCCCGCATCACGCCCACCGCGGAGGTCGCCGACCTCGCGGGCTGCGACGCCGTGATCGAGGCCGTCTTCGAGGACCCGGCGCTCAAGCACAAGGTGTTCCAGGAGATCGAGCAGGTCGTCGCGCCGGACGCGCTGCTGTGCTCCAACACCTCCACCCTGCCGATCACCCTGCTCGCCGAAGGCGTGGAGCGCCAGGCCGACTTCATCGGGCTGCACTTCTTCTCACCCGTGGACAAGATGCCCCTGGTCGAGATCATCAAGGGCGAGCGCACCGGCGACGAGGCGCTGGCCCGCGCCTTCGACCTGGTCCGGCAGATCAACAAGACCCCGATCGTCGTCAACGACTCGCGCGGCTTCTTCACCTCCCGGGTCATCGGCCAGTTCATCAACGAGGGCGTGGCGATGGTCGGCGAGGGCATCGAGCCCGCGTCGGTGGAACAGGCGGCGGCCCAGGCGGGCTACCCGGCCAAGGTGCTGTCCCTGATGGACGAGCTGACCCTCACCCTGCCCCGGAAGATCCGGGCCGAGTCGCGGCGGGCGGTGGAGGAGGCGGGCGGCACCTGGACCCCGCACCCCGCGGACGCGATCGTCGACCGCATGGTCGACGAGTTCGGCCGCACGGGCCGCGGCGGCGGCGCCGGCTTCTACGACTACGGCGAGGACGGCGCTCGCGCCGGACTGTGGCCGGGTCTGCGTGAGCACTTCACGACACCGGGGTACGAGATCCCGTTCCGGGACATGCAGGAGCGCATGCTCTTCGCCGAGGCGCTCGACACGGTCAGGCTCCTGGAGGAGGGCGTCCTGACCTCCGTCGCCGACGCCAACATCGGCTCGGTCCTCGGCATCGGCTTCCCCGGCTGGACCGGCGGGGTGCTGCAGTACATCAACGGCTACGACGGCGGCGCCGGGGCAGGGGCCGGTCTGCCCGGCTTCGTGGGACGCGCGCGGGAACTCGCCGAGCGCTACGGCGAGCGGTTCACCCCGCCGGCGCTGCTGGTGGCGAAGGCGGAGAAGGGGGAGTCCTTCACCGACGCGCGCTGACGGGCCGCTCAGCCGGACGGCGGCTCCTGAGGCCCCCGGGGATCCGCTTCCCGGGGGCCTTCCCGCCCGGCCGTGTCCAGCCACTCCCGCAGCTCCTCCTTCAGCGAGCGCTGGAAGGTGGTGAGCAGGGCCTGCACCACCAGGGGGTGCATATGGGCGGACAGGGACTTCACATCCCGGGTGTCGCGTTCGGCGACGGCGTCACGCAGCAGCTTCGACAGCTCGTGGGCGGCCGTACGCGCGTGCTCGGTCAGCACCGTACGGGCGGCGAGGATCGTCTCCTGGGACAGGGGTACGTCCAGGAGTTCCACGCCGAGCCGCAGCAGACCGGAGTCGACGCGGAAGGACTCGCCGTCGGCCTCGACGACGTTCATCGCGGCCAGCCGCTCGACGTCCTCCTCGCCGATCGGCCGGCCGGCCCGGCGCTCCAGCTCCCGCCGGGACAGCGACTCCACGGTGTCCGGCGCCCAGGACGCGACCACCGCGCGGTGGATGGCCAGGTCGTGCGGGGTGAGGTCCGGCGGCAGCTGGCGCAGATGGCGCTCGATCGCGGCGAGCGTCATGCCCCGCAGCTGCATCTCCTCGATCAGCGCCAGGCGCGCCAGGTGCTCCCGGCCGTAGCGGCCCACCCGGCGCGGACCGATCACCGGCGGCGGCAGCAGGCCCCGGCCGCTGTAGAAGCGGACCGTGCGCACCGTGACGCCGGCCCGCGCGGCCAGCTCGTCGATCGTGAGGGTCGGCTCGTCGGCGTCGGTCGTCATCGCAGCAGTATCGCTGTCCCACCGATGCTGTGAAAGCCCTGACCTGCCGATGTACGGCTGGTGACCGATGAGTGAATGACGCGTGTGAGAAGTCCCGCTCTGTGACGTACGCCATCGCAGGGGAATCGACAGCCGGGGAAGCTGCCCTTCTGGTCTGTGCCGCGACATGGGTGGTGCGGGCCGGATCACGTACGGACACCCGGGCGCAGGCGCCCGGGCACCAGAAAGTGGAACCACCCTTGAGCAAGGACGCCGTGCCCACGGCACAGGTCGCCTCCCACCAGGCGACCGGGACGCCCGCTGACGCGGGCGACGCCGGATACAGCAAGGACCTCAAGCACCGCCACGTCAACATGATCGCCATCGGTGGGGCGATCGGCACCGGACTCTTCCTGGGAGCGGGCGGTCGCCTGCACAACGCGGGCCCCGCCCTCGCGCTGGCCTACCTCGTGTGCGGCATCTTCGCGTTCTTCGTCGTCCGTGCCCTAGGCGAGCTGGTCCTGTACCGGCCCTCGTCCGGCTCCTTCGTGTCGTACGCGCGTGAGTTCCTCGGTGAGAAGGGCGCCTACGTCGCCGGCTGGATGTACTTCCTGAACTGGTCGACGACCGGTATCGCCGACATCACGGCGATCGCGCTCTACACGCACTACTGGAGCATGTTCACGTCCGTTCCGCAGTGGGTGCTCGCGCTGATCGCCCTCGCCGTGGTCCTCGCCATCAACCTGATCTCGGTGAAGATCTTCGGCGAGATGGAGTTCTGGTTCGCGATCATCAAGGTCGCCACCCTGGTCGGCTTCATGCTGATCGGCATCTTCCTGCTGGCCACGCAGCACGACGTCGGCGGCAGGACCCCGGGCCTGAGCTCGATCACCGACCACGGCGGGTTCTTCCCGCACGGCGTGATGCCGGTCGTCCTCGTCATGCAGGGCGTGATCTTCGCCTACTCCGCCCTGGAGATGATCGGTGTCGCCGCCGGTGAGACCGCCGAGCCGGAGAAGATCATCCCGCGCGCGGTGAACTCGATCATGTGGCGCGTGGGCCTGTTCTACGTCGGCTCGGTCATCCTGCTCGCCCTGCTGCTGCCCGGTTCGGTCTACTCGGCCGGGGAGAGCCCCTTCGTCACCGTCCTGTCGAGGATCGGCGTCCCGGCGGCCGGTGACGTCATGAACCTCGTCGTCCTCACGGCCGCCATGTCGTCGCTGAACTCCGGCCTGTACACCACCGGCCGCATCCTGCGCTCCATGGCCGCGGCGGGCTCCGCTCCGAAGTTCACCGGGGTGATGAGCCGCACCCGGGTCCCCTACGGCGGCATCCTCCTGACCTGCGCGGTCTGTGTGCTCGGCGTCGGCCTGAACTACCTCATGCCCAGCCAGGCCTTCGAGATCGTGCTGAACGTCGCCTCCCTCGGCATCGTCAGCACCTGGGTGACGATCATGATCTGCCACCTGGTCTTCGTCCGCCGCGCCAAGGCCGGCCTGCTCACCCGCCCGCACTTCCGCCTTCCCGGCAGCCCGGTCACCGAGATCGCCACGATCGCGTTCTTCGTCGGCTGCCTCGGCATGATGTGGAACGACCCCGAGGTGGGCCGCAAGACCCTCCTGCTGATCCCGCTGATCGCCCTCCTCCTGGTCGCCGGCTGGTTCGGCGTCCGCCGCCGCGTCTCCCGGACGGCCGACCGGGAGCTCTCCGAAATCACGGAGTAGCGGCCCCCACCCCGCTGTCGGTGCCACCCCGTACGGTGGCGTCATGCCGGAGATCACGTACATCCGGGGTGACGCCACCGAGCCCTCGGCCGAGGGCGTGAAGGTGATGGCCCACGTCTGCAACGACATCGGCGCCTGGGGGAGGGGCTTCGTCCAGGCCCTCTCCCGGCGCCGGCCGGAGCCGGAGGCCGCCTACCGGGCCTGGTACCGGGACCGTGCGGACAACGACTTCGGCCTCGGCGCCGTCCAGCTCGTCCGGGTGGAGCCGGATGTGTGGGTGGCCAACATGATCGGCCAACGTGGCATCCGGCGCAGAGGCGAGGCCGTCGCGCCCGTGCGGTACGAGGCGATCGACACCGCACTGGACCGGCTCGCGGTCCGTGCGGCCGAGCTCGACGCGTCCGTCCACATGCCCCGGATCGGCTGCGGCCTGGCCGGCGGCACCTGGGACCGGATCGAGCCGCTGATCGACAAGCGGCTGGTGCGCCGGGGGATCGCGGTGACGGTGTACGACCACGAGGGGTGAGGCCGGGCGGCCCGGGGTCCGTCCCTGCCGCCCGGCCGTGGGTCACCTCGTGTGCACGTCGTTCGTCGCCTCGATCTTCTTCCACGACCTCGGCTGCTCGGGAGCCGCCGGCGTCGTCGCCAGGGACGCCGCGCGCGCGGCCGGGGCGGCCGGCTTGGACGGCTGGAACAGCCACGTGTCGAAGAGGGCCGCGAGCGGCTTGCCGGAGATCTTCTCGGCGTACTCCTGGAAGTCGGCCACGGAGGCGTTGCCGTACGCGTGCTTCTTCGGCCAGCCCTTCAGGAGGGCGAAGAACGCCTTGTCGCCGATCTCGTTGCGCAGCGCCTGGACGGCGAGCGCGCCCCGGTCGTAGACCGCGATGTCGAACTGGTCGTCCGGACCCGGGTCGCCCGGCGCGACCGTCCAGAAGGGGTCGTCGGCGGGGTGCGAGGCGTAGACCCAGTCCGCCAGCTCCTGCGCGGTGCCCTCCCCCTCGTGCTCGGACCACAGCCACTGGGCGTAGCGCGCGAAGCCCTCGTTGATCCAGATGTCCTTCCAGCCCTTGAGCGACACGCTGTCGCCGTACCACTGGTGGGCCAGCTCGTGCACGACGACGGACGTGTTGGAGCCGTTGGCGAACTGCCTCGGGCTGTAGTACACCCGGGTCTGGGTCTCCAGCGCGTACCCGGTCGTCGTGTTCGGCACATAGCCGCCGGCCGAGCTGAACGGATACGGCCCGAAATAGCCGCTCAGCCAGTCGACGATCTCCCCGGTGCGCTCGACGCTCGCGCGCGCCGCCCCCGCGTTGTCGCCGAGGTCCCTGCTGTAGGCGTTGAGGACGGGGACGCCGCCCTCCGACGTGCCCGTCGTGATGTCGAACTTCCCGATCGCGAGCGTGGCCAGATACGTGGCCTGCGGCTTGTTCTGGCGCCAGTTGTACCGGGTCCAGCCGAGCTGCGAGGCGGTCGACTGGAGGGTGCCGTTGGAGATCGCCTGCGTGCCGTCCGGCACGGCCACCGACACGTCATAGGTGGCCTTGTCACTCGGGTGGTCGTTGCTCGGGAACCACCACCAGGCCGCCTCCGGCTCGTCCGCTGCGATCCCGCCGTCCGGGGTGCGGTGCCAGGTGGTGAAGCCGTACGCGCTCTTCGTGGACGGCACCCCGCTGTAGCGGACCACCACGGTGATCGGCGTGTTCCTGGCCAGCGGCTTCTTCGGGGTGACCACCAGTTCGTGCTGACCGGAGGCGGCGAAGGCGGCCGTCGCGCCGTTGACCCGCACCTCGCTGACGTCCAGCAGGAAGTCCAGGTCGAAGCTGGACAGGTCCTGCGTGGTCCGCGCCTCGATCGTCGCCGTGCCCTCCAGCTCGTCCGTGGCCGGCTGGTACTTCAGCCTGAGGTCGTAGTGGGAGACGTCGTATCCGCCGTTGCCGTAGTACGGGTAGTAGGGGTCGCCGATGCCCGGCGCGCCGGGGGAGTGGCTCGCGGCCGATGCCGGGATCGCCAGCAGCAGGGTGGCCGCCGCCAGTGCGCCCGGCGCGATCATTCTGCGGTGCACGTCAGCTCCAAGTCATAGGGGCACGAGGTTCGTTCGGAGCCTATTGAGTCCCGGTGGTCGCGGGCGTGTCCATGCCCACCCCCGTCACACGATCGCCATTCGGCCGTCATGGGTGAAACATGCTCAGGGGCCTTTCCCGCCCCAACCCGCTCAGGCGGCCGGGTACGCCAGCGCGGCCGCCCGGCGCGCACAGCCCCAGGCCACGGTGACCCCGGCCCCGCCGTGCCCGTAGTTGTGCACCAGCACCCGCCCGTCCGGCAGTTCCTCGCGCTCCAGCCGTACCGCGTGCCGGGTCGGCCGCAGCCCGACCCGGTGCTCCAGCACCCGCGCCCCGGCGATCTCCGGCCGGAGGGCCGCACACCGCTCGACGATCCGCTCGGCCACCGCCGGATCGGGCGTCAGCGACCAGTCGTCCTCCTCGGCCGTGCCGCCGAGGAGGAGCCGGCCCGGCTGCGGGAAGACGTAGGTGGGGGAATCCGAGGCGGGGTCGACGGACGTCAGCCACGTCGCGATCCCCGGGTTCTCCACGACGACGAGCTGACCGCGCACGGGACGCATCGCGGGATCGGGGACGAGCGCACGGGCGCCGAGGCCGGTGCAGTTCACGACGACCGGGGCGCCGACCGCCGCCAGATCCGTCACTTCCCGTTCCTCCACGATGCCGCCCGCCGCGGTCAACCGCTCCCGCAGCCACGCCAGATGAGCCGGCATGTCGATCAGCGGAAGCCGCGCCCACAGCGCCGTGCCCGCCGCCCACTCCCCGGCGTGCGCCGGGCGCAGGCCGGGCACCCGCGCCGCCCACGGCCCCAGCGAGTCGAGCCGCGTCCCGCCGTGCACGCCCTCGACCAGGCGTACGCCCGTCTCGTCGGAACGCCCGGCCAACTCCCCGTACACCGCCAGGGATTCGAGCGACCACTCCCCGACGAGCGACTCCGGCTCGATCCGGTACGGCCACCACAGCGCCCCGGCGACCGCCGACGTCGTCCGCTCGGGCGGCTCACGCGTCCACACCCGTACCCGCCGGCCGCGCTCGGCCAGCACGACGGCCGTCGTCAGTCCGATGACGCCGCCGCCGACCACCACCACCTCGATACCCGGCCCACTGTCCACGCGGCGCACGGTAGCGGAAGGCGCACTCCGTGCTCACCTCGCCCCCGGGCCGGGAATACTCACGGCATGCCTGCCGAGTACACGACCTTCGGCCTGGCCCCGGCGACGCGTCCCGGGGAGATCCTCGCCGACGGCGGTCACCAGCTCCACCGGGACTTCGTGGACTTCGTCGTGGACGGACGGCCCCTGCTGTTCCGGCTCGCCGACCTGGACGCGGTCTCCCCGCTCGCCTCCGACATCCCGCCCGCCATCCTCGCCGCCCAGGTGCGCGGCCTGCTGCTGGACAGCGAGGCGCCGCTGCCGGGCGGCCGGTACCTCATCTACGGCTGCCCCGAGTGCGAGGACCTGGCCTGCGGCGCGGTCACCGCCGTCATCGAGAGGACCGGCGCGGACGACGCGGACTACGTCTGGCGGGACTTCGCCTGGCAGACGGACGAACACGCCGACCTGGAACGGGACGGCTACCACGGCATCGGCCCGTTCCGTTTCGCCGGCGCCGAGTACCGCGCGGCACTTGGCGCGCTGCTGGACGGCGGTGGCCCCGCGCCTCGCCGCCGGGTGCTGCTCGTCGGGGCCCGGGTCGCCGTCCTCGCCAGACTCGCCGCCGCCCTGCGCGCCATCGGCATCGGCGCCGACATCACCCGCGACGCGCTCCACGTCCACGCCGGCGAACTGCTCCAGTACGGTGCCGTCGTCTTCGGCCCGGCGGTGGGCCCGGCCGAACGCGCCGCCGTCCGGGGCGCCTTCGAGCGCGCGGGGGCCGATGTGGCCCACGTCGACGGGCCGGTCCCGATCGTGCCGCTCCTGGTCGCCCAGGTCGAACAGGCCCTGGACCGCGGTCCCGTGGAGCGGCGCCGGCTCACCCGGCTGGCGGCCGCGCCCGGCGCGGTGGACGTCGAGGTCACCTCCGCCTGCCGGGTCCGGCTCACCGTCCACCGCCTCGACCGGTTCCATCGCAGCCATACCCAGGAGGTCTTCGACGGCGTCCTGGAGCCGGGCCGGCACCGGCTCGCGCTGGACGCCGGGGAGGTGAAGGGCAGGTCCTTCGTGGTGGCGCGGACGGCGGGGGGCGTGCTGGTTGCGGAGGTGGCGCACTGAGCGCGCCGGGGCACGGCCATTAGGATCGGTCCTCTGATGACTGCCACCCTCGTTGCCAAGAACCTCACCGCCGGGCACGGCGACCGCGCGCTGTTCGCCGGACTGGACCTCGTCGTCGCGCCCGGGGACGTGATCGGGCTGGTCGGCGCCAACGGCGCGGGCAAGTCCACGCTGCTCAGGATGCTCGCCGGGCTGAGCACCCCGGAACAGGGCGAGGTCACCCTGTCCCCGCCGGCGGCGAGCGTCGGGCACCTTCCCCAGGAGCCGGAGCGGAGGCCCGGGGAGACCGTACGGGAGTTCCTGGCCCGGCGCACCGGGGTGGCCGGGGCCCAGCGGGCCATGGACGAGGCCACGCAGGCCCTCGTCGAGGGAGCGCCGGGCGCGGACGACGCGTACGCGACCAGCCTGGAGCGGTGGCTCGGCCTCGGCGGCGCCGACCTCGACGAACGCGCCGAGGAGGTCGCCGACTCACTCGGCCTGGCCGTCGGCCTCGACCAGCCCATGACGTCCCTCTCGGGCGGCCAGGCGGCCCGCGCGGGACTGGCCTCGCTGCTGCTGTCCCGCTACGACGTCTTCCTGCTCGACGAGCCGACCAACGACCTCGACCTGGCCGGCCTGGAACGCCTGGAGCGGTTCGTGACCGGGCTGCGCGCCGGGACCGTCGTCGTCAGCCACGACCGCGAGTTCCTCACCCGCACCGTCACCAAGGTCCTCGAACTCGACCTCGCCCAGCGGCGGATCAACCTCTACGGCGGCGGCTACGCGGCCTATCTGGAGGAGCGGGAGGTGGCCCGTCGGCACGCCCGCGAGGACTACGAGGAGTACGCCGACAAGCGGGCCGCCCTCCAGGACCGCGCCCAGACGCAGCGCGCCTGGATGGACAAGGGCGTGAAGAACGCCCGGCGCAAGGCGGGCGGTGACAACGACAAGATCGGCCGCAAGTTCCGCAGCGAGGCCAGTGAGAAGCAGGCCGCGAAGGCCCGCCAGACCCAGCGCATGATCGAGCGCCTGGAGGTCGTCGAGGAGCCGCGCAAGGAGTGGGAGCTGCGCATGGAGATCGCGTCGGCCCCGAGGTCGGGCGCGGTCGTCACCACGCTCCGGGACGCGGAGGTGCGCCGCGGCGGCTTCGTACTCGGCCCGGTGTCCCTCCAGATCGACTGGGCGGACCGGGTGGCGGTCACGGGCGCCAACGGCGCGGGCAAGTCGACACTGCTGGGCGCACTGCTGGGGCGGATCCCGGTGGACGCCGGGCACGCGGCCCTGGGCTCCGGTGTGCTGGTCGGTGAGGTCGACCAGGCCCGCCGCCTCTTCCACGGCCCCGAGGCCCTGCTGGACGTCTTCTGCGCGGCGGTGCCGGACACCGAACCGGTGGAGGCGCGCACGCTGCTCGCCAAGTTCGGCCTGAAGTCGGACCATGTGACGCGTCCCGCCGCGACGCTCTCCCCGGGCGAGCGCACCCGGGCCGCGCTCGCTCTCCTCCAGGGCAGGGGCGTCAACCTCCTGGTCCTGGACGAGCCCACCAACCACCTGGACCTGCCGGCCATCGAGCAACTGGAATCGGCCCTGGACTCCTACCAGGGCACCCTGCTGCTGGTCACCCACGACCGCCGCATGCTCGACGCCGTACGCGTCACCCGCCGACTGGAGGTCGCCGCGGGCAAAGTGACGGAACGCTAGGCCTTGTGCCGCCCTGGCGGGACCCGCGGTGAACGCTCCGACGCGGGGTCTTACACTCGGTCACCGTTGCCCACCGGAACGAAACCGCAGATCGGAAGGCATGGTCACCCATGTTCCAAGACGCCCCCATTTATCACCAGCTCGTAGCCGAGCGAGGCGACGTGCCCGCACGCGTACGGGACGCGGCCACGGCCATACACAGGCAACTCGAGGACGTGATGCGAACAGGGCGGCCCAACGCCGCCTTCCAGCCAGGCCCGCCGCCCCCGGGCGCGACCCCACGCCCGCACACCGAACTCCCCCCGGGCCAGCACCCGCCGCGATAACGCCCCCGCCGGCACCGGCCGCACCGCCCCGCCGCCACGAGCCGGGCCAACGGGGTGGCCACTGCCGCCCCGTCGACGGTCCGGCGCTGCTACGGGCGGCCAACGGGCCCACCCGGCCCGGCCCGGCCAACTACCGGCAGCCGCCGGCCGGTCGACTGCTCGCAGCCACCGGCCCGTCCGTGACCCGCCGTGACCGGCCGGTCATCGGCGGGCCCGTAACGTCCGGTCGGCGGTCCATCCGTAGCGGTCGTCAACCGCCGACCGTCACCGGCCGGTTCGGCAGGCTCGCCCCCGGACCCGCCCACCGACGGTGGTGCGAGTCCGGGGGCGGGTGGGTCAGCGGCGGGCGTTTTTCGGGTCGAGGAGGCCCGCGCGGCGCAGGGCGTCGGCCATCGCGCTGTTGGCGGGCGGGGGTGCCTGGCGCGAGCCGCCGCCGCCACCGCTGCCACCGCCACCGCGGCCCTGGCGCTGCTGCGGCGGGCGCCCGCCGCGCCGGCGGCGCTCGCCGCCGTCGCCCTGAGCCTGGCGGTCCTGCGCCGCCGCCTCGTCGTCCAGACGCAGCGTCAGCGAGATCCGCTTGCGCGGGATGTCGACGTCCAGCACCTTCACCTTGACGATGTCACCGGGCTTGACGACGTCCCGCGGATCCTTCACGAACTGCTTCGACATCGCCGAGACGTGCACCAGACCGTCCTGGTGGACGCCGACGTCGACGAACGCGCCGAACGCCGCCACGTTCGTCACCACGCCCTCCAGGACCATCCCGGACGCCAGGTCGGAGATCTTCTCGACGCCCTCCTTGAAGGTGGCCGTCCTGAACGCGGGCCGCGGGTCACGCCCCGGCTTCTCCAGCTCACGCAGGATGTCGGTCACCGTCGGCAGACCGAACGTGTCGTCCACGAAGTCGGCCGCCCTGAGCGAGCGCAGCACCCCGGAGTTGCCGACGAGCGAGGCGACCTCCTGGCCCGTGGTCTTCACCATCCGGCGGACCACGGGGTAGGACTCGGGGTGCACGCTGGAGGTGTCCAGCGGGTCGTCGCCGCCGCGGATCCGCAGGAAGCCCGCGCACTGCTCGTAGGCCTTCGGACCGAGCCGCGAGACGTTCTTCAGCTGTGCCCGCGACGTGAACGGCCCGTTGGCGTCCCGGTGCGCCACGATGTTCTCGGCGAGTCCCGAGGTGACGCCGGAGACGCGCGCGAGCAGCGGTACGGACGCGGTGTTCACGTCCACGCCGACGCCGTTCACACAGTCCTCGACCACCGCGTCCAGGGAGCGGGACAGCTTCACCTCGGACAGGTCGTGCTGGTACTGACCGACACCGATCGACTTGGGGTCGATCTTGACCAGTTCGGCCAGGGGGTCCTGGAGCCGGCGGGCGATGGAGACCGCGCCGCGCAGGGAGACGTCCATGTCGGGCAGTTCCCGCGAGGCGTACGCCGACGCGGAGTACACGGACGCGCCCGCCTCCGACACCATCACCTTGGTGAGCTTCAGCTCCGGGTGCCTGGTGATGACGTCGGCGGCCAGCTTGTCGGTCTCCCGGGACGCCGTGCCGTTGCCGATCGCGATCAGTTCGACCGCGTGCTCCTTGGCCAGCCGGGCCAGCTTGGCGACGGCCTCGTCCCACCTGTTGGCCGGAACGTGCGGGTGGACGACGTCGGTGGCGACGACCTTGCCGGTCGCGTCGACCACGGCGACCTTCACACCCGTACGGAACCCGGGGTCCAGGCCGAGGGTCGAGCGGGTGCCGGCCGGCGCGGCGAGCAGCAGGTCGCGCAGGTTGGCCGCGAACACGTTCACCGCCTCGTCCTCCGCGGCCGTGCGCAGCCGCAGGCGCAGGTCGATGCCCAGGTGGACGAGGATCCGGGTGCGCCAGGCCCAGCGGACCGTGTCCTGGAGCCACTTGTCGGCGGGCCGGCCGCGGTCGGCGATCCCGAACCGGTGGGCCACCATCCCCTCGTACGAGGAGGGGCCGTCCACCGGCTCCTCCGGCTCCAGGACGAGGTCCAGGACCTCCTCCTTCTCGCCCCGCAGCATCGCCAGGATCCGGTGCGAGGGCAGCTCGGTGAACGGCTCGGCGAAGTCGAAGTAGTCGGCGAACTTGGCGCCCGCCTCCTCCTTGCCCTCCCGCACCTTGGCGGCCAGCCGCCCGCGCACCCACATGCGCTCGCGCAGCTCGCCGATCAGGTCGGCGTCCTCCGAGAACCGCTCGGTGAGGATCGCCCGCGCGCCGTCCAGGGCCGCCTGCGGATCGGCGACGCCCTTGTCCGCGTCGACGAAGGCGGCGGCCGCCGCGAGCGGCTCCACGCCCGGGTCGCCGAGCAGGCCCTCGGCCAGCGGCTCCAGGCCCGCCTCCCGGGCGATCTGCGCCTTGGTCCGCCGCTTCGGCTTGTACGGCAGGTACACGTCCTCCAGCCGCGCCTTGGTCTCGGCGCCGCGGATCTGCGCCTCCAGTTCCTCGGTGAGCTTGCCCTGCTCGCGCACCGATTCCAGGATCGCCGTCCGCCGCTCCTCCAGTTCCCGCAGATAGCGCAGCCGCTCCTCGAGCGTGCGCAGTTGCGCGTCGTCGAGCATCTCGGTCGCTTCCTTGCGGTAGCGGGCGATGAAGGGCACCGTCGAACCGCCGTCCAGCAGCTCCACGGCGGCCTTGACCTGCCGCTCCCGTACGCCGAGCTCCTCGGCGATCCTGCCCTCGATGGACGCTGTGAGGGGTGTCGTCACGATCCCGTACCGCCTTCTCCACTCCGGTGTGCGCCGCAATTGTGGCAGGCCCCGCCGACAACCGGGCCGCAGGGCGCCACCCGGCGAGGCGCACCCGTACCGGCGGAGACGGGGCCGGGCATGGCGGGAAAGGTGGGAAACCCGTCATTGCGGCCCTCCTCCGGCCGGCGAAGAATCGGTCGCATGGCGCAGCGAACCGTTCTCGTCGTCCTCTTCGACGGCGTCCAGAGCCTCGACGTCACCGGCCCCGTGGAGGTCTTCGCCGGTGCCGACCGGCACGCACCAGGGGCGTACCGCATCCACACGGCCTCCCTGGACGGCGGTCCCGTACGCAGCTCCAGCGGCCTGACCCTGGTACCGGACTCGCCGCTCGCCGAGGCGCCCGCGCCGCACACGCTGCTCGTGCCCGGCGGGGAGGGCACCCGCCGGCCGGACCCGCGGCTGGTCGACTGGGTCCGCGCGCACGGGCCGGGTGCCGCGCGCCTGGTCTCGGTGTGCACCGGCGCGATCCTGCTGGCCGAGGCGGGCCTGCTGGACGGCCGCCGGGCCACGACCCACTGGGCGTACTGCGCCAAGCTCGCCCGCGACCACCCCGCCGTCGACGTCCACGCCGACCCGGTCTACGTGCGCGACGGGGACGTGGCGACCTCGGCCGGCGTGACCTGCGGCATCGACCTGACCCTCGCGCTCGTCGAGGAGGACCTCGGCCGTGACGTCGCGCTGAGCGTCGCCCGCCACCTGGTGGTCTTCCTGCGCCGGCCCGGCAACCAGGCCCAGTTCAGCGCCCAGCTCGCCGCGCAGACGGCCCGGCGCGAGCCCCTGCGGGACGTACAGCAGTGGATCACCGAGCATCCGGCGGACGACCTGTCCGTCGAGGCGCTCGCCGCCCGTGCCCGCCTCTCGCCGCGCCACTTCGCCCGCGCGTTCCGGGCGGAGACCGGCACGACCCCCGGCCGCTACGTCGACCGGGTCCGCCTCGAACACGCCCGCCGGCTCCTGGAGGACACCGCCGACGGCGTCGAGGAGATCTCCCGCGCCAGCGGCTACGGCACGCCGGAGGCCATGCGGCGCGCGTTCGTCAAGGTGCTGGGCGCCGCCCCGGCCGAGTACCGGCGGCGGTTCCGCCCCGCTCCCGCCACCACCTGACACCCACCGGAGGGAAATCCGTGCAGATCGCCATCGTCCTCTTCGACCGCTTCACCGCCCTGGACGCCGTGGGCCCGTACGAGACCCTCGGCAGGCTTCCGGGCGCGCGGACCGTCTTCGTCGCCGAACGGACCGGACCCGTCCGCACCGAGACCGGGCACCTCGCGCTCACCGCCGACCGGACCCTGGACGAGGTCACGGACCCCGGCATCGTCGTCGTCCCGGGCGGCCCCGGCCAGTCGGCTCAGATGGAGAACGAGACCCTGCTGGACTGGCTGCGCACCGCCGACGCCACCAGCACCTGGACCACCTCCGTGTGCACCGGCTCACTGCTGCTCGCCGCCGCCGGGCTCCTGGACGGCCGCCGCGCCACCTCGCACTGGCTGGCCCTCGACCAGCTGAGGCGCTTCGGCGCCGAGCCCACGGGGGAGCGGGTCGTCTTCGACGGCAAGTACGTCACGGCCGCCGGCGTCTCCTCGGGCATCGACATGGGCCTGACGCTGCTCGGCCGGATCGCCGGCGACGAACACGCCCAGGCCGTCCAGCTGCTGACCGAGTACGACCCGCAGCCGCCCTACGACGCCGGATCCCCGGAGAAGGCGCCCGCGCACCTCGTCGAGGAGTTCCGCGCCAACAGCCGCTTCACGCTGACGTAGGCGGCCGCCTACCGCACGCTCCAGGTGAACCGGGGGGTCCGGCGTTCCAGGAACGCGGTGACCCCCTCCGCGGTGTCGTCGCTCGCGTGTGCCTGCTCGGCCCAGTGGGCGTCGCGGTCCGTGCGGCCGTCCGCGAACTCCTTCGCCGCGGCCTGCGTCAGCTGCGAGCGCGCGGTGAGGATCCTGGTGAACTCCGTGATCCGCTTGGCGAGTTCGCCCTCGGGCAGCACCTCGTCGACCAGGCCGGTGCGCAGCGCGCGCTCCGCGTCGATCAACTCGCCCGAGAAGAGCAGGTACTTGGCGGTCGCCGGGCCCACCAGGGAGACCAGACGGCGGGTGGAGGAGGCGGGGTAGACGATGCCCAGCTTGGCCGGCGTCACCCCGAACAGCGCGCCCGCCTCGGCGAACCGCAGGTCGCAGGCCGCCGCGAGCTGGGCGCCACCGCCCACGCAGTACCCGCGCACCGCCGCCAGCGTCGGCTTGGGGAACGCGGCGAGCGCCTCCTCGGCCCGCCCCGCCAGGCGCTGCGCCTCCCGCGGCGAGTCGCGCAGCGTGGAGATGTCGGCGCCGGCGCAGAACGTCGCGCCCGACCCCGTCAGCACCAGCGCCCGGACGTCCGGATCGGCCGCGAGGCCGTCCAGGAGCGGTGGCAGCGCCCGCCACATCGCGGCGGTCATCGCGTTGCGCTTGGCCGGGTGGTGGACCACGACGGTGGCCACCGCGTCGGTGACGTCGTGCAGCAACTGCGGCTCCATGCGCCGGATGCTATCCGCCCGGCCGAGCGTTTGATCAAGAAGGGGTGGGGGACAGTTACGACACGGCAGAAAACGGAACAAAGGGTGGAGACCGGGGGGATCGTGCGGCTTTGAGGAGGCGCCGATGGCCAGGTTCACCAAGCCCCGCAGCGAGACGGCGAGGATGCGCCGCGATTTCGGCTGGCTCGCCGGACTGGGGGTGCTTCTGGTGGTCGCCGGACTCGTCGGGCTCGTCTACACGGCCGCCGTGACGCTCACCTCCATGCTGCTGTTCGGCTGGCTGCTGCTGATCGGCGGGCTGGTCGGGCTGCTGCACGCGGTCCAGGCGCGCGGCTCGAACTTCTTCTGGCTCGGTGTCATCGTGGCCGCCCTGAACATCGCGGCGGGCGTGGTGGTCATCGGCCATCCGCACGCGACCGCCGCCGCGCTCACCATGTTCGCGGCCCTGCTGTTCCTGACCGGCGGCCTGTTCCGGGTGGTCGGCAGCGTCGTGGTGCGCGGCCCCCAGTTCGGCTGGACGCTGCTGCTGGGCGCCTTCTACCTGCTGCTGGGCGTCATGGTGCTGGCCTCCTGGCCGAGCAGCAGCCAGTACGTCATCGGCGCGTTCTTCTCCCTCGCCCTCCTCTTCGACGGCCTCGGCCTGATCGCGACCGGCTTCGGCGGCCGCCGCATCGTCGGCATGGTCTCCGACCGGACGGCCTAGTGCTGTGGCCGGGAAGGTTTGCCGGGAAGCTCACGGCGTCCGGTGCTGGGGGCACCTCCCACGCCGTTCAGGCAGTGGGGGAGCCTCGCAAGGCGGAGCATTGCCCGCGTACTGGAGGTACTCGGGTGATGCGACAACGCGGCGTGGGGGTACCCCCGGCCGAAGGCTGGGGGAGTGCCGTGCCGGGCGTCGCGAGCCGGTGAACCTTTCCGGTCACAGCACTAGCCGTCCTGGCGGTCCGTGCGCGGGGGCACGTGGACCGTACAACCCGAAAAGTTCGCGATGTCGGCGGGGACGGGACAGGACCGATCCCTGGCGTGACGGATTCGTACGCCAACGGTCACAAGGCGCTTGAAACACGCTGACTTGTGTTCAGTCCTTGGGCTGAGAGCGGTGCGTTACCAACACTCGACGTGTGGTGACAATCGAGCGCGAGGGTGGCGACCGGACGATGGACAACCACGGGCGCGGGTACGGCTCACGCCCGGAGGGCGGCGCGGGGGCACCCCTCCACGACGTACCCCACGACGTACCCCCGGATCCGCTGCCGTACGAGGGAGTCTGGCGGTTCACCGCGCCCGCCGTCGACGCCTCGGTCCCGCAGGCCCGGCACGCGGTCCGGGACCTGCTGCTGCGCCAGGGCGTCCCGGTCTCGGACGACCTGGTCCACGGGCTGCTGCTGATCGTGTCCGAGCTGGTCACGAACGCCGTACGGCACGCGGCACTGCTGTCGCCGATGCTCGCCGTGGAGGTCGCGGTCGGCGCCGAGTGGGTGCGGGTGTCCGTGGAGGACAACCACCCCTACCGCCCGACCGCCCTGGAGACCGACCACGGGCGGACCGGCGGGCGCGGGCTGCTCCTGGTCCGTGAGATCGCGCGGGAGGCCGGCGGGGTCTGCGACGTCGAGCACACCGCGAGCGGCGGCAAGGTGATCTGGGCCGCCCTGCCGCTCAAACCCGCGCACCAGCCGGAACAGCACCCCTGAGGCCCGGCTCACCAGCCGGCGGGCCCCGTCAGTTCCCTGATCGCGGGACGGGCCGCGTCCAGCACGGTCGGGAACCAGACGGAGAAGGTGTCCCGCGCGTGCCGCTCCGTCAGCTCGGCGGGCGTCACGAACGCCGTGGCGCCGACCTCCTCCGGGTCGGGCCGCAGCGGGGACTGCACCAGGCCGACGAAGAGGTGGTTGTACTCCTGCTCCACCAGGCCCGAGTCCGGGTCCGGGTGGTGGTAGCGGACCGTGCCCGCCTCGGCGAGCAGCGACGGGGAGATCCCCAGCTCCTCGTACGTACGCCGGGCCGCCGCCGCCATGGGCGCCTCGCCGGGGTAGGGGTGACCGCAGCAGCTGTTGGACCACACGCCGGGGGAGTGGTACTTGCCCAGCGCCCGCTGCTGGAGCAGCAGCCTGCCGCGGTTGTCGAACAGGAATACGGAGAAGGCGCGGTGCAGGCGTCCCGGTGGCTGGTGGGCGGAGAGCTTCTCCGCGGTGCCGATCGTCACGCCGTCCTCGTCGACCAGTTCCAGCAAGATCGCGTCCGCGGCGCCGTTCGACGAGCTGTGCTTCGCGGTGGCAGGTGTGGTCGGCATACCCATCCTTCACTTCGGTCCTCGAGTCCCAAGTCTGCCGTACGAAACCGGCACTCCCGGCACTTCCCGGCACTCCGCATGTCCCGCGAGGCACCGTGGGCCGCGACTGTCACGGGCCGGGCACCGTAGGTGATCGTGCCCGGACGGGCAGGCCCGGAACCGTCCGGGCGCCCCCGCGGAGAGGACACGGGCGCACACCGCGCCTCCGTGTACCGGCACGGGCGCCGTGCGCGCCGGGCGCCCTCTGCGGTCAGGAGCGCGGGGAGTGTCCCCTCAGTGGCACAGCCGGGCCTCGTGCTCCGCGTGCCCGCTCGGCTCCAGCTGGAAGGTGCAGTGCTCCACGTCGAAGTGGTCCCCGAGGCAGCCCTGGAGCTCGTGCAGCAGCTTCTCGTGGCCGGTGGCGCTGAGCGCGTCGGACCGGACGACCACGTGCGCGGAGAGCACCGGCAGACCCGAGGTGATCGTCCAGGCGTGCAGGTCGTGCACGTCCTCCACGCCGTCCAGTGCCAGGATGTGCTCCCGCACCTCTTCCATGTCGACGTTCTTCGGGGCAGCCTCCAGCAGTACGTCGAGCGTCTCGCGCAGCAGCCGGAAGGTGCGCGGCACGATCAGCAGGCCGATGAGGAGGGAGGCGACGGGGTCGGCGGCCTGCCAGCCGGTGAGCAGGATCACCGTCGCCGAGAGCATGACGGCCACCGAGCCGAGCGCGTCCGCGGCCACCTCCAGGAAGGCACCGCGCACGTTCAGGCTCTCCTTCTGGCCGCGCATCAGGAGCATGAGGGAGATCGAGTTCGCCACCAGGCCGATCCCGCCGAACACGATCATCAGCCCGCCATGGGTGGGAGTCGGGGTGAGGAACCGCTGGATCGCCTCGTAGAGCACATAGCTGCCGACGCCGAGGAGCAGCAGGCAGTTGGCGAGCGCGGCGAGGATCTCCGCGCGGGCGAAGCCGAAGGTGCGGTTCCGGCTCGGCGGGCGGTTGGCGAAGTGGATGGCCAGCAGCGCCATACCGAGACCGAGGGCGTCGGTGGCCATGTGGGCGGCGTCAGCGACCAGCGCCAGCGAGTCGGCGAGCATGCCGCCGACGATCTCCACCACCATCACGGTGAGCGTGATCGACAGCGCGATGCGCAGCGTGCCGCGGTGCGCTGCGCCCGCCGTGCCGCCTGCTCCTACGCCGTGCGTGTGCCCGTGGTCGTGACCGGCCCCCATGGGATGACCGCCCTTTCCGTATTGCGTCCCGGATCACAGTGAACTACGGGTGGGGGGTATGGGGCAACGCGGCACTGAACACCGTTGTCATGTGCCCTGACCTGCGTAAACGAACCGCAGGTCAGGGTGCGCGGACGGGTCGGGCGCCATGGTGCGGCAGCCGGCCCCGGACGCCGAAGGAGGCCGTCTGGTGATCGGTCATGTCGTGGCCGTCCCATCCATGCCGGAGTCGGATGTGAGGAATGCCCGATCTGGTGCGGAGTTTGTGGCCCGGCGGCCGGATCGCCCATGATGATCGCGGCGAAGGCTGCGGCAGACCACGTCGATCAGACCGGTGAACGGGCGGTGAACGCGGGCTTCCGGCCATCCGATAGCCTCTGCCGACATGCCGCCCGGGTGCCACAGGCAGGCGGTGCCCCTATATGCACATGACCGGCGCGGGCGCGTCGGCCCCCAGGGAGTGAGTTCGTTGTCGACCGCCATCCTGACCGGTCAGCCGGTCCCCGGATCGTCGATCGAGGGCGATCTGCGGTCCCTCGGATTCGACGTGCGGGTCGCATCCGACGGCACCGACGCCGAGACGGTGCTCGCCCAGGTGCCCGGTGACCAGCGGGTCGCCATCGTCGACGCCCGGTTCGTCGGCCATCTGCACGCGCTGCGTCTGGGCCTGACCGACCCCCGCTTCCCGCTCGCCGCCGTCCCCGGCGCGGTGACCGCCCGCCCGGCCGGCCGCCAGGCGCTGACCCGCGCGATGGCCCGCGAGAACTCCGCCGGCGGCGACACCGCGGTCGCCGTCGCCGGCCTCGCCGACCGGATCTCCGAAGCCCTGGACGCCGACGGCTCCGAGGTGCACCGCCCCGTGCTCGGCACTCTCGTCGCCGCCGTACCCGAGGACCCCCAGACCCGCAACGAGGCACGGCAGGCCGTGGCCGCCGTCGACGACGAGACCGTCCGCCTGAAGTCGGCCGTCAAGGCCCGCGACGGCTTCTTCACCACCTTCCTCATCAGCCCGTACTCGCGCTACGTCGCCCGCTGGTGCGCCCGCCGCGGCCTGACCCCCAACCAGGTCACCACGGCCTCCCTGCTCACCGCGCTCATAGCCGCGAGCTGCGCCGCCACCGGCACCCGCGGCGGTTTCGTCGCCGCCGGCGTGCTGCTCATCGCCTCGTTCGTGCTGGACTGCGCCGACGGCCAACTGGCCCGCTACTCGCTTCAGTACTCCACCCTCGGCGCCTGGCTGGACGCCACCTTCGACCGGGCGAAGGAGTACGCCTACTACGCCGGCCTCGCGCTGGGTGCCGCCCGCGGCGGCGACGACGTCTGGGCTCTGGCCCTGGGCGCGATGATTCTCCAGACCTGCCGGCACGTGGTCGACTTCTCCTTCAACGAGGCCAACCACGACGCCACCGCCAACACCAGCCCCACCGCCGCGCTCTCCGACAAGCTGGACAGCGTCGGCTGGACGGTCTGGGTACGCCGGATGATCGTTCTGCCCATCGGCGAGCGCTGGGCGATGATCGCGGTCCTGACGGCGGTCACGACCCCCAGGATCACGTTCTACGTCCTGCTCGCCGGCTGCGCCCTCGCGGCGACGTACACCACGGCGGGCCGTGTGCTGCGGTCCGTGACGCGCAAGGCGCGGCGCACCGACCGGGCGGCGCAGGCGCTGGCGGACCTCGCGGACAACGGGCCGATCGCGGCTCTCGTCGCCAGGCTGCGCGATCCCAACGCGCGCTGGTACCTCGACTTCCCGCTGCTGCGCGCCCTGGCCGGTGTGGCGTTCCTCGCCGGGGCCCTGTACTCCGGCGACAGCCGGCTGCTTTGCGTGGGCGCCACCTTCTACGCCGTCTTCTCGGGTCTGGCCCTCTCCCAGCCCCTCAAGGGCCCCCTCGACTGGCTCGTCCCCCCGCTGTTCCGCGCCGCCGAATACGGCACCGTGCTGGTGCTGGCGGCCAGAGCGGAGGTGAACGGAGCCCTTCCTGCGGCTTTCGGCCTGGTGGCGGCCGTCGCCTACCATCACTACGACACGGTGTACCGCATCCGCGGCAACGCCGGAGCGCCGCCGGTCTGGCTGGTGCGCGCCCTCGGAGGGCAGGAGGGGCGCACGCTGCTCGTCACCGTGCTGGCCGCGGTGCTCACCGCCTCGCAATTCCAGGTCGCGCTCACGGTCCTCGCCGTGGCCGTCGCCCTGCTGGTGCTCACCGAGAGCATCCGTTTCTGGGTGGCCTCTCATCTGAGGGGTGCGCCCGCAGTACACGACGAAGGAGAACCCGCATGATCGGCCTCGTGCTGGCGGCCGGCGCCGGACGGCGCCTGCGCCCCTACACCGACACCCTGCCCAAGGCGCTGGTGCCGGTGGGGCCCGACGGCGCGGAGGACGGCCCCACGGTCCTGGACCTCACCCTCGGCAACTTCGCCGAGGTCGGCCTGACGGAGGCCGCGATCATCGTCGGCTACCGCAAGGAGGCCGTGTACGAGCGCAAGGCGGCCCTGGAGCGGAAGTACGGCCTGAAGCTCACCCTGATCGACAACGACAAGGCCGAGGAGTGGAACAACGCCTACTCCCTGTGGTGCGGCCGTGACGCCCTCAAGGACGGCGTGATCCTCGCCAACGGCGACACCGTGCACCCGGTCTCCGTCGAGAAGACCCTGCTCGCCGCCCGCGGTGACGGCAAGAAGATCATCCTTGCCCTGGACACGGTGAAGTCGCTGGCCGACGAGGAGATGAAGGTCGTCGTCGACCCCGACAAGGGCGTCCGGAGGATCACCAAGCTGATGGACCCGGCCGAGGCGACCGGCGAGTACATCGGCGTCACCCTCATCGAGGGCGACGCCGCCCCCGAGCTGGCCGACGCGCTGAAGGTCACCTTCGAGCGGGACCCGCAGCTGTACTACGAGGACGGCTACCAGGAGCTCGTCAACCGCGGCTTCACGATCGACGTGGCGCCGATCGGCGACGTCAAGTGGGTCGAGATCGACAACCACGACGACCTCGCCAAGGGCCGGGGGATCGCGTGCCTGTACTGAGCCGGCTCATCCCGTCGCCGGTGGTGGTGGAAATCCGCCGCGGTGCCCTCGACGACCTGGCGAGTGTGCTCGCCGACGAGCGCGTCTCGCACTCCGGCAGGCTCGCCGTCGCCGTCAGCAACGGCTCCGGCGCCCGGCTGCGCGAGCGGATCGCCCCCTCGCTGCCCGGCGCCACCTGGTACGAGGTCGGCGGCGGAACCCTCGACGACGCCATCCGGCTGGCCGGCGAGATGAAGGCAGGCCGCTACGACGCGGTGGTGGGCCTGGGCGGCGGCAAGATCATCGACTGCGCCAAGTTCGCCGCGGCGCGCGTCGGCCTGCCCCTGGTCGCCGTGCCCACGAACCTCTCGCACGACGGCCTGTGCTCCCCGGTCGCCACCCTCGACAACGACGCGGGCCGCGGCTCGTACGGTGTGCCGAACCCGATCGCCGTCCTCATCGACCTGGACGTGATCCGCGACGCCCCGCCGCGTTTCGTGCGCTCCGGCATCGGCGACGCCGTCTCCAACATCTCCGCCATCGCGGACTGGGAGCTGTCCCACCGCGTCACCGGCGAGAAGATCGACGGCCTGGCCGCGGCCATGGCCCGCCAGGCGGGCGAGGCGGTGCTGCGGCACCCGGGCGACATCGGCGACAACGACTTCCTCCAGGTGCTCGCCGAGGCCCTGGTCCTCACCGGGATCGCCATGTCGATCTCGGGCGACTCGCGGCCCGCCTCCGGCGCCTGCCACGAGATCAACCACGGCTTCGACCTGCTGTTCCCGAAGCGGGCCGCGAGCCACGGTGAGCAGTGCGGGCTCGGCGCGGCCTTCGCGATGTACCTGCGCGGAGCCCACGAGGAATCGGCCGGCATGGCCGAGGTGCTGCGCCGGCACGGGCTGCCGGTACTGCCCAAGGACATCGGCTTCACGGTGGACGAGTTCGTCCGGGTCGTCGAGTTCGCCCCGGAGACCCGGCCCGGCCGCTACACGATCCTCGAACACCTCGACCTCAAGACCGACCAGATCAAGGACATCTACGCCGACTATGTCAAGGCCATCGGTAGCTGAACTGAGACCGGTCGTCCATCCGGCAGGGGTGAAGGACCGGCGCAGCGGAGAGCACTGGGCGGGACGCCTCTACATGCGCGAGGTGTCCCTGCGGGTGGACCGCTACCTGGTGGGCACCAGGGTCACGCCCAACCAGCTCACGTACCTGATGACCGTCTGCGGCGTCCTCGCGGCCCCGGCCCTGCTGGTGCCGGGGATCGCGGGCGCCGTGCTCGGTGTGCTGATGGTCCAGCTGTACCTGCTGCTGGACTGCGTCGACGGCGAGATCGCCCGCTGGAAGCAGCAGTTCTCGCTGGGCGGGGTCTACCTGGACCGGGTCGGGGCCTATCTCACCGACGCCGCCGTCCTGGTCGGGCTCGGGCTGCGCGCCGCCGACCTGTGGGGTCCCGGGCGCGTCGACTGGCTGTGGGCCTTCCTCGGGACCCTGGCCGCTCTCGGCGCGATCCTGATCAAGGCCGAGACCGACCTCGTCGGAGTGGCCCGCCACCAGGGCGGGCTGCCGCCGGTCCAGGAGAGCGCGGCCGAACCGCGCTCGTCGGGCATGGCGCTGGCCCGCAGGGCCGCCGCGGCGCTCAAGTTCCACCGGCTGATCCTCGGGATCGAGGCGTCCCTGCTGATCCTGGTCCTCGCGATCGCCGACACGATCAGGGGCGACCTGTTCTTCACCCGGCTCGGCACGGCCGTGCTCGCCGGTATCGCGCTGCTCCAGACCCTGCTGCACCTGGTGTCCATCCTCGTCTCCAGCAGGCTGAGGTGAGCGGCGTGACCTCTGCGAACACTCCGCTCAAGGTCGGCGCCGTCATCATCACCATGGGCAACCGGCCCGAGGAGCTGCGGGCCCTGCTCGACTCGGTCGCCAAGCAGGACGGCGACCGGGTCGAGGTGGTGGTCGTCGGCAACGGCTCGCCCGTCCCGGACGTCCCCGAAGGCGTCCGGACCGTCGAGCTGCCGGAGAACCTCGGCATCCCCGGCGGCCGCAACGTCGGCATCGAGGCCTTCGGACCGGCCGGCGGCGACGTCGACATCCTGCTGTTCCTCGACGACGACGGCCTGCTCGCCCGGAACGACACCGCCGAGCTGTGCCGCCGGGCCTTCGCCGCCGACGACCGGCTCGGCATCGTCAGCTTCCGCATCGCCGACCCCGACACCGGCGTCACCCAGCGCCGCCACGTGCCGCGGCTGCGCGCCGCCGACCCGATGCGCTCCTCCCGGGTCACCACCTTCCTGGGCGGCGCGAACGCCGTCCGCACCAAGGTCTTCGCGGAAGTCGGCGGCCTGCCGGACGAATTCTTCTACGCGCACGAGGAAACCGACCTGGCATGGCGGGCCCTCGACGCGGGCTGGATGATCGACTACCGGTCCGACATGGTGCTGTACCACCCGACGACCGCGCCTTCGCGGCACGCGGTCTACCACCGCATGGTCGCCCGCAACCGGGTCTGGCTGGCCCGCCGCAACCTCCCGGTGCTCCTCGTCCCGGTCTACCTCGGGGTGTGGCTGCTGCTCACCCTCGCCCGCCGCCCGTCGCGTCCGGCCCTGAAGGCCTGGTTCGGCGGCTTCCGGGAGGGCTGGGCCACACCCTGTGGGCCGCGCCGGCCCATGAAGTGGCGTACGGTGTGGCGACTCACCCGACTGGGCCGGCCGCCGGTCATCTGACAAGATCGTTCCCCCGAGTACGCGGCGCCACCAGGCCCGTGCTCGAGCCACGGCCGTACATCCGCACTGGCAGCGCATCTCGAAGACGAAAGTTTCCACTAGTGAGTGAGACAACGCATGACGGCGGCGTCGCCCTCGGCGCGGCTCCGTCGCCCGACGAGGGTCTTACCCCGGCCCAGCTTGCCGACAAGTACGGGCTGTCCGTCAGCGGCGCCCGGCCCCCGCTCGGGGCGTACGTCCGGCAGTTGTGGGGGCGGCGCCACTTCATCCTGGCCTTCTCCCAGGCGAAGCTGACCGCCCAGTACAGCCAGGCCAAGCTCGGCCAGCTCTGGCAGGTGGCGACGCCGCTGCTGAACGCCGCGGTGTACTACTTCATCTTCGGCGTTCTCATCCACGCCACCCGGGGCCTGGACAAGAAGACGTACATCCCGTTCCTGGTGACCGGGGTGTTCGTGTTCACCTTCACCCAGACCTCGGTCATGGCCGGCGTCCGCGCCATCTCCGGCAACCTCGGGCTGGTGCGCGCGCTGCACTTCCCGCGCGCCTCCCTGCCGATCTCGTTCGCGCTCCAGCAGCTCCAACAGCTGCTGTACTCGATGATCGTGCTGTTCCTGGTGGTCATCGCCTTCGGCAGCTACCCGGGCCTGTCCTGGCTGCTGATCCTGCCGGCGCTTGCGCTGCAGTTCCTGTTCAACACCGGGCTGGCGCTGATCATGGCCCGGCTGGGCGCCAAGACCCCCGACCTCGCCCAGCTCATGCCGTTCGTCACGCGGACCTGGATGTACGCGTCGGGCGTGATGTTCTCCCTCAGCGGCATGCTCGCGGGGAAACCGGAGTGGATCATCCGGCTGATGCAGGTCAACCCCGCCGCCATCTACATGGACCTGATCCGGTTCGCGCTGATCGACGGCTACGACTCCTCGCATCTGCCGCCACACGTCTGGGCCGGCGCCCTCGGCTGGGCCGTGCTCGCCTTCGTCGGCGGCTTCGTGTACTTCTGGAAGGCTGAGGAGAGGTACGGCCGTGGCTGACCGGGACCACCACCAGGACATGCGCGACAGCGGGCCGCACGTGCCCACCGTGATCGCGGACGAGCTCCACATCGTCTACCGCGTCAACGGCGCCAAGTCCGGCAAGGGCAGCGCCACCGCCGCGCTCAGCCGCATCCTCAAGCGGGGCTCCGACGACGCGGCGCGGGGCGTGCGCAAGGTGCACGCCGTCAAGGGCGTCTCCTTCGTCGCCTACCGCGGCGAGGCGATCGGCCTGATCGGCTCCAACGGCTCCGGCAAGTCCACGCTGCTGCGCGCCATCGCCGGCCTGCTGCCCGCCGAGAAGGGCCGGGTCTACACCGACGGCCAGCCCTCGCTGCTCGGTGTGAACGCGGCGCTGATGAACGACCTCACGGGCGAGCGCAACGTCATCCTGGGCGGACTGGCCATGGGCATGTCGCGCGAGCAGATCAAGGAGCGCTACCAGGGGATCGTCGACTTCTCCGGCATCAACGAGAAGGGCGACTTCATCACCCTGCCGATGCGCACGTACTCCTCCGGCATGGCGGCCCGGCTGCGCTTCTCCATCGCCGCCGCCAAGGACCACGACGTCCTCATGATCGACGAGGCGCTGGCCACCGGCGACCGCAGGTTCCAGACGCGGTCCGAAGCGCGTATCCGGGAGCTGCGCAAGGAGGCCGGCACGGTGTTCCTGGTCAGCCACAACAACAAGTCGATCCGCGACACCTGCGACCGGGTGCTGTGGCTGGAGCGTGGCGAACTGCGCATGGACGGCCGCACCGAAGAGGTGCTCAAGGAGTACGAGAAGTTCACGGGCAAGTAGCCCGCAGGCGCCAGGGCCCCGCCGGAACGCGTCCGGTGGGGCCCCTCGTCCGCAAAGGATGTGTCAACTCGCGCCGTCCTGAGGAATCTTGACACCAATTGGTGTGTTGTTGTGATGTGCGGGGCACCCCCCGCGCGGCTCGCCGCGTTGTACAACGTAAGCTGTACCGGTCCCGGAAAGCGGCAAGTGGGGAGATAATGCGCGACACCCTCCGCCGACGCCGCCCCGCGGACGGCCGGGCGGCGTGTCCGAAATAGTGTGTCTTGGGTCGGCAGTGTAGAACGGGAGATGTGACGGCAATGGCGACGGAAACTCCCCAGCTCAACGCAGCAGGTGCCGTCCCCGTACCGGGCAGTGGACGATGACGCGAACGCCGACGGCGCGCGACCCCGAGCGCGCCACCCTCGACAAGGCCGCGGGTGAGAACTTCCCCGTGGCACCGTTCTTCCTGCCCAGAGCCTGGCGCGTCGATCTGATGGCCGTCTACGGCTTCGCCCGCCTCGTCGACGACATCGGCGACGGCGACCTGACCCCCGGCGGCGCGGACGCCCGGCTGCTCGGCGTGTCGCCCGGCGAGGCCGAGGACCGCCTGGTCCTCCTCGACGCCTTCGAGGCCGATCTGCGCAGGGTCTTCGACGGCACCCCGCGCCACCCCCTGCTGCGCCGGCTCCAGCCCACCGTGCGCCGCAGATCGCTGACCCCCGAGCCGTTCCTCGGCCTGATCGCCGCCAACCGCCAGGACCAGCTCGTCGCGCGGTACGAGACCTACGACGACCTCCTCGCCTACTGCGAACTGTCCGCCAACCCCGTCGGCCGCCTCGTCCTCGCCGTCACCGGCACCTCGACCCCCGAGCGGATCCGCCGTTCCGACGCCGTCTGCACCGCCCTGCAGATCGTCGAGCACCTCCAGGACGTCAAGGAGGACCTCGGACGTGACCGCATCTATCTTCCCGCCGCCGACATGAAACGTTTCCACGTGCAGGAGTCGGATCTCGCCGCGCCCACCGCGGGCGCATCGGTGCGCGCACTGGTCGCGTACGAAGCGGAACGCGCCCGCGGTCTGCTGAATGAAGGCGCCCCCCTGGTGGGTAGCGTCCACGGCAGGTTGAAACTGCTGCTCGCGGGGTTCGTGGCGGGGGGAAGGGCGGCGGTCCACGCGATCGCCGCCGCCGAATACGACGTACTTCCCGGCCCGCCCAAGCCCGGCAAGACCCGGTTGCTGCGTGAGGTGGGCGTGACTCTGCGAGGAGAGGGGTGATCCGGGCCGTGGAGCCGGAACAGCACGTGTCCGCGCCGGTACTCGCCGCCTACAGCTACTGCGAGGCCGTCACCGGACAGCAGGCCCGCAACTTCGCCTACGGCATCAGACTGCTGCCGACGGCCAAACGGCGGGCGATGTCGGCGCTGTACGCGTTCTCCCGACGTGTCGACGACATCGGCGACGGAACGCTGGCTCACGACGTGAAGATCACCCGTCTGGAGGACACCCGGGCGCTGCTCGGCCGGGTCCGCGACGGCGCGGTCGAGGACGACGACACCGACCCGGTGGCCGTGGCCCTCAGCCACGCCGCCCGGGTCTTCCCGATCCCGCTCGGCGGCCTGGACGAACTCATCGACGGCGTCCTGATGGACGTCCGCGGCGAGACGTACGAGACCTGGGAGGACCTGAAGGCGTACTGCCGTTGTGTGGCCGGGGCCATCGGGCGGCTCTCCCTCGGCGTGTTCGGCACCGAACCGGGGGCGCGCGGCGCCGAACGCGCTCCCGAGTACGCCGACACGCTCGGGCTCGCGCTGCAGCTGACCAACATCCTCAGAGACGTCCGCGAGGACGCCGAGGGCGGCCGCACCTACCTGCCCGCCGACGACCTCGCCAAGTTCGGCTGCTCGGCCGGGTTCCACGGGCCGACGCCGCCGGAGGGCTCCGACTTCGCGGGCCTGGTGCACTTCGAGGTGCGGCGGGCCCGCGCCCTGTTCGCCGAGGGCTACCGGCTGCTGCCCCTGCTGGACCGGCGCAGCGGCGCGTGCGTCGCCGCCATGGCCGGCATCTACCGCCGCCTGCTCGACCGTATCGAGCGCGAGCCGGAGGCCGTGCTGCGCGGCCGGGTCTCGCTGCCCGGACACGAGAAGGCGTACGTCGCCGTGCGCGGCCTGTCCGGCCTCGACGCCCGGTACGTGTCCCGGCAGACCGTCAGGAGGCGTGCCTGATGGCGATGTCACCGCACGGTGAGGTCACCGGCGGGAAGCGGCGGGCAACCCTCCGATGCCGGGCGGCGTCCCTGACGGCAACGGTCGCCGGCGAGGCACCCGCTCACCGCGGCGGACGCACAGGGGAGGGCGCACGATGACCGACGGCACACGGCGGGACGGACCGCTCACGGACGCCTCGGGACCGGCCGGACGGCACGCCGTGGTGGTCGGCGGCGGCCTGGCCGGCCTCACCGCCGCGCTCGCGCTCGCCGACGCCGGAATGCGCGTGACGCTGCTGGAGGGCAGACCCCGCCTGGGCGGGCTCGCCTTCTCCTTCCAGCGCGGCGACCTCACCATCGACAACGGACAGCACGTGTACCTGCGCTGCTGCACCGCCTACCGGTGGTTCCTCGACCGGATCGGCGGCGCCGCGCTCGCCCCGTTGCAGGACCGGCTGGAGGTGCCCGTCGTCGACGCCGCGAGACCCGAGGGCCGGCGGCTCGGCACACTGCGGCGCGACGCGCTGCCCGTACCCCTGCACCTGGGGCGCAGCCTCGCCACCTACCCGCACCTCTCGCTGGCCGAGCGGGTCCGGGTGGGCCGCGCCGCGCTCGCGCTCAAGGGACTCGACCTCACCGATCCGACCCTGGACGCACAGGACTTCGGCAGCTGGCTGGCCGAGCACGGCCAGTCGGCGCGTGCCGTCGAGGCGCTGTGGGACCTGGTCGGGGTCGCCACGCTCAACGCGGTCGCGGGCGACTCCTCGCTGGGGCTCGCCGCGATGGTGTTCAAGACCGGACTGCTGTCCGACCCGGGCGCGGCCGACATTGGCTGGGCCCGCGTCCCGCTGGGCGAACTGCACGACCGGCTGGCCCGCAGGGCGCTCGACTCCGCGGGCGTGCGTACCGAGGTCCGAACACGCGTCACCTCCGTCTCCCTCAACGGAAACGGGAGCTGGAACGTTCAGGTTGGCGGCGAGAGCCTGGTCGCGGACGCGGTCGTCCTCGCCGTACCGCAGCGCGAGGCGCACGGCCTGCTGCCGGCCGGCGCCCTGGACGCGCCGGACCGGCTGCTCAGGATCGGCACCGCGCCCATCCTCAACGCCCATGTCGTCTTTGACCGCACGGTGCTGAACGCGCCGTTCTTCGCGGCCATCGGCACGCCCGTGCAGTGGGTCTTCGACCGCACCGAGGCGGCCGGCCTGAAGCACGGTCAGTACCTCGCGGTGTCCCAGTCGGTGGCGCAGGACGAGATCGACGCGCCGGTCGCCGTGCTGCGCGAGCGCTATCTGCCCGAACTGAGGCGGCTGCTGCCCCGTGCGCGCGGTGCCGAGGTGAAGGACTTCTTCGTGACCCGGGAGCGCACGGCGACGTTCGCCCCGGCCCCCGGCGTCGGACGGCTGCGGCCCGGCGCCCGCACCAAGGCCCCCGGCCTGTACCTGGCCGGAGCGTGGACCGCCACAGGGTGGCCCGCGACCATGGAGAGTGCGGTCCGCAGCGGTGTGAAGGCGGCCGAGGCCGCGCTGAGCGCCCTGGGCCGGCCCCGCCCGAGCCGTCTCTTCGCCATCGAGGAGGCGGCGGCATGACGTTCGATCAGCAGCCCGCGGCGGGCCCCCGCACCTCCGGCACCGCAACAAGAGGAGAGACTGTGCCCACTGTGCCCCCGGCCTCGACGGCCGCTCGGAGGACTGCGGTGGACGTGACCGCGCTGTTGGAGCGCGGCCGGACCCTGGCCACGCCGGTGCTGCGGGCGGCCGTCGACCGCCTGGCGCCCCCCATGGACACCGTCGCCGCCTACCACTTCGGCTGGATCGACGTCGAGGGCAACCCGGCACGCGGGGACGGCGGCAAGGCCGTTCGCCCCGCCCTGGCCGTGCTCTCCGCCGAGGTCGCCGGGGCCGCGCCCGAGGCCGGTGTGCCCGGCGCGGTCGCCGTGGAGCTCGTCCACAACTTCTCCCTGCTGCACGACGACCTGATGGACGGCGACGAACAGCGCCGCCACCGCGACACGGTCTGGAAGGTGCACGGCCCCGCCCAGGCCATCCTGGTCGGCGACGCGCTGTTCGCCCTGGCCAACGAGGTGCTGCTGGAGCTCGGCACGGTCGAGGCCGGCCGTGCCGCCCGCCGGCTGACCACCGCCACCCGCGCGCTGATCGACGGTCAGGCGCAGGACATCTCCTACGAGCACCGCGACCGGGTCAGCGTCGCGGAGTGCCTGGAGATGGAGGGCAACAAGACCGGTGCCCTGCTCGCCTGCGCCTCCTCCGTCGGCGCGGTCCTCGGCGGCGCGGACGACCGCACGGCCGACGCGCTGGAGAAGTACGGGTACCACCTCGGTCTGGCCTTCCAGGCCGTCGACGACCTCCTCGGCATCTGGGGCGACCCGGACGCCACCGGCAAGCAGACCTGGAGCGATCTGCGCCAGCGCAAGAAGTCCCTGCCGGTCGTGGCCGCGCTCGCGGCGGGCGGCCCGGCCTCCGAGCGGCTCGGCGAGATCCTCGCCGCCGACGCCAAGAGCAGCGACTTCGCGAACTTCTCCGAGGAGGAGTTCGCGGCCCGCGCCGCCCTCATCGAGGAGGCGGGCGGCCGGGAGTGGACGGCCGAGGAGGCGCGCCGTCAGCACACCATCGCCATCGAAGCCCTCGACGCCGTCGGCATGCCCGAGCAGGTACGGGCCGCCTTCACGGCACTCGCCGACTTCGTCGTCGTACGAAAGAGATGATCACTATCGGTCGAACCAGCCTCGCGTAGTCGCCGGCCGGTGCAGCAAGGAGGTTTCAGGCACCGGCCGACGGCGGACCCACAGCAGCACGACTTGCACGACTGCACGAAGGGGAAGCCATGACAGCGACGACCGACGGAAGCACCGGGGCGACACTGCCGTCCCGCGCTGCCGCGGCCAGTGAAACCGTACTCAGCACCCCCGAGGCGGCCGGGGTACAAGAAGCCGCCGCAGCCGCCGTCAGGCGGGCCACCGACTTCCTGCTCGCCCAGCAGGACGCCGAGGGCTGGTGGAAGGGCGACCTCGAGACGAACGTCACCATGGACGCCGAGGACCTGCTGCTGCGCCAGTTCCTGGGCATCCTGGAAGAGGACACCACCCGGGCCGCCGCGCTGTTCATCCGCGGTGAGCAGCGCGAGGACGGCACCTGGGCCACCTTCTACGGCGGCCCGGGCGAACTCTCCACCACCATCGAGGCCTACGTCGCCCTCCGGCTGGCCGGCGACGCGCCGGACGAGCCCCACATGGCCCGGGCCTCCGCCTGGATCCGCGCACAGGGCGGCATCGCGGCCTCCCGCGTCTTCACCCGGATCTGGCTGGCCCTGTTCGGCTGGTGGAAGTGGGAGGACCTGCCCGAACTGCCGCCCGAGCTCATCTGGTTCCCCAAGTGGTTCCCGCTCAACATCTACAACTTCGGGTGCTGGGCGCGGCAGACGATCGTCCCCCTGACCATCGTCTCGGCCAAGCGCCCGGTGCGTCCGGCCCCGTTCCCGCTCGACGAGCTGCACACCGGCCCCGGCAGTCCCCGTCCGCCGCGGGCGCTCGCCCCGGCCAGGACCTGGGACGGCCTGTTCCAGCGGCTCGACATGGTGGTGCGCGGCTACCGTTCCGTCGCCGTGCGCAGAGTGCGCGAGGCGGCCATGAAGTCGGCCGCCCGCTGGATCATCGAGCGCCAGGAGAACGACGGCTGCTGGGGCGGCATCCAGCCGCCGGCCGTGTACTCAGTCATCGCCCTGTACCTGCTCGGCTACGACCTCGAACACCCGGTGATGCGGGCGGGCCTCGAATCGCTGGACCGTTACGCCGTGCGGCGCGAGGACGGCGCCCGCATGATCGAGGCCTGCCAGTCGCCGGTGTGGGACACCTGCCTGGCCACCATCGCGCTCGCCGACGCCGGACTGCCCTCCGACCACCCCCAGTTGGTCAAGGCCGCCGACTGGATGCTGGGCGAGCAGATCGTCCGGCCCGGCGACTGGTCGGTGCGCCGTCCCGGACTGCCGCCAGGCGGCTGGGCGTTCGAGTTCCACAACGACAACTACCCCGACATCGACGACACCGCCGAGGTCGTCCTGGCCCTGCGCCGGGTCAGGCACCACGACCCGGAGCGGATGGACAACGCCATCGGGCGCGGGGTGCGCTGGAACCTCGGGATGCAGTCGAAGAACGGCGCCTGGGGAGCCTTCGACGTCGACAACACCAGCCCCTTTCCCAACCGGCTGCCGTTCTGCGACTTCGGCGAGGTGATCGACCCGCCGTCGGCGGACGTCACCGCGCACGTCGTGGAGATGCTCGCCGCCGAGGGCATGACCCACGACCCGCGCACCCGGCGTGGCATCGAGTGGCTGCTGGCCGAACAGGAGCCTGACGGCTCGTGGTTCGGCCGCTGGGGCGTCAACTTCCTCTACGGCACAGGGTCCGTCGTACCCGCCTTGACGGCCGCCGGCCTGCCCGGCTCCCACCCGGCCGTCCGCCGCGCGGTGACCTGGCTGGAGAGCGTGCAGAACGACGACGGCGGCTGGGGCGAGGACCTGCGCTCCTACCAGTACGTCGAGGAGTGGAGCGGCAAGGGCGCCTCCACCGCCTCGCAGACCGCCTGGGCCCTGCTCGCCCTGCTCGCGGCGGGGGAGAAGGACTCCAAGGCCGTCGAGCGCGGCGTCGAGTGGCTCGCGGCCACCCAGCGGGAGGACGGCTCCTGGGACGAGCCGTACTTCACCGGCACCGGCTTCCCGTGGGACTTCTCCATCAACTACCACCTGTACCGGCAGGTCTTCCCGCTCACCGCGCTCGGCCGGTACGTGCACGGCGAGCCCTTCGCCGGCCGTCTCCCCACCACCGATCCCCTCGCCGAGCGGCCCGGCGCCGAGGTCAAGGGGGGCTGATGAGCACACGGCCCGGACCGGCTCCGCTGCTGATCGCCTGCGCGCTCGGCATCGAGCGTCTCGCCCTGCGCGCCGGTGACCGCGGCGGGACCGACGGGCCGGTCACCGTCCTGCGGACGGGCATGGGACCCAAGGCGGCGGAACGCTCCGTCACCCGGGTCCTCGCCGGCCCGCCGCTGGACCGGGCCGCGGTGCTCGCCACGGGCTTCTGCGCGGGACTCGCCCCGGGCATGCACCCCGGTGACCTCGTCGTCGCCGAGGAGACCCGGGACCCGCGTGGCACCGTCCCCTGCGTCGGCACCGAACTGCTCGTCAAGGAACTCACCCGCACCCTGCCCGGGCGCACCGTGCACACCGGGCCGCTGACCGGCTCCGACCACGTCGTGCGCGGACCCGAGCGGTCCGATCTGCGCGCCACCGGGGCGATCGCGGTCGACATGGAGTCGGCGGCCACGCTACTGAGCGCCGTGCGCTCGGGCGTGCGCCCTGTTGCGGCCGTGCGGGTGGTCGTGGACGCTCCAGAGCATGAACTCGTCCGTATCGGTACGGTCCGCGGTGGAATATCAGCCTTCCGCGTTCTTCGTTCCGTCCTGCCGACTTTTTTCGAATGGCACCGTAACGTGCTGCTCCCCAGGAGGTGAGCCAGATGGCCATGCCGCTGCGCCAGTCCGTCAAAGTCGCCACATACTTGGCCGAACAGAAGCTGCGCAAGCGGGACAAGTTCCCGCTGATCGTCGAGCTTGAGCCGCTCTTCGCCTGCAACCTCAAGTGCGAGGGCTGCGGCAAGATCCAGCACCCGGCCGGAGTGCTCAAGCAGCGCATGCCCGTCGCCCAGGCGGTGGGCGCGGTACTGGAGTCGGGTGCGCCAATGGTGTCCATCGCGGGCGGCGAGCCCCTGATGCACCCGCAGATCGACGAGATCGTACGGCAGCTGGTGGCCAAGCGGAAGTACGTCTTCCTGTGCACCAACGCGCTGCTGATGCGCAAGAAGATGGACAAGTTCAAGCCGTCCCCCTACTTCGCCTTCGCGGTGCACATCGACGGGCTGCGGGAGCGGCACGACGAGTCGGTGGCGAAGGAGGGCGTGTTCGACGAGGCGGTGGAGGCCATCAAGGAGGCCAAGCGGCGCGGCTTCCGGGTGACCACCAACTCCACCTTCTTCAACACCGACACCCCGCAGACCGTCGTCGAGGTGCTCAACTTCCTCAACGACGACCTCAAGGTCGACGAGATGATGATCTCGCCCGCCTACGCCTACGAGAAGGCGCCCGACCAGGAGCACTTCCTGGGCGTGGAGCAGACCCGGGAGCTGTTCAGGAAGGCCTTCGCGGGCGGCAACCGGCGCCGCTGGCGGCTCAACCACTCGCCGTTGTTCCTCGACTTCCTCGAGGGCAAGGTCGACTTCCCGTGCACCGCGTGGGCGATCCCGAACTACTCGCTGTTCGGGTGGCAGCGCCCCTGCTACCTGATGAGCGACGGGTACGTGCCGACGTACCGGGAACTCATCGAGGACACCGACTGGGACAAGTACGGCCGGGGCAAGGACCCGCGGTGCGCCAACTGCATGGCGCACTGCGGCTACGAGCCCACCGCCGTGCTGGCCACCATGGGATCGCTGAAGGAGTCCCTGCGCGCCATGCGCGAGACGGTCTCCGGAAACCGGGACTGACGCCATGACGGCCATTCCCCTGGGCGTCCCCGAGGTACCGGCCCGACCGATCGCCGAGCGCCGCAAGAGCCGGCAGATCCAGGTCGGTTCCGTGGCGGTGGGCGGGGACGCGCCGGTGTCGGTGCAGTCGATGACGACGACGCGTACGTCGGATGTCGGCGCCACCTTGCAGCAGATCGCGGAGCTGACGGCTTCGGGTTGTCAGATCGTGCGGGTGGCGTGTCCGACGCAGGACGACGCGGACGCGTTGGCGACGATCGCGCGGAAGTCGCAGATCCCGGTGATCGCGGACATTCACTTCCAGCCGAAGTACGTGTTCGCGGCGATCGAGGCGGGCTGTGCGGCGGTGCGGGTGAATCCGGGCAACATCAAGCAGTTCGACGACAAGGTGAGGGAGATCGCCAGGGCGGCGAAGGACCACGGCACGCCGATCCGTATCGGGGTGAACGCGGGTTCTTTGGACCGGCGGCTGCTGCAGAAGTACGGGAAGGCGACTCCGGAGGCGCTGGTGGAGTCGGCGCTGTGGGAGGCGTCCCTGTTCGAGGAGCACGACTTCCGGGACATCAAGATCTCGGTCAAGCACAACGACCCGGTCGTGATGATCGAGGCGTACCGGCAGCTCGCCGCCCAGTGCGATTACCCGCTCCACCTCGGCGTGACCGAGGCCGGTCCGGCCTTCCAGGGCACGATCAAGTCGGCTGTCGCCTTCGGTGCGCTGCTCTCCGAGGGCATCGGCGACACCATCCGGGTGTCGCTGTCCGCGCCGCCGGTCGAGGAGGTCAAGGTCGGTATCCAGATTCTGGAGTCGCTGAATCTGCGGCAGCGTGGTCTGGAGATCGTCTCCTGTCCGTCCTGCGGCCGGGCCCAGGTCGATGTGTACAAGCTGGCCGAGGAGGTCACGGCGGGTCTGACCGGTATGGAGGTGCCGTTGCGCGTCGCGGTCATGGGCTGTGTCGTCAACGGTCCCGGTGAGGCCCGTGAGGCCGACCTCGGGGTCGCCTCCGGCAACGGCAAGGGGCAGATCTTCGTCAAGGGGCAGGTCATCAAGACCGTTCCGGAGTCGAAGATCGTGGAGACCCTGATCGAGGAGGCCATGAAGATCGCCGAGCAGATGGGGAACGACGACGCCGCGTCCGGCGGCCGCACCGGCACGGGGACACCGACAGTCACAGTGGGTTGAAGTACGGCACGGACCGAGAGGGGGCCCAGCGTGACCATTCTGGAGAGCATCCGGGGACCACGCGACCTGAAGGCGCTGTCCGAGGCGGAACTGGGTGAACTGTCCGACGAGATACGCGAGTTCCTGGTGCAAGCGGTCGCCAGGACCGGCGGCCACCTCGGGCCCAACCTGGGCGTGGTGGAACTCACCGTCGCACTGCACCGGGTCTTCGAGTCGCCGGTCGACCGGATCCTGTGGGACACCGGTCACCAGAGTTATGTGCACAAGCTTCTGACAGGACGTCAGGATTTCTCCAAGCTGCGCGGCAAGGGAGGGCTGTCCGGCTACCCGGCACGGGAGGAGTCCGAGCACGACGTCATCGAGAACAGCCACGCCTCCACGGCGCTCGGCTGGGCCGACGGACTCGCCAAGGCCCGCCAGGTGCAGGGCGAGAAGGGACACGTCGTCGCCGTCATCGGGGACGGCGCGCTGACCGGCGGCATGGCCTGGGAGGCGCTGAACAACATCGCGGCCGCCAGGGACCGGCCGCTGATCATCGTCGTCAACGACAACGAGCGGTCCTACGCGCCGACCATCGGCGGCCTCGCCAACCATCTGGCCACCCTGCGCACCACCGACGGATACGAGAAGGTCCTCGCCTGGGGCAAGGACGTCCTCCAGCGCACCCCGGTCGTCGGCAACACCCTCTACGAGTCGCTGCACGGCGCGAAGAAGGGCTTCAAGGACGCGTTCGCACCGCAGGGCATGTTCGAGGACCTGGGGCTGAAGTACCTCGGCCCGATCGACGGACACGACATCAAGGCCGTCGAGTCGGCGCTGCGCCGGGCCAAACGCTTCCACGGCCCCGTCCTGGTCCACTGCCTCACCGAGAAGGGCCGCGGCTACGAACCCGCCCTCGCCCACGAGGAGGACCACTTCCACACCGTGGGCGTGATGGACCCGCTCACCTGCGAGCCCCTCACCCCCGCCGGCGGGCCGTCCTGGACCTCCGTGTTCGGCGACGAGATCGTGAGGATCGGCGAGGAGCGGGAAGACGTCGTGGCGATCACCGCAGCCATGCTGCACCCGGTGGGCCTCGGCAAGTTCGCCGAGCGCTTCCCGGACCGGGTGTGGGACGTGGGCATCGCCGAGCAGCACGCGGTCGTCTCGGCCGCGGGGCTCGCCACCGGCGGTCTGCACCCGGTCGTCGCCGTCTACGCCACCTTCCTCAACCGCGCCTTCGACCAGCTCCTGATGGACGTGGCCCTGCACCGCTGCGGGGTCACCTTCGTCCTGGACCGGGCCGGAGTGACCGGCGTCGACGGGCCCTCCCACAACGGCATGTGGGACATGTCCGTACTCCAGGTCGTACCCGGCCTCAGGATCGCCGCGCCGCGTGACGCCGACCAGCTGCGGGCCCAGCTGCGCGAGGCCGTCGCCGTCGACGACGCGCCGACCCTGGTCCGTTTCCCCAAGGAGTCGGCCGGCCCGCGGATCGAGGCCACGGGCCGCGTCGGCGGCATGGACGTGCTGCACCGGGCGGAGCGGTCCGACGTGCTGCTGGTCGCCGTCGGCGTGATGGCGCCCGTGTGCCTCCAGGCCGCCGAACTGCTCCAGGCGCGGGGCATCGGCTGCACCGTCGTCGACCCGCGCTGGGTCAAGCCCGTCGATCCGGCGCTGCCGGGCCTGGCCGCCGGGCACCGGCTGGTGGCCGTGGTCGAGGACAACAGCCGTGCGGCCGGTGTCGGCGCCGCGGTCGCCCTGGCCCTCGGTGACGCCGAGGTCGACGTACCGGTACGGAGGTTCGGAATCCCGGAACAGTTCCTCGCGCACGCCAAGCGCGGGGAGGTACTGGCCGACATCGGGCTCACCCCGGTCGAGGTCGCCGGACGGATCGGCGCGAGCCTGGCCGTGCGGGAGCAGGCCGGGACGATCCCGGCGCAGGAGGGCGCCGGGGCCGTCATGGCAGTCAAGGAGACAACCGAATGACCACGGAGTTCGACCTCGGCGCCCTGCTGTCCGAGCGCGGCGCCGAGCGTTACGAGCTGCACACCAGGCACCTCAACCACCAACTGCCGCGCATGCTGCACACCATCGGCTTCGACAAGGTCTACGAGCGGGCCGAGGGCGCGTACTTCTGGGACGCGGAGGGCGACGACTACCTGGACATGCTCTCCGGCTTCGGGGTGATGGGCCTGGGCCGCCATCACCCCGTCGTCCGCAAGGCGCTGCACGACGTGCTGGACGCCCAGCTCGCCGACCTCACCCGCTTCGACTGCCAGCCGCTGCCCGGGCTGCTGGCCGAGCGGCTGCTCGCGCACAGCCCGCACCTGGACCGGGTGTTCTTCGGCAACAGCGGCACGGAGGCGGTGGAGACCGCGCTGAAGTTCGCCCGCCGCGCCACCGGCAGGCCGCGGATCCTGTACTGCGAGCACTCCTTCCACGGCCTGACCGCCGGCTCGCTGTCCGTCAACGGCGAGGAGGGCTTCCGGGACGGGTTCGCCCCGCTGCTGCCCGACACCGCCGTCCCGCTCGGCGACCTCGACGCGCTCGAGCGGGAGCTGAAGAAGGGCGACGTGGCCGCCCTGATCGTCGAGCCGATCCAGGGCAAGGGCGTGCACGAGGCCCCGCCCGGCTGGCTGCGCGCCGCGCAGGAGCTGCTGCGCCGGCACAAGGCGCTGCTCATCGCCGACGAGGTGCAGACGGGCCTGGGCCGCACCGGCGATTTCTACGCCTACCAGCACGAGGACGGGGTCGAGCCGGACCTGGTCTGCGTGGCCAAGGCCCTGTCCGGCGGATATGTGCCGGTGAGCGCGACCCTCGGCAGGGACTGGATCTTCAAGAAGGTCTACTCCTCGATCGACCGGGTGCTGGTCCACTCGGCGAGCTTCGGGTCCAACGCCCAGGCCATGGCGGCGGGGCTGGCCGTGCTGTCCGTGATGGAGAACGAGCAGATCGTGGCCAACGCGCGGGCCACGGGCGAGCTGCTCAAGTCCCGGCTGGCGGCGCTCACCGACCGGTACGAGCTGCTCGCCGACGTGCGCGGCCGGGGCCTGATGATCGGCATCGAGTTCGGCCGGCCGAGGTCGCTGAAACTGCGCGGGCGCTGGACCATGCTCCAGGCGGCCCGCAAGGGACTGTTCGCGCAGATGGTGGTCGTCCCGCTGCTGCAACGGCACCGTATCCTGACCCAGGTCTCCGGCGATCACCTGGAGGTGATCAAGCTGATCCCGCCGCTGGTCATCGGGGAGGCGGAGGTCGACCGGTTCGTGGACGCCTTCACCGCCGTGATGGACGACGCGCACGGCGGCGGGCTGATGTGGGACTTCGGAAAGACGCTGGTCAAGCAGGCCGTCGCCAACCGGTGAGCGGAGCCGGACCCGGGCTTTGCCTCTGAGGCAAGGAATTTGCCTTAGGGGCAAAGTGACGCTGGAATGGAGGTATGAACTCTCCAGAGTCCCAGCCCTCGGCGGGGCCGGCCGAGGACCTGCCCGCCGTCGCGCCGCAACTGCGTGCGCTGCGCCGCCGTGCCGCACTGACCCTGGAGGCCGCGGCCCGCGCCGCCGGACTGTCGCCCGCCCACCTCTCCCGCCTGGAGACCGGGCAGCGCCAGCCCTCGCTGCCGATGCTGCTCGCGCTCGCCCGCATCTATGGTACGACCGTCTCCGAACTGCTCGGCGAGAACGTCGCCGACCGGGACGCGGTCGTGCGCGCCGAGGACATGGAGCCGACGCGGGCCGGCGGCTGGACGTACTGGCAGGCCGGCGCGTCCGGCCGAGGGATGCAGGCCCTGCGGGTCCGTGTCCCGCACGGCTCCCAGGGCGACATCGTGCGCGTACACCCCGGCGAGGAGTGGCTGTACGTTCTCGAGGGGCACCTCAGGCTTCGCCTCGGGGACGCCACGCACCTGCTCGTGCCGGGCACCAGCGCGCACTTCGACTCGCTGACCCCGCACCGCATCGCGGCCGAGAGCCCGGACGGGGTCGAGCTCCTCTTCGTCCACACCCTGTTGCAGAGTCCCACGGCCGCGCTGTGCCTGGGCCCCCACATCGGAGACATGCCATGAGCAACCTGGAAGAGAAGTTCCCGCGCGCCCTGTGGGTCCGGCTCGTCATCTACACCGTCGTCGGGCACTTCTTCGCCGGGTTCGTCTGGTTCCTGTTCTCGGTCGGCGGCTCCAAGTGACGGCCCACGTGACGGCCCGTCAGTCCAGCAGTCGCTCGCGCAGCCGCTCCCGGGTTTCGGGAGCCAGCCGCAGCCCCCGCTCCAGATAGGAGTCGACGCCGCCCCAGGTCTCCTCGATGGTCTCCAGGGCCGCCGCCAGGTACTCGGCGCGCGCCTCGAACAGGGGGCTGAGCAGTTCCATGACCTCGGGGGAGTAGGCCGCGGCCGAGGTACCGCTGCGGTGCACCTTGTAGCGGCGGTGCTTGGCGTTCGACTCCAGGTAGTCGGCGACGATCGCGTCCCGCTCCACGCCCAGGGCGAGAAGGGTCACGGCGACCGACAGGCCCGCGCGGTCCTTGCCCGCCGCACAGTGCATCAGGACCGGGACACAGTCCTCGGCGAGCGCGTGCAGCACCCGGGAGTGCTCGCCGGTGCGCTCCTTGATGATCATGCGGTAGGACGCGATCATCCGGTGCGCGCCCTTGCCGTCGTCCAGGACGGAGCGCAACTCGTCGAGGTCTCCGTCGCGGACCATCTTCCAGAACTCGGCGCCGTCCGCCGGGTCGCTCAGCGGCAGGTTCACATGGCGCACGCCCGGCAGTTCGACGTCCGGACCCTCCAACGTGACGTCGGCCGCGTTGCGGAAGTCGAAGATCGTGTGCAGGCCCAGGGAACCGAGGAAGGACGCGTCCTCGTCGGTCGCGTGCGCGAGGTGGCCGCTGCGGAACAGCATCCCGTGCCGCACCCGCCGGCCGTCCGCGGTCGGCAGCCCGCCCACATCACGGAAGTTGCGCACTGCGGCCAGCTCGGGTTCGGTCGAGGGGACCTGCTGCGTCACGGGGACTCCTCCCTTTCGGTCCCGCCGTCACGGCGCGTCGGCGGGCACGGCTTCGACCATACGACATGGCTTCCCGGGGCAACGGGGGTTGTTCACGGGCGTTGCCCCCGCGCCCGGGCGCCTCGATGATGTCGGTGCGTGCGCGGACCTGTTCGGACCTGTGGGGGACGGAACATGCTGGAGACCGCCGACGACGGCCGCACATGGCTGCTGACCGGGCCCACGAGCGGCTACGCCGTCCATCTCACCGGGCGCGGTGAACTGCTCCACCTGCACTGGGGCCCGAGGATCACCCTCGCCGACGCCGAGGCCCTGGCCGCCCGCCCGCTGCCGGACGCCCGGCCCTTCGAGTCCCCGCTCGACGGACACGAGGAGTACCCGGTCGAGGGCGGCCCCCGCTTCGTACGGCCCGCGCTGTCCGTGTGCACCGCCGAACGGCGCGGCACCGAGTGGACCTTCGGGACGCACCGGACCGAGGGCGACGAACTGCGACTGCTCTTTCACGACTCGGGGCTGGACATCACACTCCACTACCGGATGCGCGGGGACGTCGTCGAGCGCCGGGTCACCCTCGCCAACCGGGGGCCCGAGGCCGTGGAGGTGCTGCGCGCCGACTCCGCCACCTGGACCCTGCCCGACCGCGAGGGCTGGCGGCTGTCCCAGCTGCACGGCCGCTGGGCCGCCGAGTCCCGCCTGGTGCGCACCGACCTCACCTACGGCGAGAAGGTCCTCGGCAGCCGCCGCGGCCACACCGGCCACCAGCACCTGCCGTGGGTCGCCCTGGACACCGGCGCCGGCGAGGAGCACGGCGAGGTCTACGGCTGCGCCCTGGGCTGGTCAGGCTCCTGGCGGATCGCGGTCGCCCAGCTCCCGGACGCGCGCGTGCAGATCACCGGTGGCGCCGGGCACGACGACTCGGGGCTGCTGATGCTCCCGGTCGGAGGGACGTACACCAGCCCCGTCTTCGCCGGCCTGTGGAGCGACGGCGGACACGGCGGCGCGAGCCGTGCCTGGCACGCCTACCAGCGGCGGTACGTCGTCCCCGACGCGGACCGGGACCGGCCGGTGCTCTACAACTCCTGGGAGGCCACCGGGTTCGACATCTCCGAGGAGCAGCAGGGGGCTCTCGCGCAGCGGGCGGCGGCGATCGGCGTGGAACTGTTCGTCGTGGACGACGGCTGGTTCGGCGCCCGCACCAGTGACCGCGCCGGGCTCGGCGACTGGTGGCCCAACCCCGACCGGTTCCCCGGCGGCCTGAAGCCGCTCGCCGACCGGGTGCACGGCCTCGGCATGCGGTTCGGCATCTGGGTCGAGCCGGAGATGGTCAACCCCGACAGCGACCTGTACCGCGCGCACCCCGACTGGGTGCAGCACCAACCCGGGCGCACGCGGACGGAGTTCCGCAACCAGCTCGTCCTCAACCTCGCGCGCGAGGACGTGCGCGAGCATCTGTGGGAGCGGCTGGACGGTCTGCTCTCCAGCGCTCCGATCGACTATGTGAAGTGGGACTTCAACCGCTGCTTCACCGACGCGGGCTGGCCCGGTGAGCCGTACCCGCAGCGGCTGTGGACCGACCATGTGCGGGCGCTGTACTCCCTGCTGGACCGGCTGCGGGCCGCGCACCCCGGCGTCGCCTTCGAGTCCTGCTCGGGCGGCGGCGGCCGGATCGACCTCGGCGTCCTGTCCCGAACGGACCAGGTGTGGACCTCCGACAACACCGATCCGCTGGACCGGCTCGCCATCCAGCACGGCTTCAGCCAGATCCATCCCGCGCGGGTCATGGCCGCCTGGGTCACCGACAGCCCGAACACCATGCTCAACGGGCGGTCCAGCACGCTGCGCTTCCGCTTCGTGAGCGCCATGGCGGGCGTGCTCGGAGTGGGCGGCGACCTCACCCGGTGGACGGAGGAGGAACTGGCCGAGGCCCGCGACTGGATCGGCCTCTACAAGGAGATCCGGCCGGTGGTCCAGCGCGGCGACCTGTACCGGCTGCGGGCCCCGCGGGGCGGGCTGAGCGCGGTGCAGTACGTCCTCGGCGACGACACCGTCGTCCTCGCCCTGCTCCAGGCGCAGCACCACGGCGAGCCCGTGCCCGGGCTGCGGCTGCGCGGACTGGACCCGGCGTCGTCGTACGCGAGCGGGGACACCGGGGAGGTGCACCGGGGTGCCCTGCTGCTGCACCACGGGCTGCGCACCGGGCTGCGGGGCGACTTCGACGCGACGGTCGTCCGGCTGCGGCGGGTCTGAGAGGCCCGTGTATTCCTGTTATTCCCGCCGGGCGCGATCGGCCGAAGTGGCTTTTCTCACCGACCGTCAACCCCTTCCTACGGTCGCGTAGGTCACATTCGAAGGTGAATCATGGGCCGACGTGGCAGACGATTCGAAGAGTGACAGCAGATCAGTGATCGGGTCGTACGCGGCGGTGGGGGACAGCTTCACCGAGGGCGTCGGCGACCCCGGCCCCGACGGGGCGTTCGTCGGCTGGGCCGACCGCTTCGCCGTCCTGCTCGCCGACCGGCGGCCCGAGGGCGGCTTCCAGTACACCAACCTCGCCGTGCGCGGGAAGCTGCTCGACCAGATCGTGGCGGACCAGGTCTCCCGGGCCGTCGAACTCGCCCCCGACCTGGTCTCGTTCTGTGCCGGCGGCAACGACATCATCCGCCCCGGCACCGACCCGGACGACGTGGCCGAGCGCTTCGAGAACGCGGTCTCCAGGCTCGCCGCCGTCTCGGGCACGGTCATGGTGACCACCGGCTTCGACACGCGGGGCGTGCCCCTGCTCAAGCACCTGCGCGGCAAGATCGCCACGTACAACGGGCATGTGCGGGCCATCGCCGACCGCTACGGCTGCCCGGTGCTCGACCTGTGGTCGCTGAAGGCCGTCCAGGACCGCCGCGCCTGGGACGGCGACCGCCTGCACCTCTCGCCCGACGGGCACACGCGCGTGGCGCTGCGCGCCGGCCAGGTCCTCGGACTCGACGTCCCGGCCGATCCGGAGCAGCCCTGGCCGCCGCTGCCGCCCCGCGGCACGCTGGAGGTCCGCCGCGACGACGTGCACTGGGCGCGCGAGTACCTGGTGCCGTGGATCGGCCGCCGACTGCGCGGCGAGTCCTCCGGCGACGACGTGACAGCCAAGGGCGCCCTGTCCCCCGACGCCATCAGGACCCGAATCGCTTCGGTGGCCTGAACCCACAGAGACCCCACGCCTCCCGCACCCGGACCTGGCGCCTGGACGTACCCGCGTCCGCCCCCCTCCGCTCACGGGAGCCCGGACCGCATCCGGCCCCGCTTGCGGGAGCTTGGGCCGCATCCGGCTTTGGCGCGGGGGTCCGCCTCGCCGTTCGTCGGCTGGGTGGCCATTTCGTCCGGTGGGGGTCCGGTGGGGCGGTCGTACGCGGGGTGGGATCACCGGGTTCCGGGCGGCGGCTCGCTCGGCCGTCACCCACTCCTCCGCTTCCGGGCCGCTGACGGCCGCCGTGCCCGGCCGCATCCGGCCCCGGTGCGGGAGTCCGCCTCGCCGCTGTCAGTCACGGGGCCGTTCTGTCCGGCGGGGCCGTCGTACGCGGGGCGGCACCGCCGGGATCCGGGCGGTGGGTTCGCCCGGCCATCACCCACTCTCCGCGTCGGGGCCGCTGTCGGCCGCCTCGTCCGGCTGCGTCTGGCCGCGGGCGTGGGAGTCCGCGCCGCCGCTCGTCGGCTGGGTGGCCGTTCCGTCCGGCAGCGTGGTGGGACGCGGGGTGGGACCGCGGGGGTCCCGGACGCGGAGCTCGCCAGCCGCCGGCCCCTGTGCGTCGGGCCGGTGACGGCCGCCTGGTTCGGCCGTACCCGGCCGTGGGGGCGGGGAGCCCGTCGGCCGCGGGGCCGTCCCTTCCGGGAAGCCGTGGGACGCGGGGTGGCACTGCGGGGATCCGTGGGACGCGGGGTGGCACTGCCGGGATCCGTGGGACGCGGGGTGGCACTGCCGGGATCCGAGGGCGGAACGCGGCAGCCGTCACCCACTCTCCGCGCCCGAGCCGGTGACGGCCGTCGCCCGGCCGTGGGCGGGAGCCCGGCCGCCGTCCCAGGCCCACGGCCGTCCCGTCCGGCGGCGCTTCCGGGATGCGGGCGGCGGACGCGTCTGCCGCCCACCCTTCGCGCCGGGCCGGTGACGGCTGCCTTCCGGTGGCTGCGGGAGGCCCCGGGCGTCCAGGCTCGTTCCGCCCCTCAGTCCTCGGCCCCGGCAGCGCGGGGCGCTCTCGTCGGGGCCGCACGCGTGGTCAGGGCGAGACCCGGCCCTCGGCGTCCTTGGCGGGACCGGGGTGCCTTGTCGGCGCGCTGTCCGTGGCCCGTGCGGATTCCGGGACCTCGCAGGAGTCCTTGAAGCCCTGACTCGTCAGACCCAGCGCGGAGTTCATGCGTGAGCGCAGGTTCTCGACCGCGACCACCGCCGTCAGTTCGACCAGGGCCGGCTCGCCCAGTCGGTCGCGCAGGCGGGCGGCCAGGTCGTCGTCGACCGTGGGCGGCGTGGCCGTCATGGCCTCGGCGTACGCGAGGACGTCGCGCTCCAGCGGCGTGTAGGCGTCGCTGTCCCGCCACGCGGGGACGTCGTGCAGCTTCTCGGGTGCCATCCCGTGCTCGCGGGCGACCCAGTAGCCGAAGTCCATGCACCACGAGCAGCCGATCGCGGCGGCCGACGCCATCTCGGCGAGCGCCTTCAGATCGGGGTCGAGCCTGTTCCACTTGGCCAGCGACTGCTCGAACCGCAGATCGCTCCACAGGACCCGCGGATTGTGCGCGAGCGCCCGGGCGGGGTCCAGCACCTTGCCGTAGACGCGCCTGCTGTACCACTCGACGAGGCGGAACAAGCGGGTGCGGGGTGGGGTGAGCGAGACGCGGGCCATGGCGGCCACCTCCAGTTGCATCGGTTCCGTGAGCACCTCGCGGGTGCCTGCACCGGTACGACGGACGGGAGCGCGCCGGTGTGACATCCGGGCCGTCGGAGGGGCCCGACATAATGGAAAGCCTGACCGACTCCACCTGGAGGTAGCGTGGCAGGATTCCGTCCTTCGAACCCGGGGCTCCGTGCACTGCGGCCCGAAGCCTTCGGCGCCGACCCCAGCGGAGAGCGCATGGCGCGCATCCGCAGATCACCCCACTTCAAGGACGGCGTCTTCCAGAACCCCGGGGGTCCCGCCCGGACCCGGCCCTCCGGCTCGACGCCGGCCTTCGCGAGGCGCTACCTCGACAAGGACGAGCGCAGGCGCCGCGCCCCGCGCGGCACCGTACCCATGCACGCCACCACGCTCGCCGACCTGGCGAAGCCCGCGGCCACCGGTCTGCGGCTGACCTGGATGGGACACTCCAGCGTCCTCGCGGAGATCGACGGGCAGCGGGTGCTGTTCGACCCCGTGTGGGGAGAGCGCTGCTCACCGTTCCCCTTCGCAGGGCCCCGCCGGCTGCACCCGGTGCCGCTGCCGCTGGCCGCGCTCGGCCCGGTCGACGTCGTCGTCATCTCCCACGACCACTACGACCACCTGGACCTGCCCACCATCAAGGCGCTGGCCGGCACGGACACCGTCTTCGCCGTGCCGCTCGGCGTCGGTGCCCACCTGGAGCACTGGGGCGTGTCCGCCGACCGCCTGCGCGAACTGGACTGGCACGAGGCCACCAAGGTCGGCGGGCTCACGCTGACCGCGACCCCCGCCCGCCACTTCTGCGGCCGGGCCCTGCGCAACACCCAGCACACCCTGTGGGCCTCCTGGGCCGTCGCGGGCGAGGAGCACCGGATCTACCACAGCGGTGACACCGGCTACTTCGACGGCTTCCGTCAGATCGGAGCGGACCACGGCCCGTTCGACGCGACGATGATCCAGATCGGCGCGTACTCCGAGTTCTGGCCGGACATCCACATGACGCCCGAGGAAGGGGTCCGTGCCCACCTCGACCTGCAGGGGAACACGCCGTCCGGCGTGCTGCTGCCGATCCACTGGGGCACCTTCACCCTCGCCCCGCACGCCTGGGCCGAGCCCGGCGAGTGGACGAAGGACGCCGCCGAGGAGGCGGGACAGGCAGTGGCGCTCCCGCGGCCGGGGGAGCCCTTCGAACCCGCGGGCAAGGTGCCCGCGGAGCCGTGGTGGCGACCGGTGTCCGCGCCCCTCTCCCATCCGTGGCGCAGCGCCAGGGGGCCGGAGGCCGCGCCGACCGTCCCGGCCGCGCCGACCGCCCCGGGCGATCTCGACCTCGCCGGCGAGCGGTGACGCCGGGTCCGGGTGACCTCTTCGCCGGAAATCTCTGAGAAATCCCGGACCGAGTTCGTCCCCTTCCTCCACCTCGATGCAGAAATTCGGCGACTTCGGCTGCGTGGCAATGCCGACTATGCGTGGAAGCGCATGTCGCATGCCGCGCAGTCGGCTGAAATACCTAAACCTCACTGACCAGGCAAAGCTCCACAGATCCAGTTTTACACCTGCCGTGGCAGCTTCCTGCAAGCGCCGTACCCTGCCAAGGAATCGCATGTTAAAGTTTCGGCACTTGATAATCTGTTAACTGTGAGGCGATTATGCACGAACGCGAGTTGCGCGCTTTTGTCGCGATTGCCGAAATAGGCCGAATGGATCTCGCAGCCAAGAAGCTCGGATACTCGCAACCGGCAATAAGTTACCAGATCATATGCCTTGAGCGATCTTTGGGTATCAAGCTGTTCACCCGGAATTCAGGCGGCACCACTCTGACCCGAGAAGGACAGATGATCCTGTCCTCGGCGCGCGCGACTCTGATGCTGATCGAGAACATCAAGAGAGAATGCATGGAATTCAGCAGAGCGCCCGTGGCCGTCACGAGCCTGGTGCCCTGACGCCCGACCCGGCTCCCCACGACCACCTCGATCCCGGAGTGCCGACCCGGCCGCCGCAACCGGCCCCCGGATCGAGCACCGGGCGATGCCGCCCACGTATGCACAAGGGAGAACCGTGGCACAGCGGGAAAAGGAAATCGTCGGCGTGGGCACGTTCCCGGCCCCCGGGGACCGGGGCACCGTGGTGGTGTCGGGCCTGGCGAGCGACGCGCACACGTGGAACCTGGTCTATCTCCAGCTGGTCATCGAGGAACTCGGCTACCGCGTGGTCAACCTCGGGCCCTGCGTGCCGGACGACGTACTGGTCGCCGAATGCCGCCGGATCGATCCGGCGCTGGTCGTCATCGGCAGTGTCAACGGGCACGGCCGCACCGACGGCCTGCGCGCGGTCGCCCGGCTGCGCGCCTGCCCGGGACTGGCCGCCACGCCCATGGTGATCGGCGGCAAGCTCACGGTGTCCGACGAGAACGTGGGCCGGCACGCGCGGGCCCTGGTGGCTGCGGGCTTCGACGCGGTCTTCCCCGACCAGGCCTCGGACGCGGCCGACTTCACGGCGTTCGTCGCCTCGCTCCCGCCCGCCCCGCAGCCGGCGCTGAGCGCGGGGAGACCTCGGTGACGGCCCTGGTACCGAGACGGTCCGCCCACACGCAGCCGGGATTCGGCGCCTTCGTCCGCGCGCGGGCGCAGGCCGGCGCTCTCGTCGTGCAGCCGCGGATGGGTTTCGGTGATCCGGAGCGGATGCGGGCGGGACTGGCCGCCACCAAGGCGGCCGAAGGGCACACCGTCGGCACACTGACCCTGGACAGTTACACCAGGGTCGGCGATCTGGCCGCGATCCGCCACGCCCGGCACGAGGGCCTGCCGCTCAACGGCTACCCGATCGTCAGCCACCGCGACGCCACGACCCGGGCGATGCTGGCCGGTGTCCGGGACGCCGGCTTCCCTGTACAGGTGCGGCACGGATCCGCCCTGCCCCAGCACATCTTCCGCAAGCTGATCGCGCTGGGCCTGGACGCGACCGAGGGCGGGCCCGTGTCCTACTGCCTGCCCTACGGGCGTACCCCGCTGGCCGAGTCGATCGCGGCCTGGCGGCAGTGCACGGAACTTTTCTCCGGGCTGCGTGACCAGGGCGCCGAACCGCACCTGGAGACCTTCGGCGGCTGCATGATGGGCCAACTGTGCCCGCCCAGCCAGCTGGTGGCGCTCAGCGTGCTGGAGGCGCTGTTCTTCCGCGCCTACGGCTGCCGCAGCGTCTCGGTGAGCTATGCCCAGCAGACGCACGCCGGCCAGGACGCCGAGGCCGTGTTCGCGCTGCGCCGGCTGTGCGCCGAGCTGCTGCCCGACGTGGACTGGCACGTGGTCGTCTACGCCTACATGGGGGCGTACCCGGTCACCGAGCCCGGTGCGTACCGGCTGCTCGGCCAGGCCGCCGAACTGGCGGTGCGGACCGGCTCAGAGCGGCTCATCGTCAAGACCGTCGCCGAGTCGCGGCGGATCCCCACCATCGCGGAGAACGTGGCCGCCCTGGAGTACGCGGCGCGGGCGGCCGAGACGGTCCGGCCGGTGCCCGCCCCGGACACGGACACGCAGACGTACGCGGAAGCGCTGGCGCTCGTCGAAGCGGTGCTGAACCTGCACGCCGATCCCGCTCGCGCGCTGCTGCTGGCCTTCGAACGCGGCTATCTCGACATCCCGTACTGCGTGCATCCGGACAACCGGGGCCGTACGCGCAGCCGACTGGACGAGGAGGGCAGGCTGTGCTGGGCCGAGATCGGAGCGCTGCCGCTGACGCGTCTGGTGCGGACCGGGCAGGGCCGTGAGGTGACCGCGGCGGGTCTGCTGGGGGATCTCTCCTATCTGCGGCGCAAGTTGGACCGGGAGGCGGCGGTTCACGACCGCGCCGCCGCCGCGGTGACGGCCTCAGATCCGAGGTGACGGGGACGGGGCCGGCGGCGTCGGCCGGCTGCGGCGGCAGGCGGGAACCCGGCCCGGTCGGCCGTCCGCGGCGCCCGGTGGGAACGCCGGCCATGCCGCCCCGTCCGCGCCGCGGCGCCGTCCGCCCGGGGGCGCGTCCGCGCAGGGTGCGCATACCTCTGCCGGGCGTGCGGTGCTGTGCGTGACCCGCAGGGCGTATCCGCGCCGGGTGTGACCGCAGGGTCTGCCCGTGCCGGGAGTATCCCTGCCGGGCGTGCGGGTGCTGCCGGGTGTTTTCCACTGGGCGTTTCCGTGCCGGGCGTGACCCGCAGGGCATGTGCGCGCCGGACGTGAACCCCAGGTGCGACCGTGCTGGGCGTTTCCGTGCCGGGCGTGACCCGCGGGGCGTTCCGTGCTGGACGTGCCGTGGTGGCCGCGCGAGGGGCGTTTCAGTGCCGACGTGACCCCCGGGTGTGACCGTGCCGGGCGTGACCCCGGGCGTGACCGTGCTGGGCGTATCCGCGCCGGGCGTGACCCGCAGGGCGTGTCCGCGCCGGGCGTATCCCGCAGGGCGTGTCCGCGCCGGGCGTATCCCGCAGGGTGTGCCGGTGCCGGGCGTGCCGACCCCTGTCGGGAGTGCCCGTGCCGGACGTGACCCCCGGGGTGTGACCGTGCCCGTGCCCGGTGTGGCGTGCCGGGTTGTGTCGTGTCAGGCGGGGTCCGGAGCCGTTTGGGGCCAGGCGGCGAACCGCCGGCGGCCGTAGAGCAGCGGCGTGCCGTCGGCGCAGTCGGTGCCGAACACCTCGCCGAATACGACGACATGGTCGCCGACGGCCTTGGCGTCGGCCACCCGGCAGGCGGCGAACGCGACGGTGTCACCGCCGAGCCGGGGGAGTCCGGCGCTGCCGACCGGTTGCCACGGCACGTGCTCGAAGTGGCTGAGCGAAGAGTCGGCGAACAGGCGGGCGACGCCCCCGGCGTGGACCCCGAGCAGATTCACCCCGAAGAAGCCGTGGGCGCGCAGCGCGCCGAGCGTTCGGCTGGTGACCGTCAGGCAGACGGACAGGACCGGCGGATCGAGGCTGACGCTCGAGAGGGAGGAGCAGGTCATTCCGCGCGGCCTGCCGTCCGCGTCGACCGTGGTCACCACGGACACACCGGTCGGGAAGGAACTCATGAACGCGCGATACGCCCCGGCGCCGACCGGACCCGGCTCCACGTCCGTCCCCTTCGCCGTTCCGCCCGGCGCCCCGGCGCGCGCGGTCACCGCGCCTGCTCGCGTTCCCGCCACGCCTGCCTGAGCCGGTCGAGATGGGCCAGTCCGGCCAGCACCTCGTCGGTCTCCACACCGAAGTCGATCAGACAGGCGATCTCGTCCACGCCGATCTCGTACAGCCGCTCGCACATCCGCAGGCCGTCCTCGACCGTGCCGAACAGGCCGCTGGTCTCGAAGTAGCGGTCGAACGCCTGGCCGACCAGGAAGTCGATGTCCGTGGGGCTCATCTTGTTCAGATCCAGCGCGACCGCGTTCGCGCCCGCCGCCTTGGCGGCGTGGATGACCAGGTCGAAGGAGCTGGCCAGGTACTTGCTGAACGGCTCGCGGACCGTCTGCCTGACCTTCTCCCGGTCCGTGCCGACGAAGGTGTGCAGCATCAGCGCGACATGTCCGTCGCCCTCGGTCTCGTCGTGGTGGTCGCGGAAGGACTGCCGGTACTCCCCGATCCGCTTCTCCAGCACGTCGACACCCTGGCCCAGCAGGTGGGTCAGCACCCCGGCGCCCATCTCGCCCGCCTCGCGGAACGTCTGCGGGTTGCCGGCGCTGGTCAGCCAGACCGGCAACTCCCGCTGGACCGGGGGCGGGAAGACCGTCACGTCGACGCTCTCGCCCGCGCCGTCGACGAGCGTCGCGGGCTCCTGCCGCCAGAGGCTCCGGATCGCCCGCACCGAGTCGATCAGACCGGACCTGCGGGTCGGATATCCCTCCGGGCGGAGTACGAAGTCGGCGGCGTGCCAGCCGGAGGCGAATGCGATGCCGACCCTTCCCTTGGACAGGTTGTCGACGACGGACCATTCCTCGGCGATGCGCACCGGATGGTGCAGCGGGGCCACCACACTGCCGGCCCGCACCGCGACCTTTTCCGTGACCGCGGCCACCGCGGCGCCCGTCACCGCCGGATTCGGATAGAGGCCGCCGAACGCGTGGAAGTGACGTTCCGGGGTCCACACCGACGCGAAATCGTGGGTGTCGGCGAACTTGGCTCCCTCGATCAGCAGCCGGTATCTGTCGCCGGCGTCCTCCTTGTCGTTCGCGAAGTAGAAAAGGCCGAAATCCATGGCGCCTCCAGCCATCAGCGCGTGCGGTGGGTGGCCGAGCGGAAAACGGAAGTGGAGCCCGATTCCGTCCGCCTGACACGCGCAGCCTAGTCAGGGGGAAAACACCCGCTCCGGGTCAGTTCGAAAACTCTGTGGCCGGGTTTGAGAGGCGCCGTCGAGGACGGTCGCCCCTGGGGCTCACCGCATCGGTCCGGCGCGGCCGTAGGCACGCGCCGCCGCCGGAGCGGCCACGGCGATCACCAGCAGACAGAAGACGACGGCGAGCGGCGCCGCGTGGCGGTCCGGGAAACCGGCGCCGGTGGCCGTCCCCTCCGTGCCGAGCAGGTCGCGCACGGTGCTGTTCACCGCGGTCACCGGGTTCCAGCCGACCACCTGACGCAGCCAGCCGGGCAGGCCGTCCGGGGGCACGAACGCGTTGGACAGGAACGTCGCCGGAAGGAGGCACACCGGTACGACCGAGGTGACCGCCTCCGCGTTGCGGAAGGTGAGCCCCAGACAGATTCCCAGACATGAACACCCCAGGCCCAGCAGCAGTTCCAGGCTCACCGCGGCCAGCGCCGCCGTCGGCCGGACACCGACGGCCCAGCCGGCGATCCACGCGGCGGGCACCACACTGACCATCGCCACCGCGACGGGCAGCGAGTCCACGAGGATCCGTCCGGAGAGGATGGCCGCGCGGTCGACCGGAAGGGAGCGGAGCCGGTCGAACATGCCGTTCTGGAGGTCGTCGACGACGCCCAGCGCGGACAGCGCGACCGTCGAGACGGCGAGCGAGGTGACCACGCCCGCCGACACGTACGCGCCGTACTGCCCGCCGCCGGGGACCCGCATGCTGCCGCCGAACAGGACCCCGAGGCCGACCACCATCGCGACCGGCATCACGGTGAACCCGATCAGCTTCTCCGGCAGGCGCAGCAGATGCCACAGGTGCCGGCCGGCGATCGCCCGCAAGTCGCCGAGGAACTCCGCCATGTCGCCGCGGGCCGGTCAGGCGTGCCCGGCGAGCAGGATCCGGTGCATCGGGGTGTCCAGCACCGCGACCCGCCGCAGTCCGGCCGAGGCCAGCCACTGGTCGTAGTCGTTCAGCAGGAAGGCGTCACCGCCTCCGGTGGCCAGCATGGACGCGGCGAACAGCATCGCGAACCGGTCCTGGACCGACTTGGCGTCCTTCTCGTCGGTGACCAGGTGGTCGGCGATGCAGACCAGGCCGTCCCGCGACAGGGCCTCCTTGGACTTGCGCAGCAGCTCCTGCGCCGACTCGGGGGTCTGGAGATGGAAGATGTTGACGAAGACCAGCAGGTCGTGGTCGCGGCCCCAGCTCTCGGTCCAGAAGTCGCGCACCTGGACGTCGAACCGGTCGGCGACGCCGAGCCGTTCGGCCTGCGCCATGGCGATCGGGGCGATGCTCGGGGCCTCCAGGCCGGTGGCCCGCCACTGCTGGAACGCCCGCAGCAGCAACTGGCTGTACAGGCCGGTCCCGCAGCCGATGTCCAGCACGGAGGCGGGCCGGTCGGTGGGCCACTCCAGCGTCTCGAACCCGCCGCGCAGCGCCTCGACGATCGGCGGCGCCCAGAAGTTGATGCCGCGCACCAGGGATTCGTAGTTGTGCTCGGTGATCTGGTTGAGCTGGAGCCGGCCGGCCTCGTCGCGGTTGTCGCCGCGCACCGAGTCCGCCAGGTTGCGCCAGGAGTGCCAGGCCAGCTGACGGTCGTACTCGATCTTGCCGACCAGACTGAACAGCCCGTCCGGCAGCAGGCATTCGCGCATCTCCTCCGGCATCCGGTAGACCGCGGGGCCGTCCTCGGCCGGGACGCGGTCGACGATGTCGTAGGCGTACAGGCCGTCCATCAGCACCCGCATCGCCCGCGGGTTGGCGGCGCAGGCCCGCGCGAGCTGGTCGCCGGTCTTCGGCCCGGTGTTCAACTCGGCGAACACACCGAGGTCGTGCGCGGCCTCGATGACGCCGGGCGCCCACAGCGAGATCAGATGCTCGTACACCCGGTGCGCGGAGTGCACGACCTTGCCGGCACCCCGCCAGTCGGGAAGCAGTGTGGTGTCCACGAGCGGACGGACGTTGAGTTCCGGCGCGGGTGTGTCGCCCGCCTCGAAGTCAGCGGGCGTGGTGACACCAGGCGTCATCGCAGTGCTCCTTTGGGGGTAGGCGGCGCCTTGTCGGGCGAGCGGTTTCACCGGGCCGCCGCGGTCTGGTACCTGCGGGCGGCGAGCGGCATGGCCAGCGCGATCATCACCGCGATGAGGACCACGGCGACGGGGACCGGGTGAACCGAGGGGAAGGAGGTGTCCCCGACGGAGGTGGGGTTGCCGAACAGCTGGCGCAGTGCCCCGACCACCGCCGACAGCGGGTTCCACACCGCGATGGCGCGCAGCCATTCGGGCAGCCCGCTGAGCGGGATGAACGCGCTGGACAGGAACGTGAGCGGCATCATGACCATGGACATCACCGCGCTGACCGCCTCGACGTTGCGCAGGGACAGCCCGAGCAGCGCGCCGAGCCAGGCGGCGCCCAGGCCGAGCAGCAGCAGGATGCCGAAGGCGGCCAGGATGCGCGGGGCGCCGGTGTGCACCCGCCAGCCGATCAGGGAGCCGACCGCGGCCATCACGACGATGGCGATCGTGGACAGCAGCAGGTCGGAGACGGTGCGTCCGATCAGTACGGCGTAGCGGGACATGGGAAGCGAGCGGAACCGGTCGACCAGGCCGTTGCGCAGGTCGTCGACCACGCCGACCGCGGTCGTCTGCAGGTTGGCCAGCATGACCTGCGCGAAGATGCCGGCCATGATGTACTCGCGGTAGTTGCCGCCCTCGACCCGCATGGCGCTGCCGAACAGGAACCCGAAGACGATCACGTACATCACCGGCATCAGCGTCACGCTCAGCAGCCGCTCCGGCACCCGGGACAGATGCCTGAGGTGACGGCCCGTCAGGGCGAGGCAGTCGCTCAGGAACTCGCTCACGTCGCCGCTCCTTCGGTCACCGGCCGCGTCGCGGGGCCGGTCAGGGACAGGAAGACCTCGTCCATCGAGGGACGGCTGAGCCGGAAGTCGGCCACCGGGATGCCGGCCCGGACCAGTTCGGTGGCCACCGTCGCGATGCCGCCGACGCCTTCGGTCATCGGCACGGAGACCGTCCTCTTCTCCTCGTCCACGAGCGGTTCCTCGACGCCGAACCGGCTCAGCACCTTGGTGAGAGCGACGACGTCGTCCGAGGAGGAGGCGGTGACCCGCAGCCGGTCGTCGCCCACCCGGTCCTTCAACTCGTCCGGGGTGCCTTCGGCGACGACACCGCCGTCCTTCAACACCGCGATGTGATCGGCGAGTTGGTCGGCCTCTTCGAGGTACTGGGTGGTGAGCAGGACGGTGACACCGCGGCTCACCTGGGTGCGGATGACCTCCCACAGGGTCAGCCGGCTGGACAGGTCGAGTCCGGTGGTCGGCTCGTCCAGGAACAGCACCGGCGGCTCGGCGATCAGGCTGGCGGCGAGGTCGAGCCTGCGCCGCATGCCGCCGGAGTAGGTCTTCACCGGCCGGCCGGCCGCCTCGGTCAGGTCGAGCCGTTCGAGCAGCTCGTCCGCCCTGGCCCGGGTGGCGCTCCGGCCGAGGTGGTAGAGGGTGCCGATCAGCCGGAGGTTCTCCCGGCCGGTCAACCGCTCGTCCACCGCCGCGTACTGCCCGGTCAGCCCGATGCGCCGGCGGACCTCCTTCGCCTGGCGGCGCACGTCGAACCCGGCCACGGTCGCCTCGCCGCCGTCCGCGGAGAGCAGGGTGGCCAGGATGCGCACGGTCGTGGTCTTCCCGGCGCCGTTGGGGCCGAGCAGCCCGAACACCGTGCCGGCGGGGACCGACAGGTCGACACCGTTCAGCGCGTCCTTGACCTGCTTTCCACCGTAACGTTTGCTCAGCCCCTCGGCCCGAATTGCAATGTCCACGCATTCACCCCCATACGCTACGGGTTCACCGACCGCGACGGCTGCCGCATCGGCGCCGCCGACGCTAGCAGCGGCGTGGCCGGAACCGGCCCCCTCATTGAAAACTCCGATATGCACGGGGTTCGCGCCTTCGCGCCCGGTGATAGCGTGCCCGCGGTGTGCTCGCGGCTTCGAGGTGAGGATTTGAATGGTGCACGAAACATTAATTCCAGGCGAAAATGACGAGAATTCACCCGGCCGGGATCGGGGCACCGAGCTGCCGCCCCGGCCGGTCTGGGTTCACCTGGCTTTCGTTTTCACACTGCTCTTCATGCTTCTCCACGTCTACTGGGCGGTGGGCGGCACCTGGGGACTGCCGCTCCTGGCGCGCCACAACAAGTCCGCGGTGCAGGCGGTCAACTGGGTGGTGAGCGCGCTCATGCTGTTCGGCGCGCTCTTCGTCCTCGCGCTGAATCGCCGGACGGGGAGCCGAGTTCGCGCCTGGGTGCTGCTGGTGCCGATGTGGATCGCGGCGGTGGTGTGCGTCTCCCACGCCCTTTACGGATTCGTCACCAAGGCCCTGTACCTGAGCGGACACCACGGCGCGGTCGACTTCCCGGTCGTGCCCGGTGTCGGCACGGCTGAGGCGGCCGAGGCGAACCATCTCTCGGCCGTGCAGGACCTCCTGGTGTTCGAGCCGTGCTTCATGGTCCAGGGCGTGGTGCTGGCCCTGGCCGCCTGGCAGTTCATCCGCACCCGGAGCGGCCGCCGCAAGTGGTGGACGTCGTTGGCCGTGGGCATCGTGGTGATCGACGTGTTCGGCGCCCTGCTCTCGCTCGCCGGCGCGCGCTTCGCGCTCTCCTGACGCCCCCCGCGTCGCCGGTTCAGCCGGCGACGCGGGCGGCGGCCAGGTGGCCGGTCAGACGGCCGGCCAGGTCGCGGACGAGGGCTTCGGGGTCGTCCATCAGGTAGAAGTGGCCGCCGGGGTAGACGCGGTGGTCGAAGCGGCCGGTGGCGCTCACCGCCGCCCACTCCCGCAGGCCCTCGACCGGCACCTGCTCGTCCTCGCTCCCCACGTACGCGGTCACCGGGGTGGCCAGCGGGGTGACCGGGCGCGGGAGGTAGGTGCCGATCAACCGGAAGTCCGCCCGGATCGCGGGCAGTACCAGCTCCCGCAGGTCCGGATCGTCCAGCACCGTGTCGGCGTCGGGGTCGCCGAGCCGGCGTACCTCCGCCACGATCGCGTCGTCGCCGCCCAGGTGCACGCTCTTGGGCACCACGCGGTGCGGCGGCAACTGGCCGGAGACGAACAGCCGGCCCGGCGCCGAGCCGGTGCGCTGCTTGAGGCGCAGGGCCACCTCGTAGGCGACGGAGGCACCCATGCTGTGCCCGAACAGCACGAGCCTCTCTCCCGCGTAACACTGGAGCACGTCGGCGATCGGCGTGGTCAGCGCGCCCATCTCGTCGATGCACGGCTCCAGGACCCGGTCCTGACGGCCCGGGTAGCACACCCCGGTCACCTCGATGTCGTCGGGCAGCCACTGCGGCCAGTCACGGAACATGCTGGCCGCGCCGCCCGCATGGGGAAAGCACACCAGCCGCAGACGGGGGCGGGCCACCTTGCGGTAGCAGCGCAGCCACTTCGACGGGCTCACCCCGGCGGACGCGCTCACCGACGCGCTCCGTTCCCGCTCTCGTGGGCGGCCAGCGCCGTCTCGTCCGGCTGGAAACGCACCGGCAGGCTGCTCAGCCCGGTCAGGAAGTTGGAGTGGATCCGCTGCGGCTCGCCGGAGACCTCGAAGCCGGTGCTGTAGGTGCGCAGGGCGTCCAGCATCGCGTTCACCTCCACGCGGCCCAGGTACGCGCCGAGGCAGAAGTGCGGGCCGTAGCCGAAGGTGATGTGCTTGTTGGGCGACCGGTTCAGATCGAAGACGTACGGGTCGGCGAAGACCTCCTCGTCCCGGTTGGCCGAGCTGTTCCACAGTGTGACGATGTCGCCGCCGGCGATCACCTGGCCGTGCAGCTCCACGTCGGTGACCGCGCGCCGGCCGAAGTGCATCGCCGGGGTCGCCCAGCGCAGCACCTCCTCGGTGGCCGACTCCAGCGTCACCTCGCGATCGCGGAGCAACTGCCACTGGTCCGGGTGCCGGGTGAAGGTCCGCACCGCGTCGATCATGGACAGCCGGCTGGTCTCGTCGCCGCCGAGGATCAGGCTGTAGCAGTTGAGGACGATGACCTCCTCGCTCAACGGCTCGCCGTTCACGGTGCTGTTGGCGAGAACGCTGATCACGTCCTCGGTCGGCTTCGCCCGGCGTTCGGCGACCAGCTCGTTGAAGTACAGAAGGATCTCGTTGCGGGCGAGCCAGGCGTCGGTCGCCGACTGGCCCTCCTCGTTCGAACTGAGCGCGGACTTGTTGAGGTTCAGCAGGAACTCACGGTCCGCGGCGGGCACTCCGAGCAGGTCGGAGATGGTGTTCATCGGGATGTGCTCGGCGACGTCGGTGGCGAAGTCGCACTCGCCACGCCGGACGGCCTCCACCACCAGGCGGGTCGTGTTGGCGCGGACCCGGTCGGTGATGGGCTTGAGGGCCTGCGGGGAGAAGGCCTTGAGCAGCACGTTGCGCAGGTTGCGGTGCTGGGCGCCGTCAGTGACGGCGAGCATCTTGCCCGCGGCGGAGTCGCCCCCGGCGAGCAGTGTGACCAGCACGTTGCCCCGTTCGGAGGTGAGCCGCTTGTTGTCCTTGTACAGCGCCATGACGTCCGCGTACCGGCTGATCACCCAGAAACCCGGTGCGTCGCCGGTGGGCGGGTGCCAGTGGAGCGGACGCGTGGTGCGCAACCGGCGCCAGTACTCGCGGAGGTCGTTCTCCTCGAAGGTTCGGGGATCGGTCAGATCGACCGTGGAGATGTCGTCCGGTGTCGACATCGTTTGCGCAGTCATGGTTCCACCATTCGTCGTGGGCTGCGAAAGGGGATTGCGGCGGTGTGAGGGATTGCGGCGGTGTGCTCGACCGAGGGGACATCCGGTTCAGGCCCGGGGAAAAGGGTTTCCCTTTTCCCCGGGCCTGAACCGTTCGGTCGATACGGACTCCGGCTACTTGCTTTCCCCGAGCTTTTCGGCGAGTACGCGGCCGATTTCCGCGGCCGGTTCCGCCTGCATCATATGCGCGTGGGTACAACGCACTACCCTGTATTCAATTTTTCCAGTGACGAACGGCCGCCAGCGTTCGGCCCGTTCCGCGAGTTCCGCGGCGGACACCGTCTCGTCCGGCTCGGCGACGAGGACCAGCACGTCGCTGTCGAGCGGCTGCGGCTCGAAACCGCCGATCAGGGTGCGGCTGTTCGCGAAGACATTGGCCAGTGCGGCGATCGCGGACTCGTCGAGGTTGGCGAACACGCTCTGACGCTGCCTCAGCACTTCGGCCACCATTGCGTACTCGAGCGGGTCGTCGCCCAGGCTGTCCATGTCGTGGCCGACGAAGTCCAGCATGATCCGCAGTGCGTCCTGCTGGTCGGGCAGGCGCTCCGGCTCCGGCTCACCCCGGTCGATGGGGTACTGGTCGAGATTGGCGAGCAGTCCGACCTCCTCGCCCGCGGCCCGCAGTTGGGTGGCCATGGCGTGGACCACCAGACTGCCCAGCGACCAGCCGAGCAGGTGGTAGGGGCCGTTCGGCTGGACGCCGCGTACCTGGGCGACATAGTCCGCCGCCATCTCCTCGATGCTGCGCGGCAGGGTCGCCGACGGATCGGCGAGCCCCCTGGCCTGGATGCCGTAGAGCGGGCGGTCCGCACCGATGTGCTTCATCAGGCCCGAGTAGACCCAGCTCAGGCCACCCGCCGGGTGCACGCAGAACAGGGGTGCCCTGTCGCCCGTGGTCCGCAGCGGCAGCAGCACGTCGAGGGTGTCCCCTTCGGTGTCACCCGCGAGCCGGCCGGCCAGCTCCGCGACGGTGGGCGCCTCGAAGATGGTGCGGATGCTCAGCCGTACTCCGAACGTGGCGCGGACCTTGGTGACCAGCCGCATCGACATGATGCTGTCGCCGCCGACCTCGAAGAAGCTGTCGTGCACGCCGACCGTCTCCAGCCCGAGCACCTCGGCGAACAGGCCGCACAGGATCTCCTCCTGCGGCGTGCGCGGCCCCGTCCAGTCCGTGGGGCTGAAGTCGGGTGCGGGCAGGGCCTTGCGGTCGAGCTTGCCGTGTGGGGTGAGCGGCAGTGCGTCGAGCACGACGAACGCGGCGGGCATCATGTGGTCGGGCAGCCGCGCGGCAAGCGCGTCACGCAGCCGGGGCACCTCGACGGTCGCACCGTCCGCCGGTACCACGTAGGCGAGCAGGCTCTTCGCGCCCTCCTCGTTCTCTCGGACGACGACGACCGCCTGGCCCACGGTCTCGTGCCGGCCGAGTACGGTCTCGATCTCGCCGAGTTCGATGCGGAAGCCGCGGATCTTGACTTGTTCGTCGGCGCGTCCGACGAACTCCAGGGTGCCGTGGGGGGTCCAGCGGGCGATGTCGCCGGTGCGGTACATCCGCGTTCCGGGTGGGCCGTAGGGGTTGGCGGGGAAGCGTTCGGTGGTGAGTGCGGGGCGGTTGAGGTAGCCGCGGGCGAGTCCGTCGCCGGTGACGTAGAGCTCGCCGGCGACGCCGGCGGGGACGGGGCGGAGCCAGGAGTCGAGGACGTAGGCGCGGGTGTTGATGACGGGGGTTCCGATGGGCACTGGGTCGCCGGCGGTGAGGGGGGTGCTGATGGTGGCGGCGACGGTGGCTTCGGTGGGGCCGTAGGCGTTGGTCATGCGGCGGTGGGGTGCCCAGCGGGTGACGAGTTCGGGTGGGCAGGCGTCGCCGCCGACGATGAGGTTCTGGAAGTGGGTGAGTTGGGTGGCTGCTTCGGTGGGGAGACTGGCGAGTGCGGCTGGGGGGATGAGGGCGTGGGTGATCCGGTGGTCGCGCAGTGCGTCGGCGAGGGTTTCGCCGACGAGGGGGCCGGGGGGCGGGACGACGAGGGCGGCTCCGGCGGTGACGGCCATGCACAGTTCGAGTACGGAGGCGTCGAAGCTGGGTGAGGAGAACAGCAGGACCCGCGACCGTGCGTCGACGGTGAAGCGTTCGACGCAGGAGGTGGCGAAGGCGGCGAGGCCTCGGTGGGAGATTATGACGCCCTTGGGGCGTCCGGTGGATCCGGAGGTGTAGATGACGTAGGCGGGGTGGTCCGGTCGCAGGGGGGCTGTCCGGTCCTGGTCGCTGATCGGGGAGCCGTCCGCGCCGTCCGCGCCCGGGGCGGAGTCGATGGTCAGCCAGAGTGATCCGCCGCCCGCACCGGCCAGTCGCTCACCGGTGTCCCTCGTGGAGAGGACCAGTGCGGGTGTCGCGTCGTTGAGGATGTACTCGATGCGGTCCACCGGGTAGTCGGGGTCGATGGGCAGGTAGGCGCCGCCTGCTTTGAGGACGGCGAGTTGGGCCACGACCATGTCGACCGAGCGGGGCAGGAGGAGTGCCACCAGGTGCTCGGGGCCGACCCCGGCGTCGATCAGGACGCGGGCGAGCCGGTTGGCGCGTTCGTCCGTCTCCCGGTACGACAGCGACTCCCCGCCGCACACCACCGCCACCGCGTCCGGGGCCCGTTCCACGGACGCGCCGAACAGCTCCGGGAACGTCACCGGCAGCACGTCGCCGCGCGTCGTGTCGTTCCACTCCACCAGCACCCGATGCCGTTCCTCGGGGGACAGCAGCTCCGCGGCGCCGACGGCCCGGTCCGGGTCGGCCGCGAACTGACCGATCAACCCGACCAGCCAGTCCATCCAGCGCACCATCTCGGCGCGCTCGAACAGCTCGCTCCGGTACTCGAACTTCAGCAGCAGTTCCCTGGTCGGAACGGCGATCAGCGAGATCGGGTAGTGGTTCGCGTCCCGCGCCTCCAGGCCGGTGATCCGCTGGCCCTCGGTGGGCTTGCCGAGCGTGCCGGTGTCCATCGGGTAGTTCTCGGTGACGGTGAGGGTGTCGAAGAGCTGGTCGACACCCTGGGCACGCAGGATGTCCGGCAGGCCGAGGTACTGGTGGCCCATCAGCTCGGTCTGCCGGCTCTGAAGATGGCCCAGCAGTTCCGCCCACGACTCGCCGGGCCGCACCCGGACGCGTACCGGCAGGGTGTTGATGAACAGGCCGACCATGCTCTCGACACCCGTGATCTCCGGCGGACGGCCGGAGACCGTGCCGCCGAAGACGACGTCGTCGCGTCCGGTCAGCCGTCCCAGCAGGACACCCCAGGCCGCCTGGACCACGGTGTTGAGGGTGACGCCGCAGCGCCGGGCCGCCGCGTTCAGCGCGGTGGTCAGCTCCTCGGGCACGCGGAACAGCAGCTCGTCCGGCACGGTCGCCCGGCGGCCGGAGTCCCCCGGCGCGATCAGCGTCGGTTCGCTGACGCCTTCGAGCACCCGCTGCCACGTGGCGAGCGCGCTCGCGCGGTCCTGCCGGCCGAGCCAGGACAGGTACTCCCGGTAGGGAGTGGGCGCGGGCAGGTCACCGCCCGCGTACAGCACGAACAGATCGCGCATCACCAGCGGCGCGGACCAGCCGTCCAGCAGGATGTGGTGCGTGGTGAGGACGAACCGGCAGCGGTTCTCGCCCAGTTGGACGAGGGTGAACCGGAACAGCGGCGGCCGTTCCACCTCGAACCGGTCCACCCGGTCAGCGGCCATGAACGCGGCCAGCTCGGCGTCCCGCTCCTCGGGTGCCAGTCCGCTGAGGTCCACCTCCCGCCACGGCAGCTCCACCCCGCGCCGTACCACCTGCACGGGACGGTCCAGGCCCTGCTGCCGGAACGCGGCCCGCAGGTTGGCATGCCGGTGCAGCAACCCGGCCGCGGCCGCCCGGAGCCCGGCGGCGTCCAGACCGCCCTCGACGTCCACGGCGATCTGGATGTTGTAGACGTCGGGGGAGTTCTCGTCGAACTGGGCGTGGAAGAGCAGGCCCTCCTGCAACGGAGTGAGGGGCAGGACGTCTTCGAGCTCTTCCGGGTCGGCTGCCTCCACCATGTCGATCTGGGCCTGGGTCAGCGGAACCAGTGGGAGGTCGGAGGGGCTGTGGCCACCGGCCGAGGGGCGCGCCACATGGGCGACCAGAGCGCCGAGCGCCTCGAACCAGGTCTCGGCGAGCTCGCGCACCTCCTCCTCGGTGAACAGGGCGTCCGCCCAGGACCAGACGGCGATCAGCCGGGGGCCGTCGGCGCGGTCCTGGGTCTGCGCGTTCAGGTCGATGCTGTGGCTCAGCGGTACGTCGGTGTCGCCGCCACCGCCGAGTCCGCCGGACTCCGGGGCCGGGCTCCATTCCTCCGGCGTGGCCTGCGTCGTCTCCTCCGCGATGGCGAACCGGCCCAGGTAGTTGAAACCGATCTGCGGCTTGGGCAGGCCCGCCAGCATCATGCTGGTCTGCGGGTTGAGGTAGCGCAGCAGGCCGTACCCGATGCCGTTCTCCGGCAGCCTGCGCAGCTGCTCCTTGACCTCCTTCAGGGCCCGCCCGGCCGAGGGGCCCCCGGCGCAGAACTCGCTCCAGTCCAGCGGGCCCGGGTCGACCCGGACCGGGAAGAGGCTGGTCAGCCAGCCGACGGTGCGGTGCAGGTCGACGCCGTCGACGATCTCCTCGCGGCCGTGGCCCTCGAGGTCGATCAGCACGCCTGTGTGGTCGCCGCGACCGTGGGTCCGCCGCCACCGCGCCACCGCCGCGCCGAACGCGGTGAGGAGGACGTCGTTGACCCGGGCGTGGAACGCGGCCGGCACGGTGGTGAGCAGCGCCGCGGTCAGGTCGGTGGGCAGGACCAGCGACATCGTGCGCGCGGTCGCGGTGATGTCCCGTCGCGGGTCGAGCGGTTGGGGGGTCAGCAACGGGTCGGACTCGCCGAGCACGTCCAGCCAGGTCTCCAGCTCCCCGACCCGCTCGGCGTCCTGCGCGGCTTCGGTCAGCCGCTGGGCCCAGGTGCGCAGCGAGGTGCCCACCGGCGCCAGTTCCGGTGTCCGGCCGGCCGCCACCTCGGCCCAGGCCTGGGCCAGGTCGGGCAGCAGGATCCGCCAGGAGACACCGTCCACCACCAGGTGGTGCACGACCAGCAGCAGCCGGCCGGGAGCGGAGGGCCCCGCGTCGAACCACACCGCCTGCACCATCGCGCCGGTCTCCGGGTCGAGCCGGTCCCAGGCCGCCTGGACGTGCTCACCGATACGGGCGTTGGTCTCCTCGCGGCCCAGACCGGCGATGTCCACCTGGTGGACGCAGTCGGCGGCGCGCAGTTCCCCGCGGGGCGGTATGTCCAGGTTCCAGATCAGCCCGCCGGTGCGACGCAGCCGCATCCGCAGCGCGTCATGGTGGTCGAGCACCGTCTGGAGGGCGGTTTCCAGGCGCTTCAGGCCGAGTTCGGCCGGGACGACCACCATCATGGTCTGGTTGAAGCGCCGGATCGGGCCGCCGCGCTCCCGCATCCAGTGGATGATCGGGAGCAGCGGCACGGAGCCGACGCCGTCGGTGTCCCCGCGGCTGCCGGAGGACGTTGCGACGCCGCCGGCGGCAGCCGCGAGACGGGCGACGGTCTTGTGCTCGAACACGTCCCGCGCGGTGAACTCGACGCCGGCCGCGCGCGCCCGGCTGACCAGCTTGATGGAGACGATGCTGTCGCCGCCGAGGTCGAAGAAGCTGTCGTCGATCCCGGCCTCGGACAGGCCGAGCACCTCGGCGAACAGCCCGCACAGGATCCTCTCGGTCTCGTCGCGCGGCTCCCGGCTGCCCTGTGAGGAGGTGAACTCGGGGGCGGGCAGAGCCTTGCGGTCCAGCTTGCCGTGCGGGGTGAGCGGAAGTGCGTCGAGCACGACGAACGCGGCGGGCATCATGTGATCGGGCAGGGTGGCGCTCACGAGTTCCCGCAGTCGTGCGGTGTCGATCTCGGAGCCGGCGGCGGGCACGAGGTAGGCGACGAGCTGCTTGCGGCCCTCTTCGTCCTCCCTCGCGTTCACCACCGCCTGGGTTACGGCGGGGTCTTCCGTGAGTACGGTCTCGATCTCGCCGAGTTCGATGCGGAATCCGCGGATCTTGACCTGTTCGTCGGCGCGTCCGACGAACTCCAGGGTGCCGTCCGAGGCCCACCGGGCGACGTCGCCGGTGCGGTACATCCGCGATCCGGGCCGGCCGAAGGGGGCGGCGACGAACCGCTCGGCGCTCATTGCGGGGCGGTTGAGGTAGCCGCGGGCGAGTCCGTCGCCGGTGACGTAGAGCTCGCCGACGACGCCGACGGGGACGGGGCGGAGCCAGGCGTCGAGGACGAAGGAGCGGGTGTTGATGACCGGGGTGCCGATGGGTACGGCCCCGCCGGGGATCAGAGGCGCGCTCATCGAGACAGCCACGGTGGCTTCGGTGGGGCCGTAGGCGTTGATCATGCGGCGGCCGGGTGCCCATTGGGTGACGAGTTCGGGTGGGCAGGCGTCGCCGCCGACGATCAGGTTGTGGAAGTGGGTGAGTTCGGTGGCTGCTTGGGTGGGGAGGCTGGCGAGTGCGGCTGGGGGGATGAGGGCGTGGGTGACCTGGTGCGTCTGTAGCACCTCGGCCAGGGTTTCGCCGACGAGGGGGCCGGGGGGCGGGACGACGAGGGCTGCACCGGCGGTGATGGCCGTGCACAGTTCCAGTACCGAGGCGTCGAAGCTGGGTGAGGAGAACAGCAGGACCCGCGACCGTGCGTCGACGGTGAATCGTTCGACGCAGGAGGTGGCGAAGGCGGCCAGTCCTCGGTGGGAGACCACTACGCCCTTGGGTCGTCCGGTGGATCCGGAGGTGTAGATGACGTAGGCGGGGTGGTCCGGTCGCAGGGGGGCGGTTCGGTCCTGGTCGCTGATCGGAGAGCCGTCGGTCTGCTCAGGGGTGGTGTCGATGGTCAGCCAGCGTGGTCCGCCGCCCACGTCCGCGAGCCGCTTGGCGGTTTGTTCGGTGGAGAGGATCAGTGCGGGGGACGCGTCGCCGAGGATGTACTCGATGCGCTCGGCGGGGTAGTCGGGGTCGATGGGCAGGTAGGCGCCGCCGGCCTTGAGTACCGCGAGTTGGGACACGGTCATCTCGACCGAGCGGGGCAGGACGAGTGCGACCAGGCGCTCGGGGCCCACACCGGCGTCGATCAGGATCCGGGCGAGCCGGTTGGCCCGTTCGTCCGTCTCCCGGTACGACAGCGCCTCTTCGCCGCACACCACCGCGACCGAGTCCGGGTCCCGTTCCACGGACGCGCCGAACAGCTCCGGGAACGTCACCGGCACCACGTCACCACGCGCCGTGTCGTTCCACTCCACCAGCACCCGCCGCCGCTCGGGCGCCGAGAGCACGTCGACGGCCCGCACCGGAAGTTCCGGTTCGGCGACCACGGCTTCCAGGAAGCGCACCAGCCGCTCACCCAGCTCCTCGACGGTCGAGCGGTCGAAGAGGTCGAGGCGGAACTCCACGAGGCCGCTGATGCCCTGGAGTTCGCCCTCGCGGTCGATGCTCTCGTTGAAGCTGAGGGAGAGATCGAACTGGGTTGATTTGACCGGAACTTGACGTACGGTGCAGTCCAGGCCGGTGAGGCCCATGCTGCTCTCCGGCGTGTTCTGCAGTGCCAGCGAGACCTGGAAGAGCGGGTGGCGGGCCAGCGAGCGCTCCGGGTTGAGCACCTCGACCAGCCGCTCGAACGGCACGTCCTGGTGGGCGTAGGCCGCGAGATCCGCCTCACGCACCCGGCCCAGCAGCTCCGTGAAGGTCGGGTCGCCGGACAGGTCGGTGCGCAGCACCAGCGTGTTGATGAAGAAGCCGACGACCCGCTCCAGCGCGTCGTCCGTACGGCCGGCGATCGGGCTGCCCAGCACCACGTCGGACGTCGAGCCCAGCACCGACAGCAGCGAGGCCAGGCCCGCCTGGAGCACCATGAACAGCGTGGTGCCGGTCTGCCGGGCCAGCGCGGCCAGTTCGCGGTGCAGCTCGGCCGGGAGGTGCACCAGCACGGAGTCGGCCCGGTAGTCGGCCTCGGCCGGCCGCGGCCGGTCGGTGGGCAGGCGCAGCTCGTCCGGCAGCCCGGCCAATGTCTCCTTCCAGAAGGCGAGTTGCTGGTGGATCAGGCTGTCCTGGTCGTCCTCGGAGCCCAGGATTTCGTAGTTCCACATGGTGTAGTCGGCGTACTGCACCGGCAGCGGCTGCCAGTCGGGCGCCCCGCCGGCGGCCCGTGAGGTGTAGGCGCGGGCCAGGTCGGCGGAGAACGGGTCGAGGGACCAGCCGTCGCCGGCGATGTGGTGCAGCACGGTCAGCAGGACGTGCGACTCCGGGCCGGTCTCGAACAGGGTGACCCGCAGCGGGGTCTCGACGGCCAGGTCGAAGCTCTGCGCGGACGCCGCCGCGATGGCGGTGTCCAGGTCTGCCGCGGTGGTGCGGACCAGAACCGGCTCGCAGCCGTGGTCCGGGGAGAGGATCTCCTGACGCGGCTCGCCGTCCCGGTCCGGGAAGACGGTGCGCAGGCTCTCGTGCCGGGCGACCACGTCCCGTACGGCGGCGCGCAGCGCGTCGACGTCCAGCGGCCCGCTGATCTGCACCGCGAGGACGATGTTGTGGGCGGTGCTGGTCCGCTCGAAGCGGTTCATGAACCACAGCCGGCGCTGCGCGTAGGACAGGGGGATCTCCACCGGCCGTTCCCACGGCCGCAGGGTGGCCCGGGCGCCGGCCGCGCCGCCGATGCGGCCGACCAGTTCCGCGACGGTGGGTGCCTCCCACAGCTCCCGCAGCGGCAGTTCGACATCGAAGACGGATCTGATCCGGCTGACCACACGGGTCGCGTGCAGCGAGTGGCCACCCAGTTCGAAGAAGTTGTCGTGGACGCCGACCGAGGTCAGGTTGAGCATCTCCGCGAACAGCCCGCACAGGATCTCCTCCTGAGGGGTGCGCGGGCCCTGGCGGGTGACCAGCGCGGCGAAGTCGGGGGCAGGCAGCGCCTTGCGGTCCACCTTGCCGTTGGGGGTCAGCGGGAGTGCGTCCAGCGGGACGAAGGCGGCAGGCAGCATGTAGTCGGGAAGCCGGGCGGCCGCGTGGGAGCGCAGCGCGTCTCCGGCCGGAACCGTCCGGCCGGAGACCGGCACCAGGTAGGCGACGAGGCGGTTCTCGCCCGACTCGTCGGGCCGGGCGACCACGGTGGCCTGGGAGACGTTCTCGTGCTCGGTCAGCACCGCCTCGATCTCGCCGGGTTCGACCCGGAAGCCGCGGATCTTCACCTGGTCGTCCACCCGGCCGACGAACTCCAGCTGGCCGTCGTCCGCCCAGCGCGCCACGTCGCCGGTGCGGTACATGCGGGAGCCCGGCGCGCCGAACGGGTCGGCCGCGAATCGCTCGGCGGTCAGGCCGGCCCGGCCCGCGTAACCGCGGGCCACGCCGTCGCCCGCCAGGTACAGGTCGCCCGCGACACCGACCGGGGTGGGGGAGAGCGCGGAATCCAGCACGTAGACCCGGGTGTTGGCGATGGGCCGGCCGATCGCCGGAAGGCCCGGCCGGCCGCCCAGCCGGGCCGAGGTGGACCAGACCGTGGTCTCGGTCGGGCCGTAGACGTTGGTGACCTCGGCGGCCATCTCGCACAGCCGGGTGGCGAGGGCCGCCGGTACCGGTTCGCCGCCGACCAGGACCCGCAGTCCGGTCACGGCCTTCGGCCGCTCCGAGACCAGGGCCTGCCACAGTGTGGGGGTCGCCTGCATGACCGTGGCGCCGGTGCCGGTGATCAGCCGGCCGAGTGCCGGCGGGTCCAGCACCTGGTCGCGGGAGGCCATGACCACGGTGGCGCCCGCGCTCAGCGGCACGAACAGCTCCAGCGCGGCGATGTCGAACGCGACGGTGGTCACCGCGACCAGCCGGTCGGCGGCCTTGATCCCCGTGCGGCCGCGCATGTCGGCGACCAGGTTGGCGATGTTGGCGCGGGAGACCACGACGCCCTTGGGACGGCCGGTGGAGCCGGAGGTGTAGATCGCGTAGGCCGGGTTGGCCGGATGGACCGGCGAGGCCAGGTCGGCATCGGTCAGAGGCGTGCCGGGCAGTTGGGCCAGGGCTTCGGCGGCGGTTCCGTCCAGCACGACGCGCCGCACCCCGGGAGCCTCGGGCAGGCCGGTCACCGAGGAGTCGGTCAGCAGCGCGCAGGGGCGTGCGTCGTCGAGGATGTAGCCGATCCGGTCGGCCGGGTACTCCGGGTCCAATGGGACGTAGGCGCCGCCCGCCTTGAGGACGGCGAGCAGCGCCGTCAGGAGCGCCCTCCCGCGCGGCAGGGCCACGGCGACCCACGACTCCGGTCCGACGCCCGCGCCCGCGAGATGGCGGGCGAGGCGGTTGGCGCGCTCGTCGAGCTCCCGGTAGGACACCTCGCCGTCCGCGTCGATCACGGCGACGGCGTCCGGGGTGAGTGCCGCGTTCCGCTGGAAGGCGTCGACCAGGGACTCGGCGGCCACGGGCTGCGCGGTGTCGTTCCACTCCGTCAGCAGCCGGTGGCGCTCGGCCGGGGACAGGGCCTGGACCCGGCCGACGGGTGCCTCGGGGTCGGCGTGGATCAGGGTCAGGATGCCGACCAGCGCGTCCAGGATGCCCTGCGCGCGCTCCCGGTCGAACAGGTCCGGTCGGTAGCCGAGCCGGATCCGCATGCGCCGGCCGGGCGCCGGGAACAGGCTCAGCGGGTAGTGGGTCGCGTCCTGGCCGACCGCGCCGGTGATCCGCAGGCCCTCGGCGAGTTCACCGAGCCCGTCGGCCTCCACCGGATAGTTCTCGAACACGACCAGGGTGTCGAACAGTTCGCCGGTCACCCCGGACTGCGCCTGGGCGTCGGCGAGCGTGAGGTGGTGGTGGTCGAGCAGGTCGACCTGTCGGCGCTGCTGCCGTTCCAGCAGCCGCGCCCAGGACTCGGCCGGCCGTGCGGAGACCCGTACCGGCAGGGTGTTGATGAACGAGCCGACCATGTTCTCCACACCGGGGACCGCCGAGGGCCGGCCCGAGACGGTGCCGCCGAACACGACGTCGTCGCGTCCGGTCAGCCGGCCCAGCAGAACGCCCCAGGCCGCCTGCACCACGGTGTTCAGCGTGACGCCGCAGCGCCTGGCCGTCTCGGCCAGCCCGCTGCTCAGCTTCTCCGGCAGCGTGACCAGCAGGTCCTGCGGCACCACCGCGCCGCGGTCGGCGTCCGGCGCGACCAGGGTGGGTTCGCGGACGTCGCCCAGCGCGTCGCGCCAGGCGGCGAGGGCGGCCCGCCGGTCCTGCCGTCCCAGCCAGGACAGGTAGTCGCGGTAGGGCGTCACCGGCGGCAGCTCGCCGCCGGAGTAGAGCGCGAACAGCTCGCGCATCAGCAGCGGGCCGGACCAGCCGTCGAGCAGGATGTGGTGGTTGGTCATCAGGAACCGGCAGCGGTCCTCGCCCAGCCGGATCAGGGTGAAGCGCAGCAGCGGCGCACGTCTCAGGTCGAATCCGCGCACCCGGTCGGCGGCCATCAGCTCGGCGAGCCGGTCATCCAGCCGGTCGGCCGGACCGTCGGTGAGGTCGACCTCGGACCAGGGCAGCTCGACGCTGCGGTACACCACCTGCACCGGATCACCGTTCTTGCGGCGGCGGAAGCCGACCCGGAGGTTGGCGTGCCGGCGCAGCAGCCAGGCGGCCGCGTCACGGAGCCGGTCGGTGTCCGGTGTCCCGTCCAGGTCCACCGCGATCTGCACCGTGTAGACGTCGAGAGCCGTCTCGTCGTCCTGCGCGTACTGGGAGTGGAACAGCAGCCCTTCCTGCAAGGGCGACAAGGGCAGGAGATCCTCGATGCGCGACTGGTTCACCATGACAACCCCTCGTCGTCCAGTTCGTTCTCGAACTCGTCCAGTTCCTGCTGGTCCACCCGGACCAAGGTGGGCGTGCCCGACCGGGCGGGTGCCGCCGTGAGGGCGCGGGCGCGGTCGGCCATGGACGTCAGCGCCCGGAACCAGGACTCGGCCAGGTCCCGTACGTCCGCCTCGTCGAACATCCCGTCGGGCCACGCCCATGCGGCGACCAGCCGCGGGCCGTCCGGACGGTCCTCGGTCTGCGCGTTGACGTCCAGGCTGTGCGCCATGGGCATGGCGGCGTCGCCGCCGCCGGTCAGCCCGGCCATGCCGGGTGGCGGGCTCCAGTCCCGGGCCGGGGCGTCACCACCGCCGGCGGCGAACCGGCCCAGATAGTTGAACCCGAGCTGCGGCGTCCGCAGGGCGGCCAGTTGCGGCCCCGTGCGCTCGTTGAGGTAGCGCAGCAGGCCGTAGCCGATGCCGCCGTCCGGCAGTTCGCCGAGCTGGGCGCGCACCTTGGCGAGCACGGTGTCCACCGCCTCGCCGCCGCCCCAGAAGTCGTTCCAGTCCACCTGCCCGGGGTTGAGGCGCACCGGGAAGGAACTGGTGAACCAGCCGACGGTCCGGCCCAGATCGGCGCCTCTGACCACCGGCTCGCGGCCGTGGCCCTCCATCTCGACCAGCACCGCGTTGCCCCGGGTCGGCCGGCGCCGGGCCCGCCAGGAGGCGACGGCCACCGTGTAGGCGGCCAGGAGTACGTCCTTGATCCCGGCGTCGAAGGCGGCCGGCACGCTCGTCAGCAGCGGCTCGGTCACGTCCGCGGGCAGCGTGAGGCGCACGCTCCGCGCCGTGCCGAACACGTCCCGCTCCCGGTCCAGCGGCCGGGCACCCAGTTGCGGGTCGGGGCCGCTCAGGGCGGCGCGCCACAGCGGCAGTTCCTCGATCCGGCGCCCGCTCCCGGCCTCCTCCGCCAGCCGTCCGGCCCAGGTGCGCAGCGAGGTGGGCACCACTTCGAGGCGCGGTTCCTCACCGGCCGCCACCTGGGACCAGGCGGTGGCCAGGTCCGGCAGCAGGATCCGCCAGGACACGCCGTCCACCACCAGGTGGTGCACGGCCAGCAGCAGCAGGCCGGGCCGGCCTGGACCGGCGTCGAACCAGACCGCCCGCACCAGCGAGCCGGACTCCGGGGTCAGCCGCCGCGCGGCCGCCCGGCCGTGCTCCACGAGCACGGCGCGCTGCGCCTCGGCGTCCCCGGAGACGGCGACGTCCGCGAAGTCCACCCGGTGCACCAGCTGTTCGGCGCGCACCTCGCCACGGGGGCGTACCTCGATCCGCCAGTCCTCCTCGCCGGCCCTGGTCAGCCGCAGCCGCAGCGCGTCGTGCCGGTCGAGCACGGCCTGTACGGCGGCGGTCAGTCCGGCGAGGTCGAGCGCGGCGGGCGTCCGGACCGTCATCGCCTGGTGGAAGCCGTCGACCGGGCCTCCGTGCTCCCGCCACCAGTGCATGATCGGGGTCAGCGGCAGCTCTCCGATGCCCGCGTCCGCGTCCTCGGTGAAGGACTCGGTCGCGGCCTCGGCGATCCCGGCGAGCGCCGCGGGGGTGCGGTGCTCGAACACGTCCGCCACCGTGAGTTCGATCCCAGCCGCCCGGGCCCGGCTGACCAGTTGGATGGAGACGATGCTGTCGCCGCCGAGGTCGAAGAAGCCGTCGTCGGCCCCGACCGTCTCCCGGCCGAGCAGTTCGGCGAAGATCCGGCACAGGGCGGCCTCCCGCTCGGTGGCCGGACCGCGGCCGGGCTCGTCGGTGCCGAACTCGGGAGCCGGCAGCGCGGCGCGGTCCAGCTTGCCGTTCACGGTGAGCGGCAGCGCGTCCAGCACGACGAAGGCGGCGGGGACCATGTGGTCCGGCAGCGCGGCCGCGACGTCCTTGCGCAGCACGGCCTGCTCCGGCGGTTCGGCACCCGCTTCCGGGACGACGTAGGCCACGAGCTGTCTGAGGCCGGGCCGGTCCTCGCGTACGACCACCGCGGCCTGGGCGAGTCCGGGCCGGGCGAGCAGGGCGGTCTCGATCTCGCCGGGTTCGACCCGGAAGCCGCGGATCTTGACCTGCTGGTCGGAGCGTCCGACGAACTCCAGCTCACCGTCGCGGTTCCAGCGCACGAGGTCGCCGGTCCGGTACATCCGGGTGCCGGGCGGCCCGAACGGGTCGGCCACGAATCTCTCCGCGGTCAGTGCCGAGCGGCCCAGGTAGCCCAGCGCCACTCCGGGACCGGAGACGCAGAGCTCGCCCGCGACGCCCACCGGTACCGGTCGCAGCCGCTCGTCGAGCACCGCCACACGGGTGCCTGCGACCGGGCGGCCGATCGGCGGCGTCGTGTCGCCGGACAGCGGGCCGCTGAGCGTGGCGGCGATGGTGGTCTCGGTCGGCCCGTAGGCGTTGACGACGGTGCGTCCGGCCGACCAGCGGGCCAGCAGGCCCGGTGAGAGCGCCTCGCCGCCGGAGACGACGCAGCGCAGGCTGGGCAGGTCCCGCTCCGGGAGGGTGCCGAGGACCGGGGCCGGCAGCATCACATGGGTGGCACCGGCGGCCTCGATGGCGTCGGCGAGGCCCTCACCGACCAGTTCGCGGCCCGGGCCCGGCAGGGCGAGCGTGGCCCCGGACAGCAGGGTCATCGCCAGGTCGCCGACCGACACGTCGAAGTTGGTCGACACCACCTGGAGCACCCGGCTGTCGCTGTCCAGGCCCAGCCGTTCGGCGTGGCTGTGCACGAACGACGCCAGACCGGTGTGCCCGACGAGCACGCCCTTGGGCCGGCCGGTCGACCCGGAGGTGTAGACGACGTAGGCGGGGCTGTTCACGGTCCTCGCCCCTGGCGGGTCGGTCGCCGGACGCGCGGCCACCGAGGCGGCGCATCCCGGTTCGTCCAGGACCCAGGTCGGCACGGCCGGTGCGGAGGGCAGCAGGCCGCGTGAGGCCTCGGTGGCCAGCAGGGCGGCCGGTGCGGCGTCCGCGAGCATGAAGGCCACGCGCTCGGCCGGGTACTCCGGATCGACCGGCAGGTGGACGGCGCCCGCCTTGGCCACGGCCAGGAACGCGGTGACCTGCTGGGGGGAGCGCGGGACGGCGACCGCGACGATCCGGCCCGGGGCGACCCCGCGGGCGATCAGTTCATGGGCCAGCCGGTTGGCCCGCTCGTTCAGCTCGGCGTAGCTGGTCGCTTCGCCCTCGCACCACAGGGCGGTCGCCCGCGGGGTGCGTGCCGCCTGCGCCTCGAACAACTCGGCCAGGGTGCCGGCCGGCACCCCCGGCTCGGTGCCGCGCCAGGCGCCGAGCAGCAGCTCCCGCTCGCCGGCGGTCAGCAGGTCGTGCTCCCCGATCGGCCGGTCCGGCTCGGCCAGCAGCCGCTCAAGGAGCGCGACCAGCCGGTCCGCCAGCGACTGGACGGTGCCCTCGGTGAACAGGTCGGTGCTGTACTCGACCACACCGACGATGCCGTCCGGGCGCCCGTCCGCGTCCACCGTCTCGGCCAGGTTGAACGCCAGGTCGAACTTGGCCACTCGCAGGCCGTGGGGCTGCTGGGCGATGGTCAGGTCGTCGCCGAGGCTCAGCTCGGCGGGCGGGGTGTTCAGCAGGTTGAGCATCACCTGGAGCAGCGGGTGCCGGGACATCGAGCGGCTGGGGGAGAACACCTCGACGAGCCGTTCGAAGGGCACGTTCTGGTTCTCGAAGGCGGCGACGTCGGTCTGTCGCACCCGCTCCACCAGCGCCCGGAAGGTCGGGTCGCCGCTGGTGTCGGTGCGCAGTACCAGGGTGTTGACGAAGAAGCCGACCAGTTCGTCCAGGGCGTCGTCGGTGCGTCCGGCGACCGTGGTCCCCAGCGGGATGTCGCTGCCCGCGCCGATCCGGTCGAACAGCGCCGCGAGCGCGGCCTGCACCACCATGAAGGGGCTGGCCCCCGCGGTCTTCGCCAGCTCGACCAGCGCACGGTGCGCCGGAGGCTCGAACCGCAGCCGGACCAGTCCGCCTCGGTGGCTGGGCCGGGCCGGGCGCGGCAGGTCGGTCGGCAGCGCCAGTTCCTCCGGCATGCCGGCCAACTGCTCGCGCCAGTAGCCCAACTCCGCCGCCAGCCGGGAGTCCTGGTCGTCCTCGCTGCCGAGCACGTCGCGCTGCCAGAGGGCGTAGTCGGCGTACTGTACGGCGAGCGGCGTCCACTGCGGGGTCCGTCCGGCCGCCCGGGCCCGGTAGGCGTCGGACAGGTCGCGCAGCAGCGGGCCCAGCGACCAGCCGTCGCAGCAGATGTGGTGGACCAGGAACACCAGCACGTGGTCGCGCCGGCCCACGGTGAACAGGTGCACCCGCACCGGCAGTTCGGCGGCCAGGTCGAAGCCGTGGCCGACGGCCCCGGCGACCGCGGCGTCCAGTTCGTCCGGTGCGACGTCGGCGATCCGCAGCCGGGGTGTCGCCGCCTCCGGGTCCAGGATCTCCTGGCGGGGGGTGCCGCCGGTCTCGGGGAACGTGGTGCGCAGGCTCTCGTGCCGGGCCACCACGTCACCGATCGCGGCCTGCAACGCCTCCACGTCGAGGGCGCCGGTGAGCCGCATGGACAGCGGGATGTTGTACGTCGGGCTGGGTCCCTCCAGGCGGTTGAGGAACCACAGCCGGCGCTGTGCGAACGACAGCGGGACGTGCTCCGGCCGCTGCCGCGGCACCACGGTCCGCCGGGCTTCCCCGGCCCCGCCGACCAGCACGGCCAGTCCGGCCACGGTCGGGTTCTCGAAGAAGTCGCGCAGCGGCAGTTCGGCGGCGAACTCGCTGCGGATCCGGCTGACCAGCTTGGTCGCCTGCAAGGAGTGCCCGCCGAGTTCGAAGAAGTTCGCCTCGACGTCGACGTCCTCGTCGCCGAGCACCTCGGCGAAGATCCGCCGCAGCCCGGCCTCGGTCGCGTTGCGCGGGGCACGGCCACCGGACGGACCGGTGGACTCCGGCGCGGGCAGCGCCCTGCGGTCGATCTTCCCGTTGGGGGTCAACGGCAGCGCCGGGAGCACCACGAAGGCCGACGGCACCATGTACTCGGGCAGCCGCGCGGCGACATGCTCCCGCAGCGCCGTCGCCGAGGGCGTCGTACGGCCCTCCCCGGCGACCACATAGGCGACCAGGCGCCGCTCGCCCGGCTCGTCCTCCCGGGCGAGTACGGCGGCCTGCGCCACGTCGGGGTGGGCGGCGAGCAGCGACTCGATCTCGCCCGGCTCGATCCGGAAACCGCGGATCTTGACCTGGTCGTCGGCGCGGCCGACGAACTCCAGGTCGCCGTCCGGCAGCCGGCGGACGAGGTCGCCGGTTCGGTACATCCGTGAGCCGGCGGGTCCGTACGGGTCGGCCGTGAACCGCTCGGCGGTCAGTCCGGGCCGGCCCGCGTAGCCGCGGGCCAGGCCGGCCCCGGCCAGATACGCCTCGCCGGGCGTGCCGACCGGAACCGGTTGCAGCGCCTCGTCGAGGACCAGCACCCGCACGTTCCACAGCGGGCGGCCGATCGGCGGGTTGACGCCCGCGGTGAGCGGTGCGCTGACGGTGGCGCACACGGTCGCCTCGGTCGGGCCGTAGGCGTTGAGCAGCCGACGGCCGTCCGCCCAGCGGGCGATCAGGTCGGGCGAGGACGCCTCACCCGCGACGATCACGTTCATGCCGTCCGGGAGCGCGCCCGGTGGCAGCACCGCGAGCGCGGCCGGCGGAATGTTGGCGTGCGTGACCCGTTCCCGGGCCAGCAGCGCGGCCAGCGGCTCGCCGACCGCCAGGTCCTCGGCGGGGGCCATCACCAGGACGCCGCCGACCAGCAGCGGCGCGAGCACCTCCCAGATGGCGGCGTCGAAGCTGGAGGAGGCGAACCGGAGCATCCGGCTGCTCGCGTCGAGGCCGAACTGCTCGCGGATCGCACCGAAGCCGCCGATGCCCTCGTGCGGGACCACCACGCCCTTGGGCGTGCCGGTGGAGCCGGAGGTGTAGATCATGTAGGCGGCGTTGGCGGGGGAGGCCGTGCGGCCCCTGTCCGGCGCGGTGTCCGGCAGCGCGGCCAGTTCGGCGCGCACACCGGCGTCGTCGAGCAGCACCCGCGGGACGTCGGAGCCGGGCAGCCCGGCGGCGGCCGGTCCTTCGGTCAGCAGCACGGCCGGCCCGGCGTCGGCGAGCATGAAGGCGATCCGCTCGGCCGGATAGGCCGGGTCCACCGGCAGGTGGACGGCACCGGCCTTGAGCACCGCCAGCAGTGCGACCACCGACCGCGGCGTGCGCGGCAGCGCGACGGCCACCACGTCCTCGGGGCCGACGCCCCTGCCGGCCAGCAGGTGCGCGAGGCGGTTGGCCTCGGCGTCCAGTCGCGCGTACCCCAGCTCCGTGCCGTCGAAGCTGATCGCCACCGAGTCCGGGGTGGCGGCGGCCTGACGGCCGAACAGCTCCGCGATGGTGCCGCGGGGCACGTCGTGCGCGGTCGCGTTGAAGTCGTACAGCACCTGCTGCCGCTCCGCCGGGGAGAGCACCTCCAGACGGCTGATCGGCAGGTCCGGATCGGCGCAGGCGGCGTCCAGCAGGCGCAGCAGCCGGTCGGCCATCCGCGAGACGGTCTCCGGGTCGAACAGGTCGTCGCTGTACTCGACCAGGCCGGTCATGCCCAGCGGTCCGCCCTGCTCGTCGTAGCGTTCGCGCAGGCTGAAGGCCAGGTCGAACTTGGCGGCGCCGATGCCGACGCCCTGCGCGCCGATCTCCAGACCGGGCAGGCCGATCTCGACGTCGGCGGTGTTCTGGAGGTTCAGCCACACCTGGAAGAGCGGATGGCGGCCCAGGGAGCGTTCGGGGTTGAGCACCTCCACCAGCCGTTCGAACGGCACCTCCTGGTGGGCGTAGGCGGCGAGGTCGTTCTCGCGGACCCGGTCGAGGAGTGCGGCGAAGCTCGGGTCGCCGCCGGTGTCGGTGCGCAGCACCAGGGTGTTGACGAAGAAGCCGACCAGTTCGTCCAGCGCCTCGTCGTCGCGGCCGGCGACCGGGGTGCCCAGCGGGATGTCGGTGCCCGCGCCCAGCCGGGTCAGCAGCGCGGTGAGCGCGGCCTGGCCGACCATGAACAGGCTGGTCCTGGTCCGCCGGGCCAACCGCGCCATCCGCTCGTGCAGTTCGGCCGGGACCGCGAAGGGCACCGTGGAGCCCTTGTGGCCGGCCACCGCGGGCCTCGGCCGGTCGGCGGGCAGCCGCAGCTCGTCCGGCAGCCCGGTCAAAGTGTCCCGCCAGAACTCCAGTTGCCGGGCGATCCCGCTGTCCGGCTCGGTCTCGCTGCCCAGCACCTCGCGCTGCCACAGCGTGTAGTCCGCGTACTGGACCGGCAGCGGCGCCCAGCCGGGGGCGCGGCCCGCCAGCCGGGCGCCGTACGCCTCGGCCAGGTCGCGCGCCATCGGCGCCATGGACAGACCGTCGCCCGCGATGTGGTGCATCACGATCAGCAGCACATGGCGGTCCGGGCCGAGCCGGAACAGGTGTGCCCGCAAGGGCAGTTCACCGGCCAGGTCGAATCCGCGGAAGGCGGCCTCCTCCAGGGCGGCGTCCAGACCGGCCTCGTCGGTCTCGGAGACGACGAAGGCCGGAGCGGCCTGCCCGACCGGGGCGATGGACTGGCGGGGGGTGCCGTCGGTCTCGGGGAACGTGGTGCGCAGGCTCTCGTGCCGGGCCACCACGTCACCGATCGCGGCCCGCAGCGCCTCGACGTCGAGCGGGCCGGTCAGCCGGGCGGCCAGCGGCAGGTTGTACGTGGAGCTCGGGCCCTCGAGACGGTTGAGGAACCACAGCCGGCGCTGCGCGAACGACAGCGGGACCAGGTCCGTGCGGGGCATCGCGCGGACCGCGGCGCGCGCGCCCGCCGCGCCGGCCGCCCTGCCGGCCAGGCCCGCCACGGTCGGGGACTCGAAGACGTCCCGTACGGCCACTTCCACGCCCAGCGTGCCGCGGATCCTGCTGACCAGTCTGGTCGCCAGCAGCGAGTGGCCGCCGAGGGCGAAGAAGTCGTCGTCGACGCCGACCGAGCCGACACCGAGCACCTCGGCGAACAGGCCGCAGAGGATCTCCTCCCGCGGGCCGCGCGGGGCGCGCCCTTCGGGCGCCTCGGCCTCGGGCACCGGCAGCGCGACCCGGTCCAGCTTGCCGCTGGGCGTCAGCGGGAACGCGTCCATGAGCATGAACGCCCCGGGCACCATGTGGTCCGGCAGCGCGGCCGCGACATGCGCGCGCAGAGCGTCCCGCCCGATCGGGCCGGCCACCGGCACCACGTAGCCGACCAGACGGCGGCCGCCGCGCCCGTCGTCCCGGGCCACCACGGCGGCCTGCGCCACCTCGGGGTGGGTGCGCAGCACGGCCTCGATCTCGCCCGGCTCGATCCGGAAGCCGCGGATCTTCACCTGGTGGTCCGCGCGGCCGGCGTACTCCAGCTCACCGTCGAGGTTCCAGCGCACCAGGTCGCCGGTGCGGTACATCCGGGCGCCGGGCGGCCCGAACGGGTCGGCCGTGAACCGCTCCGCGGTCAGGCCCGGACGGTCGTGGTAGCCGCGGGCCAACTGGGCACCCGCGATGTACAGTTCGCCGCCGACGCCGTCCGGCACCGGCCGCAGGGCCGCGTCCAGCACGTACACCTGGGTGTTCCACACCGGACGCCCGATCGGCGCGCCGGTCCGGGGCCAGGCCGACCGGTCCGCGGGCAGGGTGTGCGCGGTGACCACGTGCGTCTCGGACGGGCCGTAGTGGTTGTGCAGCACGCGGTCCGGGGAAACGCCGCACAGCTCGCGCACCCGGTCGCCCAGCACCAGCGCCTCCCCGGCCTGCGCGACGTGCCGCAGGTCCGGCAGGCCGGTGCCGTGCTCCGCGACGGCCTCGCCGAGGGCGTCCAGCATCATGGTGGGCGCGTACAGCTCGGTGATGCGCCGCTCCCGCAGCCAGGCCGCGAACCTGGCCGGGTCGCGCCGGGTCTCCTCGTCCGGCACCACCAGTGTCCTGCCGTCGAGCAGGGCCGAGAGGATCTCCTGGGCCGAGACGTCGAAGCTGATCGCGGTGAACTGGGCGGTCCGGGCGTCCGGTTCGGCGGGGACGGCCGCGGCGTGCCAGGACATCAGGTTGACCAGCGCGCCGCCGGGCATCACCACGCCCTTGGGGCGGCCGGTCGAGCCGGAGGTGTAGATCAGGTAGGCGGGGTGCTGCGGCAGCAGCGGCCCGGTCCGTTCGTCGTCGCCGGGGTCGGTGTCCGCCGGCGCGGCCAGTTCGGCCCGTACATCCGGGTCGTCCAGTGCCAGTGTCGGCCCGGCGGGCAGCCGGCCGGCGACCCCGGTGGTGGACAGCAGCAGTCGGGGAGCGGCGTCGGCCAGCATGAAGGCGATCCGCTCGGCCGGGTACTCCGGGTCGACCGGCAGATAGCCCGCGCCGGACTTGAGCACGGCGAGCAGACCGACGATCAGCTCCACCGAGCGGGGCAGGGCAAGAGCCACGATGTGCTCGGGACCGATGCCACGGCCGATCAGCAGCCGGGCGAGCCGGTTGGCCCGCGCGTTCAGCTCGGCGTAGGTCAGCTCCTCGTCGCCGCACACCAGCGCGGGGGCGTCCGGGCGTTCCGCGACCTTGGCCTGGAACAGCGCGGGCAGCGAGGCGGCGGGCACCTGGTGCTCGGTGGCGTTGCGGGTGACCAGCAGTTCGTGGCGGGCGACCGGGTCCAGTACGTCGACCTTGCTCACCGGGCGGGCCGGTTCGGCGACGACGCCCTCCAGCACCCGCACGAAGGACGCCGCGATCCGCTCGGCGGTCGGCTCGTCGAACAGGTCTCCGCTGTACTCCACGAAGCCCTCGACGCCGCCGGGACGCCCGTCGGCCGTGTAGCTCTCGCGCAGGCTGAACAGCAGGTCGAACTTGGACACCCCGGTGTCGACGCGTTGCGTGCCGACCCGCACTCCCGGCAGCCGGAACGGCGCGGTCGGGTTGTTGTGCAGGGTGAGCATCACCTGGAACAGCGGGTGCCGGGACATCGACCGGCCGGGGTTCAACACCTCGACCAGCCGCTCGAACGGCACCTCCTGGTGCGCGTAGGCGGCCAGGTCGGCCTCCCGCACCCGGCCGAGCAGCTCACGGAAGTCGGGGTCCCCGGAGAGGTCGGTGCGCAGCACCAGGGTGTTGATGAAGAAGCCGACCAGGTCGTCCAGCGACTCGTCGCCGCGCCCGGCGATCGGGGTGCCGAGCGGGATGTCCGTTCCGGCGCCCAGGCGGTGCAGCAGCACCGAGAGGCCCGCCTGCAACGTCATGAACACGCTGGCCTGGCAGCTGCGGGAGAGCGCGACCAGGCGCTGGTGGACCTCCCGGTTGATCCGGAAGCCGACCGTGCCGCCCCGGTAGGAGGGGGTCGCGGGACGCGGCCGGTCGACCGGCAGGTTCAGCTCGTCCGGCAGTCCGGCCAGCGTCTCGCGCCAGGAGGCCAGTTGCCGCGAGACCGCGCTGTCCGGGTCGTCCTCGCTGCCGAGCACCTCGCGCTGCCACAGGGCGAAGTCCGCGTACTGCACGGGCAGCGGTGCGAACGACGGCTCACCGCCGTCGCGCCGCGCGCCGTAGGCGGCGGACAGATCGCGGCCGAAGGGCACGGCCGACCACTCGTCCATCACGATGTGGTGCATCACCACCAGCAGCACGTGCTCCTCGTCGCCCAGCCGCAGCAGCCGCGCCCGTACCGGCGGCTCGGCGGTCAGGTCGAAGCCCTCGCTCGCGGCCCCGGCCAGCGCCGCCGCCAGACCGGCCGGGTCGACGTCGGTCACCCGCAGTCCGGGGACGGTGTCCACCACGACCTGGCAGGGCGTGCCGTCACGGTCCGGGAAGACCGTGCGCAGGCACTCGTGCCGCCGGGCCACGTCGGCCAGCGCCGCGCGCAGCGCCGCCACGTCCAGTGGGCCGGTCAGCCGGGCCGCCATCGGCACGTTGTAGGCCGGGCTCGGGCCCTCGAACCGGTTGATGAACCACAGCCTGGTCTGCTGCAGCGACAGCGGCACGTCGTCCGGGCGCGGCACCGGCTCGATCCTCCGGGCCACCGGCCCGTCGGGGGTGAGCAGGTGGGCGAGCGCGGCCACCGTCGGCGACTCGAACAGGCTGCGCAACGAGATCCGCACGCCGAACACCGAGCGGATCCGGGTGACCAGCCGGGTCGCCAGCAGCGAGTGGCCGCCGAGCTCGAAGAAGCTGTCGTCGATGCCCACGACGGACGCGCCGAGGATCTCCGCGAACAGCCCGCACAGGATCTCCTCCTGGGGGGTCCGGGGGGTGCGGCCGGAGGCCACCCCGGAGAAGTCCGGGGCCGGCAGCGCCCGCTTGTCCAGCTTCCCGTTGGGCGTCACCGGGAGTTCGTCGAGCATCATGAACGCCGCGGGCACCATGTGGGACGGCAGCGCGTTCGAGACGGCGGTGCGCACGTCGGCCACGCCCGGAGCGGCGGTGCCGGCCTCCGGCACCAGATAGGCGACCAGCCGGTGGTCGCCCGGCCGGTCCTCGCGGACGATCACGCTGGCCTGGGCGATGCCGTCCTGGGCCAGCAGCACCGACTCGATCTCGCCGGGCTCGATGCGGAAGCCGTGCAGTTTCACCTGGCTGTCGGCGCGTCCCCGGAAGACGAGCCGGCCGTCCTGGTCCCAGGTGGCGACGTCTCCCGTGCGGTACATCCGGGCGCCGGGCCCCTCGAAGGGGTTGGCGACGAACCGTTCGGCGGTGAGTGCGGGACGGTCGAGGTAGCCGCGGGCGAGGCCGGCTCCGGAGAGGTAGAGCTCGCCGGGGACACCGGGCAGCACCGGCCGCAGCGCGGAGTCGAGGAGGTAGACGCGGGCGCCCGTGATCGGGCCGCCGATGGGCGGTACGACCTCTCCGGCGAGCGGGGTGCTCATGGTGGCGCACACGGTGGTCTCGGAGGGACCGTAGGCGTTGATCATGCGGCGGCCGGCGGACCAGCGGCCGACGAGTTCGGGTGCGGTGGCCTCGCCGGCGACCACCAGGGTGATGCCTTCGGGGAGGGAGCCCCGGTCGAGGACGGCGAGGGCGGCCGGGGGGATGGTGGCGTGCGTGACGCGCTGCTCGGCGACGAGGTCGGCCAGCGGCTGCCCGGGGCGGAGCCGCTCGGCGGGGGCCAGGACGAGCGTCGCGCCGGTGAGCAGGCCCATGACCAGCTCCCAGAAGGCGGCGTCGAAGCTGAGGGAGGCGAACTGGAGGACCCGGCTGCCGGGGCCGACCTCGAAGCGTTCGGTCTGGGCGGCGACGAGGGAGGCGATGCCGCGGTGGGTGACGACGACGCCCTTGGGCCTGCCGGTGGATCCGGAGGTGTAGATGAGATAGGCGGGGTGATCGGCCGTCAGACGCGAGGCGGGGGACCGGTCGTCGGGGGCGGCGGCGATGCGAGCGGCGGTGGCGGGGTCGTCCAGCGCGAGGAGGGAGCGGTCGCCGGCCGGCAGGCCGGCGGCGACGGCAGTGGTGGTGAGGACGACTCCGGGCCGCGCGTCGTCGAGCATGTGGGCGATGCGCTCGGCCGGATAGTCGGGGTCCACCGGCAGATACGCCGCCCCGGCCTTGTGTACGGCGAGTACGGCGACCGCGAGGTCCGCGGATCGCGGAAGTGCCAGGGCCACGTACTGCTCGGGCCCGACTCCGGCGGAGACGAGGTGATGGGCCAGCCGGTTGGCGCGGCGGTCCAGCTCGGCGTAGGACAGCGTGGTGTTCTCGAAGACGACGGCCGGGTCCTCCGGCGCCAGGGCGACCCGCTCCGCGAACAGCTCCGGCAGGGTTCTCGGACGCTCGCCTCCCGTGTCGTTGCGCCGCAGCAGGACCTCTTCGCGCTCCTCCGGGGCGAGCACGTCCAGTCGGCCGACGGGGCAGTCCGGGTCGCGCACCACCGCTTCCAGCACCCGCACCAGCCGGGCTCCGATCGCCTCCACGTCCGCCGGGCGGAAGACGTCCGGCCGGTAGCCGAAACGGATCCGCAGCGTCTCGCCGGGCAGGGCGGCCACGCTCAGGGGGTAGTGGTTGGCGTCCGCGCCGTGCGCGCCGACGATCGTCAGTCCGGCCAGCTCACGGAAACCCTTCTCGTCGAAGGGGTAGTTCTCGGTGACGGTGATGGTGTCGAACAGTTCGCCGGACGCGCCGGCCAGGGCGTGCACATCGGGCAGGTTCAGATGCTGGTGGGACATCAGCCCGGCCTGCTGCCGCTGGAAGCGGGCCAGCATCTCGCCCACCGGCTCCGACGGGTCGAGCCGCACCCGCACCGGCAAGGTGTTGATGAACAGGCCGACGATGCTCTCCACACCGGGGATGTCCGCCGGACGTCCGGAGACGGTGCCGCCGAACACCACGTCGGTGCGGCCGGTCAGCCGGCTCAGAACCAGCGCCCAGGCGCCCTGGAAGACCGTGTTGACGGTCAGGTCGTGCCTGCGGGCCGTCGCGGTCAGCTCGCGGCTCAGCCCGGCAGGAACCTCCACCAGCAGGCGCTCGGGCGCGACCGGGGTGCGCAGCCGGTCGTCGGACACCAGACGCGTCGGCCCCTCGACACCGCTCAGCACCGTCCGCCACGCCTCCTCCGCCGCGGGCCGGTCCTGCCCGGCCAGCCAGGCGAGGTAGTCGCGGTACGGCGTCACCGGCGGCAGCGCCGACTCGTCGCCGCCCGCCGCGTAGAGCGTGAACAGGTCCGTCATCAGCCGGCCCACCGACCAGCCGTCCAGCAGGATGTGGTGGTGCGCCATGACGAGCCGGTGGGCGCGCTCGCCGTGGTGGATCAGCGTGAAGTGCAGCAGCGGGGGCCGTGCCAGGTCGAAGGCGCGCTCCGACGCGGCCGCGGTCAGCTCCCGCAGCCGCGCCGCCTGCTGCTCCTCGGGCAGGTCGCGCAGGTCGAACTCCTGCCAGGGCAGGGGAACTTCGCGCGGGATGAGCTGCACCGGGCGGCTGAGCCGCTCGTAGCGGAAGGCGGCCCGCAGGTTGGGGTGCCGGCGCAGCAGGCCCGCCACCGACTCCCGCAACGCCCCTGCGTCCAGCTCGCCTTCGAGGTCGAGGCAGAGTCTCGCCGTGTAGATGTCCAGCGAGCGCTCGTGGTAGACGGTGTGGAAGAGCAGGCCTTCCTGGAGGGGCGAGAGCGGAAGGACGTCCTGGAACCCCGGCTTCGTCATGAGGAGAAGTACCTTCCGTCAGCTTCCAGTACGTCGATGTCGCCTTGGTCGAGACCGGTCAGGGAGAGGTCCGACGGGGTGTGTCCGCCGGCGCCGGAGGCCTCGGAACGGGTGGTGATGGCTTCCAGCGCGCGGAACCAGTCGTCGACCAGTTCGCGTACGGCCGCCTCGCCGAACAGCTCGCTCGGCCAGGAGCAGGTCACGGTCAGGCAGGGGCCCTCGGGACCGTCGACGGCCGAGGTGGTCAGCTCCAGCGCGTGCCCCGCTTCCGGCGCCGGCGCCTGCTCGGTGGGTCCGGCGGAGACCGGCCACTCGGAGGGGGCGTCGTCGTCGAGCCTGCCGAGGTGGGTGAAGCGGATGTCCGGCCGGGGCAGTCCGGTCAGCACGGGGGCGGTGCGCGGGTTGAGATACCGCAGCATGCCGTAGCCGACACCGCCGTCCGGCACCGCGCGCAGCTGCTCCTTGACCGCCTTGACGGCGTTGCCCACGGCCTCGCCGCCCGCGGTCAGCTCGGACCGGTCGACGGCGCCGGCGTCCAGGCGTACCGGGTGCGCCGTGGTGAACCGGCCCAGGGTGCGGGAGAGGTCCTGGCCCTCGGCGAACGGTTCGCGCCCGTCCCGCTCCAGGTCCACCAGGACGCTCGTGCCGCCGAGGTGGTCCCGCAGGTGCCGGCGCCGCCACTGCGGGACGGCCAGCGCCAGCGCGGTGAGCAGCACGTCGTCCACATCGCAGTGGAACGCGGCGGGCACCCGGCCGAGCAGCGGTTCGGTCCGTCGCGCCGGCAGCGTGCGGTGCAGCGTGCCCGTGGCACCGGGCTCGTCCGGCCCGGGAGCCGACGGCCGGTCGGTGAGCCGGGGTTCGGCGGTGCTGAGCGTCGTCCTCCACCAGTCCAGTTCGCGCTCGCGTTCCGGGTCCTGCGCCGCGGCCACCAGTTGCTGCGCCCAACGGCGGTAGGAGGTGCCGGCCGGCCGCGGGGCGTCCTGGCTCTCTCCGGTCAGGACCCGCCGGCAGGCGGCCAGATCGGTGCGCAGGACGTGCCAGGACACCGCGTCCACGACCAGCCGGTGCAGCACCACCAGCAGCCGGCCCTGCCGTCCGGGTCCGGCGTCGAACCAGACGAACCGGGCGACGTCCCCGGTCTCCGGGTCGAGACGTCCGGCCGCTGGCCCGGTGCGGTCGCGCACCACGGCGGCCAGCCCGTCCGCGTCCAGTCCGGCGACCGCCACGCGGGCCACCCGGCCGGCGGCGTCCACCGTGCCGGGGGGCCGCACCTGAAGGCTCCACCGGGCGCCGTCCTCGCCGCTTTCATGGCGGCCCAGCAGCAGCCGGAGCGCGTCGTGCCGGTCGGTGAGCATGCCCACCAGCTCGCGCAGCCGGTCGAGACCGAGATCGGCGGGGGCGTCCAGCAGCAGCGACTGGTGGTACGCCCGGACCGGGCCGCCCCGCTCCCGCAGCGCGTGCACGGCCGGTGGCAGCGGGACGCCGCCGATACCGGCCTCGGGTGACTCGACGACGAGGTCGGGCACGTCGGCCGCCACGGACGCGAGTCCTTCGACGGTCCGGTGGACGAACACGTCCTCGGGTTTGATCCGCAGCCCTCTCGCCCGCGCCCGGCCGACCAGGCGGATCGAGACGATGCTGTCGCCGCCGAGGTCGAAGAAGCTGTCGCGGATGCCCACCGAGGGCAGGCCGAGTACCTCGGCGAACACCTCGCACAGCGCTTCCTCGCGCGGTGTGCGCGGCTGCTCGTCGCCGACCAGCACGGCGAAGTCCGGGGCGGGCAGCAGCTTGCGGTCCACCTTGCCGTTCGGGGTGAGCGGCAGGGCGTCGAGGGCGACGAACGCGGCCGGGACCATGTGGTCCGGCAGGACGCGCGCCGCGTGCTCCCGCAGCCCGGCCGCGGCCGGCACCTCCCGGCCGGGAGCCGCGACCAGGTAGGCCACCAGGCGCTTGTCTCCCTCGCCGTCCTCCCGGGCCACCACGGTGGCGTGGGCCAGCGCCGGGTGAGCGGCGAGGACGGTCTCGATCTCGCCCGGCTCGATGCGGAAGCCGCGCACCTTGACCTGGTCGTCGGCCCGTCCGACGAATTCCAGCTCGCCCGCGGTGTTCCACCGGGCGATGTCGCCGGTGCGGTACATCCGGGTACCGGCCGGGCCGAACGGGTCCGCCACGAAGCGTTCGCCGGTCAGCCCGGGACGGCCCAGGTAGCCGCGGGCCACTCCGTCACCGGCGAGGTACAGGTCACCCGCGACGCCGGCCGGCACCGGTGCGAGCCGGGCGTCCAGCACGTACACCCGGGTGTTCGCGATCGGCCGGCCGATCACCGGCGCGCCGGGCCGGTCGTCCAGTGCGGCGGTGGTGGACCACACCGTGGTCTCGGTGGGGCCGTACATGTTCCGCACCCCGGCGGACAGTGCGCGCAGCCGGGCGGCCAGTCCGGTGGGCAGTGCCTCGCCGCCGACCAGGACCCGCAGTCCGGTGAGGGCGTCCGGGTGCCCGGACACCAGCTCCTGCCACAGCGTCGGCGTCGCCTGGACCACGGTGGCGCCCACGCCGGTGATCAGCTTGGCGAGTTCGTCGACGTCCCGCACCTGCCCGGTGGCGGCGAGCACGAGCCGGGCCCCGGCGACCAGGGGCACGTACAGCTCCAGACCGGCGATGTCGAAGGCGACGGTGGTGACGGCCACCAGGACATCCGCCTCGGTGACCGGCAGCCGCTCGCGCATGTCCCGCACGAAGTTGGCGATGTTCGCGCGGGTGACCACCACGCCCTTGGGGCGGCCGGTGGAACCGGAGGTGTAGATCACGTAGGCCGGGTGGTCGCCGTGCGCCGTGCCCGGCAGGTCGGTGTCCGGCAGGGCGGCGATCCGTGCCCCGAGCGCCGGGTCGTCCACCGCGACCGTCTCCGCCCCTGCCGGTACGGGCAGTTCGCGGGCGAGCTCGGAGGTCGTCAGCACCAGCGCGGGCGAGCCGTCCGTGAGGATGTGCCGCACCCGCTCGGCCGGATAGGCCGGGTCGAGCGGTATGTAGGCCGCGCCGGACTTGAGCACCGCCAGCAGCGCCACCACCAGATCCAGCCCGCGCGGCAGGCTCACCGCCACCCGGACCTCCGGCCCGGCGCCGCGGCCGGCCAGGTACCGCGCCAGCCGGTTCGCCCTGGCGTTCAGGCCGGCGTAGGTGATCTCGGCGCAGGTGCTCCCGCCGTCGGCGGCGGCGACGACCGCGACGTGGTCCGGGGTGCGGGCGGCCGCCGCCTCGACCGCCTCGACCAGTGAGTGCGGGCCGAAGTCGGCGCTCGTGGCGTTCCAGTCGCGCAGCAGCCGGGTGCGCTCGGCCGGAGTCAGAACGTCCACGTCGCCGACGGGCCGGTCGGGTTCGGCGCACAGCCGTTCCATCAGGTGAGTGAACCGCTCGGCCAGCCCCACCACGGTGTCGTGGTCGAACAGGTCCGTGCTGTACTCGGCGACCGCCTCGATCCCGGCGGGCGTCCGGCCGTCGTCGAACAGCTCGCGCAGATTGACGTTGAGGTCGAACTTGGCCGTGTTCAGGTCGAGCATGCGGCGCCGCGCGGACACCCCGGGCAGGTCGTAGTCGGCCTCCGGGTTGTTGTGCAGGCTGACCATCACCTGGAAGAGCGGGTGACGGGCCATGACCCGCTCGGGGTTCAGCACGTCGACCAGCCGCTCGAAGGGCACGTCCTGGTGTGCGTACGCGGCCAGGTCGGTCTCCCGTACCCGGTCGAGGAGTTCGGTGAAGGTGGGCTCGCCGGACAGGTCGGTGCGCAGCACCAGCGTGTTGACGAAGAACCCCACCAGATCGTCCAGGGCCTCGTCCGTACGGCCCGCGATCGGGGTGCCCAGGGGGATGTCGGTGCCCGCGCCCAGGCGGTGCAGCAGCACCGACAGCCCCGCCTGGACCACCATGAACATGCTGACCCCGCGGCGGCGGGCGAGGGCCGCCAGGTCCCGGTGCAGCCGCGGCTCCAGCCCGAAGGTGACCCAGCCGCCGCGGTACGAGGGGGTCGCCGGGCGCGGTCGGTCCACCGGCAGGCTCAGCTCGTCCGGCAGTCCGGCCAGCGCCTCGCGCCAGTACGCCGACTGCCGTGCGGCCACGCTGTCCGGGTCGTCCTCGCCGCCCAGCATCGCGTGCTGCCAGAGCATGTAGTCCGGGTACTGCACCGGCAGCGGCGTCCACCGCGGGGCCGCGCCGGCGCACCGGGCGCCGTAGGCGGTGGCGAGGTCCCGGCCGAACGGCCCGGTCGACCAGCCGTCGACGACGATGTGGTGCATCACCACCACGAACACCGACTGCCGCTCGCCGACCCGCAACAGCGCGGCTCGCAGCGGCAGTTCGACCGTCAGGTCGAAGCCCTGGCCGGCGATGCGCCGCAACTCCCCGTCCAGCTCCCGCGCCGGGACGTCGAGCACGGTGAACTCCGGTGCGGCGACCGACGGATCGAGTACCACCTGGTACGGACTGCCGTCCCGCTCGGGGAAGATCGTGCGCAGCGACTCGTGGCGGCCGATCACGTCGGTGAGCGCGGAGCGCAGCGCGGAGACGTCCACCGGACCGTCGAGGTCCAGCGCGATCGGCAGGTTGTAGGTGGCGCTGTGGCCCTCCAGGCGGTTCAGGAACCACAGCCGCCGCTGGCCGTGGGACAGCGGCAGGCGCGCCGGCCGCGGGGCGGCGCGCAGCGCCCGCCGGCCCTGCGGCGCCCCGCGCAGCGATCCGGCCAGGGCGGCGACGGTCGGGCTCTCGAACAGCGCGCGGATGGGCAGTTCCGTGCCGAAGGCCGAACGGATCCTGCTGACCAGCCGGGTGGCCAGCAGGGAGTGGCCGCCCAGGTCGAAGAAGTTGTCGTCGACCCCGACCGCGGGCACGTTCAGGATCTGCGCGAACAGAGCGCACAACAGCTCTTCCTGCGGTGTGCGCGGCGCGCGGCCGGTGGTGGCGGCGGGGGAGTGGTCCGGCGCCGGCAGGGCCCGCCGGTCGACCTTGCCGTTGGGGCTGAGCGGCAGCTCGTCCATGACCACGAAGGCCGCGGGCACCATGTAGTCCGGCAGGTCCGCGGCCACCTCGCGGGCGACCTCGGCCTGGTCCAGCGGGCCGTCCGGCACCAGGTAGGCGACGAGGCGCTGGTCGCCCGGCAGGTCCTCCCGCAGTACGACGGCGGCCTGGGCGACGCCCGCCCGGCGCAGCAGCGCGTTCTCGATCTCGCCGATCTCCACCCGGAAACCGCGGATCTTGACCTGGTCGTCGACGCGCCGCAGGAAGTACAGCTCGCCGTCCGGGGTCCACTTCACGATGTCGCCGGTGCGGTACATGCGGGAGCCGGGCGGTCCGAACGGGTTGGGAGCGAACCGCTCGGCGGTCAGCGTCGGCCGGTGCAGATAGCCGCGCGCGATCCCCTCGCCCGCCACGTACAGCTCACCGGCTACGCCCATGGGCACCGGCCGCAGGGACGCGTCCAGCACGTACAGCCAGGTGTTGGGCATGGGGCGGCCGATCGGCAGCGGGCCGCTGCCGACGGGTTCGCCGGCTCTGATCACGTGCTGGGTGCAGTTGACCGTGGTCTCGGTGGGTCCGTAGCCGTTGTAGATGTGCGCCTCGGGGTGGCGCGAGCGCCACTCGGTCAGGGTCTCGCCGAGCAGCAGCTCGCCGCCCAGCATCAGTTCGCGGCTGGGGGAGAACGCGTCCGGCAGTGCCTCCAGCAGCGGCAGATGGCTCGGGGTGGCTTTGAGGAACGTGCACGGCGTCCGCTCCAGGGCCGCCAGGGTCCACGGCTCGCCGTCGTCCAGGGTGGCCAGGATCACCGTGCCGCCGACGGACAGCGTGGTGTAGAGCGCGGTCACCGTCAGGTCGAAGGAGATCGGGCTGTGCAGCACGGCGGCTCCCGTGGTGCTCGGGTAGCCCGACGTGCTCCAGCGCAGGTAGTCGCTCAGGCAGTGCTGTTCGGTGAGTACGCCCTTGGGGCGCCCGGTGGAACCGGAGGTGTAGATGACGTACGCGGAGTGGTGCGGGTGGACCGGGTACAGCCGGTCGGCGTCGCCCGGATCCGTCTCCGGGCGCCCGGCCACGGCCTCGACCGTCTCCGGCTCGTCCAGCAGCAGCCGCGGCAGGTCGTCGGAGTGCGGGAGGCCCGCGCCGATGGCGCCGTCGGTGAGCAGCAGCATGGCCGAGGCGTCCTCGATCATGAACTCGACGCGTTCCGGCGGGTAGTCCGGGTCGAGCGGGAGGTAGGCGGCGCCCGCCTTCAGGACCGCCACCAGGGCGACCACCAACTGCGGTGCGCGCGGCAGGGCGACCGCGACCCAGTCCTCGGCCCCCACGCCGCGCGCGATCAGGTGGTGGGCCAACCGGTTGGCGCGTTCGTTGAGTTCGCGGTAGGTCACCTGCTCGTCCCGGCAGACCAGGGCGACGGCGTCCGGGGTCGCCGCGACCTGCCGCTGGAAGCGGTCGACGAACGTCGGCGGAACCTCCTCGCGGATCTCGCCGACCCCGAGGGCGAGGATGCGGTGGCGGTCGGCCTCGCCCAGCAGGTCCAACTCGCTGACCCTGTGCGCCGGGTCGGCCGCGACCGACTCCAGCAGGCGGCTCAGCCGGGCGGAGATGTCCTCGGCGGTGCCCCGGTCGTACAGGTCGCTGCTGTAGTTGAGCAGACCGGTGATCCCGGCCGGCGTGCCGTCGTCGGCGTACCGGTCGCGCACGGAGAACGACAGGTCGAACTTGGCGACCTCGGTGTTCACCGGGTGCAGGCGGGTGCGCACCCCGGGGAAGCCCAGCTCCATCTCGGGGGTGTTCTCGAAGTTCAGCAGTACCTGGAACAGCGGGTGCCGGGAGAGCGAGCGCTCCGGCTTCAGCGTCTCGACCAGCAGCTCGAACGGCACCTCCTGGTGGGCGTACGCGGACAGGTCCGCCTCGCGCACCCGGCCGAGCAGCTGCCGGAAGGTCGGGTCGCCGCTCACGTCGTTGCGCAGGACCAGGGTGTTGACGAAGAAGCCGATCAGGTCGACCAGCGACTCGTCGTTGCGCCCGGCGACCGAGGTGCCGATCGGGATGTCCACGCCGCCGCCCAGCCGGTTCAGCAGGGCGGCCAGCGCGGCCTGCATCACCATGAACAGGCTGGCGCCGCTGCCGCGGGCGATCTCCAGCAGCCGCGCGTGCACCTCGGGTCCGACGGTGATCGGCACGAATCCGCCGTCGTGGCTGGGGACCGCCGGGCGGGGCCGGTCGGCCGGGAGGTCCAGCTGGTCCGGCAGGCCGGCCAGTGTGTCCTTCCAGTAGCCGATCTGCCGCGTCAGCACGCTGTCGGGGTCCGCGAGGTCGCCGAGGACGTCCCGCTGCCACAGCGTGTAGTCGGCGTACTGCACGGGCAGTGGCGCCCACTGGGGGGCGTGCGCCGAGCGCCGCTCGGCGTAGGCCGTGGACAGGTCGCTCACCAGCGACGCGAACGACCAGCCGTCGGCCACGATGTGGTGCACCAGGACCAGGAACACCTGCTCGGTGGGGCTGAGCACGAACAGCTCCGCCCGGACCGGCAGTTCGTTCTCCAGGTCGAAACCACGGCGGGCGGCCGCGGTCAGCGCCGCGTCCAGCTCCGGCTCGGTGAGCTCGGTCACCGGGATCCGCAGGCGGGCCTCCCGCTCCGGCACGACGCACTGGACCGGTACCCCGTCGTGGTCGCGGAAGACCGTGCGCAGGCTCTCGTGCCGGACCATGACGTCGTGCAGGGCCTCGTGGAGGGCGTCGCGGTCGATCCGGCCGGTGAAGCGCAGGGAGACACCGAGGTTGTAGGTCGGGCTCGGACCCTCCAGACGGTTGAGGAACCACAGCCGCTGCTGCGTGAACGACACCGGCAGCCGGGCCGGGCGCCGCATCGGGACCACGCGGGGCCTGGCCGTCCCGGCCCGCTCGACCAGTTCCGCCAGCTGGGCCACGGTGGGCGCCTCGAACAGGTCGCGCACCGCGAGATCGACGCCGAGCACCGACTGGATCCTGATGATCAGCCGGTTGGCGATCAGCGAATGCCCGCCGAGGTCGAAGAAGCTGTCGTCGACGCCGACCGAGGACAGCTCCAGGATCTCCGCGAACAGACCGCAGAGCACCTGCTCCCGCGGGGTACGGGGCTGCCGGCCGCCTCGGCCGCCGGCGAACCGCGGCGCGGGCAGGGCGCCGCGGTCGAGCTTGCCGTTGGCGTTGAGCGGCAGCCTGCGCAGGGTGACGAAGGCCGCCGGCACCATGTAGCCGGGCAGGGTGGTCGCCACCAGCTCGCGCAGGCGTGCGGTGTCGGCCTCGGACCCGGAGGCGGGCACGACGTAGGCGACCAGCTGCTTGTGGCGGTGCTGGTCCTCCTGGGCGACCACCACCACCTGCGCCACGGCGGGGTCCGACGCGATCACCGACTCGATCTCTCCGGTCTCGATGCGGAAACCGCGCACCTTCACCTGCTCGTCGCTGCGCCCCAGGTAGGCCAGCTCGCCGTCCGCGGTCCACCGCACCACGTCGCCGGTCCGGTACAGACGGGCGCCCGGCGGGCCGAACGGGCTGGCCACGAACCGCTGCGCGGTCAGGGCCGGCCGGTCCAGGTAGCCGCGGGCCAGGCCCGCGCCCGCCAGGTACAGCTCACCCGCGACCCCGGCGGGAACCGGACGGAGCCAGGGGTCCAGCACATACACCCGGGTGTTGGCGACCGGCCGGCCGATCAGCGGCTCTCCGGGCCCGCCGTCGGAGTACCACGCGGTCGCGTACACCGTGGCCTCGGTCGGTCCGTAGATGTTGGCGATACGGGCCTGCGGCATGACGGCGCGGATGTCCGCCACCGCCCGGCCGGTGAGCGCCTCGCCGGCGAGCACCACAAGCCCGGCCGAGGCGGAGACGTTGTCCTGGCCGATCAGCTCGGCCAGCGCCGACGGCACCGCGCTGATCATGCTGCCCGACCAGCCGTCCTCCCGCTCGGCCAGCGCCAGCAGGTCGCGCACCACGTCGATGCGCCCGCCGGCGGTCAGCGGACCGAAGATCTCGAAGACCGACACGTCGAAGCTGAGCGACGTCGACGCGAGCGGCCGGGACAGGGCGGCGGCGCCGATCTCCCGCGCCGCCCAGGCGACCAGGTTGACCACGTTGCGGTGCTCCACCACGACGCCCTTGGGCGTCCCGGTCGAGCCGGAGGTGTGGATGACGTAGGCGGCGTTGTCCGCCCGCAGCGGCGCCCCACGGTCCTCGTCGACCGGGTTCGTCCCGGGGCGGGCCGTGACCGCCTCCACCGTCCCGGGGGCGTCCAGCGCCAGCGTCGGCACCTCGGCCAGCGCCTTTTGCGGCCAACCGGCCAGTACGCCCTCGGTGGTGAGCAGCAGCGCCGGAGCGGCGTCGGACAGCAGCAGCGAGACACGTTCGACGGGATGGCCGGGGTCGACCGGCAGATACGCCGCACCGGACTTGAGCACCGCGAGCAGCGCGACGATCAGCTCCGCCGAACGCGGCATGCCCAGCGCCACCACGCGCTCGGGACCCGCGCCCCGGGCGATCAGCTCCCGTGCCAGCCGGTTGGCGGCCTCGTGCAGGGAGCGGTACGTCATCGACCGGGTCCCGTCGCACACCGCGAGCGCGTCCGGATGCTCCGCCGCCGTGCGTTCCAGCAGGTCGACCAGTGTCCCCGCCGGGACGTCGCATTCCGTGTCGTTCCATTCGTGCAGCAGTCGCCGGCGTTCGGGCAGCGACAACATGTCCAGCGCGCGCACCGGAGCGTCCGGTTCGGCGACGAGTGCCCGGAGGAAACGCACCAGACGGTCGCAGAGCATTTCCACACTGGAACGGTCGAAGAGATCCGTCCGGAATTCGACGACCCCGTCGATACCGTCGGGTGTTCCCGTGTCGCCGAGGCGTTCACCGAATTCGAAGGACAGGTCGAACTTGGCCATCGTGCGCACGCCCGGTTCGGCGACCGCCGTCAGACCGGGGAATTCCAACGCGGTGTCGAGTTTCTTCTGGAGGGAGAACAGCACCTGGCACAGCGGGTGGCGGGACAGTGAACGCTCCGGGTTCAGCACCTCGACGAGACGCTCGAACGGGACGTCCTGATGGGCGTAGGCCGCCAGGTCCGACTCCCTGACCCGGCCCAGCAGTTCCCGGAACGTCGGGTCGCCGGAGACGTCGGTGCGCAGCACCAGCGTGTTCACGAAGAAGCCGACCAGGTCGTCCAGGGCGTCGTCGGTGCGGCCCGCCACCGGGCTGCCCAGCACCACGTCGGGGCCGGCGCCCAGCACCGACAGCAGCGAGGCCAGCCCCGCCTGGAGCGTCATGAACAGCGTGCTGCCGGTCTGCCGGGCGAGGTCGGCGAGGCCCCGGTGCAGCTCGGCAGGCAACCGCAGTTCGACCACGTCGGACCGGTAGTCGGCCTCGGCCGGCCGCGGCCGGTCGGCGGGCAGCGTGATCTCGTCCGGCAGACCGGCCAACTCCGAGCGCCAGAAGGCGATCTGCCGTGCCATGGTGCTGTAGGGGTCACGGTCGTCGCCGAGTACGTCACGCTGCCACAGCGTGTAGTCGGCGTACTGCACCGGCAGCGGCCGCCAGTCCGGTCGCGCTCCGCCCCGCCGCGCGGCGTACGCCGTGGACAGGTCGCGTGCCAGCACCCCGAGCGACCATCCGTCCGCCGCGATGTGGTGCACCACGACGGACAGTACGTGCTCCTCCTCGCCGAGCGAGAACAGGTCGACGTGCAAGGGAAGTTCGGTGGCCAGGTCGAACGCCCCGGCCGCACAGCTGGCGAGCGCCGCGGGCAGGTCCTCGGCGCTGATCGCCGAGACGGGCAGCTCGATCACGGCCGTCTCCGGGTCGAGCACGACCTGGCTCGGGACGCCCTTCACATCGGGGAAGACGGTGCGCAGGCTCTCGTGCCGGGCCAGGAGGTCCCCGAACGCGGCGAGCAGCGCGCCCCGCTCCAGCGGCCCGGACAGGCGCAGCACCAGCGGGATGTTGTAGGCCGAGTTGGGGCCCTCGAGGCGGTCGACGAACCACAGCCGGTTCTGCGCGTAGGACAGCGGGATCTCCGCCGGGCGAGGCATCGGGGAGATGCCGGAGCGGGCGTTGTCGGCGCAGGTGACGCGGTCCGCCACGGCGGCCACCGTCGGCGCCTCGAACAGCGTCCGGATCTGGAGCTCCACTCCGAACACCGAACGGATCCTGCTGACCAGCCGGGTGGCCAGCAGGGAGTGGCCGCCCACGTCGAAGAAGTTGTCGTCGATGGTGACGCCCGGCAGGCCCAGGACCTCGGCGAACAGCCCGCACAGCACCTCCTCGACCGGGGTGCGCGGGGCACGCCCGGCCGAGCCGGCCACGGACTCCGGTTCCGGCAGCGCCTGGCGGTCCAGCTTGCCGTTGGCGGTGATCGGCAGCCGCGGCAGCACCACGAAAGCCGACGGCACCATGTGGTCCGGCAGCGCTGCGGCCACCGTCTCGCGCAGCACGCCGGGGTCGAGGCCGCCGCGCTCGCCGGCCGGCGTGACATAGGCGACCAGCCGCCTGTCGCCCGGCTGGTCCTCCCGGACGATCACCGCAGCCCGCCCGACCCCGGCCGCGCTCTCCACCACGGCTTCGATCTCGCCCGGCTCGATCCGGAAACCACGGATCTTCACCTGCTGGTCGGCCCGGCCGACGAACTCCAGTTCGCCGTCCGCCGTCCAGCGCGCCACGTCGCCGGTGCGGTACATCCGGGTGCCGGGCGGGCCGAACGGGTCGGCGACGAACCGGTGCGAGGTCAGGCCGGGGCGCCCGTGGTAGCCGCGCGCGAGCCCGTCGCCGGAGACGTACATCTCCGCCGCGACGCCGGGCGGCACCGGCCGCAGGGCGTCGTCCAGCAGGTGGATCCCGAGGTCGGGTATGGGGGAGCCGATCACGCTGCCCCGCCGCGCGCCCACGGTACGGCGGTCCAGCGCCGCATGGCTGACGTGCACCGTGGTCTCGGTGATGCCGTACATGTTCACCAGGACCGGCGCGTCGTCCGGGTGCCGGGCGTACCAGCGCTCCAGCCGCCGCAGGTCCAGCGCCTCGCCGCCGAAGATCACGAACCGCAGCGCGGGACCGACGCCGGCCCCGGGGTCCTCCTGATCGGCCTGCATGAGCTGGTAGAAGGCGGACGGAGTCTGGTTGAGGACCGTGACGCGCTCGTCGGCCAGCAGCCGCAGGAACTCCACCGGCGAACGGCTCACCTCGTGCGGGACGACGACCAGCCTGCCGCCGTGCAGAAGCGGACCCCAGATCTCCCACACGGAGAAGTCGAAGGCGTAGGAGTGGAACAGCGTCCACACGTCCTCGGGCCCGAAGCCGAACCACTGCTCGGTGGCGGTGAACAGCCGCAGCACGTTGTGGTGGGGGACGACCACGCCCTTGGGCCGGCCGGTGGACCCGGAGGTGTAGATCATGTACGCCGGATGCCGCGGGTCGAGCGGTGCGGACCGCTCCGCGTCGGTGACGTCATCGGTGGCCCGGTCGGCGGGTTCCGCGCCGGCGCGGGCGTCGTCCAGAGTCAGCAGCGCGACGCCTTCGGTGTCCGGCAGGCGCCGCGCGTGCGCGGAGTCGGTCAGTACCAGGTCCGGTGCGGCGTCCGCGAGCATGAACGCGATCCGCTCGGCCGGATAGGCCGGGTCCAGCGGCAGGTAGGCGGCGCCGGCCTTGAGGACGGCCAGCAGCGCGACCACCATCTCCACCGAACGCGGCAGCGCGAGCGCGACGAACCGCTCCGGGCCGGCGCCCCGGTCGATCAGCGTCCTGGCCAGCTGGTTGGCCCGGGCGTTGATCTCCCGGTAGCTGTGGCCCACCCCGTCGCTCACCACGGCCGTGCGCTCGGGGTGCTCGGCGGCGACCCGCTCGAACAGCTCCGGCAGCGTCGCGGCGGCGGGGGAGCCGACGGGGGCTGGTCGGGTGAGCACCCGCGCGCGTTCCTCGGCGGTGGCGGTGTCCAGCCGCCCGACCGGCGTCTCGGGGTCGCAGGCGCACAGCCGGGAGAGCAGGTCGAGGAAGCGGCGCTGGTGCGCGGCGAGTGATTCCTCGTCGTACAGCGCGGAGTTGGCGTCGAAGTCGAAGCGCAGCGCGCCGTCGGTGGAGCGGGTGTCCAACACGATCGCGAGGTCCGTGATCGGGCCGCCCGGCAGGTTGTGCACGCTCGCGCCGTGCCCGGCGAAGTCCAGGTCGTAGTCGAACAGGACCAGGTTGACGTGCGGCCCGATCAGGTGCTGCTCGGGGCCGAGCCGCAGATCGCGCCGCATGTCCTCGTGCCGGTACCGCTGGTGGCGCACGGCCTGCCGCATCTCGGCGGAGACGGCGGTGAGCAGGTCACCCACCGAGGTGTCCGGTGCGGCGCGCAGCCGCAGCGGGACCAGGTTGGACACGCTGCCGGGGACGCTGCGCAGGCCCGGGCCCTGACGCGCGGCGACCGGCAGGCCGACGACCACCTCGTCGGTGCCGGTGAGGCGCTGCACGTAGAGGGCGAGCGCGGCGACCACCACGGTCGGCCAGCCGGTACCGGCCTCGCGCGCGAGTCCGCGGATCGCCTCGGTCCGCGCGGCGCCGAGCGTCTCACTGCGGCGGATCACCCCGCTGGGCAGGTGCTGCCGACCGCCGGAGAGGCTGACCGGGGGCTGCGCGCCGGTCAGCCGCTCGGTCCAGTGGGCGGCGTCACGGGCGTGGTCCGCGGAATCGGTGTAGGCCAGGGCGGCGTCCACCAGGCCGCGCAGCGGCGGGAAAGGACTGGCCGGCACGGGGGTGTCGGCCATCAGCGCGGAGTAGACCTCGGCCACCCTCGGCGCGAACATGGCCACGCCGGCGCCGTCCAGCACGATGTGGTGGACGCGGTGGTACCACCACCAGCGGTCCGCGGCGATCCTGAACAGGGCGAAGGCGAACAGCGAGTCGCCGAACAGGTCGATCGGGCGGGCACGGTCCTCGTCCATCCACGTCCGCGCGGCGGCCTCCGGGTCGGCCTCTTGGGACAGGTCCAGGACGGGGAACGGGAAATCGACCGCGGGAAGGATCAGTTGCTCGGGGATGTCACCGTGCTCGGCGAACCGCACGCGCAGTGCGTCGGTCTCGCCGACCACCCGGCGGAGCGCGGTCTCGAAGCAGCCCGGATCGACCGGCCCGTGAATGTCCAGATACTCGGCGATGTTGTAGACCGTGTTGCCGGAATCGATCCGTTGCGCGAGCCAAATACCCGATTGAGCGGGCGTCAGAGGGAGTCGGATCTCACCGGATTGTGGCACGACTACTCACTCCCCTTGAATCGGAAAACTGGTGGAGACAGCCCCCGCGGGCCACACCGATCGGGCGCATCCGGGCCGGGCGGGCGAGCAGATCTCGCCCCGCGCTTGGGACGTTACCGCGCGCCCGGCGCACGGGAACGGCCTTATAAGAAGCCTCGATAAACCATCGCCGCTGGTCGCCCGAGCAATTACTGGAAAAGGCGCCGGGCCGGGAACTCCGGGGTCAGCCGGGGTGGGTGCCGCGGCGGGCCCGGCCGCCGCACAGGCGCAGCGGGTCCCAGTCCGCACCGCGCGCGGGAAGCCGCCGCGGGTCTCCCAGCACCCTGCCCGCGTGCACCTCCGGCAGCAGCGGGCGGCCGAGGATCTGCCCGGCGCAGGAGATACCGCTGACGGCGGCACCGGTGATCCCGCTGCCGTATCGGGTGCTCTGCCCCACCACGTACAGGCCGGCCACACTGGTCCGGGTGTCCGGCCTGGCGCCCGTGCCGCCCCAGCGGGCCAGCCCGAACGGCGATCCGCCGGTCGACCGGGTGTAGCGGCGCTGCGTGGCCGGCGTGGCCAGCTCCAGGTGGGTCACGTACCGGCGGAAGGGGCCGAGCGCGCGTTCCGCGGTGGCCAGCATCGCCTCGGTGACCCGCTCCTTCTCCGCCCGGTAGACCGGGTCGCGGCGGTACGGCCCGCCGCTCTCGGATGCCGCCGCCGCGCCCCACGCCTCCAGGGACCGCGGGCACAGGGCCATCACCTGGAAGTTGGCGTGGCCGGGCGGCCGGATGGCCGCGGTGTGCGGGTCCTTGCGGGAGGCGAACGAGATGAACACCGACGGCGGCGCGTCGAACCGCCCCTCGGCCAGCCCGCGGAACGCCTCCTCGACGTCGGCGTTCCCGTGCCACCACAGGTTCGCCCCGGTCCTGCCCGGCAGTTCCCGGTCGAGCCCCACGTAGAGCACCACCAGGGGGAAGCCCATCACCGCGCTCCGGGCCCGCTTCCCGATCGACGCCGGGAAGTGCTCCTCGCCGACGAGCTCCCGGACGGTGCGCACATAGTCGGCGTTGGACACCACGACCGGCGCGCGCAGCTCCCGCCCGCAGTCCAGCACGACACCGCACGCCCGGCCCTGCTCGACCAGCACCCGATCCACCCGGTGCCCGGTCCTGACCGTGCCGCCGTGACCGGTGATCGCCTCGGTCAGCGACGCCGCCGGCAGCTGACCGCCGCCGACCGGATAGGCGGCGCCCCGCAGATAGTGGTCGGTCACGCTCGCGTGCATGCCGACCGTGGCCTCCTCCGGGCCGATCCCGTAGTTGAGCGCCTGGGCGGCCAGCACCGTGCGCGCGGCGGCGGACAGGCCGCAGTGCTCGAACAGTTCGTGCAGCGAGCGGCGGCCCCAGGCCACCGCGGTGGGGGTACGGCGCAGCACCTCGGCCGGGCCCGCGCCGACCGCGGACAGCAGGGTCCAGCGCATCTCCGCGCCGACCGCCGAGCACACCGTCACGAACTCCCGCAGGCCGTCCTTGTCCGCCGGCAGTACCTCGACGAGCCGGTCGAGGTAGCGGTCCCAGCCGACGGGTACGGACATCCGCAGCCCGGGCAGGACGATCTCGTCGAATCCGTCCGGGTCCATCTCCCGGAAGGCGACACGGTCGCCGAGCCCCAGTCCCCGCAGGATCGACGGCAGTACGCCGTCGGGCCCGCAGTCGCCGATGTAGTGCACTCCGGCGTCGAACTCGTAGGCCGAACGGCGCCGGAAGACATGGCTGTTGCCGCCCAGCACCCCGGCCTGTTCGAGCACCAGCACCCGATGGCCGGCCACCGCCAGGTAGGCGGCGCAGGTCAGACCGCCCATGCCGCTGCCGACCACGATCGCGTCCCAGTCGCCCGCGAGCCGGTGCTCGTCGCTCATCGCGCCCCCTCGGGATCGTCTCGGTGGAGGCGGCTCAACCGCAGCCGCCGGCGTGACCGGCGTCCGCGCCCGCCACCGCCATCTCCGGCAGCGCTGCCGCCTCCGCGTCCGGCACGGCGACGGAGGCGCGCGGGACACCGCGCAGCGCGGCGACGAACCCGGCCACCCGGTCGACGCCCCAGAACTTCTCGTGGCCGTGGACGAAGAACGGCACGCCGAACAGGCCGTCCTTCACCGAGGCGGCCAGGATCTCCACGCCCCGGGCGCGCAGGTCCGGGTCGTCGGCCGCGCCGGCGGCCCGGTCCGCGTCCAGTCCGAGTTCACCGGCGATCGAGCCGATCACGGCGGGGTCGGAGATGTCCTTCGCCTCCTGCCAGCGGGCGCGGTAGACCCGGTCGACGAACTCCCTGCCCTTCCCGGCGTCCTCGGCCACCAGATAGGCCAGGTGCGCGACCTCCCAGACCGGTTCCCGGTCGATCGGCCAGGTGACGTCGAGCCCGCGGTCCTCGGCCAGCCGCCGGGCGTCCTGGAGGATGTAGAAGTTCTTCTCCCGCGCCATCGGTACCAGCGGCAGCTCGACCCCGGCCTGCGCGAGCTGTTCCTCGCTGCGGGCGTCCGGCTCCCAGAACGGGATCCACCGCACGCTGTCCAGGACGTTGGGGTGGTGCTTCTTCAGGTCGTGGTGGGCGAACCAGGAGTAGGGGCTGCGCAGGGAGAAGTACCAGCGGGGCGGCTTCTTGGCCATGGCGGCGTCCTTCGGTGGGGAGTCGGGGTGGGGCTCAGATGGTGATGCCGCCGTCGACCTGGAAGACGGAGCCGGTGATGTAGCCGGCGCGCTCGGAGGCCAGGAAGGACACCAGGTCGGCGACCTCGTCGGCACCGCCGAAGCGGTTCAGGGGGATCGAGGCCAGCATCTGCTCGCGGACCTTGTCGCTGAGCACCGCGGTCATGTCGGTCTCGATGAATCCGGGGGCGACCACGTTGGACCGGATGCCGTAGCGGCCGACCTCCTTGGCCAGCGACTTGGCGAAGCCGATGATCCCGGCCTTGGTCGCCGCGTAGTTGGACTGGGTGGCGTGGCCGTGGACCCCGGCCACCGAGGAGATCAGCACCAGTGAGCCGGAGCGGCGCTTCATCATCTCGAACACCACCGAGCGGCAGACGTTGTACGTGCCGTCGAGGTTGACCGCGAGCACGTCCTTCCACTGCTGGTCGGTCATCATCAGCAGCGGGTTGTCACGGGTGATGCCCGCGGCGGTGACCGCGACGTCCACCGTGCCCAGGGTCTCCTGGGTCTCGGCCACCCACTCGCGTACCGACTCCGGCGAGGCCACGTCGACCTTCCGGGCCAGCACCCGGACGTCGAGTCCGCCGAGTTCCTTCTCCAGGGCGGTCGCGGCCTCGTCGTTGGACTGGTAGCAGAAGCTGACGTCGTGGCCGTCGGCCGCGAGCCGCTTCACCACGGCCCGGCCGATGCCGCGCGAGCCACCGCTGACCAGCGCGACCGGTTTGGTGTCCGGTGTCATCAGGCGTTCCTCCATGTCGGCTAAAGATCGGCTCAACCGGCGGACGGCAGCAGCCGGCCGGCGGGGCGGAAGGCCATCACCATCCGCTCGACCGACATCACCACCTCGCCGTCGCACGAGGTCTCGCCCTCGAAAATCGCGGTGTCGGACAGGGCGCGGGAGAGCCGGGCCCGATGCAGGAGCACGTCCCCCGGCAGCACCGGCCGGTGGAACACGACCCCGGAGAGACCGCCGAGCAGCATGACCCGGTCGGCCTCCCGCGGGTCGGTCCGCTCGTCGGGGGAGCGCCAGGTCGCCAGGATGCCGGCGGCCTGGCCCCACGACTCGATCAGGAGCGTCTGCGGGTACTCCAGACAGGCGCCGGCCGTGTGCGCGCCGACTCTCCGGTAGCACGGCTCGTTGCGGGTGATCGCCTTGGCCGCGGTGACGCTCTCACCCGGAACCAGGTCGAGGACCCGGTCCACGAGGAGCATGGGGAACCGGTGCGGAAGCAGGCGTTCGACCTGGACGGTGTTCATACGCCGACCTCACCGGACAGCCGCAGCCGCACCGACGCGGCATCGCCCCGCTCGGTGCGCGCCGTGGCCCGGCAGCGCACACCGCCCTCGTGATCGCGCAGCTCCAGGTGCACCGTGAGCAGGTCACCGGGATAGACGGCGCCGAGGAAACGCGTGGACTCCACCGCGAGCAGCCGGGGTTCGGACATCCCGGACCGCTCGGCCACCGCGAGCGCGCCGCGCTGGACGCATTCGACGATGCACACGCCGGGGAAGATCGGGAAGTCGGGGTAGTGGCCGGCGAAGACCGGCTCCGTCCGGTCGATCGCGACGGTGGCCACCGCGCTGAGCACGCGGCCGGCCCCTCCGGCCACCCCGGACCGCGCCACCGACGTCACCTCGATCCCGGCGTCCACCGGGGAGGGCCTCGGCGCGAAGGACGCCCGGGCGACCGCCCCGGCGGGCGCCTCCGGCGCGGTGGCGGTCACGCCGACACCGCCAGCTTGCGCTCAAGCAGCGCGCGCGCCTGACTGAAGGTGCGGGCCGTCCGCATCTCCTGCTCGGTGAACTTGACCTGGTACTTCTTCTCCAGCACCACGACCAGTTCCAGCAGGAGCAGCGAGTCGACCTGCAACTCCTCCACGAAGTCGGTGGCCTCCTCGATCTCGGTGGCGTCGACGTCGATCACATCGGCCAGGGTCCGCCGCAGTTCTTCCTTGTCCAGCTTCTCGAAGGGCTGTGCCGCCATGACTACCGCTCTCCTCCGCTCGATTGGTTTCCGGGTACGGCCCGGTCGTCTCCGGGTACGGCCGGGTGCTCAGCGCAGCCGCAGCAGGGCGCAGCCGGTCCCGCCGTCGCGTTCCACCGCGGTGACCACCGCCACCCGCCCGGCGACGTCGGGCGTCCGCTCGGCGACCGCGAGCACGGAGGCGATCTGCAGACTCACCGACGCCGCCGAGGCGTCCCCGAACAGCTCGGTGTTCCGCACCCGTTCGAGTGCCGCGGTGCCGAACACCTCGGCCAGCACACCCCGTTCCCGATCGCCGAGCACGTCGCCGGCGCCGCACGGGACGGCCGCCCACACCTGCGACGGGTCGACCCCGGCGCGGTCCATGGCGCGGCGCAGACAGGAGCCGAGCACCATTGGCAGCCGGCCTTCGGCGAACACACCGCTCTCCACGGCCAGCACCTCGGCCAGCACATGTTCGGCGGCGACGGACTCCTCGGGTTCCAGCAGCAGCATGCCGGCGCCTTCGCCGAGCAGCGCCGGCTTCTCCTCGTCGCCCCTGGTGTGCCACTCCAGCCAGGCCCGCTCGTTGGAGTACTCCTCGGCGGAGCCGCACAGCACCGCCTCGGCCCGGCCCGCGCCGAGCAGTCTGCGCGCGTAGTTCAGCGCGAGCAGCCCGGCCAGCCGGCCTCCGGCGATGGTGGCGTTCGGGCCCTTGATCCGGTGCCGGATCGCACACTGGCCGGCCGCGCAGTTCATCACCGTGTTGGGCATCTGCGCCGGGTCGACGAAGTACGGCTGCTCACCGGTCAGCGAGTCCCGGGTGAAGTCCATCATGCTCTGCGCGCTGCCGGTGGTGGTGCCGAGCACGACGGCCCCGCGGTCGCCGGTGGCGACCTCGCGGTTGCGCTCGGCGTCGTCGAGCAGCGCGCCCACGGCGCTGACCGCGAGTCCCGTCACCCGGTCCATCGACCGGGTGCCCTTGCGGCCCAGTGCCGCGCGCGGACTGAACCCGGGCACCAGCCTGGCCCGCTCGTCGGGCACCTGCCACTGCTCGCGGTCGATCCGGACGGCGGTCTCACCGCCCTCGTGCATCCCCTCGACGAACGCCGCACGCCCCATCCCGAACGGGGACACGGCCGACCAGGCGGTGATCACCGGTCTGCGGGCGGCGCCCATGGTGTCGCTGCTCATGGCAACAGCTCCTTTTGACAGGTCCGGTCAGCCGGCGGCGGGGGTCTTGCCGCCGAGCGCGGCCAGCACCTCGTCGTCGAAGGTGACCAGGGACCAGTCGCGCTCCGGCGACTCCTTGGTGACGTAGCCGTGCGTGATGTGTCCGGTGGCGACCCGCACCAGCGCGCCGTCACGCACCACGTAGCAGTCCATCCGGGCGGTGAACAGGACGGCCTTGAAGACGTCCTCGACGGTGAAGACGGTGTACAGCTCGTCCTCGATCCGCACCTCGTCGGTGAGTTCGATGTCGCACTTGGTCACCACCGGGATCCAGTTGCGCTCGTCCAGCAGGCGCTGGATGGCGATGCCCCGGTCGGCGACGAACAGGTGCAGCACCTCCTCCATCTGCCGCAGGAAGCCGGACATCTGCATGTGACTGGTGAAGTGGCAGTAGAAGTAGGGCACTCGCCACTTCCAGCCGAAGGCGTTGTCGTCGCCGATGATCTCGGCCAGCACCGGGTCGCCGGAGCGCGTGGTGACGCCGCGCTGCGCGGACAGGTCGATGTTGTCCACCGGGACGGCGGTGAGTTCCCTCGGCGTCGCCCGGCCCAGCCGCGGCACCACGAAGCGGGTCAGGCGCTCGGGCAGCGGCCTGGGGTCCGGCACATGCTCGATGGCCCGAAGGGCGACCTCGAACTTGCTGGTCACCGCCTTGCGCGGCGCCCCGTCCCGCTCCACGGTCCCGGTGACCGCGAAACGCAGCCGGGTGTCGGAGTCCTTGGTGACCGGCTTGACCTCGACGTCGACCGTGTCGTCCAGGGTGAGCACCGTGTGCAGCCGGGTGTTCACGGAGACGACGTCGAAGCCGGCACCGTACTCGACGTAGAGGGTCGTGGCGCCCAGACCAGCGGCGCGGAAGTGCTCGAGCACGGCGGCCTCGAGCAGGTAGTGGACGTGCTTGAAACCGATGGTCGTGCTGATGTTGCCGCCCTCGTAGGACGGCCGCAGCGAGAAGTGGCCGGCGGCGTCGAAGAAGTCGTTCAACGTCTGCTCGGTCGGCTCGGGAACGCTGCTGATGGGGGACGTCATGCTGCTCAGGCTCCTTGTCTGTCAAGCGGGTTGGTCGACGACCGCGGGCACGGGACGGCCGATCGAGTCGACGAACTCACCGAGGGCGGCGGAGAAGGCGTCCACCTGTTCCACCATCGGGAAGTGGCCGGCCCCGGGGAGGAACCGGCAGCGTGCGTCGGGGAGATCGGCGGCCAGCGCCGTGCTCTCGGCGGGTACGGCGGTGAAGTCCTCCTCCCCGCCGATCACCAGCGAGGGCACCGTGACCAGGTCGGTGCGCAGCCAGGGCGTGCGCAGATAGCTGCGGAAGAAGCTCAGGTAGCCGTACGGGCCGACCCGTTCGCAGACCCGCTGCGCCATGTCGCGGCGCAGCGCGGGGTCGAGCCGGGGCCCGGCCATCACCCGGATGCCCTCTTCCATGGTGCGGCGGAAGTTCTCCAGCATGTCGCCGACGACGCCGTACTCGAAGCTCTCCGGATCGCGGCGGTAGAACGGCGACACGAGCACCAGGCCCTCGATGCCGTGGCGTGCGAACGGGTCACCGCCCCGGGCGAGTTCCTCGCCGAGCAGGTCCAGCAGCAGCACGGTGGAGAAGGAGTGGGCCACCACGACGCCGGCGCCGCCGGGGACCTGTCCGAGCGCGTCCGCGACCGCCCGGGAGGCGTCCTGACCGTAGGCCCAGGCCGGTGACTGCCCGCCGCCCCAGGGCAGTTCGGCGGCCCACAGATCCAGGCCGCCGGCCTCGCTCCCGGCCAACTCGTCCCACACGGAGGAGCTGTTGGCCAGTCCGTGCAGCAGGAGGGCAGGGGTACCGCCCGTGGGCCGCTTGCGGTGCACCGTGCACGCCGCGTTACCGGGCCGGCCCGGCGCCTGCGGCCGGTCACGGCTCACCGGGCGTCTCCGGGGGCGAGCAGGAGGACTCCGGCCACACCGTCGTTGCCGCGGCCGGCGAGCGCGTAGAGGGGGCCGGGCTCGCCCGCGTCGAACCGGCCGGTGGCGGCGGCGCACTGCACCAGGCCCAGCGCACCGGAGAGCGCGCCCCAGCCGTCGGGCATCCGGTACCGGGGGACCCCGGCGAGCAGCGCCGCGGGCGGTGCGTCGTCGTCGGCGGTCTCCGGCGGGTACCAGCCGGCCGGGGTGCCCGAGCCGAGCGCGGCGAGCCGTCCGACGCACTCCTCGACCCCGCCGGTGCGCACGAAGCCGCCCAGGCGGGCCCTCGGTCGTACGCCGCGCGCCCGCGCGGTCTCGGCACGCTCCAGGACCACCGCGACGGCCCCGTCCACGATCCGGTCCGCGCCGACCAGCTTGCGCACCACCTCGTTGTCCGGTTCGACCCCGACGACCAGCACGTGCTCGGCCCGTCCGGACCGCAGCAGGCCCGCGGCCCAGCGCAGGGCGTCGAGACCCGAGGCGTCGCCGTTGCAGACGGTCAGGTTCGGGCCGCCCAGCTTGAACCGGATCGCGATCTCGGAGGCGACGATGTTGCTGGAGGCGTTGGGGCTGTCCATCGGGCTCGTGCCCCGGGTCGTCTCGGCCGCGATGGTCGTGACCACCCGGCAGACGGTGTCCGCGTTCCCGTAGTTGGACGCCACCACGACACCGACACCGCCGCCCTCGACCAGCGGGCCGTCCGCGTCCCGCAGTCCGGCGTCGCACAGTCCGGCGAAGGCCGCGCACAGACCGAGCCGGGTGGCGCGGTCCTTGTACTTCAGGCCTTTCTTGCCAAGCTGGGCGGCCGGGTCCACCGGCTCCGCGGGGAAGCCCGGTCCGGTCGCCAGGTCCTCGGTACCGGCCACTCCGGGCAGGGCAGGACCCACACCGCTGACCACGATCCGCGGGAACTCGTTCATCGGGCCGCCTCCACGATGGCCACCGCGTTCAGTCCGCCGAAGCCGAAGCCGTTGACCTGCGCCACATCGACGCGACCGGTGGCCTCGGTGGTGTGCACCAGCCGCAACGCGCTCACGTCCTCGGTGGGTTCGTCGAGTTCGGTCACCGGCGGGATCCGCCCGGTCGACATGGCCCGCAGGGCCGTGATGAGGCTCAGCACCCCGGCCGAGCCGGCGGTGTGCCCGGTCATCGACTTGACGGCGGTCACCAGCGGCACGCGCTCGTGCTCGCCGAAGACCTCGCGCAGGGCCCGTACCTCCACCTCGTCGTTGAGCGGGGTACCGGTGCCGTGCAGCATGACCAGGTCCACGTTCTCCGGTTTCACCCCGGCCCGTTGGTGCGCCTGCCTGATCGCGGCGGCGACCCCGGCCTGGAGGGGCGCGGTGGTGTGGTGGGCGTCGCAGTTCACGCCGACCGAGCGCACCCTGCCGTGGATCCGGCGGTGGTCCGGCTCGCGGGCCAGCACGATCGCGCCGGCTCCCTCGCCGAGGATGGTGCCCTTGCGGTCGACGTCGAAGGGTCTGAGCCGGCCGGGCGGCTCCAGCTGGAAGGCGTCGGTCAGCCCGAACATGCTCTCCGTGATCGAGTCGGTGCCGGCCACGATCACGTGCTCCACCGCGCCGGTCTCCAGCTGGTCGACGGCGAGTGCCAGCGCGTACAGCGAGGCGGAGCAGGCGTTGGAGAAGGTGTGTGTGTCGACCGCGCCGAAACGTTCCCGAAGGGCGGTGCCGAAGTGCATCCGCTCCGCCGCGAACGCGGCGCCGTCGCGCCACCACAGCTCCAGCGACCGCAGTTCCCGCAGTCCGGTGCCGACCAGGATCGGCACCTCGCGGAGGTCCTCACCGAGGCCGGCGTCACGGGCCGCCTGGCCCACCGCGTCGAGCAGGAACCCGGTCGCCCGGCCCGGCACGTCCACGCCCGGCGCGGGCCGGTCGTCGATCTCGAAGAGATGGCCCGCCTTGAACTTCGACCGGTCGAAGCCGCGCAGCGGAGCCAGCCCGCTCCGTCCGGCGCACAGGCTCTCGAACAGCTCGGACGGGTCGCGGCCGATGCTCGCGACCGCGCCGATTCCGACGACGGGCCGGCTCATGAGGCCTGCTCCTCGTACTTGGCGAGGATCACCACGGCGTTGTTGCCGCCGAAGGCCATCCCGTTGTTCTGCACGATCCTCAGCTCGGCGTCGACGGCATGGTTGGGCACGCAGTCGACCTCGCATTCGGGGTCGGTCTCCCGGTGGTTGATGGTGGGCGGGATGAACCCGCCCTCGACGGCCAGGGCGCAGGCGATCGCGGCGAGCGCGCTGGCGGCGCCCATGGTGTGGCCGAGCATCGACTTCAGCGAGACGGTGCGCGGCGGCGCCTCGCCGTAGACGTCGCGGACCGCGCGGGTCTCGGTGACGTCGTTCGCCTTGGTGCCGGTTCCGTGCGCGGAGATCAGATCGACCTCGGACGGCTTCACCCCGGCGTTGTTCAGGGCCAGTTCCATGCACCGGGCGATGCTGCCCTGGTTGGGCGCGACCGGGTGGTCGGCATCGCAGTTCAGCCCGTACCCCAGGACCTCGGCGTGGATGGTGGCACCGCGGCGCTGTGCCGACTCCAGGGACTCCAGGACCAGTACGCCGGCGCCCTCACCGGTCAGGATGCCCTTGCGGTCCTTGTCGAACGGCCGGCAGCAGTCCGGAGCGATCGTGCCCAGCCGGTAGAAGCCGGCGAAGGTCTTGCGGCACATCGCGTCCGCGCCGCCGCACAGCGCGAACTCGACCTCGCCGGTACGCACCGCGTCGAAGCCGTAGCCGATGGCGTAGTTGCCCGCGGCGCAGGCGGTGGGAATGGTGACCGCCTCGACGTCCTCCAGGCCCAGTTCGTGCGCGACGGCCGTGGCCAGCCGGCTCGCCGGGACCCGTCGGACCACCTTCGGGTCCATCTTCTCGGGTCCGTGCTCGATCTCGGTCTCGACCAGGCGGTCGAGGTCGTGCGACTCCCCGTCGGTGGACCCGATGGAGATCAGGCCGCGCTGTCCACGCAGGACGTCCTCGCTCAGTCCGGCGTGGGCCACGGCCATCCGGGCCGCGGCCACCGAGAAGCGGGTGGCGGGGCCGAGTTCGTCGACGTCCAGGGTGCGGATCCACTGGCGTGGCTCGAAGCCGACCAGTTCGCAGCCGTTGGCGTGGGCGAAACCCTCGGTCGCGAACCTGGTGATCGGCTTGGCGCCGCTGAGCCCGGCCCGCAGCCCCTCGGCGAACTCGACCGCGCCCACACCGATGCTCGAGAAGACTCCGAAGCCGGTCAGGACCACGCGATGCGCTGGTGGTGCCGACCCGTTGCTGGTTGCAGTTGCACGCATGGTCTCTCCGTCCGGTTTCGATCGGCGGTGCCGCGGTGGTACCGCTCGCTCGGGGCTACTTGCCGGCGGCTTCCGCGACGACCTCTTCCACGCCCTTGAGGTTGACCATGCGGCCCAGTTCGGCCTGGTCGATGACGACGTGGAAGTGCTTCTCCAGGGCGGCGAGGATCTCGATGGCGCGCAGCGAGTCGGCGCCGTGGTCCTCCTTGAACAGGCTGCTCTCGGTGACCTCGTCCTCCTCGAGCTCGAGAATGTCGCAGACGATTTCCTTGATTTTCACGGACGTGTTCTCCGCAGAGGTCGTCATATCGCTCCTGCTCCCTCGTGATGGTGACGCCGGCCCGGACGAGCCGCGCATGGAATGGACGAGTTCGATCACCAAGGCCGGTACGGAAGTTCCCGACGCCGTACCGGCAATTCCCGGTGGAATTCGGCGCATCACTCACACGCCTCGGCGAACGTAGCCGGGGTGAACCTGCGTTCACCAGACCGGTACGAAGAATTCGAATCAGCCATCTGCGGTCCGTCCCGGAGCGGCACATCGAAGATTCCACATCAGCGCTGACGGCCGCGCCCGGCGGGGCCAGGCTGGTGGGCCGGACGTGCCCCGCGATCAGTGCGGAGGCACCGGACGACCGCAGGGAGAGCATCGATGGCAGCCGGCGGAGCGCTTTCGAAGCACTGGATGTTCAGTGACGACTACACCCAGAACCCGTATCCGACCTTCGCCGTGCTGCGCGCCGAACAGCCGGTGACCATGGTGCGGACGCCCGACGGAGCGCGGGCCTGGGTGGTCACCCGGCACGAGGACGTCCGCAACGCACTGGCCGACCCCCGGATGAGCCGGGACATCGGGAGCCTGTACAGGGCGCTCGGCCGGCAGATCGGCAAGGAGCTGACGCCTGCCGACGAGATCACGCATCACCTGGCCAACTCCGACCCGCCGAGGCACACCCGGCTGCGCAAGGCGCTGGTGTTCGCCTTCACCCCCAAACGGGTCGCGAACATGCGCCCCAGCCTGGAGAAGGTCGTCGACGAGCTGCTCGACGAGCTGGCCGGGCAGCCGCGGCCGGACCTGCTGGCCGGTCTCACCGAGCCTCTGCCGATCATCGCGATCGCCCAGTTGCTGGGCGTTCCGGCGTCCGACTGGCGGCAGTTCAAGGTCTGGTCGAACACGATGCGCTCCACCGACGCGGCCGATCCGACCGGCGTCCTCGCCGAGCACACCAGGCAACTGTCCGCGTACATGGCCGATCTGATCGCGGAGAAGGAGCGCCACCCGAGCGACGACCTCGTCTCCGCGATGGTGCACGCCGAGGGCGACAAGCTGCTGACCCCGAAGGAGATCCTCTCCACCGCGTTCGCGCTGATGACCGGCGGCAACGAGACGACCACCGCGCTGGTGACCGGCTGCTTCGTCGGGCTGCTGACCCACCCCGGGCAGGCCGCGCGGCTCAAGGCCGACCTCGACCGGATCCCCCAGGTGGTCGACGAGTTGATCCGTTTCGCCGGACCCATGATGTACACCCTTCAGCGGCTGACCCTGGAGGACGTCGAGATCGCGGGCACCACGATTCCGGCGGGCGAGATCGTGATGCTCTCCCCGGCCAGCGCGAACCACGATCCGGCGGCCTTCCCCGACCGGCCGGACGAACTGGACATCGACCGGCCGAAGCCGGCGCACCTCACCTTCGGCCACGGCATCCACTACTGCATCGGAACGCATCTGGCCCGGGCCCAGGCGGAGATATCGATCCGGCGCGTCTACGAGCGATTCCCGGACGTCCGTCTCGCCGTGCACCCGTCGGAACTGCGTTATCAGCCCGCCCTGCTCGTCAGGGCACCGGCCGCCCTCCCCGTCAGGCTCTGACATTCCTCGGCCGCTTACCCCGCTCGAAATCCAACCGTCCGGGAGGATCGAAAACACCGATACGAAAGATTTCCCGCAATCTCTTGTGGACACAACCCGGTTCAGGCGGACCGCATCGCAGGATGGAGAAGGGCATATGAGCACCAATCCTTTCGAGGACAACGACGCCGACTACTACGTGCTGGTCAATGACGAGGGACAGCACTCGCTGTGGCCGGCCTTCGCGGAGGTGCCGGCGGGCTGGACGGTCGCGCACGGCCGGGACGGCCGGGAGGCGTGCCTGGAGTACGTCAACGAGAACTGGACCGACATGCGGCCGCTGAGCCTGGTGCGCGAGATGGAGGCGGCGGCCGGCAAGTAGCCGGTGGCGGCGGGCTGATCTGTGCGCGGGGTGGTGACGGCCGCGGGGCGGTGACGCGACGCCCGCACGGATCAGCTCTTCTCGCGTCTTGAGTGTTCCGGGTGTTCCAGGTGTTCCAGGTGTTCCGGGCGGTCGGGGCCCGGCCTTCGGTCCGGTCAGGTCGCGCCACTTCTCCGAGGAGGAAGTCATGAAGGTACTCATCGACCAGGACGCGTGTGTCGCCTCCGGCCAGTGCGTGCTGACCGCGGCCGACGTCTTCGACCAGCGGGACGAGGACGGCACCGCCGTGCTGCTCGACGACAACCCGCCCGCCGACCGCGCCGACGACGTCCGGCACGCAGCCGCGGTCTGCCCTGCCCGGGCCATCCGGCTGGAGGAGTGACGGCGGACGGCGCGCACGGGGAAGCCGTCGGGGGTTCCGGCCGGTCTCCGGAGGTTTACTTCCCGGCAGAACTTTCTTTGTTCCAGGGGCCGTTGACGTGGAACATGTTGCCGAACTAGCGTCCCATCCGTTCAAGAACATCATACGTGTCCCAGGTGGGCCCCCACGCCCCATGAGGGCGGGGGACTCGCGCCCAAACCGCCGGCGCCTGCCAGTCCGAATCGCGCAGCCCGGCGGCCGGCAGTGCGCGATCGGGGCGCGGGCGCGGCCTTCACCGGGCATGCCCATCGCCATACGGTCGAGCACTCAGGTGCAGTCAGATTCGGCCAGACGGGGTGAGGAATGCGGAACCAGTTCGGGGGAAGGTCGCACGAACACGGGGGAGCCGACGGGGAGGGGGCGGTCCGGCACGACATGGACAAGGCCCTCCTGGACGTGCATTCGGTGATCCTCTCCACGGTGGCCAAGCACCGGGACGGGATGTCCCGGGCACCGCTCGCCACCGGGCTGAACCCGGTCGACCCCGAGATCGTGGCCGCCGCCGTGGAATTGGCGGAAGGGGCCGGACGTACCGTCGACGCCGTGGTCGCCTTACCCGCCCACGCGGAGGCCGTCTACGCGATGCTGCGTGAACTGCTGCTGAGACGCGGCGACTTGCGGGTCCGGATCCTGTGCACCCGCGCCACGCTCGACCACGACCGGGTGCGGGAGTTCGCCCGCAGGGGGCGCAAGGCCGTCCGCATCGCCCGCATTCCGCTGATGACGGCCCTGATCGCCGACGGCCGGACGGCGCTGGTGTGCACTGAGATGTCCGGCGAGCGCCAGGCGTCCGTCCTGCGGGCGTCCTCCGTGACCCAGTGCGGCCAGACCCTCTTCGACACCGTCTGGAGTCACGCGGTCGACGCCACCGCCTGGCTGGGCTTCGGCGCCCATTCCCGTGTCGAACTCGTCCAGCAGATACTCCACTACCTCCACACCGGGGCCACCGACGAGGCCGCCTCCCGTGAGCTGTCCATCTCCGTGCGCACCTATCGTCGGCACATCGCCACCATCATGGAACTCCTCGACGCCAGGTCCCGTTTCCAGGCGGGAGTGCGCGCCGCGGAACTCGGGCTGCTCACCCGCGTCCGCCCGGGGGCGGAACCGCCTCGCGGGTGTCCGCCGGCGGGATGGGCGGCGGGCGGCGGGACACCACCACCTCGCGGCGGCTACTCCCCGGTCGCCTGAGCACGGACCGACACGGCGGGTCACGGCGCCGAGTGCGCTGGTCGGGGCAGGGGAGGAGCCGAGATCGGTCCGGCCGGACGAGACCGGACGAGACCGGACCGAGACCGCATGGACGGCGGGGCCGGAGAGGAGATGCCTCTCCGGCCCCGCAGTCCGTTCATGACCGGTTCCGACCAGGCGGGATCGATGTATTTCGGTTCGCTGGTGTGTGGCGGCGCGGGTGCTCGCTCTGTCGTGCGAACGCTCATACCAGAGCGGGACGCTTCCTGGGGGATTTCGTCAACCTTCCCTCTCGCTTGGTGCGTTGGTGGCTACTGTGAGTGTCCGTGGGGCGACGCGGCGCCGTACACGCGCCGCTGTCGACCGGCACAGCGATGGAGCATGCCCGCTCGCGCCCCGGGCGCGAGTACACAGGCCCGACGGACCCGTACGAGGAAAAGATGTCTCACCTCCGTGCACCGGCCGCCCGCGCAGACCGCCGTGAGGGCGGGCGGCACGGGCGCCCGGTCATCCGCACCGTCCCCTCGCTGCCCGAGACCCGACTACGGCCTCAGCTGCTGCGCCTGGCGGTGCTGCCGCCGACCTCGGTCGCGCTCGGCGCCGGAGCGGCCGTGCTCTTCACCGTGCGCTCCACCGGCGCACGCCCCGGTCTCGTCCTGTGGGCCGTGCTCGCCGGAGCGTTCGCGGTCACGCTCGCGGGCATCGCGATCGCCGCCGTCGCCGCCGGCCGGGCCGCTCGTTCGGTGCACGACCGGATCGGCGTCCTGCGCCGCGGCACCGCGCGCCGCGAGGCCGAACTGCGCGCCCTCGTCGACGCCCTGCGCCAGGGCGAGGCCCCGCCGCTGCGCAAGCCACGCGGCGGCCCGCCGGAGGGCGCCGACGAGGTCGACCTGCTCGCGGCCGACCTGTCGCGCGCCCACGACGGGGCCGTCGCCGCCGTCGTGCAGGCCGCCCAGCTGTCCAGCCAGACGGGCAGCGAACAGAAACTGGAGGTCTTCGTCAATCTCGCCCGGCGTCTCCAGTCCCTCGTGCACCGGGAGATCTCCACCCTCGACGAGCTGGAGAACGACATCGAGGACCCCGACCTGCTCAAGGGCATCTTCCATGTCGACCACCTCGCCACCCGGGTCCGCCGGCACGCCGAGAACCTCGCCGTCCTCGGCGGCGCCGTCTCCCGCCGGCAGTGGAGCAACCCGGTCTGCATGACGGAGGTGCTGCGCTCGTCCATCGCCGAGGTCGAGCAGTACTCGCGGGTCAAACTCGCCCCGCCGATCGAGGGGCGGCTGCGCGGCCACGCCGTCGCCGACGTGATCCACCTGCTGGCCGAACTCGTCGAGAACGCCACGTTGTTCTCCGCCCCGCAGACCCAGGTCCTGCTGCGCGCCAACCTCGTCACCTCCGGACTCGCGGTCGAGGTCGAGGACCGGGGCCTGGGCATGCCGGTCGGCGAGCAGGTCCGGATGAACACCCTGCTGGCCGACCCCGACCAGGTCAATGTCGCGAGCCTGCTCGCCGACGGCCGCATCGGGCTGTACGTGGTGTCCCAGCTCGCCAGGCGGCACGGCATCACCGTCCGCCTGCAGACCAACATCTACGGCGGTGTGCAGGCGGTCGTCCTCGTACCGCAGGCACTCCTGGGAACGTCAACGGGAGCCTCCGGCACGTCATTCGGAGCGCTGGGCACCGGCATGCGGCCCCCGGCCCCGGCGCCGTACCCGCCGGGCGCCGTGCCGTCGCTCCCGGACGGCGGACACGGGCACGCTGTCCCGCCGGCCCTGAACGGCGGCGGCGCCCACCGTGCGCCGGCCGTGTCCGGCGGTCGCGGGGAGCCCGTGCGAGGCGTGCACGGCACCGGCGTACGACGCGCGCCGAGCCCCGTCACCGGCCTGCTCGGCGGCCCCGCCCGCCCCGGCGACACGCGCCGACGCGACGGCGGGATGCATCCCGTGGCGGGCGCCGACGCCCTCGACGCGCGCCGCGTCCCCGGCGCACACGGAGGCGTTCTGCCGCCGCGCGCCGTACCCCGTATGAACGGCGCCCCCGGACCCGTCACACCTGCGTCCGGGGGCGACACGCCCATGTCTGTGCCTGGGGCGATGTCTGATGGAGACATGCCTGTATCGGTACCCGCGCCGATGTCCGGGGGCGACACGCCCATGTCTGTGCCTGGGGCGATGTCTGGTGGCGACATGCCTGTGTCCGTTCCTGCGCCCATGTCCGGTGACGGCACGCCCATGTCCGCACCCGTGCCCGCTCCCAGGGGCGACACGCCCATGCCCATGCCGATGCCCGGGGGCGACACGCCCACCCCCGGCCCCGGCGGCGATCTACTGTCCACCCCCGCCCCCGCCTCGCCCGGTGACGATGCGCGGTCCGTCGAGCCCGCCGACGGCGACCACCTCGATCCCCTGCCGCGGCGAACGGCGCGCGAAGGGCAGGACACTCCCGCGGAGGCCGTGCCGGGCATCCGGCCCGCCGAGCGGGCCACCATGGAGGCCGACGCCGGTGCGCCGCCCGTTCCGCGCGCCGGAGTGGTGCGCGGAACCATGGAGAGGCCCCGACTGCCCCGGCGGCGCGCCCAGGAACACCTCGTGCCGCAACTGCGCGGTGGCCCGCTGCCGCGCCAGGAATCCGAGTGCGTCGCCGGCCACGACCCCGGGCTGATGGCGGCCTTCCGGCGCGGGACGGGACTCGCCGAGTCGGAGCAGCGCCGGGAGCCGGCCGCCGCGGAGCCGGCCCGCCCGCACGACCCGCACCCTCCGCACGACCCGCACCCCCCGGGCGGCGCCCACCCCCAGGACGCGTCCGGGGCGACGGAGGCACGGCCCGTGCTCCTGCCAGGACAGCACCTCACCCTCCGGCGCGACGGGAGTGAGCCGGCCGGATGACCAGCCCGCCCAGCCCCGCCACCACTCCCGACCCCAGCGCTTGCGCAGACCTTCGGACCCCAAGGAGTCGATCCACCATGGCGAGCGATGCGTCGACCGGCCGTGTCTCCGACCTCGACTGGCTGATGAGCGGCCTCGTGCAGCGCGTACCGCACACCACCAGCGCGGTGCTGCTGTCCTGCGACGGGCTGGTGAAGTCCGTGCACGGCCTCGACCACGACAGCGCCGACCACATGGCCGCCCTGGGCTCCGGCCTGTACTCCCTCGGCCGCAGCGCCGGCGTCCGCTTCGGCGACGGCGGCGAGGTGCGGCAGGTCGTCGTCGAACTGGACTCGACGCTGCTGTTCGTCACCACCGCCGGTACCGGCACCTGCCTCGCCGTGCTCGCCGGCCGGGAGGCCGACGCGGCCGTGCTGGGCTACGAGATGGCGATGCTGGTCAAGAGCGTCCGCCCCTACCTCGAGACCGCGCCACGGCAGCATTCCGTCGAATCCCGGGCGCTGCGGCCTTGAGCGCGGCGGCGGCCGGCGACAGGCCCTGGCTCGACGACGCGGCCGGACGGCTGGTGCGCCCCTTCACCGTCAGCGACGGCCGCACCCGGCCCAGCATCGCGCTCGACCTCATGTCGCAGGTGATGACCACCGGAGCGACACCGCTGGCCTACCTCGGCCCGGAGCACGGCCAGGCACTCGACCTGTGCCGTGCCCCCCTCCCGGTGGCCGAGGTCGCCGCCCATCTGAGGCTGCCGGCCGTGGTGACCAAGGTGCTGCTGTCCGACCTCGTCGACTGCGGGGCGCTGACCACCAGGCCCCCCGCGTACCAACACCACCCCACCGACCGGGCTCTTCTGGAGGCAGTGCTCGATGGACTACGACGACAGCTCTGACTACGACGGCGGCCTCGATCCCTTCCCCACCGCCCTGAAGATCCTGGTGGCGGGAGGGTTCGGGGTGGGCAAGACCACCTTCGTGGGCGCGGTCAGCGAGATCGCGCCGCTGAGCACGGAGGAGTTGCTCACCACGGTCAGCGCGGCCACGGACAACCTCGACGGCGTGGAGAACAAGGTCGAGACGACCGTCGCGATGGACTTCGGCCGCATCACCCTGGACCCGCGGCACGTGCTCTACCTGTTCGGCACGCCCGGCCAGGAACGGTTCTGGTTCATGTGGGACGAGCTGTGCGAGGGCGCCCTGGGCGCGGTGATCCTCGCCGACACCCGCAGGCTGGAGGAGTGCTTCGCCGCCGTCGACTTCTTCGAACGGCGCGGCCTCGCCTTCGTCGTCGGCGTCAACGAGTTCGACGGCGCCCACCGCTACGACCCCGAGGAGGTGCGGGCGGCCCTCGACCTCGACCCGAGGACCCCCGTGGTCCCCTGCGACGCCCGTATCTCCAGCTCGGGCATCCAGACCCTGCTGACCCTCGTCCGGCATCTCATCGCCCACGCACCCGCCGTCCCCGCACAGAGCCAGGGCGCGCGCAGGTGACCCCGGCACACTGACCCCCGTACACCGTCACGGAGCCCGTACATGACATACGCCGACAGCGACGGAGCCCGGCCATGAGCTACGACCCGCCCCGCCCGGCCGGTCGCCTGCTGCTGACCCCCGAGGACAAGGACGCCCCCGCGCGCACCGAGCGACTGCGGCGGCTGGGTCTGGGGGAGCGGCCCGAGCCGGCCCTGGACGCCTTCGCCGACCGCCTCGCCGCGTTCACCCGGGCGCCGTACGCGATGGTCAACTTCCTCGACGAGGAAGGGCAGTTCTTCGCCGGACTGCACCGGCCCGAGCGCGACGTCCTGACCGTCGACAGCGTCGAAACCGGCGGCGACGGAAGCCGGCGTGAGGTGGGCCGCCGTCTGGCCCGCGACCACGGTTTCTGCCCGCATGTCGTGGTGCGGCGCAAGGCGCTGGTGCTGGAGGACGTCAGCGACTACCCGCGGTTCGCGGGCAACCCGATCGTGGACGAGTTCGGCATCCGCTCCTATCTGGGGGCCCCGCTCATCGACAGTACGCAGATGGTGCTGGGCACGGTGTGCGTCGTCGACGTCGAGCCGCGGCCGTGGGGCAGGGAGGGGCTTCGGACCATCAAGGCGGCCGCGGCGGAACTCGCCCCGCGGCTGGAGCGCCGGGATACCGAGGGCTTCCTGTTCTGACGGCCGGGCGAAGGCCTCGCACCGCGCGTGAGCGCGCTCGCGGACGGCGTGAAGCGGAGCTGTGGCCGCGCTTAAGAAATCCTCGATGGACCAGCGTGCCGCCGTACGGCAGATTGCTACCGGAATCCACCCCTCTCCCCGGACGCGGGCTGCCCCGGCATGCCCGGCCCCGGGGCCGGAACCACAGGAGCGGTAGCGTTGAAGGCGCTGGTCAAGCAGAAGGCTGAGCCCGGGTTGTGGCTCGCGGACGTCCCCGAGCCCGCCATCGGACCCGGCGATGTACTGATCAAGGTCCTGCGGACCGGCATCTGCGGCACCGACCTCCACATCCGGGCCTGGGACGGCTGGGCCCAGCAGGCGATCCGCACCCCGCTCGTGGTCGGGCACGAGTTCGTCGGCGAGGTCGTCGAGACCGGTTCCGGCGTCGCCGACATCAAGCCCGGCGACCGGGTCAGCGGCGAGGGCCACCTGGTGTGCGGCAAGTGCCGCAACTGCCTGGCCGGACGCCGCCACCTGTGCCGGGCCACCGTCGGACTCGGTGTGGGACGCGACGGCGCGTTCGCCGAGTACGTCGCCCTGCCCGCCGCCAACGTCTGGGTGCACCGCGTCCCCGTCGACCTCGACATCGCCGCGATCTTCGACCCGTTCGGCAACGCCGTGCACACCGCGCTGTCCTTCCCGCTGGTCGGCGAGGACGTCCTGATCACCGGCGCCGGCCCGATCGGCCTGATGGCGGCGGCCGTCGCGCGGCACGCGGGCGCGCGCAACGTCGTCATCACCGACGTGAGCGAGGAGCGGCTGGAGCTGGCCCGCAAGATCGGCGTGAGCCTCGCCCTCGACGTCTCCCGGGACACGATCGCCGAGGGGCAGCGCACGCTGGGCCTGCGCGAGGGCTTCGACGTCGGCCTGGAGATGTCCGGCCGCCCCGAGGCGATGCGTGACATGATCGCGAACATGACGAACGGCGGCAAGATCGCCATGCTCGGCCTGCCCGCCCAGGAGTTCCCCGTCGACTGGGCCCGCGTCGTCACCTCGATGATCACCATCAAGGGCATCTACGGCCGGGAGATGTTCGAGACCTGGTACGCCATGTCGGTGCTGCTGGAGGGCGGCCTCGACCTCGCCCCCGTCGTCACCGGCCGGTACGGCTACGAGGACTTCGAGGCGGCCTTCGCCGACGCCGCGAGCGGCAAGGGCGGAAAGATCATCCTCGACTGGACCGTGTGACCGCGTACCCCCTTCTTCCGCCGCTCTTCTGCCGGCACCTTCAAGGAGCACCCTGATGTTCGACTCCGTGCGCGACGACCTGCGCGTCACCCTCGACGAGATCCGCGCCGCCGGGCTGCACAAGCCCGAGCGTGTCATCGGCACCCCGCAGTCCGCGACCGTCGAGGTCACCGCGGGCGGCCGTCCCGGCGAGGTCCTCAACTTCTGCGCCAACAACTACCTCGGCCTCGCCGACCACCCCGAGGTCGTCGCCGCCGCCCACGAGGCCCTGGACCGCTGGGGCTACGGCATGGCCTCCGTGCGCTTCATCTGCGGCACCCAGGAGGTGCACAAGGAGCTGGAGGCCCGGCTGTCGGCGTTCCTCGGCCAGGAGGACACGATCCTGTACTCCTCCTGCTTCGACGCCAACGGCGGCGTGTTCGAGACGCTGCTCGGCCCGGAGGACGCGGTCATCTCCGACGCCCTCAACCACGCCTCGATCATCGACGGCATCCGGCTGTCCAAGGCCCGCCGCTTCCGCTACGCCAACCGCGATCTCGCGGACCTGGAGCGGCAGTTGAAGGAGGCCACCGAGGGCGGGGCGCGCCGCAAGCTGGTCGTCACCGACGGCGTGTTCTCGATGGACGGCTATGTGGCGCCGCTGCGCGAGATCTGCGACCTGGCCGACCGCTACGACGCCATGGTCATGGTCGACGACTCCCACGCCGTCGGCTTCGTCGGCCCCGGCGGCCGCGGCACCCCCGAACTGCACGGCGTCATGGACCGCGTGGACATCATCACCGGCACCCTCGGCAAGGCGCTCGGCGGCGCCTCCGGCGGCTACGTCGCCGCCCGCGCCGAGATCGTCGCGCTGCTGCGCCAGCGCTCCCGGCCGTACCTGTTCTCCAACACGCTCGCCCCGGTGATCGCGGCGGCCTCCCTGAAGGTGCTGGACCTGCTGGAGTCCGCGGACGACCTGCGGGTCCGGCTCGCCGAGAACACGGCGCTGTTCCGCCGCCGGATGACCGAGGAGGGCTTCGACATCCTCCCCGGCGACCACGCCATCGCCCCGGTGATGATCGGTGACGCGGCACGGGCGGGCAGCATGGCGGAGCTGCTCCTCGAGCGCGGCGTGTACGTGATCGGCTTCTCCTACCCGGTCGTGCCGCAGGGCCAGGCCCGCATCCGCGTGCAGCTGTCCGCGGCGCACTCCACCGAGGACGTGAACCGCGCGGTGGACGCGTTCGTCGCGGCGCGTGCCGAGCTGGAGGGCTGAGCCGGAGGCCGACCGGTCGCAGGTCTTGCGATAATCGTTCGCATGATCGAAGCGCGGCGGTTGCACATCCTCCGTGCGGTGGCCGACCACCGCACGGTGACAGCCGCTGCCGCCGCGCTCTACCTCACGCCGTCGGCCGTCTCGCAGCAGCTCACGGCTCTGGAGCAGGAGACCGGTCACCGGCTGGTCGAGCGCGGCGCCAAGGGAGTACGGCTGACCCCGGCCGGGGAGATCCTGCTCAGCCACACCAACGCGGTCCTCGCCCAGCTGGAGCGGGCGGAGGCCGAACTCGCCGCCTACGGCTCCGGCGAGGCCGGCACGGTGACGGTCGCCGCCTTCGCCACCGGCATCGCGCAGGTGGTGGCGCCCGCGGTGGCCCGACTGGCGGGGACGGCGCCCGGCATCCGCATCCGCGTGCAGGACGCGGAGGGCGACGCCAGCCTGCCGATGGTGCTGGACCGGCAGGTCGACGTGGCGGTCGCCGTCGAGTACCGGGGCGCGCCGCCCGCCGACGACCCCCGGCTGACCCACGTACCTCTGTACGCCGAGCCGTTCGACGCGGTCGTCCCGGTGGCCCACCGGCTGGCCGGCGCCGCCGAGGTGCCGCTCGCCGAGTTGGCCAAGGACACCTGGATCGGCCCGTATCCCGGCAATCCCTGCCACGACGTGGTCGTCCTGGCCTGCGAGAGCGCTGGCTTCCAGCCCCGCCTGGAACACTCCTCCGACGACTTCCGCGCCGTCGTGGCCCTCGCCTCGGCCGACGCGGGCGTGGCCCTCGTGCCGCGCTCCGCGCTGCGCGGCATGGACCTCACGGGCGTGGTCGTCCGTCCCGTGGACGGAGTGGCGCCCACCCGCCGGGTCTTCGCGGCGGTGCGCCGGGGAGCCGAGGGACACCCGCTGATCCGCCCGGTGCTCCAGGCCCTGGACGAGGCGGCGCAGGCGTAGCGCCCGGCTGCACCAGGCTTCCTTGCGGGTGGCTGTCAGTGCGAGGGGTTAGCGTGCGGGGCATGCCGGATGCCCATGACGTACGCCGTATCGCCCTGTCCCTGCCGGACACCACGGAGAAGATCGCCTGGAGCATGCCCACGTTCCGGGTCGCGGGGAAGATGTTCGCCACACTCCCGGAGGAGGAGACCTCCATCGCCGTGCGCTGTCCCAAGGAAGAGCGCGACGAACTGGTCCTGGCCGAGCCGGAGAAGTTCTGGATCGCCGGCCACGAGGCGCAGTTCGCCTGGGTACGGGTCCGGCTCGCGGCGCTGGAGGACGAGGACGAGCTGCGTGACATCCTCGCCGACTCCTGGCGCCAGGCGGCTCCGCCGCGGCTGCTGGAGGCCCATCCCGGGATGGGACTGCCCACCACCCGCTGAAAATCCCTCGGGCGTTGTCAGTGGGCCGTGGCATGATCCGGAGGCAGTGGGCCGGCCGATGCGGGAGGGGCCGCGGTCGGCCGGGGAGCGGGGGATCGGTCGGGGAGGGGAGCGTCGAAAGGATGACCGGGACGTCGTCGCAGTCGTCGCCGGGGGAGGCGGCGGGGCGGGATGACCTCGTTGCCGGAGCCGGAGCCGGGATTCGAGGTGAAGCCGGGGCCGCGGCCGGAGTGGACGACGGCGGTGAAGCGCGGCCGGTGTGGTCGCGGGACTTCGCGCTGTTCTTCGTCGCGCGGGCCGTCGCCCGGCTCGGCGACACCATGCTGCCGGTCGCCCTCGCCGCGGGCCTGCTCCAGCACGGGTACGGCGCGGGCGCGGTCGGCCTCGCCATGGCCTCGACGGCCGCCGCCTTCGCCGGGCTCGTGGTCTTCGGCGGCGTCATCGCCGACCGGTTCAGCACCCGCAAGCTGATGATCGGCGCCGACCTGGTGCGGCTCGGCACCCAGGCCCTGGCCGCCGTGCTGTTCTACTCCGGGCACGTGGTGCTCTGGGAGATCTGCGTGATCGGCCTCGTCAACGGCGTGGGGGGCGCCGTGTTCCAGCCCGGCGTGGCCAGTACGGTGCCCAGGCTCGCCTCCGACGTCCAGGTGGCCAACGGCGCCATACGGATCGCGGAGTCCGCGGCCCAGCTCGCGGGCCCCGCCGCCGCGGGCCTGCTCGTCGGCTTCGCCTCACCCGGCGGGGTGTTCGCGGCGCACGCCGCCACCTACGGGGTCAGTGCCCTGTGCCTGCTCCTGCTCCGGCTGCCCCCGCTCATCCGGACCGGCGCCCCGGTCCGCACCCCGGACGGCACCGCGACCGGTGCCTTCAGGGCGGACCTGGTCGAAGGATGGCGGGAGTTCAGGGCCAGAACGTGGCTCTGGGGCGTCATCGCCGTGTGGTGCCTCTACATGATCGCCGTCTGGGGCCCGACCGTCCCGCTGGTGGCCACCGAAGTGGTGCAGCAGCACGGCCCGCGCGCCTACGGCCTGATCAACTCCGCCCTCGGCGCCGGCACCGTCGTCGGCGGCTTCCTCGCCCTGCGGCTGCGTCCCCGCCGTATGCTGCGCGCCGGCGCGTTCGCGCTGTTCGCCTTCGTCGGCTTCCCGGCGACGGTCGGGGCCGGCTTCGGCGTGCCGGCCATGGCGGCGGGCGCCGCCGTCGCCGGGGCGGGCATGTCGTTCTGGGGCGTGATGTGGGCGACCAGCGTCCAGACCCAGGTCCCGTCCGACGTCCTCAACCGCATCCACGCCTACGACGTGGCGGGCTCCCTCGCCATGATGCCCGTGGGCCAGACCCTGGCCGGCCCGGCCGCCACCGCCCTGGGCGCGGACCATGTGCTGCTGGTGTCCGCCGCGATGAGCCTCGTCGTACCGACGGTCCTGTTGGCGGTGCCCGCGATTCGCGGCCTCATACGGGCCGACGCGCGCGGCACCCACCGCCCGCACGCGCAGGACGGGACCGCGGACGCGGCCCCCGCGCGGACACACCCCGAGCGGCACTGACGACGGCGACTCCGGCCCGGCCACCGCCGCACGGGCTCCGCACGGCCTCCGCACGGCCTCCGCGCGGATGCCTTCAGGCGCCCGAGGTGTCCGCGGCGCCCGAGGTGCCCGAGGTGCCCGCCCCGGCCCGGGTCCCCAGGAACGCCGAGATCCGTTCCCGCAGCGACCGGGCGTCGAGCCCGTGCGCGGCGGTGTGCTCCTCCGCGGTCCCGTAGCGCCGCAGCTCGGCGCGGCCCACACCCAGCCCCAGGACGCGGTGCGGGACGTCGCGGAGCGCGTCGTTCGCCGCTGAGGTCGACGTGCCCGCGAGGTACGGCTCCACCAGGACGACGTCCGTAGCGGCCGCCCTAGTGGCCCGGCGCAGCGCGGCCGCGTCGAAGGGCCGTACGGTCGTCGCGTACAGGACGGTGACGTCCAGGCCCTCCGTCGCGGTGAGCACCGTGTCGAGCAGGGGCCCGACGGCGACCACCACACCCGAGCGGCCCTCGCGGACCGTCACGAAGTGCTCGCCGTCGACCGGGCGGCGGTGCGCGTTCGACTGCACGGACAGCCGTACGTAGACCTTGTCGTCGCCCGCGGCGACCGCGTGCCGCAGGAGTGTCTCGGCCTCGTCCGGGTGCCCGGGTACATGAACGGTCCAGCCGTCCAGGGTGTCGAGCAGCGCCACGTCGCCGGGGGCCATGTGGGTGTAGCCGCCCGCGGGCCAGTCGAAGGAGGCGGCGGCGCTGACCAGCACCGCGCCCGCCCCCTGGTGCCCGAGATCCAGTTTGACCTGCTCGAAGGGGCGCTCGACGAGGAAGCTCGCGAAGGTGTGCAGCACCGGTCGCATACCGGTCAGCGCCAGCCCGGCGCCTGCTCCGACGAGGAGCTGCTCGCGGATGCCGACGTTGATCACCCGGTCGGGATGCCGGCGCCGCGCGTCGGCGAAACCGTCCTTGCCGATCTCGGCGATGACGACCGCCACCCGCGGATCCTCGTCGAGCAGGCGCGAGACGGCCGGTGCGAGACGGTCACGCATGGTGTCCATGGAGGTCGAGCCCTTCTGTGTCGGGAAGCCGGGGGAAGTCAGTGGAAGCCGGGGAAAGCCAGGGGAAAACAGGGGAAGTCAGGGGTCTGCTCAGCGGTTCCGGATCAGGGGTTCTTCGGCTCGACCCGGGCCACCACCACATGCGGGCGGCCCGGATGCGGCGCGGTGAACGCGGCGTACAGCGCTTCGTGGTCGCGGCCGTCGACGCTCGCCGTCGACCAGCCCGCCGCCTCGAAACGGGCCGCGATGCCGCCGGGACGGGCATGGCCGGCGGAGGCGTTGTCGACGACGACGGTGTGCAGCTGTTCGAGTCCCGCGGGCCCGGCGAACGCGATGGCCTCGTGGTTGCTGCCCTCGTCCAGCTCGGCGTCCCCGGTCAGCACCCACACCCGGGGCCGGTTCAGCCCCTGGGCGCGCAGCCCCAGGGCCGTGCCGACGGCGATGGGCAGTCCGTGCCCGAGGGACCCGCTGCCGATCTCGACGCCCGGCACCAGCGTGCGGTCCGGATGGTGGCCGAGCGGGGAGTCGTAGGCGCCGAAGTCCGGCAGCCAGCCGACGGGCACGAAGCCCTTCGCGGCGAGCACCGCGTAGTACGCCATCGGGCCGTGCCCCTTCGACAGCAGGAACCGGTCCCGCTGCGGGTCGTCCCGCTCCTCCGGGCGGACCCTGAGCACCCGGTCGTAGAGCACCCAGAGCACGTCCAGCGTGGACGTGGCCGCCGGTCCGTGCTTCTCGTCGCCCGTCATGAGCCCCATCAGCCGGGGCAGGTCGGCGTAACCGTGGGCGCGTTCGGTCTCCTCGGTGATCGTCATGCCGACGATGGTGCGACCTCAACCAAACTTGAGGTCAAGTCCGGTCGCCCCGACACCGCCCGGACCAAAACCCGTGCGCGACCACCGACCTGAGTGCGGTATTGTTTTCCTGCACGTTCAGCCAGGGGAAACCCCAGGTCAGACGGGCACCGGGACGTGGCGCAGCTTGGTAGCGCACTTGACTGGGGGTCAAGGGGTCGCAGGTTCAAATCCTGTCGTCCCGACAGTGATGTCGGACGTTTCCGCAGGCAAGGGGCTCTCTTCTGAGGGCCCCTGTTTCGTGAGCGGGAGCAATCCGGGAGCCCACTTCCGCTCCCCGTGGTCCCCTCGCTCCCAACCGTGGTCATCGGTGTCCATCGATGTTGACCGTGAGATGCCCCGCCGCCGCTGACACGAGGCCTTCCCCGTCACGCCCGGGACCCTGCTGGCCTGGCACCGCAGGTTCATGGCCGCGAAGTGAGACTGACGGCGCCCGGCGCGCCCGAACCGGACGGCCACCGACCAAGACGGCACCGAAGAAGCTGATCCCGCAGTTCGCAGGAGGGGAGATCCGCCACGCGGTGGGCATCGACCCGGCCCCACGCCGCGCCGGCCCGACGTGAAGGGAGTTGCTCACCAGTCGGGCCGAAGGCGTCATCGCCGTCGACTTCTTCCACCTCGACACCGTCCTCGGTCACAGGCTCTACGCGCCGGCGTTCCTCCAACTCGGCGCTCGACGCCCGCACATCGCCGCCACCAGCGCCACTGGCGTGCCGCCCGCGGCTGGGGCGCCGATGGTTGGATGCCCGCGCCACGAGGGGAAGAGGTGCAGGAACCGGCAGCGCTGGCGCCGGTGTACCGACAACTGCGCAAGGCCTTCGAAGAAGGTAAGCACGAACCGGGTGCCGCTGACTTCTATTACGGCGAGATGGAGATGCGCCGCCACGCCGACGACATCCCCTGGACCGAGCGGAGCCTGCTCACCGTGTACTGGGCGCTGTCCGGCTACGGGCTGCGAGCCTCGCGAGCCCTGGGCTGGCTCATGGTGGCCGTGACCGCCACTGTGCTGGCGATGATGCTGTGGGGCCTGCCGCAGAACGACCCGAAGCCGAAGAGCACCGGCACGGTAGCCGACCGCAGTTTCACGATGACCACCGACATACCCGGCCCGGTCAACCCGGACGGTCCGTATGACGAGCGTTTGACGACCGGGCGGTTCGAGAAGTCCCTGCGGGCGGTCGTCAACTCGGTGATCTTCCGTTCCTCCGATCAGCAGCTGACCACCGCCGGTACTTACACCGAGATGGCGTCTCGCCTGGTCGAGCCGGCCCTCCTCGGGCTCGGTGTACTGGCGATCCGCGGGCGGCTGAAACGGTAGGCGGAAACCGATGGTTGAGCACGCATGGCCTGGCTGCGGCAGCCGTCCTACGCCTGTGCAACCCGCAGCCGGACCCAGGCGGCGGGGTTCTGCGCTGAGTACGCGTACTCATGTGCGCCAGGACGCCGGCTGACAGGCTCCGCGCTATGACGAGCGGCAGAGGGGCGCTGACGGCCCTGCATCTCTTCCTGGTCTGGGCGACGATGGCGGCCGTGGCGCCGGCGCTCGGTTTCGGGCTGGTGGTATCGGCCTGGGGTGAGGGGGCCGGTGCGACGGTACCGGTCCTCGCGTTGGGTGTACCGCTGATGGTGGGCCTGCTGGTCACGGCGGGCATACCGGTGCGGACCGTGGTGCCGCTGTGCGGCTCCGTGCCGCGGCGGCTGGGCTGGGCGGTACTGGTCTTCGCCCTCGGTACGCTCGGCGTCCTGGCAGGTCTGGCCGTCTACGGCGAAAGCGTCGATCTGGGGAGCGCCAGTACCCGGATTGTGCTGACGGGGGTGCCGTACGCCGTGGCCGCGGCGTTCTTCGTGCCGAGCCGGTGGGTGCGGCTGGGGGCGCTGGCCGTGCTGGTGGCCGGGGTGGCCTATGGGGGCTTCGTCGGCCCGGCGCAGGCGCAGCAGCGCCAGGACGAGGCGGAGGTCGCGCGGTACCGGGAGCATCCGGAGCTGCTGTACCTGGGCGCTGCGCCGCCGGGCATGCAGGTGTCCCATGCCGAGGTCGGCCCTGCCTCCTTCGGCGTCGACTACCGCCCCGTCCGGGAGGGCTACGAGGTGGGGTACGTGGGCCTCACGGTACGCCCGCCGCTCACGCCGGCTCCCCGATGCCCAGAGCCCGCGGAGAAGGGCGTGACCTGCACAGTGGACGCGCACGGCGAGATGCTCACGGTTCGCGACTTCCCCGGAGGCGGCCGCGCCGTCGCCCTCACCCGCCGCCACCGGAACGCGGAGGCCGAGGTCACCAGCCAGACCCTGGACGAACCCGGGCTACGCCATCTCCTGAACACTCTGCACCCACTGTCGGACACAGAGCTGGAGAAGCTGATGCGGGAAAAGAAGATCGATCACAGCCTTCGCTGAGAATCGCTCAAGCTTCGCTGCGAGAGGTCAGCGGGCGGTGCCGGCGCCCCAGTACACGGACCAGAGGCGGCTGAACCGGTTCGCCTTCGATTCGCTGTGCCTTGGCGAGCAGGGCTCTTAGGGTTCCTGCATGACGGATGAGAGTGAGGGGGCCGTGCGAGCGGCCATCGATGGGGAGATGCGGCTTCTCGATCCCGAGGTGCGTGCTTCGCCGTCCCGTGTCCTGGAGCTTCTGGATCCGGAGTTCACCGAGATCGGGGCTTCCGGACGCCGGTGGGATGTCGAGTCGATCCTCACGGTGACGAGTGGCGGCTCGGTGCCCCCGGAGTCTCCGGTCAAGGTCAGCGAAATGTCTGGAGTCGTTCTTGCTCCGGGTGTCGTTCATCTGACGTACTTCGCCGACGACCAGGGCCGTCGGGCATGGCGGAGCTCTGTGTGGCGTCTGACGGGGACGGGCTGGCGGATGTATTTCCACCAGGGCACTTTGACCGCTTGAGCGGGTAGAACCACCGCCCGCAAGGGCGGTGGGCCTGGGGTGTCACCAGGGCCGCCCGATACGTCATGGTCCACCGCATGGCTTCCGCCCCTTCGGGCTCGGCGCTCATCCAGCCCTCGTAGGAGACATCGCGAACGGGACGTCAGCGGCGGAGCGTGAACCCGGCCCGCGCACGGGCCCTCCCGTCCACCTCGGAAAGGACACGGGCCCTCCCGCCCACCTCGGAAAGGACACGGGCCCTCCCGCCCACCTCGGAAAGGAAAGGTGGAGGAGAGGGCCCGTACGCGAAGTCGTCCCTACGACCGGTCGTCCTCGGTCTGCGGATGGACGCAGTGCCACCGGTGGGACTCGCCGGGGCCGGACCCGGCCGCGGGGAAGGCGGTCGCGCAGGCGTCGTCGGCCTTCCAGCAGCGGGTGCTGAAGGGGCAGCCGGGCGACGGGTTGACCGCCGACGGCACCGGGCCGTGCAGCACGATGCGTTCGCTGCGTTCCATCAGGCTCGGGGTGGCCGACAGCAGGGCCTGGGTGTACGGGTGCGCGGGGGAGGCGGCGACGCGCCCCGCCGGACCCTCCTCCACGATCCGGCCGAGGTAGAGCACGGCGAGCCGGTCGGCGAGGTGCCGCACGGTCTGGATGTCGTGCGAGATGAACACCATGCCGAGGTTCAGCCGGTCCCGCAGGTCCACCAGCAGGTTCAGGACCTGCGCGCGTACCGACACGTCGAGTGCGCTGGTCGGCTCGTCGGCGACGATCAACTCCGGTTCCAGGGCGAGCGCGCGGGCGATGGCGACGCGCTGGCGCTGCCCGCCCGAGAGCTGTCCCGGCAGGGCCCGCAGGGTGTGCGCGGGCAGGCCGACCAGGTCCAGCAGCTCCTCGACCCGCGCGTCGCGTGCCTTGTCGTCGCCCCGCCGGTGCACGTCCAGCGGGTCGCGCAGGATCCGGCCCACCGGCAGCCGGGGATTCAGGGCGGTCGACGGGTCCTGGAAGACGACGCCGACGGAGGAGCCGAACTCGTCGCGCCGCCGGGCACCGGGCATCGCCCACAGGTCCTCGCCGTGGAAGGTGACCGTGCCCTCGGTGGGCCGTTGCAGACCGGTGAGCACCCGGGCCAGGGTCGACTTGCCGCAGCCGGACTCGCCGACCAGGCCGACGATCTCCCCGCGCCCGACCTCCAGCGAGGCGTCGGTCAGGGCGTGCACGTGGCTCCGGTCGAACAGGCCGCCGCCGCGGGCCTTGTGGCGTACGTGTACGTGGTCGAGCCGGATCATCGGGTGCTCTCCTGAAGCAGGGCGGCCGGCACGGGGTGGTGGCACGCGGTGCTGTGGTCGGGCCCGCCGCCGGGCAGGGGCGGGGTGGTGCGGCACAGATCGGTCGCCGCGGCGCAGCGCGAGGCGAACCGGCAGCCGTCCCCGAAGCGTCGGGGCGCCGGAACGATGCCGGGGATCTGGTGCAGCCGCTCGGCGCCCGCCTCCAGCGACACCACCGAGCCGAGCAGCCCGCGGGTGTAGGGGTGGGCGGGCGCGGAAAGCAGCGACCGGGTCTCGGCGACCTCCGCGACCTGGCCGGCGTACATCACCGCGATCCGGTGTGACAGATCGCCGACGAGCGCCAGGTCGTGGGAGACGAGGATCATCGCGAAGCCGAGCTCGTCGCGGAGCCGTTCGAGCAGCTCCACCACCTGGGCCTGGACCGTGACGTCGAGCGCGGTGGTCGGTTCGTCCGCGATCAGGAGGCGGGGGCTGCGCGAGAGCGCCATGGCGATCAGCACACGCTGACGCTGGCCGCCGGAGAGTTCGTGCGGGTAGCTGCGCAGGGTCCGCCGGGGATCGAGGCCGACCAGTTCGAGGAGTTCGGCGGGGGTCTGCGTACCGCCGCGGCTGGTGAGCTGCTTCAGCTGCCGGCCGACGAGCACCGAGGGGTTCAGCGAGGAGAGCGCGTCCTGGTAGACCATGGCGATCTCCGGGCCGTTGAGGGCCCGGCGCTGCCGGGGGCCGAGCTCCAGGAGGTTCCGGCCGCGGTACTCGACGCGCCCGCCGACCTCGGCGTTGCGGGCCAGCAGGCCCATGACGGCCAGGCTGGTGATGCTCTTGCCGCAGCCCGACTCGCCGACCAGGCCGAGGGTCTCGCCCTCGCGGACCGAGAAGGAGATGCCGTCCACGACCCGGGTGTCGCCGTAGCGGTCGGGGAAACGGATGGTCAGGTCCTTCACGGCCAGGAGTTCGGCCGCGTCGCCGGCGACCGGCGTGACCGCGGGCGGGCCGCTCAGCACACGCGCCGACAGCCGGGCGAGCGCGGCGTCGACGTCCGCCGCGGCGACCGGATCGACCGGGGTGACGACCGGCCGCGCACCGCCGTCGGACTGGGCGGAACCGGCGGGATCAACGGCACCGGCGGCACCGGCGGACTCGCCGGAACCGCCGTCGGCGGACGTGGCGGACCCGCTCACGGAGGACGTCGCGGACCCCGTCGCGGAAGACGCCCCGGACCGCGGATCCCCGTCGTCGGCGCGCGCGTCGGACGGTGCCGCCGCCGCGTCGGTGAGGCCCTCGGACAGGATGTTCAGGGCGAGCACGGTCGCCAGCAGCACCAGTCCGGGCAGCAGGGTGGCCCACCAGCCGCCCGACAGCAGGATCTGCCGGCCGTAGGACAGGACGTTGCCCCAGCTGGGGTCGGGGTCCTGCACACCGGCGCCGATGAAGGACAGGCTGGCCTCGAAGATGATGGCGTCGGCGACCAGCACCGTGGCGAACACCATGACGGGCGCGGCGCAGTTGACGGCCACGTGGCGGACGACGATGTACGCGCGGCGGGCGCCGATCACCTTCTCGGCGGCCACGTAGTCCTCGCCGTACTGCGCCATGACGTTGGCGCGCACCACGCGGGCGAGCGAGGGCATGTAGACGAAGGCGATGCACAGGATGAGCACCGGCAGGCTGGTGCCGAAGACGGTGACCAGCACGGCCGCCAGCGCGATCGGCGGGAAGGCCATGACGATGTCGAGCGTGCGCATCACCGACTCGTCGCCCAGTTTGCGCGAGGTGGCGGCGAGCGAGCCGAGGACCGCGCCCAGCACGAGGGCGGCGGCGGTCGAGCCCAGGCCGATGACCAGGGAGTACCGGGCGCCGTAGACGACACGGGCGAAGACGTCCCGGCCGACCCGGTCGGTGCCGAACCAGTGGGCGCCGCCGGGTGCCTGGACGGGGGTGCCGGTGGCGAGCGGATCGGCGGCGATCAGCGGCGCGAACACGGCGGCGAGGACCACGATCCCCAGCACGCCCAGGGCGAGGCGCGAGGACAGGGGAAGTGCCCGGAACCGGATGCCGGGGCGGGACAGTCTCGTGACGAGACCGCTTCTGGGGAACATGTCACACCGTCCTGATACGCGGGTTGACCAGCAGGTACAGCAGGTCGACGACGACGTTGACGACCAGGAAGGCGACGGCGATGGTGAGCACGGTGCCCTGGACGAGGGCGACGTCGCCGCCGGTGACCCCCTCGAGGATCAGCTTGCCCATGCCGGGCAGGTCGAAGATCGTCTCGATCACGACCGCGCCGCTGAGCAGGTAGCCCACCCGTACGCCGAGCACGGTCAGCGGAGTGATGAGCGCGTTGCGGAGCACGCCCCGGACGACGACGTGGCGGGGCAGTCCGTTGCCGGTGGCGGTGCGTACGTAGTCGCGGTCCAGCTCGGCCACCATGGAGGTCCGCACCAGACGGGCCAGCGAGGCCGCCACGGGGACAGCGAGGGCGAAGGCCGGCAGGGCCATGGACCTGAGCCAGCCGCTGAAGGAGTCGGCCGGGTTGACGTAGCCGCCGGTGGGGAACACCGGGCTGTTCAGGGCGAACTGCTGGATGAGCAGCACCCCGAGCCAGAACGACGGGACCGCGACGCCCGCGATCGACAGCACACGGGTGAGCTGGTCGGGCCACCGGTCCCGGAAGACCGCGCCGGTCACGCCGAGCACGAGGGCGAGGACGATCGCGATCACCAGGCCCAGGGCGGTGAGCTGGATGGTGAGGGGCAGCGCGACGGAGATCCGGTCGAGCACCGGCTGGCTGGGCGGCACGGTGGAGCCGAGGTCGCCGCTCAGCAACTGGCCGAGGAAGTGGACGTAGCGCACCGGCAGTGGGTCGTTGAGGCCGTTGGCCTCGGCGAAGGCGGCACGGGCCGCGGCCGAGGCGCCGTCGCCCAGGGCGTTGTAGGCGGGGTCGACCGGCGAGAACTGAAGCACCACGAAGACGAGCAGCGTGATGCCGAGGATCATCACCGGCATGATCGCCAGACGGCGCAGCGCGAGCCGGAGGAATGTGACCATCGTGGGTTCCTAGGGAAGGGGAGGGCACCGGGGCGGGGGGGGGGGCCCCCCCCGGGGGGGGGGGGGGGGCCCCCCGCCCGGGGGCCCCGCCGGGGGGGGGGCCGCGCCGCGGCCCGGGGTCGGGCCCGCGGGGGGGCGGGGCGCCCGGCCGCCGGCCCCGCGGGGGGGGGGGGGGGGGGCGGGGGGGGGGGGCGGGGGGGGGGGGGGGCCGGGGGGGGGGGGGGCCGGGGGGGGGGGGGGGGGGCCGCCCCCCGCGGCTCCGGGGTCAGACGCGGGTCAGGCGCGGCTGACGTCCAGGAGGGACAGGCCCGTGGTCGGCAGCGGCTCGAAGCCCTTCAGCGCCTTGTCGTTCCAGGCCGTGGGCAGCTTGCGGTGCAGGACGGGGTAGAGGGCGGCCTCGTCCGCGACCAGGTCGACGGCCTGGCCCCACAGGTCCTTGCGCGTGGCCTCGTCGGTGGCCTGGGCGGCCTTGTCCAGCAGGGAGTTGACCTTCTTGTACGCGGCGGTCCCGCCCCAGCCGTAGCGGCTCTCGGGCCACAGCCCGGAGTAGTACCAGCGCATCAGCAGGTCGACGTCGTTGCCGAAGACGGACGGGTCGCCGGGGGCGAGCAGGACCGTGTAGGAGCCGGCGTCCACCTTGGCGTACTGGGCGGAGGACTGGCCGATGCTCAGCGTGGTCTTCACGCCGATGGCGTCCCAGCTCTCCTTGACCAGCGGGGCCACGTCCTTGACCCAGCCGGTGTCGGTGGTGAGCAGGGTGACCTTGAGGTTCTTGACGCCGGCCTCGCCGAGCAGCTTCCTGGCCCTGGCCGGGTCGTGCCCGTAGACCGTGGCGGCCTGCTGGAAGTCGGGGTGGGTGGGCTGGAGGTAGCTGCGGGCGGCCGAGCCGTTGCCGGCCATGGCCGTGGTGATGAGCTTGTCGGTGTCCAGCGCGTAGTGGAGCGCCTGGCGCACCCGCTTGTCGTCGAAGGGCTTCTGCTTGCAGTTGAACATCAGGAAGAGCAGGCCGAAGGACTGCACGGACTCGACCTTCGCCTTCCTGGCGAGGCGGTCCACGTCCAGGTAGGGCACGTCCTCGATGGCCTGCACCCGGCCCGACTCCATGGCGCTGACCCGGGCGGCGGGGTCGGAGACCAGGCGCCAGACCATCTTCTTGGCCTTGGCCGGGTGGCTGCCGTTGTACTTGTCGTACGCCTCGAAGACGATCTTGTCCTCGCGGGTCGCCGAGACCATCCGGTAGGGGCCCGAACCCACGGGCAGGGCGTCGAAGCCCTTCTGGTCCGCCTCCACCAGCTTCTTCGGAACGATCTTGGCGACCGAGACGCGGCCGGGGAACAGCGCGAAGGGGTACTTCAGCTTGAACTCGACCGTCCTGGCGTCGACCGCCTCGACCGAGTCGAGGAACGGCAGGAACTGCGCCATCAGGGAGGCGTTCTTCTCGTCGAGGATCCGCTCGAAGCTGTGGACGACGTCCTCGGAGGTGACGTCGGAGCCGTCGTGGAAGGTGGCGCCCTCGCGCAGGGTGGCGCGGTAGGTGGTGGCGTTCACCTTGACGGGCAGCGCGGTGGCCAGACCGGGCCGGGCCTGGAGCGTGGCCGGGTCCAGATCGACCAGGCCCTCGAAGACGTGCAGGTTGGCCGCGATCGGGGTGGCGCCCGAGGCGATCATCGGGTCGAAGCCGGTCGAGAGCGGGTAGGAGATACCCGTCTCGATGGTGTCCGTGCCTCCTCCGCTGCCCGCGCCGGTGTTCGAGCCGGTCGAGGCCGGGCCGCTGCACGCGGAGATCGAGGCGGTCAGGGCCGAGGCGGCCCCGAGGGCGCTCGCGTAGCGCAGGAATCTGCGACGATCCATGCCGACGGGCGTCTTGTACGACACGTGGGGTCCCTCCTGGGGCGGCACAAAGCCAGGAAACGGTAGAGGAATTGGGGCCGCGCCATCAGACGTCTGATGTCCGACCTTGATAGGCTGTGAAGGTAGCTTCGTTGAGCAGAAGGGGTCAAGAGGTGAATTCGTCGCGTCCGCAAGAGGTCCGGGCGGCGGCCAGGCCGTCACTGCGTCAGGAGGTCTCGGAGGCGATCAAGAGCTACATCCTCGACAATCACCTCAAGCCGGGAGACCCGTTGCCGTCGGAGACGGAGCTGTGTGCCGCCCTCGGTGCCAGCCGGTCCAGCGTCCGTGAGGCCGTGAAGACCCTGGCGGTGCTGGACATCGTCGAGGTGCGGCGCGGTCATGGCACCTATGTCGGCCGGCTGAGCCTGTCCGCGCTGGTGGAGGGTCTGGCCTTCCGCGGTCTGCTCAGCCCCAAGGACGACTTCCGGATCCTGTCCGAGCTGATCGAGGTGCGCGAGCTGATCGAACGCGGCATGGCCGCACGCATCATGGCGACGCTCGGGTCCGAGGATCTCGACGCTCTCGACGCCCTCGTCGACGAGATGGACCGTCGCGGCGCCCACGACGACCGCGGCTTCGCGGAATGCGACCGGGCCTTCCACGAGCGGCTGATGGAACCGCTCCAGAACGAGCTGGTCAGCCAGCTCTCGCTGGCCTTCTGGGACGTCTACGCCATCGTCGCGCCGCAACTGGAGGGGATCTCCGAGGAGGCCGAGGCGGGAACCATCGCCGACCACCGCGCCATCGTGCGGGCGGCCAGGCAGGGGGACGCCGAGGGGTTCGTGCAGGCCCTCTCCGGCCACTACGCGCCGGTGCGCCGGCGGCTGACGGAGGCTCAGGCGCAGGCGGGCCGGGGTGCGGTGGGCGAGGTCGAGCGCACCGCCTGACCGGTCACCGGAGCGGCCCGCCCGCGACCGCGGGCCCCGGACGTCGTTCCCTCACGGGGACTTGCCGCCCGGGTCGGAATCGAGAGTGTGAGCCATCCCCCTCTTGACCGACCCGGGCGGCTGCGTCTTATTGTTCAGACGTCAGACATCTGATGTCGCTTTCGCGGAGCAGCCGGCCGCGATCAGCAGTTCCGTCTTCCAGCCCATGGAGTAGCCCCCATGCCTCTGACCGCACCCCTGCGCGGAGTCGTCCCGCCCGTGTGCACCCCGCTCGACGCCCACGGCGAGGTCGACACGGCCTCCCTGGCCCGGCTGGTCGAGCACCTGCTCGGCGGCGGTGTCCACGGACTCTTCGCCCTCGGCTCGACCAGCGAGGTCGCCTACCTCACCGACGAGCAGCGCGGCACCGCCCTGGAGACGGTGGTCAACGCGGTCGACGGACGGGTACCGGTCCTCGCGGGCGTCATCGACACCACCACCCCCCGCGTCCTCGACCACGCCCGCGAGGCGGCCCAGCTCGGTGCGGACGCACTGGTGGTCACCGCGCCCTTCTACACCCGCACCCACCCCCGGGAGATCGCCGCCCACTTCCGCCGGATCCGCCAGACGGTGGACCTGCCGCTGTTCGCCTACGACCTCCCGGTCTCCGTGCACAGCAAGTTGTCGACCGCCCTGATCCTCGAACTGGCCGCCGACGGCACCCTGGCCGGCCTCAAGGACAGCAGCGGCGACGAGGGCTCCCTGCGCCGCCTGCTCGTCGCACTCGGCGGACGCCAGGGCCGCGCCGAGGGACCCGCCCCCGCCTTCTCCGTCCTCACCGGCTCCGAGCTGACCGTCGACGCGGCGCTGCTGGCCGGCGCCGACGGCGTCGTCCCCGGCCTGGGCAACGTCGACCCCGCCGGCTACGTCCGGCTCTACGAGGCCGCCCGGACGGGTGACTGGACGCTGGCCGTCAAGGAGCAGGAGCGGCTCGCCGGCCTGTTCGCCATGGTCGACGCGGGCCCCGAGGCCGAGATGGGCCGCAGCTCCTCCGCGCTGGGCGCGTTCAAGGCGGCCCTGCGCCTGCTGGGCGTCATCGACTGCGGCGACACCGCCTTCCCGCAGATTCAGCTGGGCGCCGCGCCCGTCGCCGAGGTCGACGCGCGGCTGCGCGCCGCCGGGCTCACCCCGGTCCGATGACGCGGCCCCCGGCCCCCGGCACCGCTCCCGTCATCGGACTCGACCTCGGCGGCACCAAGATCGCAGCCGCCCTGGTCGGCCCGGACGGCACGGTGCTGCGCCGGCACACCCGCCCGACACCGGCGCGGGCGGGCGCGCGGGCCGTGCTCGACGCGCTCGCCGCCGCGGCCCGCGAGGTGGACCACGGCGCCCGGGCGATCGGAGTCGCCGCCGCCGGTGTCGTGGACCCGCGCACCGGCACCGTCACCAGCGCCACCGACTCCATCACCGGATGGGCCGGCACCGCGCTGGCCGCGGGCCTGTCCGACCGTACGGGGCTGCCGGTCGCCTGCGACAACGACGTACGCGCCACGGCCGCCACCGAACTCGCCGAGGCCGGCGACCCGTCCGCCTCCCTCGTCTACGTCGCCGTGGGCACCGGAGTCGGCGGCGCCGTCGCGGTGGACGGCCGGATGCTGCACGGCAGCGCCGGCATCGCGGGCCACCTGGGCCATGTGCCGAGCCCCGAGGCCACCGGCCTGCCCTGCACCTGCGGCGGCAGCGGCCACCTGGAGGCGATCGCCTCGGGACCCGCGATCACCGCACTGTACGAGCGCCTGAGCGGCCGGACCGCCGACCGCCTCCAGACCGTGGCGGAACGCGCCGCCGCGGGCGACGCCACCGCACGACAGGCGATCACCACCGGGGCGCGGGCCACGGGAAGCGCCGTCGGCGGCCTGGCCAACGCGCTCGGCCCGCACCGCGTCGTGATCGGCGGCGGCGTACCACGGATCGGCGACCTGTACTGGTCCGCGCTGACCGACGCCTTCCGCGCCGAGCTGATGGCCCCCCTGCGCCATCTGCGCCCGGTGCCGCCGCGCCTCGGATCCGACGCGGCCGTACTGGGGGCGGCCCTGCTCGCCCGCACCCCGTCCCCGCACTCCTCGGAAGGACCCCGATGACCACGATCCCCTCGCCCGTAACCGCCGTCGCCGGCCGGCTGATCGTCTCCTGCCAGGCTCCCGAGGGCGACCCGATGCGCGACACCGCGACCCTGGTCAGGCTGGCGCGCTCCGCCGAGGCCGGCGGCGCCGCGGCCGTCCGCGTCAACGGTCCCGAGGTGGTGGCCGCCGTCGCCGCCGCCGTCGCCCTGCCCGTGATCGGGCTGTGGAAGGACGGCGACACCGGCGTCTACATCACCCCGACCGTGCGCCACGCCCTCGCCGTCGCCGAGGCCGGCGCGCACGTGGTCGCCGCGGACGCCACGGCGCGCCCGCGCCCGGACGGCGGCTCCTTCGCCGACCTCGTGACCGCCGTGCACTCCGCGGGCGCCCTGGTCATGGCGGACGTCGCCACGCTGGAGGAGGGCGTGCTCGCCGCCCGGCAGGGCGCCGACTTCGTCTCCACCACCCTGTCCGGATACGCGCCCGGCTCCCCGCGCCAGTCCGGCCCCGACCTGGAACTGGTCGCCGCCCTCGCCCGCGCGACCGGCACCCCGGTCGTCGCCGAGGGACGGATCGGCACCCCCGAGGAGGCGGCCGAGGCGCTCGCCCGGGGCGCCCACAGCGTGGTCGTCGGCACCGCCATCACCGCCCCGACCGCCCTCACCCACCGCTTCGCGACGCACCTCACACGTCGATAGAGGCGCTTTTACCTTCCGACGGTGCTCGACGACGAGTCCGTCCGGCATCCTGGAGCAACCGTGCACCACACCGCGTCATCCAAGCCGCCCTGGTTCCGCCAGGTGGGCCGCAGTCAGTGGAAGTCGTTCTTCGCCGCCTGGATCGGCTACGTCCTCGACGGCTTCGACTTCGTCCTGATCACCCTGGTCCTCACCGAGATCAGCGCCGACTTCCACCTCGACACCCTCCAGGCGGCGAGCCTGGTCTCCGCCGCGTTCATCACGCGGTGGCTCGGCGGCGCGCTCCTCGGTGCCCTCGGTGACCGCTTCGGGCGGAAGCTGTCGATGGTGGTCAGCATCCTGCTGTACTCGCTGGGCACCTTCGCCTGCGGATTCGCCTGGGACTACACCAGCCTGTTCGTCGCCCGGCTCGCCATCGGCATGGGCATGGCCGGCGAGTACTCGTCCAGCGCCACCTACGTCATGGAGAGCTGGCCGGTGCACATGCGCAACCGGGCCAGCGGCTTCCTGATCTCCGGCTACTCCGTCGGCACGGTGCTGGCCGCCCAGGTCTACAAGTGGGTCGTGCCGACGCTCGGCTGGCGCTGGATGTTCTACCTCGGCCTGATCCCCGTCCTGGTCGCGCTGTGGATGCGCCGCGCGCTGCCCGAGGCGGCCGACTGGAAGGCCTCGGTCGCCGAGCGGGAGCAGCGGCCCAACCCCTTCCGCCCGCTGTTCACCACCCGGTCCAGGGCCACCGTCAACGTGGTGCTCGCGGTGGCGGCCACCGTCTCGCTCTTCGCCGTCTTCACCCCGCTGGGCGACGGTCTCGTACCGGTGCTGTCCGTGCTCGCCGGAGCCTGTCTGATCGCCTTCGCCGTGCAGCTGGGCGGCCGCCGCGGCTGGCTGCTGTACGTGTCGATGATCGTCACGATCTTCTTCGCGTTCCTGTACTCCTGGCCCATCCAGGCGCTGCTGCCCACCTATCTGAAGACCGACCTGGGCTACGACGCCGGCCAGGTCACCGACGCGCTCTACTACGCGGGCTTCGGCACGATGGCCGGCTGCTGGCTGGCCGGGTTCATGGGCGACTGGATCGGCACCAGGAAGGCGTACGCCTTCACCCTGCTGGCCTCACTGGCCTTCGTCTTCCCGGTCTTCGCGGTGCGCGACAGCCTGCCGCTGCTCGGCGTGCTGCTGTTCGCGCTGCAGGCCACCAGCTTCGGCATCTCCGGCCTGCTGCCCCGGTACATCGGCGGTCACTTCCCGACCCATACCCGGGCCGCCGCGCTGGGCTTCACCTACAACGTGGGCGCCCTGGGCGGCGCCGTGGCCCCCGTCCTCGGCGCCCGCCTCGCGTCCGGCATGGACCTGGGCCACGCGCTGGCCGTCCTCACCTTCGCCGGGACGATGATCGTCGTGGTCCTCGTCGGCTTCGACGTGCCGGGACGGCTGGGCCGGCTTCTCGATCCGGACGGTCCGGCCGACCACCTCGTGACGGAGGACGACCGCGGCCCGGCCCCGGCCGCCCGTGCGACCGCCGGATAGCCGGCCATGCCGGGGAGGGCGCCGCCGGTGATGCCGGAGGCGCCCTTCGCGGCACCCGTCAGTACGCGTGACCCACGTGGGCCAGCGCCTGCTTGAGCAGCACCCCGTGCCCGCCCGGCATCTCGCTCTGCAGCGCGGCGGAGGCCGCCTCCTGCGGGCTGAACCACACCAGGTCCAGCGCGTCCTGCCGGGGACGGCAGTCGCCGGCGACCGGCACGATGTAGGCCAGCGACACGGCGTGCTGACGCGGGTCGTGGTACGGCGTGATACCGGCCGTCGGGAAGTACTCGGCGACGGTGAACGGCTGGAGGGACGCCGGCACCCGGGGCAGCGCCACCGGGCCGAGGTCCTTCTCCAGATGGCGCAGCAGGGCGTCCCGCACGCGCTCGTGGTGCAGCACCCGGCCGGAGACCAGGGTCCGGCTGACCGTTCCGTCCGGTCCGATGCGCAGCAGCAGGCCGATACTGGTCACTTCGCCACTGTCGTCGACGCGCACCGGCACCGCCTCGACGTACAGGATCGGCATGCGGGCGCGTGCCGACTCCAGCTCGTCCGTGGTGAGCCAACCGGGCGTGGTTTCGGTCATGTCAGACATCGCTTGATCATACTTTCAGTGGTGCTCAATGGGGGAGTTCGGTAGCAGGGAGATCGGTGGGGTCAGCGGGGTCGTCGAGGTCGGTGAGGCCGGTGAATCCGTAGACCCGCCGGGCGTTGTCCCGCCCCGCCCAGCGGGCTATCCGCAGCGCGTCCGCCGGGCTCAGCTCGTCGGCGTCCACCCGCTCCCGCAGCAGCCCGGCCAGGCCCTGCCGGAAGGCCACGGCGCCCAGGTGGTGGAACTCGGCCAGACCGTAGGCGTCGGAGCTGTACAGCAGCTTGCGGAACGGCGTGATCTCCAGGGCCTCGGCCAGGACCGCCCGGGCCCGGGCGGGACCCACGTGGTGCAGTGCCAGACCGACGTCGAGGTACACCCCCTCGAACACGGCGGCCAGATAGGCGGCCTGGCGCTGGTAGGGCCAGCAGTGCAGCAGCAGGACCGGGATCGTGCCGGCGGTCAGATGCAGCCAGTCGGTCAGAAGGGCGGGGTCCGCACGGTGCAGGCGGATGTCGCTGTCGCCGAACCCGGTGTGCAGCTGCAGGGGCAGACCGAGGTCGACGGCCGTCCACAGCAGATGCCGTACGAGCACCGGGTCGTCGAGACGGTCGCCCGCGCGGGCGAGCAGGCCGGCCGCCGCCCGCGCGACCTCCTCCCGCGAGGGGCGCGCCGGGTCCAGGCCGAAGCCGGTGCGGTAGGCGGCCACCGACTTCACCGCGACCACGCCCGGCCGCCGCACGGCGTCCTGCGCGGCCGCACGGAAGGCGGCGCCGTACTCGCCGGGCTCGACGCCCCCGGCCGCCACTGCCTCCGCGACGCGCTCCAGCCGTACGACCTCGTACGCCACCGCGCCGCCGCCCGCGGCGCCGGCCAGCTCCCGCGCAGTGGTGCCGGGCTCGGGAGCGAAGCCGGTGTCGACGCAGAAGACGGCCGTGCCGCAGGCGCCGAGGAAGCGCCGGTTGACCTCCGCCGCGCCCAACTCGGCCCGGCGGGCCAGGTACACCTCGGCGGACGCGTGGCGCGGCAGGTCCAGGACCGGGGCGCAGTGCCGGCGCACGGCCACACCGACCGGGCTGTCGAACGGGGTGATGCCGCTGCCGGGCCACACCTCGCCCTCGGTGAGCAGGGACTCGAAGCCGGTCCGGTCCAGGTCGGCGGTGACGACCCCGTGGCAGTGGTGGTCCACGAGCGGCAGCGCCGCCAGCGCCTCGTGGACCGCTCCGGCCCCGGCCGACGCGCTCATCAGTACGTCCAGCGGTACGCCGCCGCGACCTGCTCGTCGTCCAGTCCCTCGACGGCCGCGATCTCGCCCTGCCGCACGGCGGTCACCGCGTCGGCGAGCACTGGTCCGAGAGCCGTGCGCAGCAGGTCGTCCCCGCGGAACGCGGCGACCGCCTCCGCCAGCGAGACCGGCAGGCGCCGTACGCCCCGGGCCGCCGCCTCCGCCTCGCCGAACCGGGCCGGGTCCCCGGTGATCTCCTCGGGCAGGGACGCGGACGACGCCATCCCGTCCAGCCCGGCGGCGATCAGACAGCCCAGCGCCAGGTACGGGTTCGCCGCGAGGTCGACCGGTTTGACCTCCAGGTTGGCCGCCCGCGCGCCCTGCCCCCGGGTCCCGGTGATCACGCGCAGCGCGGCCTCGCGGGTCTCCCGGCCCCAGGCGGTGAACACCCCGGCCCACTGGGAGGGCTTGAGCCTGAGATAGCTGGACGGGCTCGGCGCGGTCACCGCCGTCAGCGCGGGCAGGTGGGCGAGGAGACCGGCCGTGAAGGACTCGGCCTCGGCGGTCATGCCGTGGCGGCCGTCGCCCCCGGAGTGCAGGTTGGTCCCGTCGCGCCAGGCCGAGAGGTGCACATGGCCGCCGTTGCCCACGCCCCGCGCGAGGACGGCCGGCGCGAAGGAGACCTTCAGCCCGTGCCGCCGGGCCACGGCCCGTACGGTCTGCCGCACCAGCACGCTGCGGTCGGCCGCCGCCACCGGGTCCAGCGCGCCGACGGACACCTCGAACTGCCCGGCCGCGTACTCGGGGTGGAACTGGTCCACGTCCACGCCCTGCGCCGCGAGGGCCGCCAGCAGATCGGCGGCGCAGTCGCTCAGCTCCACCTGCCGGACGGCCCCGTACGCCGGACCCGACACCGCGGGCTCGAACTCGCCGCCGGGCGCGTTTCCTTGGCCCACGGCCCACTCGACCTCGATGGCCGCCTCGAAGGTGAGGCCGTGGCGCCGCTCGGCGTCGGCGGTGATCCGGCGCAGGAACGTACGGCTGCACCCGGGATGGCGCTCACCCTCCTGCGTGATCCGGTCGACCGGGGCCCAGGCCCAGCCGGGCTGCCCCGACAGGACCACCAGGTGGTCGAGGTCGGGGTAGAGCCGCAGATCGCCGTCGGGGGAGCCGAGGACGTCGGTGGTGACGATCGAGTCGTGCGCCAGGAAGGTGTCGAACACCGGGGACATGCCCGCTCCCCAGGCCGCCGCCGAGGGGAGCTTGGCCGTCGGCACCGTCTTGACCCGGGCGATCCCCGCGGTGTCGACGTAGGCCAGCACGACTCCGTGCACGCCCCGCCCGGCGAGTTCGCCGCTGAGCGCGGTGGCCCGCTCGACGTCACCGGGACGCCCGCCGGGGACGGGGTCGGCAAGGGTGGTCATAGTCCTCCTCGACGGGCTCGACTCGGGCGAACCGGCGGCCGGGTACCGCCCGCGTCAGGGTTTCACGGCGACCGCGCCGAACTGCGGTACCGCGGCGGGGGAGTCGCCGTCCGGGCGCCACCGCGAGCACGGCACCAGGCCCGGCTCGACCAGGTCCAGGCCGTCGAGGAAGGCGGCCACCTCGGCACGGGAGCGGGCGGTGATCGGCGGTGTGGCGTTGGCGTTCCAGAACTCCATCGCCGGGACGTTGCCCTCGCCGCCGAGGTCGGCGTCGTAGGTGGGGTGCGTCAGCACCAGGAAACTGCCCGAGGGGACCGCGGCCATGACGCGGCGGACGATGTCGCGCGCCTCGTCGGTGTCCAGGACGAAGTTCAGGATGCCCAGCATCATCACCGCGACGGGCCGGCCGAAGTCGAGCGTCGCGGAGGCACGCTCGACGATGGCCTCCGGGGCGTGCACATCGGCCTCGATGTAGGCGGTGGCGCCCTCGGGGGTGCTGGTCAGCAGCGTGCGGGCGTGCGCGAGGACGACCGGGTCGTTGTCGACGTAGACGATCCGCGCGTCCGGGGCGATCCGCTGGGCCATGTCGTGGGTGTTGTCGACCGTCGGCAGCCCGGTGCCGACGTCGAGGAACTGGCGCACCCCGCGCTCGGCGGTCAGGTGGCGGACCGCCCGTCCGAGGAACTCGCGGTCGGCGCGGGCCACGTCCCGGATCACCGGGAACATCCCGGCGACGTGCTCGCCGACCTGCCGGTCGACCTCGTAGTTGTCCTTGCCGCCGACCCAGTGGTTCCACACGCGCGCGTTGTGCGCCACCGTGGTGTTCAGCCTCGGCGACCCGTCCGGCGGGGTGTGGCTCTCGCTCACGTCTGCACTCCTGGTTCGTCGCGTGCCGTCTCGTGACTGCCGTGGCCGTGGTCGCGCCCTGCCCGCGGCCGACGCCGCCATTGTGCCGCCCGGTGATCACCGTGTCCGGGAATCGGCCGAACCTGCCCGGCCGGGAGGACCGCCGGACCCGGGCCCCGGGCGGCCCCGGACCTGGTCGGGAAAAACCCCTGCCGGGCGGCCCCGGTAGGCTGGCGGGGCCGTGGCGTCACCGCGGCGGCGCGGCCCGACCGACCCGGCTGACGACGTCCCGGAGCCGGTGCGGCGTCGACCACCGCCCCCGCGCACGGCAACGGAGCCGGCGCCCCACCACCCCGGGCGCGCCCGCCGCGCCCGCCACGGAAAACGGACATGCCCAGCACACCCTCGCCCCTGCTCACCACCCTCGAACCCGCCCCGGAAACCGTCACGGGCCCCGCCGGCATACGGCTGATCGTCACCGACATGGACGGCACGCTCCTGGACGACGCCAAGCGGCTCCCGGCCGGACTGTGGCCGACCCTGGCCGAGCTGCGCCGCCGCGGTGTGCTGTTCAGCCCCGCGAGCGGCCGCCAGTACGCCACGCTGGCCGAGCAGTTCGCCGGCCACGACGAGGGCATGGTGTTCATCGCGGAGAACGGCACCTATGTCGTCCGGGACGGCGTGGAGCTGAGCTCCGACCCCCTGGACCCGGCCGTCGCGGCCCGCCTCGTCGGAGCCGTACGGGAACTCGTCGCGCAGGGCGTGGACGTGGGCGCCGTGGTCTGCGGCAAGCGGTCGGCCCATGTGGAGCGGACCGACGAGGCCTTCCTGGCCGAGGTCCGCAAGTACTACGTCCGGCACCGGATCGTGCCGGACGCGGCGGCCGTCGACGACGACGTCATCAAGGTGGCCCTGTTCGACTTCGGGTCGGCCGAACGGACCACCGCCCCGGCGCTGGCGCCGTTCGCCGCCACCCACCAGGTCGTCGTCTCGGGCGAGCACTGGGTCGACGTGATGAACCGCACCGCCGACAAGGGCGCCGCGCTGCGCCGGCTCCAGCGGGATCTGGGGATCACGCCTGCCCAGACCCTGGTGTTCGGCGACTACCTCAACGACCTGGAGATGCTGGACGCCGCCGAGTGGTCGTTCGCCATGGCCAACGCCCACCCCGAGGTCATCGGCCGGGCCCGCCACCTGGCCCCCTCCAACAACGACAACGGCGTACTGCGCACCATCGCGCGCCTGCTGCACCTGCCGCCCGGCCTCGGCGGCTGACCGCCGGCTGACCGTCGGGTGCCCGGAGCCGGGGGAGTCCCGGCCGTCGGCAGCGGGGAGCCCGGGTCGTCAGCCGGGAGCGTCAGCCGGGAGTGGTCTCCTCGACCCGGGTGTCCGGGTCGTCCCGGTCCCTGCGGTCGCGGTCGTTCTGACCGTGGCCGTCGTCCGGGCCGGGCCGGCTGTCCGCGTCCTGCCGAGTGTCGTACCGGCTGTCCTGCCGATTGCCCTGCCGAGCGGTCCGCCGGTCGCCGGCCCGGCCGCGCAGCCGCCGCCACGCGTCGCCGCAGCGGTCGGCGAACTCGACGTAGCGCGCTCCGCAGCCGGGCGGCGGGAATCCCAGGCGGTCCTGGAGACGGTGGTACGCACGGCCGACGTCCGGCAGCAGATCGGGCCGGCCTTCGCGGACCATCGCCGGGTCGTCGGCCAGCGTCAGATGGACACCCCCGGCGTACTGCGAGGACATGTTGTAGAGGAACGCGCCCAGGGTCGCCATGGCCGTACCCAGGACGACCTCCAGGGCGACGACACCGGCGGCGATGACGAGCGTCCAGCCGAAGGAGGGCCAGGCTTCCGGGTCCATCGCGGTGAGCATGGCCCAGACGAGCACCATGGTGACGAGCACGCAGGCACCGAGTCCCAGCAGCACCAGACAGCTCATCGACATCACCGACCGGGGATCGGCCCGCGCTACGCGCATGCGTATCGCGGACGGCCCCGGTCCCGCCGCCTGGCTCCGCACGGACCGGTCCTGGACGCCGCACTGCTGCGGGGCGGGGTCCTGCCCGGAGGCCTCGGCGCCGCGCTCCTGGTGCTCGGCTGGGCTCATGCCTTGCTCCTCACAGTGGGTGCGACCGCCCGCGCGGCGTGCCTGACGGCGGCCGGGCCGTGGTGGGCGGTGCGGGAATCAGGCGCTGGCGCCGCCGTGGCGTGCGGCCGCGGCGACGATGTGGTGCCGGGTGACACGGCCGATCTCGTGCCAGAACGGCTTCGCCGTCAGGTAGGCGCCCAGCACGGAGATGACTCCGAGGGAGACGTCGACGCTGATCCGGCCCTGCTTGGCCCAGTAGACGTCGCGGAGATCCAGCAGGAGTGCGAACTCGTCGCAGATGAGGGCCGTGCCGCAGCCGTAGGCGGCCGCGACGGCGGGGTGCCCGACCGCGCGTTCGTCACCGCGTACGGCGATCAGGCCCACCCCGGCGAGGGTGGCGATGCCGAGGTTGTAGTGGTGCAGGTGCTCGCCACCGGCGGAGATGTTGCCCCAGGGCAGCCAGCCGCCCCGGATGCCGTGCGTGATGACGCGGACGGTGCCGAAGGTGACCCCGAAGGAGATCCACGTGATCAGCAACGACCGTCGCAGCTGGGTCAGATGCCGGTCCGCCGTCTCGTGCCACCTGCTGACGAGCAGCGGCCGGTCCCGGTCGCGGCGGCGTGCTTCGGTGAGTCTCATTGGCTGACCGGCCTCCCACGCCGAACCGACACCCGCGGACGGGGTCGGGGCCGTCCCGGACACCGCCGTTGGTGTGCGTTCTCGACGTTAGGCGCGGCGCTCCCGTCCCGCATGCCCGCCGCCGCGGGACGGGGCCGCTCGGGTGACGGCGGTACGCACGCCGGCCCGGCGGCCCGCCGCCGCGGTGCTCAGCCGCGCTCGCTCACGTTCTCGGCGGCGAACATCCAGCGATGCTTCTCCAGTTCGGCCGTGATCGTGATCAGCAGGTCCTGGGAGACCGGGTCGGGCTTCTCCGTCGCGTCGATGCGCTCGCGCAGCCGCTTGATGGCCGCCTCCAGGGACTCGACCATGACCTCGACGACCTCCGTGTCGCGCACCCAGCCGTCCTTGGGGCCGGGCAGGGTGAAGGCCGAGGCGATCGTCTCCGGGCGTCCGTCCGGCGGCAGGCCCAGCGCCGCGGCGCGCTCCGCGACCGTGTCGGCGAACTCGCGGGCCGCCGCCACCACTTCGTCGAGCTGGAGATGGATGGACCGGAACCGCGGTCCCACGATGTTCCAGTGCGCCTGCTTCCCGATCAGGGAGAGCCCGAGAAGGTCCACGAGAGTGCTCTGCAGCGCGTCCCCGGTGACCTGAAGGGCCGCTTCGGGGATCGTGCTCTTCACGACAGTCATACGGTGGTTCTCCTTGGGGAGTCGTCTCCGGGAGTCGTCTCTGGCGGTACGGAGCGGTGCGATGCGTTCGGCCTCGCCGGTCCCGGCCGGTCCCACCCGCACCGCGCAACCACTCCATGGGGGCGCGAGTGCCCTCGTCGAAAGGGGGCAAACAACCGCCCCGCCCAGGTCGGACGCTCTTTCCCGGCCGGGAGACGGGCGTTCAGCGCGCGAGTACGCGGTCCAGGAACTCCGTCATGTCGGCGAACACCTCCGCGCGGTTCGTCTCCAGGAACACCTCGTGCCGGGCGCCCGGGTAGATCCGCTCGGTCAGCGCGCCGCCCAGCCGCTCGATCCCGGCCCGGCTCCCGCCGAGCGGGACCAGCCGGTCGTCGTCGCCGTGCAGCCACAGCACGGGCAGCTCCCCGACGTCGCCGCCCTCGGCGACGGCCTTCAGGGTCCGCGCGAACGCCTCGACCGTCGGCCGCTTCATCGGGCCGTGCCAGACGAGCGGGTCCGCCGCGTACGCCGCACCGACCGCCGGGTCCCGGGACAGCGCGGCCGGGCTGACCGGCGTGTCGGGGATCTCGTCCAGGGCCAGCAGCCGGCCCGGCAGCTCCCAGGCACCGATGACCGGCCCGGACAGCACGAGCGCGGCGAGTTCCGCGCCGTGGCGCTGGGCGTAGCGGGCGGAGATCAGCCCGCCCATGGAGTGGCCGATCAGCACGAGCGGCAGTCCGGGGTGCGCGGCACGGGCGAGATCCGCCACGGCGCGCACGTCGGTGACGACCTCCTCGAAGTCCTCGACCACCACGCGTTCGCCCGCCGACTTCCCGTGGCCCACGTGGTCGGGGCCGTACACGGCCGCCCCGTGCGCGCCCAGTGCGCGGGCCGGCTCCTCGTAGCGGCCGGAGTGCTCGCCGTACCCGTGCACCACGAGGGCGACGTACCGCGGTCGCGGATGCGGCCACTCGCGGACGGCGAGTGCGCCCCGGACACCGGTCAGGACGTGCTCGCGGACGTCGGCCATGGCTCCTCCAGGTGAGACGGTCCTTACGCCCCTCGGTTGTCAGGACATAGCATCGGTCACCGCATGAACACGATGACGCTCTGGAACATATCCGGGTGGGGATTCGCCGCGCTCGCCTTCGCGGCCCTGCTCGTCGGCTTCTCGAAGACCGCCGTCAGCGGGGCCAACACGGTCAGCCTCGCCGTCTTCGCGGCCGTCCTGCCCGCCCGCGCCTCCACCGGGGTGCTGCTGCCGGTCCTGATCGCCGGCGACATACTCGCCGTCCTCACCTACCGGCGGCACGCGCACTGGCCCACGCTGTGGCGGCTGTTCCCGGCGGTCGCGGCGGGGGTGGTCGTCGGCACCCTGTTCCTGATGTGGGCCGACGACGGGATCGTACGGACGTCGATCGGGGCGATCCTGCTGCTGATGGCGGGGGTGACGGTGTGGCGGCGCCGCAGCGCCGACCGGGGGGAGGAGCCGGACTCGGTCACCACCCGTCCGGGCCGTCTCAAGGCCCGCTTCTACGGCGTCCTCGGCGGGTTCACCACCATGGTCGCCAACGCGGGTGGCCCGGTGATGTCGCTGTACCTGCTGTCGGCGGGCTTCCGCAAGCTCGGCTTCCTCGGTACGTCGGCCTTCTTCTTCCTCATCGTCAACGTCTCCAAGGTGCCCTTCAGCGCCGGTCTCGGACTGATCGACGGCCGCTCGCTCCTGCTGGACGCCGTGCTGGTGGTCTTCGTCGTGCCCGGTGCGCTGCTCGGCAAGTGGGCGGTGCACCGCATCAACCAGCGGCTGTTCGAGCGGCTGGTGATCGCGGCCACCGTCGTGGGCGGCTTGCAGCTGCTGCTGCGCTAGCCGGTCATCCGGTCGGGAGGTGTCAGGTCGGGAGGTGTCAGGTCGGGAGGTCGTCCGGGTCGGGAGGTCGTCCGGTCAGGAGGCCGCGCGGGCCAGCGCCGCGCGGAGGCGGTCGTAGCGCTCCACGTCCGCCATGTCGTCGGTGCGCCGCGGCCGTCCCGCGAGGAGGCCCCAGACGCTCGTCATGAACACCACTGCCAGGGGGATGAGCAGCCATGTAAGAGGGGTCACTGTTCGTCCTCTCCTTCCCGAGTCCTTCCCGAGTGGATCAGCCGGGTAGGGCGACGATGACATACGTGATCAGCTCTACATATTTGTGCGACGGGCGACTCCGTGCTTTTCACTCGGAGGGCCCCGGTCCGAAACTCGGAAGGTTTCTTGTCCGGACAATCCGCCCGGGAGGGCCGCGCAGGGGTCGGGAGCACCCTGAGTGATCGTTAAGATGAGGCGCGGTTGCCGCGATCCGTATGCGCTGCCCGGCTGCTGCCGCGCCCGCTGCGGAGAGTGGTCGTGAGGGCGGGACTTCGGGGATCTTGAGGGCGGGGCTACGGGTGCTGGTGGCGGGGCGGTACCGGCTGCAGACGGTCATCGGGCGCGGCGGAATGGGCGAGGTCTGGCGGGGCCTCGACGAGGTGCTCGGCAGACCGATCGCGGTCAAACTGCTGCTGAACGACGGGTCGGACGCCTCCGCCGAGGCCCGGTTCAGACTGGAGGCGCAGACCTCGGCCCGGCTGAACCATCCGCACGTGGTCGGGACGCTCGACTTCGGCGCCTGGGAGGACCGCTGCTTCCTCGTCATGGAACTCATCGAGGGCGACAGCCTGGCCGGTGAACTGACCGCCGGCGGCCCGCTCTCACCGGAACGTCTGGCCCAGGTGGCCCAGCACTCCGCCGAGGGCCTCGCCGCGGCGCACGCCCAGGGCATCGTGCACCGGGACGTCAAACCCGGCAACCTGCTCAGCGACCACCAGGGCACCGTCCGCATCGCCGACTTCGGCATAGCCCGCTTCGTCGACGACCCCTCGGGCGCGCTCACCACCACCGGGCAGATCGTCGGCACCGGTCTCTACCTGGCGCCCGAACGGGCCATCGGCACCCCGGCGAGCGCGGCCTCCGACATGTACTCACTGGGCTGCGTGCTCTACCACCTGTCCGTCGGCTCCCCGCCCTTCGAGGCGTCGACCGCGACCGCGCTGCTCTACCAGCACGTCGACTCCTCGCCCGTACCGCCGCACCAGCGTGGCGCGGCGCTGCCGCCCGCCTTCGAGGCGTACCTGCTGAGCATGCTGGCCAAACGGCCCGAGGAACGGCCCACGGCCCGGCAGGCGGCGGACTGGTTCGCGGGCGGCGCGTGGCGGGGCGCTCCCGAACCGCTTCCCCCGGAGCAGTGGGACGGGGGCGGGGGACGCGGACAGCACCGCGGTCCGAGCCAGCGGGGCACGGCTCCCGCGCACCGCCGCGCCGCCGCCGCTCCCGTCCCCGCTCGCGCCGGCGTCGCGTCGGGGGCCGCGGGCATGGACTCCGGCTGGAACACCAGCGTGCACCGGGTGCCCCCGCGCCGACCCGGAGTGCGCTCCTCGCTGCGCCGCCACTCCCGTGCCGCCGCCGTCGTGGGCGGCGCCGTCCTCTTCGTCTCCGCGCTGCTCCTCGGGATGGCGTGGTTCTCCTAGACACGCCCGCGGGTGGACGACCCCGCGCGCTCGGTCGCCGGCCGGAGCGGGCGGGCGCCCCTGGAGTCCGGACGGCGCGCTGAGTAGTCTCCGGCACATGCGGATCTCCGTCTCCTCGGACATGGCCGAACCCGTCGCCCGCTCGCTCGTCGCCCTGCTGCGCGAGCGCGGGCACGAGGTGGTGACCCACGGTGCGCTGCGCCCCGGGGACGACCCCCAGTGGGCGGCGTGCTCGGCCGCCGCGGCCCGTGACGTCGCCGAGGGACGGGCCGACCAGGCCGTCGTGTGCTGCTGGACCGGCACGGGCGCGTCCATCGCCGCGAACAAGGTGCCCGGCGTACGGGCCGCTCTGTGCACCGACGCCTACACGGCGGACGGAGCACGCCGCTGGAACGACGCCAATGTGCTTGCGCTCGGCCTGCGGCTGACCTCCGAACCGCTGCTCAAGGAGATCCTCGACGCCTGGTTCGCCGCCGCGCCGAGCGAGGACACCGAGGACCGCGAGAACGTCGCCCGCGTAGGACGCCTGGACCTCCGGCGGGACGAGACCCGGGGCGACCGGCCCTGAGAAGCCCCCGGAGGGGCAGGGCCTAGGAAGGGCGACTCGCCCCCGCGGCCCGTACGACCAAGTCGAGCGGGTCCTGCCGGAAGAGGGCACGCCCGGCCGCGATCCGTTCCTCACGTGGCGCGCCCGGCGCCGTGAGGCGGGTCAGGGCGCGCAGGAGGGCATCCGGGTCGGGTGCGTGGTCGCAGACGCCGAGGGCCGCCATACGGCGCAGCCCCTCCGCGCCGTGTCCGGGAAGCGGGCGGTGACCGACGACGGGCAGGCCCGCGGCGAGCGCCTGTACCGCGGTCTGCCCGGCCGCGTTGTCCACCAGGGCGGCACACGCGTGCAGCAACTCCGGCATGTCCGTCACCCAACCGGGGGTGAGGACACCGGGCGTCGCGGACAGGGCGCGGCGCAGCCGTTCGTTGCGTCCGCAGAGCACGACCGGCAGGAAACCGTGCGCGGCGAGCAGCCGGGCCGTGTCGGCCAGCCGGCTGCCGGCTCCCCAGGCGCCCGCGGAGACCAGCACCGCGGGCCGCCCGCCGCCGTGCCGCTCCAGCCGGCGCCGCCACACGGCCGTCCCCGGTCCGGCGGCGAAGAACTCCGGTGCCACGACCGGACCGGTCGCCTCCGCCGCCCGGCCGGTGCCCCGCCGGACCTCCCGAGCGGTCTCGTCCGTGAGGCACACATGCAGGTCGTTGCCCGGATGCAGCCACTGCCGGTGCGCCGCGAAGTCGACGACGACCACCGCGCTGGGCACCCGCAGCGCGCCGCGCGCCCGGAGGTGGCCGGTGAGCTGGGCGGCCAGATGGAAGACCGGCACGACGACATCGGGCCGCCACTCACCCACCAGGCTCAGCAGACGCCCACCGGCCAGCCGTGCCAGCGGGGTGCCGCTCGGGCGTGGCCGGGGGCCGGGCGCGAGGAACAGGTCGTAGATACCGGCGTAGACCCAGGGGGCCCGACGCACGACGGTCCGGTAGAAGCCGCGCAGGCCGCTTCCCAGACCGCCTGGCAGCAGGCCAAGCACGTCCACGACACGGGCCTCCTTGCCGGCGGCACGGGCGCGGCGGACCAGTTCGGCGGCCACCGTGTCATGGCCCGACCCCATGCTCGCGGTCACCACGAGCAGCCGCTCCGCTTCCGGCGGGGACGTCGGGCTCGGCCGGGCGGGCGCGTGGCGCGTGCCGGGTTCGCGAGCGGCGGGCAGCGGTGGCGGCACGGACGATTCGGACGACACTGGAAGTGAGTAACCCTCACCCACCGCAGTCAAACGAACGGGCACACCCTTGGGCCCGTCCCACGTTTCGGGCACAGCCTCCGGGATACTTCACCAGCCCGGAGGCCGTCCCGTACCGCCGGGGCCGCACCGGCGGCCCTCGGTCCGTCCGATCCTCGAGGTGCGTCCCGATGTCCCACGCCCCCTCCCGCGTACGGTCCGGCTCCGGCACGCCGGTCGAGGCACCGGTGGCGCCAAGCGCCGCGCCCGGCCGGACCGGCGGTGCCGCGGCGCCGGGCGGGGGCGCGCTGGTGACCGGGGCCTCGTCCGGGATCGGCGCGGCCGTGGCACGGCGGCTCGCCGCGGAGGGCGGCTGGCGCCTGGTGCTCAACGGGCGCGACCGCGCCCGGCTGGAGGAGGTCGCCCGGGGCACCTCGGCCGTGGCCTTCCCGGCGGACCTGTCCGGCCAGGGCGCCGAGCGGCGACTGGCGGAGTTCGCGCTCGACAGCGTCGGCCGCGTCGACCTGCTGGTGGCGGGCGCGGGCATCGGGTGGGCCGGGCCGTTCAGCACCATGCCGCAGCCTGCCATCGACGAGCTGTTCGACGTCAACGTGCTGGCGACGCTGCGCCTGGTCCGGCTGCTGCTGCCCCAGATGATCAGGCAGGGCACGGGCCGCGTGGTCATCATCGGCTCCCTGGCGGGCACGGTCGGTGTCCGCGACGAGGCCGTCTACTCCGCCGCCAAGGCCGCGCTGGGCGCCTTCGCCGACGCCGTGCGCTACGAACTGCGCGGCACGGGGGTCGGCATCAGCCATGTGGTGCCCGGGGTGGTCGACACGCCGTTCTTCGACCGCCGCGGAGTGCCCTACCGGCGCTCCCGGCCCCGGCCCGTCCCGGCGAGCCGGGTCGCCGACGCGGTGTGGGAGGCGGTGTCGCGTGGCCGGGACGAGGTGTACGTCCCCGGCTGGACCCGGCTGCCGGGCCGGGTGCGCGGTGCCGCGCCCGCCCTGTACCGCCGCCTCGCCGCACGGTTCGGGTGACGCACGGGGTGAACGCGCTCACCATCGTCCTCGCACTGTTCGCCGCGTGCGCCAACGCCGCGGCCTCGGTACTGATGAGGCGCGCGGCGACGGAGACGCCGGGGGGCGGGGGAGGGGGCGACCGGCGCACCGGCGGTACGGCGGGCGGGACGCCGGACCGGCGCGGGGAGGGCGGCGGCCCGGACCCCCCGGCGGCGGAGGGCGGACACGGACCGGTCGGCGCGCGTACGTCGCACGCCGTCACGGTCAGGCGGCGGCGTTTCTGGCTGGCCGGGGCGGCCATGCTGGCTGTGTCCGCGGTGTTGCAGGCCGCGGCGCTGGCCGTCGGGAGCCTGTCACTCGTCCAGCCCCTGCTGGCGACCGAACTGCTGTTCACGCTGGCGATGGGCAGCATCGTCTTCCGCCGGCGGCCGGCCCGGATCACCTGGCTGTCCTTCCTCGCCCTGGCCGCCGGACTGGCTGTCTTCCTCGGCGCCGCCTCGCCGTCCGCCGGACGCGACACGGCCGAGGCGGCGCGCTGGATCCCCGTCGGCGTCGCCCTGGCGTGCCTGGTGCTCCTGCTGATCGGCGTGGCGCGGCTGGTCAAGGGCCCGCCCCGGGCCGCCGTGCTCGGTCTGGCCTCGGCCGTGCTGTTCGCGGCGACGGCCGCCCTGCTCAAGGAGGTGACGGGCCTCTATCCGCAGGGCCTGGCCACGCTGTTGTCGAACTGGACGCCGTACGCCACGGCGATCACCGGGCTGGCCGCCTTCGGACTGCTCCAGTGCGCCTTCCGGGCGGGCACGCTCGTCGCCTCCCAGCCCGCCCTCACCCTCGGCGACGCCCTGACGAGCATGGCGCTGGGATGGGCGCTGTTCGGGGAACACATCGCCCTGGGCGTACGCATGGTGCCCGAGGCGATAGGTATCGGTCTGCTCGCGGCGGGGACGGTCGGTCTGTCCCGTTCCCCCGCCGTGTCGGGCAAGTGGGACGCGGAATCGGCGGTCGGCGCGGCCTCCGGTCCGGGAAGGGCGCAGGCGGAGCACCCGTGAGGCCATGAGCACGAGGAGGACCCGGCAGGTGGCGGGCAGAGCACCGGTGAGGAGGAGTCGGCAGGTGGCAGAGCCAGGCAGCCGTCCCGCGCGCACCGCGCTGGCGGCCCTCACGCCGGTGGCCGCCGTCGCGGCCGCCCACATCGTCCCGGCGGCCACCTGGCTGCCCCGCTTCCGGGCCCTGTGCTTTCCCGGCCTCGCCGGGACCGGCCGCCCCGACCACGTCGCACTGACCTTCGACGACGGCCCGGACCCGGACTCCACGCCGCACTTCCTGGACGAGCTGGACCGGCTGCACGTACGCGCCACGTTCTTCGTCCTGGGCGAGAGAGTGGCCCGCTTCCCCGGCCTCACCCGGCACATCGCGGACCGGGGACACGAGCTCGCCGTGCACGGCTGGACCCACAGCCGCCCCTGGCTGCCGGCTCCGGCCCGGGACGTCCGGGAGACCGCGCGGGCGGCCCGCGCCGTGCACGACACCACGGGCCTGCGGCCGCGGTGGTACCGCCCGCCCTACGGCATTCTCACCGCGGGCCGCTGGGCCGCCGCCCGGCGCGCGGGTCTGCGCCCCGTGCTGTGGACCGCCTGGGGCCGCGACTGGACGGCGGACGCGACCCCCGCCTCGGTCCGCACGACCGTCACCGCGGACCTGCGCGGCGGCGGCACGATCCTCCTGCACGACACCGACCAGGCCTCCGCCCCCGACTCCTGGCAGGCAACCCTCGGCGCCCTGCCCGGCCTTCTCCACGTCTGCCACGACGCCGGCTGGTCGGTGGGCCCCCTGTCCGAACACGGCCTGCGCCGAGCCGGGCAGCGTTGAGCCCGCCCATCCGTTTCCCGGGGCTCCCACGCCGACCACGCCTCAGCCTCTGGGCGCCTCGCGCCTGCTGCTCCGCGGCCGGGCGCGCCCGCCCGACGCGCGATGGACCGCGGGTCTTGAGGGCAGGCCTCGGAGCCGTAGCCGTAGCCGTAGCCGTAGCCGTAGCCGGAGCCGGAGCCGGAGCCGTAGCCGGGACGGCCAGGCCGATGGGCGTGCGGGCACGCTCGCCTCCGCGGCGCGTCGCGCCACGCAGCGCCGGTATGCGATGCCGCGCGCGGCGCGATGCCGAATCGCGGCAATCGCGGGTTCGAATCGGGGGTGATGCGCGCGCCGCACGCGTATGAGGCCACGCGCCGCACGCGGAGAGGCCCGTCGCCCGGCGGGACCTCGTGCCCTCGTCGCCGCACCCCGATGCCGTGCCCCGTCCGTCACCCCCTACGCTCGATGTCATGTCCTCGCACATCCTGGTTCTCGGTGGTACCGCCGAGGCCCGTGAACTGGCCACGGTGCTTGCGGCGCGGGACGGGGTGCGGGTGACCAGTTCGCTGGCGGGGCGGGTGACGCGGCCGGGGGCGCTCGACGGGGAGGTACGGGTCGGGGGGTTCGGTGGGGCGGAGGGGCTGGCCTCCTGGCTGCGCGAGCACCGCGTGGACGCAGTCGTCGACGCCACCCACCCCTTCGCCGAGGCGATCACGCGGAACGCGGCGCGGGCCGCGGCGGCGACCGGCGTACCCGTGGTGGTCCTGCGCCGGCCCGGATGGCGGCCGGGCCCCGGGGACCGCTGGCACCCGGTCGCCTCGCTGCACGCCGCGGCGGAGCTGCTGCCGCGGCTCGGGCGCCGGGCGTTCCTGACCACGGGACGGCTGGGCCTCTCCGCCTTCGCCCACCTGGCCGAGACGCGCTTCGTCGTACGGTCGGTCGAGCCGCCCGAGCCGCCGATGCCCCCGGACACACGGGTGGTGCTGGCCCGCGGGCCGTTCACCGTGGCCGGCGAGACAGAGCTGCTCAGGGAGCACCGCATCGACGTACTGGTGACCAAGGACAGCGGGGGAGCGGCCACCGCGGCCAAACTCTCGGCCGCGCGGGAACTCGGGCTGCCGGTCGTCGTCGTACGCCGTCCGCCGCTGCCTCCAGGGCTGACCGCCGTGCCGGATGTCGCGGCCGTGCTGGAACGCCTCGGCCGGGTCGTCCGGCCTACTCCGCCCTCTCCGGCCGACCCTCGGGCTTGCGGCGCAGCAGATACGTGTCCATGATCCACCCCTTGCGCTCGCGTGCCTCGGCCCGCAGTCGCTCGATGCGTGGCGCGGCCTCGGCGATCGGGCCGGAGACGAGGATCTCGTCCGGGGTGCCTATGTAGGCGCCCCAGTAGATGTCGATGTCCTGGTCGGCGCAGTGCCGGAAGGCCTGGTGGGCGTCGAGCATCACCACCACGTCGTCCACGCCCTCCGGGAACCCCTCGGCCAGCCGCCGCCCGGTGGTGATCTGCACGGGCCGGGCGACCCGGTTGAGCCCCGTACGGTGCCGGGCGACCAGGGCCGAAACGCTGCTGATGCCGGGCACCACGTCGTACGCGAAGTCCACCGTGCCCCGCGCCAGCACGTCCTGGAGGATGCCGAGCGTGCTGTCGTACAGCGCCGGATCGCCCCACACCAGGAACGCGCCGGTCTCGTCCTCGCCCAGTTCCCCCGTGATCAGCCGCTCGTAGATGTCCGCGCGTGCGCTGCGCCAGTCGCCGACGGCGGGGGAGTAGGCGGAACCGCCCGCCGTCCGGTCCCGCTCCGGGTCACGCGCCTCCACCACGCGGTACGTCCCCTCCGGTATGTGCGTGCGAAGCATGTCCCGGCGCAGCTGTACGAGGTCCGACTTCGCCTCGCCCTTGTCGAGGACGAAGAACACGTCCGTGTCGCGCAGCGCCCTGACAGCCTGGAGGGTGAGCTGGTCGGGGTCGCCCGCGCCGATGCCGATCACATGAATCTTTCGCACGCCCCGAGTCTGCCGTACGGCACTGACAACGCGTCCACCGGCGTCGCACCGACCGCTACCGGCACCGCTCACGCCGCCCGCGGGCTACGCCCCGCCGCCGCGCAGCCGAGGCGCCCGCTCCGCCGCGTCCACGGCACCCGCCGCCCCGCTGTCCACGGCGTCCGCCAGCTCCCGCGCCCACACCACCACCCCGGACACGTCCATGCCGTACGGAGTCCGCTCCCCGGTGTCCGCCACCCACCCCTCCACCGCCCCCGCCCCGCGCCGCAGCAGCCGTGCGCCGCCGGTGACGTTGCCGCGGGCCGCGTGCGTGAGCCCCACCGCGAGCTGGGCCAGCCCCCGCCACAGGGCGCGCTCCGCCGGCGGCCCCGACTTCCAGGCGTCCTCGAAGACCTCGTGCGCGTGGAACGGCTTGCCCGCGTCCAGCAGTGCCTGAGCCTCGGCGACCGTCGCCGGCGGGGTGCGCACCACGCCCTCGGGCTGCCTCGGTACACCGTCGGCGTCGTACGGCAGGGGCCGCCCGAGCCCGTCCCGGGGCCGCGCGTTGCGCGCCCGCCCCTCACTGTCCCGGTCCCGCGCGCCCGCCGGCCTGTCGGAGGAAGTGCCGCTCATACGCCGATTGTCCCCGACCCCGTGCCCCTTTTCGGCGCGGACCCCGAGGTGGGGTAAAGTGACGTTCGCGCGATCACGTGGTTCACCGCACGAACGCGCACCGGGACGTGGCGCAGCTTGGTAGCGCACTTGACTGGGGGTCAAGGGGTCGCAGGTTCAAATCCTGTCGTCCCGACTCGAAAGAGTCGCAGGTCAGGGGATGTTTTGGAGGAATCCGGAACATCCCCTTGATCATGTTCGGGGACCAGTGGCGCCCCTTTCACGACCTCACCAGCAGCTGGAAGTCGAAGGTGTACCGGGACGCGCGGTACACGTGGGTGCCGTGCTCGACCGCGCGACCCGTGTCGTCGTAGGCCGTGCGCTGCATGGTGAGCAGGGCGGCGCCCTCCCGCTCGTCGAGCAGGGGGGCCTCCTCGGCGGTGGCCGCGCGGGCGCAGATGGTCTGGCGGGCGCTGTGGAGGGTGATGCCCGCCGAGCGCATCACGCGGTACAGACCCGTCGACTCCAGCCGGGCGGTGTCCGGTTCGAGCAGGGCCGCCGGCAGGTGGTTGCACAGAAAGGCCACCGGCTGGCCGTGCGTGAACCGCAGCCGTTCCAGCACCGTGACCTCGGCGCCCTCCGCGAGGCCGAGCGCGGCGGCCACGTCGGCGGTCGCGGGCACCCGCTCGTTGCGCAGCACCCTGGTGGTCGGTCCCTGCCCGGCCGTCTCCAGGTCGTCGTAGAGACTGCTCAGCTCCAGGGGGCGCTTGACCCTGCTGTGCACCACCTGGGTGCCCACCCCGCGCCGCCGCACCAGGAGGCCCTTGTCGACCAGGGACTGGATGGCCTGGCGGACCGTGGGGCGGGACAGGCCCAGGCGCGCGGACAGGTCGATCTCGTTGCCCAGGAGGTCCCCCGGGATGAGGAGCCCGCGTTCGATCGCGGCTTCCAGCTGCTGGGCGAACTGGTGGTACAGCGGCACCGGACTGCCCCGGTCCAGCGCGAAGTCCAGGGAATCGAGCGCGCAGACGGTCCCGGGACGGGACCGGTCACCGGTCGCCGCCATGGCGGCACCCCCTTCGGGTCGGGTGGGACACGGGCTGGAGCGGCCCCGGCCGGGGCGCCTTCACAGATGGCGGCGGCGGGCGGCCACCTCGCGGTCGTAGCGCGCGCGGGCCCGGACGGCGGGCTCACGGGCGGACACCTCGGCCACCGGCACGTCCCACCAGGCCTCGGCCGGGGGAGCGGCCGGGGCGGGACGCTCGACGTCGGTCTCGACGTGGACGCACGTCGGCCGGTCGGAGGCGCGGGCCGCGCCGAGCGCCCGGCGCAGCTCGCCGACCGTCTTGGCGCGCAGCACCTCCATGCCGAGGCTGGCGGCGTTGGCGGCGAGGTCCACGGGGAGGGGTGCGCCCGTGAAGGAGCCGTCGGCGGCGCGGTAGCGGTAGGCGGTGCCGTAGCGCTCGGCGCCCACCGACTCCGACAGTCCGCCGATGGAGGCGTACCCGTGGTTCTGGACCAGCACCACGTTGACGGGCAGGCCCTCCTGGACGGCGGTGACGATCTCCGTCGGCATCATCAGGTAGGTGCCGTCGCCGACCAGCGCCCACACCGGCGTGTCCGGCGCGGCCTGCTGCACGCCGATCGCGGCCGGGATCTCGTAGCCCATGCAGGAGTAGCCGTACTCCAGGTGGTACTGGCGCGGGGAGCGGGTCCGCCACAGTTTGTGCAGGTCACCGGGGAGGGAGCCAGCCGCGTTGATCACCACGTCGTCGTCGCCCACGACCGCGTCCAGCGCGCCCAGCACCTGGCTCTGGGTCGGTACGGCGCTGTCGTCGTCGGCGCGGAACGCCGCCTCGACCACCCGCTCCCAGCGCTCCTTGCCTGCGCGGTACCCGGTCTCGTACCCGGCGTCCACACGGTGCCCGGCCAGTGCCTCCGTGAGTGCCGTCAGACCGGTCCGCGCGTCGCAGACGAGGGTGGTGGCCGCCAGCTTGTGGGCGTCGAACGCGGTGACGTTGAGGTTGACGAACCGGACGTCCGGGTTCTGGAAGAGCGTGCCGGAGGCCGTGGTGAAGTCGGTGTAGCGGGTGCCGACGCCGATGACCAGGTCCGCGGTGCGGGCCAGGTCGTCACTGACGGCCGTGCCGGTGTGGCCGATGCCGCCGAGGTCGGCCGGGTGGTCGTGGCGCAGCGAGCCCTTGCCCGCCTGGGTGGAGGCGACCGGGATGCCGGTGGCGTCGGCGAGCGCCTTCAGCGCGTCCTCGGCCCCGCTGTGGTGGACTCCGCCGCCGGCGACGACCAGCGGGCGCCGGGCGGCCCGCACGGCCCGTACCGCGTCGGCGAGTTCGGCCGGGTCCGGGGCGGGACGCCGTACCCGCCACACCCGCTCGGCGAAGAACTCCTCGGGCCAGTCGAAGGCCTCCGCCTGCACGTCCTGCGGCAGCGCGAGGGTGACCGCCCCGGTCTCGGCCGGGTCGGTGAGCACCCGCATGGCGTTCAGGGCGGAGGGGATCAGGGCCTCGGGGCGGGTGATCCGGTCGAACCAGCGGGACACCGGGCGCAGGGTGTCGTTGACGGACACGTCCGCCTCGACGGGGTGCTCCAGCTGCTGGAGCAGCGGGTCGGCGGCGTGCGAGGCGAAGTAGTCGCCGGGGAGCAGGAGCACCGGGAGGCGGTTGATCGTGGCCAGGGCCGCACCCGTGGCGAGGTTGGTGGCGCCCGGTCCGATGGACGTCGTGACCGCCTGCGTGGACAGCCGGCCGCGCTGCCGGGCGTACCCGACCGCGGCGTGCACCATGGCCTGCTCGTTGCGGCCCTGGTGGTACGGCATGACGTCCTCGCCCGCCTCCATCAGCGCCTGTCCGAGACCGGCCACGTTGCCGTGGCCGAAGATGCCCCAGGTGCCGGCGATCAGCCGGTGCCGCACGCCGTCCCGTTCGGTGTACTGGGCGGCGAGGAACCGCACCAGCGCCTGGGCGGCGGTGAGGCGGATCGTGGAATGGCTCATCGTGACCTCACGGGGAAGGGGCGGTGTACAGGGGGAGGCGGGGGTCGACGGGTTGCTCGGGCCAGGTGCCGCGGATCCACGCGTGGTCGGGGTGGTCGCAGATCAGCCAGGCGCGCTCGGCGTCCGGTCCGGCCATGACGTTGAGGTAGTACATGTGGTGGCCGGGCACGGCCATCGACGGCCCGTGCCAGCCGTCCGGGATCAGGACCACGTCACCGCCGCGCACCTCGGCCAGCACGTCCGTCTCCCGGCCGGGACCGGACGGGGAGACCCGCTGGTACCCGAGGCCGGGGGTGCCGTCGTGGGCGGCGAACTCGAAGTAGTAGATCTCCTCCAGGACCGACTCCTCGCCCGGCCGGTGCTCGTCGTGCTTGTGCGGCGGGAAGGAGGACCAGTTGCCGCCCGGGGTGATCACCTCCACGGCGATCAGCTTGTCGCATTCGAAACCCTGCCCCTCAGCGCCTCCGGAGGGGGCGGCCGCGCCGAAGTTGTTGACCTGGCGGGAGCAGTTCCCGGTGCCGCGCAGCTCCACCGGTACGCCGGACGCCGGACCGTAACGGGCGGGCAGGCGCCGGGCGCAGCGGGCGCCGGTGAGCGCGAACCGTCCGCCGCCGGTGGACGAGACGGTCGCGCGGGCGTCGCGGGGTACGTACGCGAAGTCGCTCACACCGCTGAACACGCTCTCGCGTCCGGCCAGTTGGAACGTGTCACTGCCGAAATCGTCATTGGCGGCGACCGTGCAGCCGCCGCTGAGCGGCAGCACGATCCACTCGCTGTCGCCGGTTTCGAAGGTGTGCGAGCCGCCGGGCGGCAGTTCCAGGACGCGCAGGCCGGCGTGGCCCCAGCCGGCGGACTCCGGGCTCACGTCCACGACGTAGGGGCCGGCGAGGGCCTTTCCGGCGGGGAGGTGGTAGGGGCTGGTCACGAAATGCCTCCTTGTCGCGGCGGGACAACGGCGGATCACGGCGGATCACGGCTGGAGCACGGGTGTCACGGCCGGAGCACGGGCGGGCCGGGGCGGGCCCGGACCGGAGCGGGGGCGAGGCCGCGGCGGGCCCGGGGCAGAGCGTGGACGGGGCCGGGGCAAGGCCCGGACCGGAAGGGCCCGGTCACAGCAGGCTCACGGCCGTGTCGACCGCGCTCTCCACACTGCCCGCGGCCGGGTACAGCAGTGACCTGCCGACGACCATGCCCTGCACGGTGGGGAGTCTGAGGGCCTTGCGCCAGCGCTCGTAGGCACCCTCCTGGTCGTCGCCGATCTCGCCGCCGAGCAGCACGGCCGGCAGCGTGGAGGTCCGCAGGACCTCGGCCATGTCGTCCGGATTCTCGGTGACGGGCAGTTTCAGCCAGGTGTAGGCGGAGGTGCCGCCCAGGCCCGACGCTATGGCGATGGAGCGGGTGACGGCCTCGGCGGACAGGTCGTTGGCGACCCTGCCGCCGGCGCGGCGCGCGATGAACGGCTCGACGAAGACCGGCAGGCGCAGCTCCGCCATCTCGTCGACGGCCCGCGCGGTGGACTCCATCGTGGTGAGTGAGCCCGGGTCGTCGTAGTCGATGCGCAGCAGCAGCTTGCCCGCGTCGAAGCGGAGCCGGGCGATGTCGCGGGCGCGGTGCCCGGTGAAGCGGTCGTCCATCTCGAAGGAGGCGCCGGACAGGCCGCCGCGGTTCATCGAGCCCATGACGACCTTGCCGTCGAGCACCCCGAGGAGCAGCAGGTCCTCCAGGACGTCGGCGGTGGCGAGCACCCCGTCGACGCCGGGCCGCGACAGCGCGACGCAGAGACGTTCGAGCAGGTCGGCCCGGTTGGCCATGGCGAGTCTGCGGTCGCCGACCCCGAGCGCGCCGCGGGCGGGGTGGTCGGCGGCCACGATCATCAGCCGGCCGCTGTCGCCGATCAGCGGGCGGCGCACCCGGTGCGCGGCCGCCTCCGCGACGGCCTCGGGGTGCCGGGCACGGACCGCGGTCAGGTCGGGGATGCTGAGGCTCAAGAGGAGGCTCCGTTCAGGCAGTGGCTCGCGTGAGGAGGCCGTCGACCTCCGCACGGGTGGGCATCGCGGAGGAGCAGGCGAGGCGGGAGGCGACGAGGGCGCCGGCCGCGTTGGCGTACCGCATGGCCGTCGTCAGGTCCCAGCCGGACAGCAGGCCGTGGCAGAGCGAGCCGCCGAACGCGTCGCCCGCGCCGAGGCCGTTGACGACCTCGACGGGCACCGGCGGGACTTCGGCCCGGCTGCCGTCCCGGTGCACCGCGAGGACGCCCTTGGGGCCCTGTTTGACGACGGCCAGTTCCACACCGGCCGCCAGCAGCGCCTCGGCGCAGGCCTCGGGTTCGCGCACGCCGGTGGCGATCTCGCACTCGTCGAGGTTGCCGACCGCCACGGTGGCGTGCCGCAGCGCCTCGGCGTAGTACGGGCGGGCCCGGGCGGGATCCGGCCAGAACATCGGGCGCCAGTCGAGGTCGAAGACGGTGGTGCCCGCCTTGTCGCGTGCGGCCAGGGCGGCGAGTGTGGCGGAGCGGCTCGGCTCCTCGCTCAGGCCGGTGCCGGTGATCCAGAAGATCCGGGCCGCGCGGATGGCGGAGAGGTCCAGCTCGTCGGTGTGGATCTCCAGGTCCGGGGCCTTGGGCCGGCGGTAGAAGTAGAGGGGGAAGTCGTCCGGCGGGAAGATCTCGCAGAAGGTCACCGGGGTCGGGTACGCGGCGACCGGCGTGACCCAGCGGTCGTCGACGCCGAAGTCCTTCAGCGCCTCGTGCAGATACGCGCCGAACGGGTCGTCGCCGGTGCGGGTGATCACCGCGCTGGAGCGGCCGAGCCGGGCCGCGGCGACGGCCACGTTGGCCGCGGAACCGCCGAGGAACTTGCCGAAGGTCTCCACGCGGGCCAGGGGTACGCCGGACTGCAGGGGGTAGAGATCGACTCCGATGCGTCCCATGGTGATCAGGTCGAAGGACTGGGCGGACTCAGCGGGCTCTGCCATGCGCGACGCTCCTCGGGCTGGGCTGGGGTGCGGATCCCAGGGGGCCCCGCGACGGTGGGGACACGGATCCCGGGGCCTGCCGCCTCCCAGATGTAGGACGCGGACGGCCACACTGTCAAGAGTTTGTTCTTACATTCGGACTAGCTCGTGAACGGATGTCTTAACAAAGTATTGACAGCGGGCGCGCCAGGGGATTGGATCCGGTCCCAACGCACCAGCCGCGCAAGCGGCACACGGCCCCGGATCCGTCCTTGCCGGCCCTGGGCCCCGAACCTCCCGATGCCCTACCCTCCCCCGAGTTTCCCGAGTTCTCCCCGAGCTTTCCCCGAACCACAGTGAGGTGCAGGAAAGATGGACCGCTCTTCTCGCCGCTCCCGCGGAGTCGCCCCCCTCGTGGCCGTGACCGCGGCGGCGGCCCTGGCCCTCGCCGGCTGTTCCAGCGGCTCGGGCGGAAAGAAGGCCGAGGAGGGCGGGGACGGCGGCGGCACCGCGGGCAAGGCCGGCACGCCCCGGATGACGGTCGCGCTGGTCACCCACCAGGCACCCGGCGACACCTTCTGGGACATCGTCCGCAAGGGTGCCGAGGCGGCCGCCGCCAAGGACAACATCAAGCTGGTCTACTCCGCCGACCCCAACGCCGGTACCCAGGCCAACCTCGTCCAGAACGCCATCGACCAGAAGGTCGACGGCATCGCCGTCACCCTCGCCAAGCCGGAGGCGATGCGGAGCGTGCTGGCCAAGGCCGAGCAGGCCGGCATACCCGTGGTCGGACTCAACTCCGGCCTGAACGACTGGAAGAAGCTCAACCTGCTGGAGTTCTTCGGGCAGGACGAGTCGGTGGCGGGCGAGGCGTTCGGCAAGAAGCTGAACGAGGTCGGCGCCAAGAAGGCCGTCTGTGTGATCCACGAGCAGGGCAACGTCGGCCTGACCCAGCGCTGCGACGGCGTGAAGAAGACCTTCCAGGGCTCGATCGAGAACCTCTACGTCAACGGCGCGGACATGCCGTCGGTGAAGTCGACGATCACCGCCAAGCTCAAGCAGGACGGCTCCGTCGACCACGTCGTCACCCTCGGCGCCCCCGTCGCGATGACCGCGGTGCAGTCGGTGGGCGACGCGGGCAGCAAGGCCCAGGTCGCCACCTTCGACCTCAACAAGGAGCTGGCCGGCGCCGTCAAGAAGGGCGACATCGAGTTCGCCGTCGACCAGCAGCCCTACCTCCAGGGCTACCTGGCCGTGGACGGCCTGTGGCTGTACAAGAACAACGGCAACTACAGCGGCGGCGGTGAGCAGCCGGTGCTCACCGGACCGGCCTTCGTCGACAAGTCCAACGTCGAGAAGATCGCGGGGTTCGCCGCGAAGGGCACACGATGAGTGACATGTCCCAGCAGGCCGCACCGGCGGTGAGCACACCGCCGGCTCCCGGCTCCCAGCAGACCGACGGCCGAACCGTACGGCGCCCGCTGGCGCTCAGGCTGCTGGCCCGCCCGGAGGTCGGGGTCTTCCTCGGCGCCGTCGCCGTGCTCGTGTTCTTCCTCGCTGTCGCGCCCTCGGTCCGCCAGGGTGGCTCCATGGCGACGGTCCTGTACCAGTCGTCGACCATCGGGATCATGGCCCTGCCGGTGGCGCTGCTGATGATCGGCGGCGAGTTCGACCTCTCCGCCGGTGTCGCGGTGATCACCTCGGCGCTCACCGCGAGCATGCTCAGCTACCAGCTCACGATGAACGTGTGGGCGGGTGTGATCGTCGCCCTGGCGGTGTCGCTGGGGGTCGGCGCCTTCAACGGCTGGATGCTGGTGAAGACCGGCCTGCCGAGCTTCCTGGTCACCCTGGGCACCTTCCTGATCCTCCAGGGCGTCAACCTCGCCGTCACCAAACTGGTCACCGGCAACGTCGCCACCGACGACATCAGCGACATGGACGGCTTCGAGCAGGCGAAGGCCGTCTTCGCCTCGTCCTTCGACGTCGGCGGTGTCGAGGTGAAGATCACCGTGGTGTGGTGGCTGGTCTTCGCCGCACTGGCCACCTGGGTCCTGCTGCGCACCAAGTACGGCAACTGGATCTTCGCGGTCGGCGGCAACAAGGACAGCGCCCGCGCGGTCGGCGTGCCCGTCACCTTCACCAAGATCACCCTGTTCATGCTGGTCGGCTTCGGCGCCTGGTTCGCGGGCATGCACCAGCTGTTCTCGTTCAACACCGTGCAGTCCGGCGAGGGCGTCGGCCAGGAGCTCATCTACATCGCCGCCGCCGTGATCGGCGGCTGCCTGCTCACCGGCGGCTACGGCTCCGCCATCGGCCCCGTCTTCGGCGCCTTCATGTTCGGCATGGTGAACCAGGGCATCGTCTACGCGGGCTGGAACCCCGACTGGTTCAAGGCCTTCCTCGGCGTGATGCTGCTCGGCGCCGTCCTCATCAATCTGTGGGTCCGGCGTACGGCGACCCGGAGGTGACCGACATGACGACCGACAAGGCGGCGGCCCACGGAGCCGTCCTCCCCGACACCCCGCCCGCGCACGACGGGCCCGTCGTCGAACTGCGCGGCGCCGGCAAGTCCTACGGCAACATCCGCGCCCTGCACGGCGTCGACCTCGCCGTCCACCCGGGGCACGTGACCTGCGTGCTCGGCGACAACGGCGCCGGCAAGTCCACCCTCATCAAGATCATCTCCGGGCTGCACCGGCACACCGAGGGCGAGTTCCTCGTCGACGGCGAACCGGTGCGCTTCTCCAGCCCGCGCGACGCCCTCGCCAAGGGCATCGCCACCGTCTACCAGGACCTCGCGACCGTCCCGCTCATGCCGGTGTGGCGGAACTTCTTCCTCGGCTCGGAGATGACCAAGGGCCCCTGGCCCGTCCGCCGACTCGACATCGCCCGGATGAAGCGGACCGCGGACGAGGAACTGCGCAACATGGGCATCGTCCTGGACGACCTGGAACAGCCCATCGGCACCCTCTCCGGCGGCCAGCGCCAGTGCGTCGCCATCGCCCGCGCCGTCCACTTCGGCGCCCGCGTCCTCATCCTCGACGAGCCCACCGCCGCCCTCGGCGTCAAGCAGTCCGGTGTGGTCCTCAAGTACATCGCCGCCGCCCGCGACCGCGGCCTCGGCGTCATCTTCATCACCCACAACCCCCACCACGCCTACATGGTCGGCGACCACTTCAGCGTGCTGCGCCTCGGCACCCTCGAACTCAGTGCCGGCCGCAGCGACGTCGGCCTGGAGGAGCTGACCCACCACATGGCCGGCGGCACCGAACTCGCCGCCCTCAAGCACGAGTTGTCGCAGGTCCGCGGTGTCGACACCGAGGAGCTCCCGGAGGCGGAGGACCTCGCCGCGCCCACCGCGCCCGCACCGGCACCCACCGAAGGGAACTGATGACATGGCCCCCGTGCTGGACCGCATCCGGGTCGGCTCCGCCCCCGACTCCTGGGGTGTCTGGTTCCCCGACGACCCCGCGCAGGTGCCCTGGGAACGCTTCCTCGACGAGGTGGCCGAGGCCGGCTACTCCTGGATCGAACTCGGCCCCCACGGCTACCTACCGACCGACCCGGCCCGGCTCACCGACGAGGTGGCCAAGCGGAACCTCAAGGTCTCGGCGGGCACCGTCTTCACCGGCCTGCACCGCGGCCCGTCGGTGTGGGCGTCCACCTGGGAACACGTCAGCCAGGTCGCCGAACTCACCCGGGCCATGGGCGCACGCCACCTCGTCGTCATCCCCTCCTTCTGGCGCGACGACAAGACCGCGGAGATCCTGGAGCAGCCGGAGCTGACCGGCGAGCAGTGGGCGCACCTGACCCAGGGCATGGAACGGCTCGGCCACCAGGTCAGGGAGACGTACGGCCTCGACATCGTCGTCCACCCCCACGCCGACACCCACATCGACACCGAGGCCCACGTCGAGCGCTTCCTCGACTCCACCGACTCCGATCTCGTCAGCCTCTGCCTGGACACCGGGCACTACGCCTACTGCGGCGGCGACAGCGTCAAGCTGATCGAGACGTACGGCGAGCGCATCGGCTACCTGCACCTCAAGCAGGTCGACCCGGAGATCCTCGCCGAGGTGGTGGCGAACGAGGTCCCCTTCGGGCCGGCGGTCCAGCGGGGCGTCATGTGCGAGCCGCCGGTCGGAGTACCGGCGCTGGAACCGGTCCTGACGGCTGCGCAGGGACTCGGCGTGGACCTCTTCGCGATCGTCGAGCAGGACATGTACCCGTGCGAGCCGGACAAGCCGCTGCCCATCGCGGTGCGCACACGCAGGTTCCTCAAGTCCTGCGGTGCCTGACCCCGCCGAGGAAGGACGACGATGGCCCGGTCATCGACGCTGAACGTCGCCGTCATCGGCGTGGGCCGGATGGGCGCCGACCACGTGCGCAGGATCCACGAGGTCGTCAGCGGGGCCCGGGTCAGCGCCGTCGTGGACGCCGACGCGGAACGCGCCTCGGCCGTCGCGGAACGCGCCGGCGGCTGTGCCGCGTACACCGACCCGGCCGCCGCGCTGGCCGCGGCCGACGTCGACGCGGTGCTCGTGGCCTCCTCGAGCCCCGCCCACGAGGCGGCACTGCTCGCCGCCCTCGCCCACGACCTGCCCGTCCTGTGCGAGAAACCCCTCACCCCGGACCCGGCCTCCGCCCTGCGCGTGCTCGAAGCCGAGCAGCGGCTCGGCCGGCGGCGCATCCAGGTGGGCTTCATGCGGCGCTACGACCCGGAATACCTCCGGCTCGAACAGCTCCTGCGGACCGGCCGGCTGGGCCGCCCGCTGCTGCTGCACCACCGCCACCGCAACGTGGCCGCCCCGCCCGGATGGGCCGGCGAGCTGCTCATCAGCGACTCGCTCGTGCACGAGATGGACGTGACCCGCTGGCTGCTCGGCCAGGAGATCACCGCGGTGACGGTCCTGCGCCCCACCCCGTCCCGCGACGCCCCCGACGGCATGCAGGACCCGCTGTTCGTCGTCCTCGAGACGGACGGCGGCGTCATCGCCGACGCGGAGATCTTCGTCAACTGCGGCTTCGGCTACCAGGTCCAGGCCGAGGCCGTCTGCGAGCGCGGCACGGCCCGCGTCGGCGACGGCCACGCCATGGTCACCCAGACGGCGGGCCGCTGGGGCGGCACCATCGCCCAGGACTACCTCGAACGCTTCGAAGACGCCTACGACCGCGAGCTGCGCGCCTGGATCGACTCCGTCCGCCACGGCACGGCCACGGGTCCCACCGCCTGGGACGGCTACGCCGCGGCCGCGGTCAGCGCGGCGGGCGTCCGGTCCCTGACCGAGGGCGGCCGGGTGGAGGTGGAGCTGCCGGAACGCCCGGCACTGTACGGATGACACCCGCCGCGCGCCTCGCCCGCCGCGCTACAGTCGGGGCGTACGGGAAGCACCGAACATCGCGTTCGGCCGCCGGTGCGCAGTGGTGCGCAACTCCTCGACGGGGAGCGTAATGAGCACAGCGCGTGACCTGATGATCGTCGCCCTGGACCTGGAACCCAGCCGGTCGCTGGAGCGCGGGGACCTCTCCCTGGCGCTGGCCGGCGCCGAGGCGTACGACCTGCTGCGGGCCGAGGTGCTGGAGCTGGTCGCCGACCGGATCGTGCCGCGGCCCCTGCCGGAGCTCGACGACCGGCTGCTGGACGAGGCCGCCTCCTCGCTGGTGCGCCGGGTGCCGTACGAAACCCTGGAGGACTGGCTCTGGCGGCGCGGGCGCGGCCTGGCCCGGGCCTATCTGACCGCACTGGAACAGGAGGGCCAGGTCACCTGGGAACGCAGCCGCTGGCTGCCCTTCCGGGGCGGCCGCTCGGTCCTCAGCGACACCGAGGCGCGGCGCCGCGCGGGCTACCGCTGGGCGGCCGACGAGCCGGTGCTGCTCACCCTCGCCGCGGCCGTCGGGATCCGCGAAGAGATGGCCGCGGCCGAGTCGGGCGTCACCGACGACGCGGTCCTCGCCGTCCTCGCCGTCGTCCATGACGCGGTGATGGAACTGGAGGCCGTCCGCCAGCGCCGGGCCATCGAGGACGCGGCCTTCGCCAACGTATGGCGGGGCGCGTAGCCGTCGCCGACAGGCGGTGCCGCGGGGGCGCTCCTAAGCTGAAGTGCGGCGCGGGTCATCGCCCGCGCGATTCCGTCGGCGCACGCCGACGGAATCGCGCGGCGGCCCCTCGTCCCCTGCTCGTCCGGGACGGCCGCGGGCTCGTTCCCACGCGCTTGGAGCCGGCGCATGACCCATGCGTGTCCACGACTGCGACGGGGTGTCGTCACCGCGGCCGCCGTCGGAATCCTCGTGGTGCCGCCCACCGGCGGGACCGCCTCCGCCGGACCCGCCACCCGACCCGCCGTCGCCGCCGCCGCGCCTTCGGGGCTGTCCCCGACCGGGGTGCGGAGACTGAGTCCCGACGTGGTCCGGCAGCTCGACCAGGCCGTGCTGCGCGTCATGCGGCAGGCGGGCGTGCCCGGGGTGACCGTGGGGCTGTGGACACCGGACCAGGGCCAGTACGTCAAGTCCTTCGGCGTCGCCGACAGGAGCACCGGGCGGAAGATGTCGCCCGACCTGTACATGCGGATCGGCAGCGAGACCAAGACCTTCACCGTGACGGCGCTGCTGCACCTCGTGGACCGGCACAAGGTGGGCCTGGACGACCCCGTCGGCAAGTACGTCGCCGGCGTGCCGAACGGGGACCGGATCACCCTGCGACAGCTCGCCGGGATGCGCAGCGGACTGCCCGACTACACGGCCGACGCGGGCTTCCGCAAGGCGCTGACCTCGGATCCGCGCCGGCCCTTCACCCCGAACCAGTTGCTCGCCCACGCCTTCAAGCACGCCGTGCTCTTCCCACCGGGCCGGAGGTTCGACTACAGCAACACCAACCTCATCCTGCTGGGCCTGGTCGTCCAGAAGGCGAGCGGCCGGACGCTCGCGGACTACCTCGGCACCCATGTGCTGCGGCCGGCCGGACTCGACCAGACCTTCTTCCCGGCCGGGGCGCGGTTCCCCCGGCCGCACGCGCAGGGCTACACGAACCGGACGGCGAACGGCGAGGTGCGGGACGCGGCCGACTGGAACCCCTCCTGGGGCTGGGCGGCCGGAGCGATGGTCTCCAACCTCGACGACCTGCGCGTATGGGCGCGCACCGTCGCCACGGGCGTCCTGCCCGACGGCACCAGGCTCATCAGCCCCGCCTCCCAGAAGCAGCGGCTCACCACACTCCCGACCTCGGTCCCCGGCGCCGGATACGGCCTCGGCATCCTCGACGTGCGGGGCTGGATCGGCCACAACGGCTCACTGCCGGGCTACGAGTCCCTCACGGTCCACCTCCCCCCGGCGCGGACGACTCTCGTCGTCCTGCTGAACAGCGACATCGACGACAAGGGGACGGAGCCCAGCACCCTGCTCGGCGAGGCGATCACGAAGATCGTCACGCCGGAGCACGTCTTCGACCTGCCGGCCCGGGCAGCCGCCCGGTGACCGGCCCCTCCATGGAGTGACGACGTGTCCCGGGCCCCGACCACACTTCCGGAACAGCCGCCCATGAGCGGGCAGAGCGCCTGCGGCGCCGGCGCGCACGGCCCGCTCCGCGCCTTCCTGCGCACCGAGACCGGCAGCGCCGCCGTGCTGCTCGCCGCCGCGGTCGCCGCGCTGGTGTGGGCCAACGTCTCGCCCGGAACCTACGAGTCGTTCTGGCGCACCCACGTGTCGTTCATGGTCGGCTCGACCGGGGTCTCCCTGGGACTGCGGGAGTGGATCAACAGCGGGCTGATGGCGCTGTTCTTCTTCGTCGTCGGCCTGGAAGCCCGCCGGGAGTTCGACATCGGCGAGCTGAGAGAGCGCAGGCGGCTCGCGCTCTCGGCGATCGCCGGGATCAGCGGCATGGCCGTACCCGTGGCGATCTACCTGGCCGTCAACGCGGGGCACGCCACCGCCCGGGGGTGGGGCGCGGCCATGTCCACCGACACGGCGTTCGCGCTCGGCATCCTCGCCGTCTTCGGCTCCCGGCTGCCCGGCGGCCTGCGGGTCTTCCTGCTCGGCGTCACGGTCGCCGACGACTTCCTCGCTCTCGCCGTCATCGCCTTCGCCTACAGCGGGACCCTCTACGTGCCCGCCCTGGTCACCGCGTTCGGCGTCCTCGCCGTGCTGATGGCGCTGCGCGTGGCCGGCGTACGGATCTCCGTCGTGTACGCGCTCGTCGCCCTGGTCCTGTGGGGCGCGCTGCTGCGCTCCGGCGTCGACCCGGTGGTCAGCGGACTGGTCATGGGCCTGCTCACCTACGCCCACCCGGCCCAGCGGCACGCCCTGGAACGCGCCAGCCGGCTCTTCCGGCGCTTCCGCGAGCAGCCCACACCCGAACTGGAACGCACCCTGCGCCGGGGCCTGGCCACCGCGCTGTCGCCCAACGAGCGGCTTCAGCGCATGCTCCACCCCTGGACCAGCTATCTCATCGTGCCGCTGTTCGCACTGGCCAACGCCGGTCTCCCGCTCGGCGCGGCCCGGCTCGCGGACGCCTTCACCTCGCCCGTCACCGTCGGCATCCTGCTCGGCTACGTCGTCGGCAAGCCGATCGGCATCGTCGGCTCCACCTGGCTCGCCGTGCGGCTGAGCCGCGGCCGGCTGCGCCCGCCGATCGGCTGGGGCGCCATCACCGCGGGCGGCGGCCTGGCCGGGGTGGGCTTCACCGTGTCCCTGCTGATCGCCACCCTCGCCTTCAGCGGGACCCGGCTGGAGGAGGCGAAGATCGGCATCCTGGCGACCGTCCTGTGCTCCTTCGCCGTCACCTGGCTGGTGACCGGGGTCCTCTCCCTGCTGCCCCCGCGCCGTCGGGCCCGCGCGCTGCTGGGCCGGGGCCGGGTCATCGTCGACCTCGGCGAGCCCGTCGACCCCGAGCGCGACCACGTCCGCGGGCCGCTCGACGCCCCGGTGACGCTGGTCGAGTACGGCGACTACGAGTGCCCGTACTGCGGACTCGCCGAGCCGGTCGTGCGGGAGCTGCTCGCCGACTTCGGCGACGACGTGCGCTACGTCTGGCGGCACCTGCCGCTGACCGACGTCCACCCGAACGCGCAGCTCGCCGCCGAGGCAGCGGAGGGCGCCGCCCGCCAGGGCCGCTTCTGGGAGCTGCACGACGTCCTGATCAGCCACCAGGGCGACCTGAGCCCCAAGGACCTCCTGCGCTACGCCGAGCAGATCGGCCTCGACATGGACCGCTTCCGCCGGGACCTGCGGGAGCGCAAGGGCGCGCAGCGGGTGGCCGACGACGTGGAGTCGGCAGACCTCAGCGCCGTCTCCGGCACCCCGACCTTCTTCGTCAACGGCCGCCGCCACCACGGCGCCTACGACATCGCCACCCTCTCGACAACGGTCCGCACGGCCCGCGAACGCGCCGCACTCGCGGGGGCGGGCCCGTCCACCTGACCATGCGGCCCGCAGCGGGCCGCATGGTCGGGTCACGTGGCCCGCCGGGTCGGTCACCCGGGTCCCAAGGCCGGCGCCGCGACCCGGACGCCCCCTCACACGGGCCCGCAGGGCCGGTCGCCGGGGCCATGGAGTCCACGTCGGCGGTCTCGTCCCGGTGGGTCAGATGGTGCGTACCTCATCGATGCGGACCGGGCGGTGTTCGTGGAGGGACAGGGTGCAGGCCTCGGCGATCCAGCCGGCCTCCAGGGCGTCGGCGACCGTGCACGGGGAGGGCAGCCGGCCGGCCACGACCTCGGTGAACGCGGTGAGTTCGGCGCGGTAGGCGGCGGTGAAGCGGTCCATGAAGAAGTCGTGCGGGGTGCCGGCGGGGAAGCTCACCCCGGGTTCGACGGAGCGCAGCGGCAGTTTGTCGTCCAGACCGACGGCGATCGAGTCCTCGAAGCCGTGCAGCTCCATGCGGACGTCGTAACCGCGGGCGTTGTGGCGGCTGTTGGAGACCACCGCGATCGTTCCGTCGTCCAGGGTGAGCACCGCGCCCGTGGTGTCGGCGTCGCCCGCCTCCCTGATGTAGTCGGCGCCCCGGTTGCCGCCGACGGCGTACACCTCGGTCACCTCCCGCCCGGTCACCCAGCGGATGATGTCGAAGTCGTGCACCGAGCAGTCCCGGAAGATCCCGCCGGAGGCGGCGATGTACGCGGCCGGCGGCGGCGCCGGGTCGAGCGTGGTGGACCGCACGGTGTGCAGCCTCCCAAGCTCGCCCGCCCGCACGGCGGCCCGGGCGGCGGCGAAACCGGCGTCGAAGCGGCGGTTGTAGCCGATCTGCACGGGCACACCGCTGCCCTGGACCGCCTTGAGGACCTCGACGCCCTCCGTCATGGTGCGGGCCACCGGCTTCTCGCAGAAGACGGGGACACCGGCGTCGACGGCGGCGAGGATCAGCGCCGGGTGGGCGTCGGTCGCGGCGGCCACGACGACGCCGTCCACCCCGGCGGCCAGGACCGCCTCGGCCGAGTCGGCCACCTCCGCCCCGAACCGCTCGGCGGCGGTCTTGGCGGCGTCCGTGAACGGGTCGGCGAGGACGAGCGACTCGACCGTGTCGAGTCCGGAGAGGGTCTCGGCGTGGAAGGCGCCGATCCGGCCGAGGCCGAGGATTCCGATACGCATGGGGGCTGATGCTCCTTTGGTGCGTGGGTCGTGCGTGGCGGGGGGCGTGGTCGCGCGAGTGGTGCGGCAGTACGTCAGTCCAGTCCGCCGAGCACGTTCTGGTCCCAGTCGATCACGGATCCGGTGACCACGCCGGACCGCTCGGACAGCAGCAGGACCACGAAGTCGGCGATCTCGTCGGGTCGGCCGAGCCTGCCCATCGGCAGCCGCTCTCCGGCCCGCTCCCGCCAGTCGTCACCGGCGCCGTGGAAGGCACGCTGGGTGGCGTCCTCGCCCTCGGTCGCGGTCCAGCCGATGTTCAGGCCGTTGATCCGCACCCGGTCGAAGCGGTGGGCGTGCGCGGCGTTGCGGGTGAGTCCGGCCAGGCCGGCCTTGGCGGCGACGTACGGCGCCAGGAACGGCTGTCCGCCGTGCGCCGAGGACGTGATGATGTTGACGACCGTGCCCGGCGCCCCGCGGGCCACCATGTCGGCCACCGCCGCCTGCATCGCGAAGAACGGCCCCTTGAGGTTGACCGCGATGTGCGCGTCGAACAGCTCGGGCGTGGTGTCGAGGAGCGTGCCGCGCGAGGTCAGCCCCGCGGAGTTCACCAGGCAGTCGATCCGTCCGTACGCGGAGACCACCCGCGCCACCGACCCCCTGGCCTGCTCCGCGTCGGCCAGGTCGGCCCGGACGAACATCGCCTTGCCCCCGGCGGCCGTCAGCTCCGCCACCAGGTCCTCGCCCGGCTCGGTCCGCCGCCCGGTCACGGCGACCACGGCGCCCTCACGGACGGCGGCCCGCGCGATCGCGGCCCCCACACCCTGGCTGCCGCCGTTGACGAGGACGACCTTGCCGTGCAGCAGACCGTTCGTGGATCCGTCGAGAAGTCCCATGACTCTCCTCAGCTCTCGCGTCGCCCGGCGGCGGCCCGCAGCTCCTCGCGGAGCGCGTCCGGTGTCCACTCCTCGCGCACCGCCCGCCGTACGAGGTCCGCCTGCGAGGGCGGCGCCAGACCGCCGACCGGCGGATCGCTGTCGAGGTTGGTGGGGAACGGGTAGCCCTCGGCGCTTGCGGCGACGACGCGGTCCAGCCATGCGGCGTCGGCACCCTCCGCCTTGCGCTTGAGCAGCACCGGGAAGACGGCGCCCGCCACGGCCTCGCGGTCCACGGTCTCCATTGCCCGCCCGAAGGCGGAGGAGACCTGGAGCAGGTTGGCCATGCGCCGGACGTCCGCCGACCGGTTCGTCCCGGCGGCGTGGAAGAGCGCCGGGTTGAAGAAGACGGCGTCCCCCTTGGCCAGCGGCAGTTGCACGTGGTGGTCCTCGAAGTAGGCCTGGAACGCGGGCAGTCGCCACGCGAGGTACCCCGGCTCGTACCGCTGCGAGTACGGCAGGTACATCGTCGGACCGGACTCCACGGGCATGTCGCAGTGTGCGACCGCGCCCTGGAGGGTCAGTACGGGGGAGAGCCGGTGGACGTGCGCCGGGTAGGCGGCGGCGACCTCGTTGGCCAGGAACCCCAGGTGGTAGTCGCGGTGCGCCGTCTGGGCCGCGCCGCCCGGGTTGACCACGTTGATCTGCGAGGTGACCTGGTAGCCGGGGCCCAGCCAGGCCTCGCCGACCAGCGCCAGGACGTCGTTCGCGTAGTAGTCGGCGAACGTCTCCGGGTCGTGCAGCGCCGCCTTCTCCAGGGCGTTCCACACCCGGTCGTTGGCGCCCGGCTTGGCGAAGTGGTCCCCGGCGCCCGCGCCCGAGGCGCGTTGCTCGGCGGTCAGGGCGCGGAAGACGGCGGTGGCCCGGTCGACCACCGCGGTGTCGGGGAAGGCGCCCCGGAACACCACGATGCCGGGGCCCTCGTCCAGGGCGTGGACCAGTTCGGCCCGCAGGGCGTCGCGGGCGGCGGGGTCGGCGGGCCCGCGCAGCCGCTCGGCGTCGTAGACGAGGACGTCGTGGACCACCGACGAGGCGTGCGGGTAGTCGGCGGCATCGGTCGCCCGCTCGACGAGCGCGCGGAAGGAGTCGAGGTCGCAGTCCTGCTCGGACAGCCGGACGCGGCGGTGTACGGGGGTGGAGGACATCGTCGTCCTTTCGGTCGTCGGGCGACGCGGCCGAGGAACGGTCGTCGGGCGGGCTCGGTGACGGGGACGGTCATGGGCGGACTCGGGGACGGTGACGGGCGGACTCGGTCACGGGGACGGTCGTCGGCGGACCCAGCCACGAGGGCCGTTGCGTCCTGCCATTCTTGTCAGTACAAACACCTCGAACAACCAGCAGCGAGCCATCAAAAACCCCTCAGGGAACCTCCCAAGGAGCCTGCCGCATGGGCCACCCCTTCCCGATCCGCGAGATAGCACGTCAGGCAGGGCTGAGCGAGGCCACCGTCGACCGGGTGCTCAACGGCCGAGGCGGGGTGCGGGAGAGCACCGCGCGGGAGGTGTACCGGGCCATCGCCGACCTCGACCGGCAGCGCACCCAGGTCCGGCTGGTGGGCCGCACCTTCATGGTCGACATCGTGATGCAGGCACCCGAGCGGTTCAGCACCGCCGTACGGGCCGCCCTGGAGGCCGAACTGCCGTCCCTGCACCCGGCCGTGGTGCGTTCCCGCTTCCACTTCCGCGAGACCGGTCCGGTGCGCGAGCAGATCGCCGTACTCGACCGGATCGCGCGGCGCGGCTCGCAGGGCGTGATCCTCAAGGCCCCGGACGTCCCCGAGGTCAGCGCGGCGGTCGGCCGGCTGGTGGCGGCGGGCATCCCGGTCGTCACCCTGGTCACCGACCTGCCCGCCAGCGCCCGGCTCGGCTACGTCGGCAGCGACAACCGGGCGGCGGGCGCGACGGCCGCGTACCTGATGGGCCAGTGGCTGGGCAACCGGCCCGGCAATGTGCTCACCAGCCTCAGCAGCGGCTTCTTCCGCAACGAGGAGGAACGCGAGATGGGCTTCCGCGGCGCCATGCGCGCCCGCCACCCCGGGCGGGCGCTGGTGGAGATCGCCGAGGGCCAGGGCCTGGACGCCACGCAGTACGACCTCGTGCGGGCCGCTCTGGAGCGCGACCCGCAGATCCGCGCGGTCTACTCGATCGGCGGCGGCAACATCGCCACCCTGCGGGCCTTCGCGGACCTCGGCCGCGAGTGCGCGGTGTTCATCGCGCACGACCTCGACCAGGACAACACCCGCCTGCTGCGCGAGCACCGCCTGTCCGCCGTGCTCCACCACGACCTGCGGCAGGACATGCGGGAGGCCTGCCACCTGGTGATGCGGGCCCACGGCGCCCTGCCGCCCGCGGGACCGACGCTTCCGTCGGCGATCCAGGTGGTGACCCCGTACAACATGCCGCCGCACCCGGTGGCCGGCTGAACCCCGCGAGGTGCCTCACAGGTTGATCGCGTACGCCTTGCGCAGCGTCTCGTGCACCGTCCACGTCGTGCGGTCGCCCTCGCGCAGCACCGCCATGTCGCCGGGACCGACGTGCAGGGTCGCCCCGCCTTCGACCTCGATGGTCGCCGAGCCGCTGATCACCACGAACAACTCGTCCGCCTCGACGTCGGTGACGACCCCGGGGGTGATCTGCCAGATCCCGCGGATCTGCCGGCCGTCGGCCGACTCCCAGACCACCTTGCCGGTCACCTCGGGCGTCCCGGAGACGATCTGCTCGGGGTCGAGCGGCTCGGGCTCGAGGTCGGCGTCGGGAACGTGCAGAACGAAACTGTGCGTCATGCCGTGACCCTAGCCGGGGCGGACGGCACGGGAACGTGGACAGAGTGTGGGGGATCGGCCCCGGCCCACGGACACTTCGTCGCTTCCCGCGGGAAGCCCGGCAGGTGCGAGCGGGCCTTGGCGGGCAGGCACAGGGGGCGGGCGCAGGGGGCAGGTGCGCGCGGGCAGTATGACCAACAAAATTGTTGACAATCTTGTCTCGCTAGATTTAGGTTCGAGACGCACTCACTCAGGGAGGGCACGATGCCGAACCAAGCCCGTCCGAGCAGCGGGGAGCAGGCCAAGCAGCATGCGCTCACGCGGCTGCGGCAGGCGATCCTGCACGGCGAGATGGCACCGGCTCAGCGGCTGGTGGAGAACGAACTCGCCGAGCAGTTCGGTGTGACACGGGCCAGCATCCGCGCGGCGCTGATCGATCTGGAGGCTCAGGGCCTGGTCGAGCGGATCCGCAACCGAGGTTCGCGGGTACGGGTGGTGACCGTGGAGGAAGCGGTCGCCATCACCGAGTGCCGCATGGTCCTCGAAGGGCTGTGCGCGGCCAAGGCGGCCGTCGCGGCGAGCGACGAGCAGCTGGCCGAACTCGTGGACCTCGGCGCGGCGATGGAGAAGGCCGTGAAGGAGGGCGAGCCGGTCACCTACTCCGATCTCAACCACGAACTGCACGCCCGGATCCGGGAGTTCTCCGGCCAGCGCACGGCCGTGGAACTGCTGGAACGGCTCAACGCCCAACTGGTGCGGCACCGCTTTCAGCTGGCGCTGCGGCCGGGACGTCCACAGCAGTCCCTGAATGAGCACCTGGCCATGATCGAGGCGATCGGGGCCAGGGACCCGCAGGCGGCCGAGGCGGCCGTCCGCGCCCACCTCACCAGCGTGATCGACGCGTTGCGCGACTGACGCGTCGCCCGGCAGGGAGGTCGCGCGACCGTGCGTCGCGCGTACGGCGGCGAGCCGTGGGCGCACACCTGTCCACCACGGCACGGAGTATGAGCAATGACGCATCCAGGCGCGCCCTCGCCCCAGCCCTCGACTTTCCTCGACCAGGGGCGACACCGGTCCCGGCCACGATCGACACTCGTCGTCACCGCGCACGCCGGGGACTTCGTGTGGCGGGCGGGCGGAGCGATCGCCCTGGCCGCCGCGCGCGGTGAGAAGGTCACCATCGCGTGCCTGACCTTCGGCGAGCGCGGCGAGTCGGCCAAGGCCTGGCGCGAGGGGAGGAACCTGGAGGAGATCAAGGAGATACGGCGCGCGGAGGCCGAGCAGGCCGCCGCCGCGCTCGGCGCCGGCATCCACTTCTTCGACGCCGGCGACTACCCCCTCGTTCCCACGCCCGAGTTGACCGACCGGCTCGTCGCTGTTCACCGTGAGACCCAGCCCGACGTGGTCCTCACCCACCCGGTGGAGGACCCGTACAACGGTGACCATCCGGCCGCCAACCGCATGGCGCTGGAGGCCCGTGTACTCGCGCAGGCCATCGGCTACCCCGGCCCCGGCGAGATCATCGGCGCCCCGCCCGTCTTCTACTTCGAGCCGCACCAGCCGGAGATGAGCGGCTTCAGGCCCGAAGTGCTGCTGGACATCACCGAGGTGTGGGAGACCAAACGCGAGGCGATGGAATGCCTGGGCGCCCAGCGGCACCTGTGGGACTACTACACCGACCTCGCCGTCCGCCGCGGCGTGCAGCTCAAGCGCAACGCCGGCCCCAACCTCGGCCTTCCGCACAAGACCATGGCCGAGGCCTACATGCGCCCCTACCCGCAGGTCACGAAGGAGCTGGCATGAGCGGCGTGATCGTCACCAACCCCCCGAAGGCCGACGCCGAGGACGTACGGGCGCTCGCCGGGTACGGTGTGGCCACCGTCCACGAGGCCATGGGCCGTACCGGTCTGCTGCCGGGGCGCCTGCGCCCGGTCCAGGACGGCGTACGGGTGGCCGGCACCGCCGTGACCGTGCTGTCCTGGCCCGGCGACAATCTCATGATCCACGCCGCCGTCGAGCAGTGCGGCGAGGGCGACATCCTGGTCGTCGCCACCACCTCGCCCTCCACCGACGGCATGTTCGGCGAACTGTTCGCGACCGCGCTGAGGCGGCGCGGGGTGCGCGGCCTGGTCATCGACGCGGGGGTCAGGGACGTCGCCGAGCTGCGCGGGATGGGCTTCCCCGCCTGGGCCGCCGCCGTATCCGCGCAGGGCACCGTGAAGGCGACCGGCGGCTCGGTCAACGTACCCGTGGCGATCGGCGGTGAGGTGGTCCGGCCCGGCGACGTGATCCTCGCCGACGACGACGGCGTGGTGGTCGTGGCGCGTGAGAAGGCCCGGCGTACGGTCGCGGCGTCCGAGGCGAGGGAGGCCAAGGAGGCCGCCTCTCGGGCCGCCTTCCTGGACGGTCAACTCGGCTTGGACCGCTATGGGTTGCGCGACACCCTCGCGCAACTGGGCGTGACCTGGCAGGCGTACGACGACCATGTGCGGGACGGAGCCGGGGAGTGACCGGAGCCGAGGGGGTCCGCTGCGCGCTCCTGCGCGGCGGCACCTCCAAGGGCGCGTACTTCCTGGCCGAGGACCTGCCCACCGACCCCGCCGCCCGCGACGACCTGCTGCTGCGGATCATGGGGAGTCCCGACCCGCGCCAGATCGACGGTCTCGGCGGCGGCCATCCGCTCACCAGCAAGGTCGCCGTGGTCTCCGCCTCCGCCGACCCCGCGGCGGACGTGGACTACCTCTTCCTCCAAGTAGCCGTCGACCGAGCAGAGGTGACGGACCGCCAGAATTGCGGCAACATCCTCGCCGGAGTCGGGCCGTTCGCCGTCGAGCGCGGACTCGTGCCTCCCGGGGACGGCGAGACCTCGGTACGGATCCGGATGCGCAACACTGGGGAGTCGGCGGTCGCGACCTTCCCCACCCCCGGCGGGCGCGTCGACCACACCGGCGGCGCCGCGATCTCCGGGGTGCCCGGCATCGCCGCTCCGGTGATGATCGAGTTCCCGGCCGCCGGCCGCCCGCTGCTGCCCACCGGCCGGGTCCGGGACACGATCGCCGGTACGGACGTGACGTGCGTGGACAACGGCATGCCGACCGTGCTGATCCCCGCCACCGCGCTGAAGGTCACCGGCTACGAGGATCCGGCGGAACTGGAGGAGGACCGGCAACTGGCCGACCGGCTGCGGGAGATCCGGCTGGCAGCCGGCCCGCTCATGGGCCTCGGCGACGTCGAGTCCGCGACCGTGCCCAAACTGAGCCTGCTGGCGCCGCCCCGGAACGGCGGTGCCGTGACGACCCGGACCTTCATCCCGGTGCGCTGCCACACCTCCATCGGCGTCCTCGGCGCCGCGAGCGTGGCGGCGGGACTCGCCCTCCCCGGCAGCGTGGCCGAGGGCATCGCACGGCCGCCCGCCGAGGGTCACCGTATGCGCATCGAACACCCCACCGGATTCCTGGAGGTCGACACCGACGTCGTACCCGGCGCCGGTGACGCCCCTCCCGTCGCCCGCCGCACCGCCGTGGTGCGCACCGCGCGCAAGATCTTCGACGGCACCGTCTTCCCCCGGCCGGCCGGTGTCCTTCCCGCCGCCCCCACCCCCGCCCCCGTACGAACCCCTGGAGACAACGATGGCTCCGCCCCTTCGTGACATCGCCCATATCGGCCACGCCCAGCTGTTCACCCCGGACCTGGACGCCAGCGTCGCCTTCTTCACCGACTACCTCGGGCTCACTGTCAACGAGCGGCACGGCGACACCGTCTACCTGCGCACCTTCGACGACTACGAGCACCACAGCCTGGTGCTCACCGCCCGCGACCAGCCCGGTCTCGGCCGGCTCGCCCTGCGGACGTCCAGCGAGGAAGCCCTCCAGCGCCGGGTGAAGGCGATCGAGGAGACGGGCCGCCCCGGCCGCTGGACCGAGGACGAACCCGGACTCGGCAGGCTGTACGTCACCACCGACCCCGACGGGCACGAGCACGCGCTCTACTGGGAGAGCGAGCACCATCGGGCCCCCGGCGAGCTGAAGCCCGCGCTGAAGAACCAGCCCCAGGCCAAGCCCAACCGGGGCGTCGGCGTGCGCCGTCTGGACCACGTCAACTTCCTCGCCGCCGACGTGCTCGCCAACGCCGAGTTCCAGCAGCGGGTGCTGGGCGCCCGGCCCACCGAGCAGATACGGCTGGACTCCGGCAGGATCGCGGCCCGTTGGCTGACCTTCACCGACAAGTCGTACGACGTCGTCTACACCGAGGACTGGACGGGTTCCAGCGGCCGGCTGCACCACATCGCCTTCGCCACCGACACCCGTGAGGACATCCTGCGCGCCGCCGATCTCGCCATCGACAGCCGAGTGTTCATCGAGACCGGTCCGCACAAGCACGCCATCCAGCAGACGTTCTTCCTCTACGTCTACGAACCGGGCGGCAACCGCGTCGAGTTGTGCAACCCGCTCACCCGGCTGGTGCTGGCGCCGGACTGGCCGCTGGTCACCTGGACCGAGGCCGACCGGGCCAAGGGGCAGGCCTGGGGCCTGCGGACCATCGAGTCCTTCCACACCCACGGAACACCCCCCGTCGGCTGAGACGGAAGGGACGAGCGAGGGCCGCACACGGTGGTGTGCGGCCCTCCTTCGGTTCCGACGCCACAGCCCGCGGACCACGCGACCTGATTGTTGCTGAGATTGTTGACAAAAACGTTGACTCTTTTTTCGGGGCTCCTTAGCGTCTAGCGCACCCACGTACGAGAGGTAGCAACGATGTCCTCCTCCACCGCTCTGTCCGGGCGCGGCAGCAGACTGGCCGCGCTGGTCGTCGGCCTGTGCTGGCTGGCCGTGCTCTTCGACGGCCTCGACATGTTCATCTACGGCTCGGTGCTGCCGCACATGCTGGAGCAGAAGGCCCTCGGGATCACCCCCGGCCAGGCCGGCGACCTCGGCAGCTACGCCACCTTCGGCATGCTCGTCGGCGCGCTGACCTCGGGCACGGTCGCCGACCGGATCGGCCGCAAGAAGCTCATGGTCGCCTGTGTCGCGCTCTTCTCCCTGGCCTCCGGCCTGTGCGCGGTCTCCGGCAGCGTCACGGTGTTCGGTCTCGGCCGGACCATCGCGGGCGTCGGCCTCGGCGGTCTGCTGCCCACCGCGATCAGCATGGTCACGGACTACGCCCGGGGCGGCCGCGGAGCCCTCACCGTCGGCGCCCTGATGACCGCCCACCACGCCGGCGGCCTCCTCTCCGCCTACGTGGCCAAGTGGCTCGTGGAGCCCGTCGGCTGGCGCGCCGCGTTCTGGGTCTGCGTGGCCCCGCTGCTGTTCGTGCCGGTGCTCGCCAAGGCCATGCCGGAGTCGCTGAGCTTCCTCGTCGCCAAGGGCCGCGCCGACGAGGCTCGTGAACTGGCCGCCCGCTACGCGGTGGAGCTGCCCGCGGCGCCCGCCCGCAAGGAGGGCGCCGACCGCTTGGCCGCCCTGGCCGGCCTCTTCCGCGGCGGCGAGTGGATCCAGACCCTGCTGTACTGGCTGGCCTCCTTCGGCGGTCTGCTCCTCGTCTACGGCGTCGCCACCTGGCTGCCCACCCTGATGCGCGGCGAGGGCTACAACCTGGGCTCCGCGCTCACCTTCGTGGTCCTGTTCAACCTCGGCGGCATCGTGGGCATGCTCGTCGCCGGCCGCGCCTCCGACCGCTTCGGCGCCCCGCGCATCTCGGCGATCTGGTTCGCGCTGACCGCCGCCGGGGTCTTCCTGCTCAGCGTCCACATGCCGCCGGCGCTGACGTTCACGGTGGTGTTCCTCACCGGTGTGTTCCTCAACAGCGCGCAGACCATGATCTACGCCACGGTCTCCATCCGCTCCAACGCCGGAAACCGCGCCACCGCCGTCGGCTGGACCTCCGGCATGGGCCGCTTCGGCGCCGTCTTCGGCCCCTGGCTCGGCGGCCAGTTGCTGGCCGCCGACCACGGCGACTGGGGTTTCACGGCCTTCGCGCTGGCCGGCGTCTCCTCCATGGTCTTCATCGGCATCGCGGCCCTGCGGAGCCGGAAGGACCCCGCGCAGAGCAGCCCCCGCCAGGACCTCCTGGCCGCGAGCTGACACTCCCGCCCTTTCCGTGGGCGTCACGGGTGGTCCGGCGCGTCGGGGTCCAGGCCTGTGCAGGCCAGCTTCCCCTCGACCTCGGCGCAGGCCTCCACACCCCGCGGGGAGGAGACGCTGATCATGGGGCTCGTGTCGCCGCTGGCGTCGGCGGCGGCGTAGGTGGCCGACAGAGCGTTCCCGCCCACCCGTACGGAGATCTCCCGGGCGACCGCGCCCCGTACCCGCACCTGGGACCAGGCGGTACGGCAGGAGGGCGAGTACCGCAGCCACACGGTGTACGTCGCGCCCGCCACGGCGCTCTGGGTGCGCGCGTCCCCGGCGCAGGACGAGGCATCGGGCAACTCGCCCTGACAGGAGGCGCTGTGACAGCGTGTCGACGCCATCACCACCCGGGCGCCCGGTGGCCTGCCGGGGGAGGGCGTGAGGAGGCCCGCGGCCACCGCGGTGGCCGCGGCGGGCAGGGCGAGGGCCGTCAGCAGCGGCAGGCGTCTCAGCCGCGCCCTGAACGGGTTCGCCGGCTCGGACGCGCACTCGGCCTCGGGGCGGGGGACGGGCTCGGCTCCGGACTTGTGTCCGGGATCCGGTCCGGGATCGGAATCAGGCCCGGGATCGGAATCAGGCCCGGGATCGGGCTCGGCGGCCACGGAAGGGGACTCGCCGACGGCGTCCCACAGGGCCAGCGCCGGGACCGGATCGGCGCCCGCGAGCCGGGCGAGCGCCTCCACGGCCGACCGGGGCGGGTGCTTGGCCCCGGTCAGATAGCGGTGCCAGGCGGACTTGCTGTACGGAGTGCGCGCGGCCAGGGCCGCCAGGCTCAGACCCGTACGGTCCCGCAGCTCGCGCAGGGCTGTCGTCAACTGCCCGGTTGATGCTGCCGTTCCTTGGGGTTGCCGCATGCTGCTGCTCCCGACTCCACTCCCGCTTTGGGCGTTTCGCCCCGGTTGTCGGGATGGTTTCCCGGGCTGAGGGCACCGACACACCTCGAACGGACGGCCCGTCCGGGAGCGCGCTGCTCCTGGACGGGCCCGGCCGGTCACCGCGTACGGGCGTGACGGCGCGTCAGCACCACGGCAAGGTGCTCCGTACCCGTACGTAGTGCGCGGAGACGTAACCCCGTGCGTGCGCGAGGCGGTACCACTGCCGGGTGCCGCCCACCCATGACCCGTGCGTCCGGCACTTCAGCGCCACCAGACGGTGTGAGTGCCGGACGCCGACCACCCGGTACCGGGTGCTGGGGCCGGAGCGGACGTTCAGTGCCCGGCGGTGCGTGACCACGCGTCCGAGGGAGTGGATCGAACGGTGGTGCGTCGCCCAGCGGTTGACGTGACGCGCCGGCTGGGCGGGCTCGGGCAGCATCGGGGGAAGCAGGTGCGGTGCGACCGCCGACACGGCCGGGCGTGAGCCGGGGTGGGCCGGGGCGGCGTCGGCCGCCGTGGGCACGAGCGCGAGCGTCGCGACCGCGGCCAGCACGCCGCTGGTGAGGGTCCGTCGGATCATGGAAACCTCCGGGCTGTCGTTCCTGCGATCACGCGTCGTGATCGCATGCCGCCCAGCGTTTCCGCGCCACGCCTCCGGGATGCCGTCCCCGCGTCCCCGGGGACGTCCCAGCCGTCCCCGGGGACGGGGCCCGGGGCGTGACCGGTCGGGAAAACGGCTCCGCGTACACGTCGCCGTACTGCGTTCCAAGGTCGCAGCAAATTACTTGAGTAAGGCAATGATATGGTAAAGTTGCCGGTATGGTCACTCCATCGTTGCCCACCGGACCCGTCTCGCCCGAAGTGGCCGAGATCGAGCGCGCCCTGATGCGCATCACCTACCTGGGGACACGGGCCCGGCAGCACGAGAGGCTGATGAGTCTGGCCGGGGTGCCGCTGGACCGGGCGGCGGTCGCCCTGCTGCGCCAGATCGCCGACTGCGAGCCGCAGCGGCCGGGGGGGCTGGCCAACCGTCTGGGCGTGGAGGCCTCCCACGTCACGCGCACGGTGCAGCAGTTGGAGCGCTCCGGCCATGTGATCCGGATTCCCGACCCCGACGACCGTCGTGCCCAGCGCATCCGGCTCACCGACCTCGGTAAGGACGCCATCTCCCGCATCCGTGAGGTCGGGGCCCGCGGCATGCAGCTCGCCCTGGCCGACTGGTCCCCGGAGGACCTGCGCCGCCTCGCGGCGCTCTTCCATCGCATGGTCGACGACTTCCTCGTCTACGCCAAGGATGTCGAGGGTGAACACGAGGCCGCAGAGGCGGCCCGGCGCACGCGCTGAGGGTCTGCTGGGCTCCGGGGCCGCGCCGGGTGGCATATCAGTGGTGACTTATATAAGTGGTGGGTGATACGTTGGCGGCCATGCACGCGTTCGACGTCCTCGGCGACCCCGTCCGGCGGCGGATACTGGAACTGCTCGCCGACGGCGAGAAGACCTCCGGCGCCGTCTGCGACGCCGTCACGGCGGAGTTCGGGATCTCGCAGCCCGCGGTGTCGCAGCATCTGAAGGTGCTGCGGGAGAACGGCTTCGCGACCGTCCGCCCCGAGGGCGCCCGGCGGCTGTACGCGGTGAACTCCGCACCGCTCAGGGACGTCGACGCCTGGCTCGACCGGTTCCGCGGCTTCTGGGCCCAGCCCCTGGACGCGCTGGCCACCGAGCTGGCCCGCGGCAGGCGCGAACGCCGGCTGCGCGGTGCCGACGACCCCCCGAGGAGCACCCCATGATCGACGTGACCCATCAGATCAACGCCGTGGACCGCCAGGTCGGCCGCCGCGTCTTCAAGGCGGCCGAGGCCCGTGTGGTCACCGTGAGCCAGTCCTACGACGCCCCCCTCGACGACGTCTGGGACGCCTGCACCAACCCCGAGCGCATCCCGCGCTGGTTCCTCCCCGTCACCGGCGAACTCCGCCTGGGCGGCCACTACCAGCTCGAAGGCAACGCCGGCGGCACGATCGAACGCTGCGACCCGCCCAAGGGCTTCGCCGCGACCTGGGAGTACGGCGGCGAGACCAGTTGGATCGAGCTGCGCCTGACCCCGCGGGACGGCGGCGGCACGCGCTTCGAGCTGGACCACCTCTTCCACGTCGACGACACCAAGTGGGGCGAGTTCGGCCCCGGCGCGGTCGGGGTCGGCTGGGACATGATGCTCATCGGTCTGACCCTCCACCTGTCGAGCGGCGCTCCGGTCGACTCCCGCGAGGCCATGGCCTGGATGGGCTCCGAGGAGGGCCGCCGATTCGTCGCCGCGAGCAGCGAGGGGTGGTACGCGGCCAACGTCGCGAGCGGCGAGGACCCGGCACGCGCACGCGAGGCCGCCGACCGCACCACCGCCGCCTACACGGGCGTGGAGGGATAGCCGGAAATCGGTCGCACCCGCCCGCGTAAGGTAAGGTTCACCTGCGCGTTCGGGCGGATCCCCGCACGAACGCACCGGGACGTGGCGCAGCTTGGTAGCGCACTTGACTGGGGGTCAAGGGGTCGCAGGTTCAAATCCTGTCGTCCCGACTTTGCGAAGTCGCCGGTCAGGGGCCTTTTCAGACGAAACCTGAGAAGGCCCCTCGATCGTTCCTGGGGACCATGTGGCGAGCAGCGCACGTGACGGGGCCGGGCCCACACGGCCTGTTGGGGACCATCACCCGGGGCGCTCTTCGATTCGCCCTCGCCCATGAGCGGTGGCCACGCGGCCGGGGCGCGACCGACCGGCCCGTCCCCACCGTAACGCTTCCGTCCGGAACCGACTGGCCCTACGCTCTCCCCGCAGTTCCGGCACCCGGCAGTGAGGAGAACGCGATGGCCGAACGTCCGCCTCCCGACTCGCTCCAGAACTACGGCTACCGGCAAGAACTCCACCGCTCCCTGACCTTCCGCGACCTGCTGGTCTACGGGCTGGTCTTCATGGTGCCCATCGCGCCCTTCGGGATCTTCGGCAGCGTCTTCCAGGGCTCCGGCGGCATGGTCGCCCTGACCTATGCGATCGGCATGGTGGCGATGATGTTCACCGCGCTGTCGTACGCGCAGATGGCCCGGGCGTTCCCCATGTCCGGCTCGGTCTACGCGTACGCCGGACGGGGCATCGCGGCTCCCGTCGGGTTCCTCTCCGGCTGGATGATCCTCCTCGACTACGTGCTGGTGCCCGGACTGCTGTACCTGATCGCCGGGATCGCCATGAACTCGCTGGTCCCGGCCGTCCCGGTGTGGCTCTGGCTGCTGGGCTTCGTGGTGCTCAACACCGCGGTCAACTACGCGGGCATCCGGATGACCGCGCGGGTCAACAAGGTGATGCTGCTGGCCGAACTCGTCGTGCTGGCGGTCTTCGTGGTGATCGGCGTGATCGCGCTCGCCCGGGGCAAGGGCCGCGGTTTCGACTTCACCGCGGTCTACAACGGCGGGACCTTCTCCTGGGGGCTGGTCTTCGGCGCCGTCTCCATCGCCGTGCTGAGCTTCCTCGGGTTCGACGGCATCTCGATGCTGGCCGAGGAGAACAAGGAATCCGCCCGCGCCATCGGTCGTTCGATGGTGGCGGCGCTGCTGCTGGCCGGCGCCCTGTTCATCGTCCAGACCTGGCTGGCCGCCCTGCTGGTGCCCGACCCGGACAAGCTCATCGACCGGGGCGACCCCGACGGCACCGCCTTCTACGACGCGGCCCGCGTGGCCTCCGGCGAGTGGCTGGCCACCCTGACCGCCGCGGCCACCGCCGTGGCCTGGGGCTTCGCCAACTCGCTGGTGGCCCAGGCCGCCACCTCCCGACTGCTCTACGCGATGGCACGGGACCGGCAACTGCCCTCTTTCCTGGCCAGGGTTCACCCACGGCACCGGGTTCCGGTCAACGCGACCCTGCTCACGGCCGCCGTCTCGCTGGTGCTGGGCCTCTACATGAACTCCCGCGACGACGGCGTGACTCTGCTGAGCACCCTGATCAACTTCGGTGCGCTGACGACCTTCCTGGTCCTGCACGTGTCCGTGGTCGTCCACTACCTGATCCGCCGGCGCAGCCGTGACTACTGGCGGCATCTGATCGCGCCCGCCATCGGCTTCGCCATCCTGGCCTACGTCGTGTTCAACGCCGACATCGCCGCGCAGCGACTGGGGTTCGTCTGGCTGGGCGTCGGTGCGGCGGTACTGGCCGGGCTGCTGCTGACCGGCCGCCGACCGCGCCTGGCCGTCATGGAGACCACGGACGAGCCGGCGGCGACACCGCCGCGCGACGGATAGGCGCCGCTCGCCCACGCGGCATCCCGTACACCCCGCAGGATAGGAGTCGCATTGAACACGCTCGCCCAGGTGATCAGCATCCCCACGGACCCGGACCGGTACGCCTACTCCTTCGGCGGCGGGTCGCCCGTCGTGACGGTGCCGCCCGGCAGCATCGTGGAGCTGACCACCGAGGACTGCTTCGGCGGCCGGGTACGCGCAACGGCCGACCTGCCCAGCCAGGTGTGCACCTTCCCCTACCTGAACCCGGTCACCGGTCCCATCGCCGTCGCCGGCGCCGAACCCGGCGACGCGCTGGCGGTGCACTTCGTGGACATCTCCCCGGCCCGTGACTGGGGCGTGTCCAGCACCTTCCCGCACTTCGGCGCGCTGACCGCCACCCATACCACCGCCATGCTGCATCCGGCGCTGGAGGAGCGGGTCTGGCTCTACGCCATCGACGCCAAGGCCGGCACCTGCCGGTTCGAGGCCCGCCGCAGCGACTTCGCGGTGGACCTGCCGCTGGATCCGATGCACGGCACGGTCGGCGTCGCCCCCGCCGCGGGCGAACGGCTGATGTCCATCTCACCGGGTGTGCACGGCGGCAACATGGACACACCCGAGCTGCGCGCCGGGACCACCGTGTACTTCGGGGTCAACGTCGAGGGCGCGATGCTCGCCATCGGGGACGGCCACGCCCGGCAGGGTGAGGGCGAGGTGTGCGGGACCGCTGTGGAGACCGCCATGAACACGGTCGTGGCCGTGGATCTCGTCAAGGGCGGCGCGCCCGCGGTGCCGCGGCTGGAGAACGACGACTTCCTGCTGAGCACGGGCCACGCGCGCCCCCTGGAGGACGCCTTCCGGATCAGCCAGCACGATCTGGTGCAGTGGACGGCGGATCTGCTGGGGCTCGACCAGCTGGACGCCTACCAGCTGGTCAGCCAGGCCGGGCTGGCACCGGCGGCGAACGTCTGCGACACCCAGTACACGATGGTCGCCAAGCTGCCCAAGCGGATCCTCGGCGGCGCCCGCGCCTACACCGGGGTCCACGACCGGTTGCGGGCGCTGGGCGCGGAATACCTGCGGCAGCGCTGAGCCGCCCCGGCCAGGGGCCGTCTACTGCGGCCGCACCGGATGCTTGCTCATGATCGAGATCCGGTTGAACGCGTTGATGGTGACCGCCGCCCAGATCACGGCGGAGATCTGGTCGTCGGTGAGCACCTCGCGGGCCGTGTCGTACGCGGCCTCCTGAAGCGCCGCGTCACCGGGGTCGGTGGTCGCCTCCGCGAGCGCGAGCGCCGCGCGCTCGTCGGGGGTGAACAGCTCGGTGTCCCGCCAGGCCGCCAGCACCCCGATCCGCTGTGTGGTCTCGCCCGCCCGCACGGCCGCCCTGGTGTGTACGTTGAGGCAGTAGGCGCAGCCGTTGATCTGCGACACGCGCAGGTTGACCAGTTCCACGAGCGTCCGGTCGAGCCCCGCCTCGGCGGCGACCGTACGGACCGCTTCCGCGGTCTGGACGAGCGCGCGGTAGGCGGTGGGGCTCTGCTTGTCGATGAAGATCCGCCGGTCCGCGGCCTCCGTCGTGTGGGTGCTCAACCTGGGACTCCTCCGGGGCCTGTGCGGCTCCCTTGTCGTGTGGTGTGTCGTGTCGTGTGCACCTGCCGGTGTCGCCGACCTATTATCGCGGCATGATAGTTGAATGTAAAACGATTCTTGGGAGAGGCGGTCCACGGTGAGCAACGCCGAGACGAAACCCATGGAAGTGCGGTGCGGCGGGCCGGCGGACGGCGAGCGGCCGACCGAGGCGGCCCGGGTCGACGTCCTGACCGCGCGGGACGTGCCCCTCGGCGGCCCCCGGGCGATGACCGTGCGGCGGACCCTGCCGCAGCGCACCCGGACCCTGATCGGCGCCTGGTGCTTCGCCGATCACTACGGCCCCGACGACGTCTCGGTGACGGGCGGCATGGACGTCGCCCCGCATCCGCACACCGGGCTCCAGACGGTGAGCTGGCTGTTCAGCGGGGAGATCGAGCACCGGGACAGCCTGGGCAGCCACGCCTACGTACGGCCCGGCGAGCTGAACCTCATGACCGGCGGGTACGGCATCTGCCACTCGGAGGTCTCCACCCCACGGACCACCGTCCTGCACGGAGTCCAGCTGTGGGTGGCGCTGCCGGGGGAGCACCGCGACGCCGCACGGGACTTCCAGCACTACGTACCCGAGCCCGCGCGGATCGACGGGGCCGAGATCAGGGTCTTCCTGGGCTCCCTGGCCGGCCACGCCTCCCCGGTGCGGACCTTCACGCCCCTGCTCGGCGCCGAGATCGTCCTCCAGCCGCGCGCCGCCCTCACGCTCGCCGTGGACCCCGGCTTCGAGCACGGCCTCCTGGTCGACCAGGGAGAGGTACGCCTGGCCGGCACCCTGGTGGCTCCCGCGGAGATGGGCTACGCCCATCCGGGCGTCGACGCGCTGACGCTGACGAACGAGTCGGACGACATCGCACGGACGGTCCTGCTCGGCGGAACCCCGTTCGAGGAGGAGATCGTCATGTGGTGGAACTTCATCGGGCGCAGCCACGAGGACATCGCCAAGGCCCGTGACGCATGGCAGAACTCCTCCGATCGCTTCGGCGCGGTCGAGGGGTACCCGGGAGACCGGCTTCCCGCCCCCGCACTGCCGAACGCCGTCATCACGCCGCGCAGGAATCCACCGCGCCACTGATCCGTTCGACGTGTCACCGACCCCATCCGAGAGGCATCCGATGAGCCAGCCCTCCACCGCTGCGACCGTCCAGCGGGCGGACGCGAAGCACCGCTACGAAATCCTGGTCGACGGCAAGCGCGCCGGACTGACCGCCTACCGCGACCGCGGTGAACAGCGCGTCTTCTACCACACCGAGGTCGACGACGCCTTCGCCGGACAGGGCCTCGCCTCCCAGCTGGTCCAGGAGGCGCTCACCGACGTACGCGAGTCCGGAAAGCGGATCGTGCCCGTCTGTCCGTACGTGGCCAAGTTCCTGAAGAGGCACGAGGAGTTCGCCGACATCACCGACCCCGTGACCCCCGACGTCCTGCAGTGGCTGGACACCCAACTGGGCTGACCGCTCGCACGCTTAGAACCGGCCGACGCGGAAGCGGGAAAAAGAGGAGCCGGGCCCGGGGCGACCGCCCCGAGCCCGGCTCCTCTTGCTGTCCGGCTACAGACTCCGTACCCGGATGTTGCGGAACTCGATCAGATCGGTGTTGCTGTGGTTCTGCAGCCCGATGTACCCGCTGAGGAACTGACGCAGGTCCGTGGGCGGGTCACCCGCACGGGACGACGACTTGCCGGGCGTGTTGTCGAACTCGTTGATCACCACGCCGTTGCGGATGATCGTGTAGTGCTGTCCGACCGCACGCACCTCGTAGTCGTTCCACTGGCCCTTCGGGGTCACCCCCGCCTTGTCCAGGCCAAGCGACTTGAAGTTGTAGACGGAACCGGTCTTCTGGGCTTCGCCCGTGGCCCCGTCGTAGATCTGGATCTCCTGGCCGCAGTAGATCGCGACCCACTCGGGGGCGGTACGGGCCGAGCCCACCGTCCCGCAACTGCCGGCCGGGCGCTCCGCCAGCGGTGTGCGCGGGTCCGGGAACCGGATGAAGACGCCGCTGTTGGCGTTGGCGTTGTCCGGAGCCACGTCCCGGAACTGGAGCCTGACCGAGAAGTCCTTCAACTCCTGCTTGGCGTACCACAGCATGCCCATGCCGCCGGAGCTGCGCATGGTGCCGTCCGGCTGGACCGAGAACGAGCCCGCGCCCGCCTGCCGCCAGTCGGCCAGACTCGCCGCGGTCCCGTCGAAGATGGACTTGTATCCGGCGACCTTGCCGATCTCGGACTTCGCCGCCGCCTTGCTGATCGCCGACGACTCGCGGTTGTCGAGGACGTTTTCCTTGCGGAGGTCGTTGACCACGGCGTTGACGTGGCTGACGAACTCGCCGTGGTTCGACCAGGAGGCCTCGTCGTCGATCAGGTCGTTGACGGTGCAGCCGCCACCGGCCTTGTGGTTGGTCACGCCCGTGTCGGTGTCCAGCAGCTGGACGGTCGGCCGGGCGTCGGGAGCCGGACAGCCGGCCTTGGCGTCGAGCGTCGCGGTGGCCTTCTCGCCGTTGGCGTAGGTGACCGTCAGCTTCGCGTGGTACGTGCCGTAGTCGGCGTACGTGTGCGTCGGGTTGGCCTCGTGCGAGGGCTTGCTGCCGTCGCCGAAGTCCCACTCCCAGGCCACACCGCCGGTCTTGGCGCTGGAGAACGCCACCGCCTTCGGCTTGCTCTGGGTGATGACCCGCGCCCCCGCGTCCTGCGGCTTCGGGGTGGCCGGGCCGCCCTGGTAGGTGATGCGGATGAGCTTCTGGTTGTTGTGCAGGCTGAAGAAGCCGCCCGCGTAGTCGAGCATGTACAGGGCGCCGTCGGGACCGAACTTGGCGTCCATCCAGCTCTGCAGCTGGGTGGCGCCGCCGCCGGGCGCGATGATGCTGCGCAGGTCCTCACCGAAGGCCGGCGCGCCCTGGTCCTTGATGTGGTCGGGGTCGAGGGTCACCGCGACCCGGTTGTTGGCGTTGGACTCGTCTCCGATGAACCACTTGTCCTCCCAGTACGCCGGCCAGGCGACACCGCTCTTGGTGTCCACCTGGGAACGGTGGTAGGTCGGACCGGACATGACGGCCTGGCCGCCGCCCTTGAGGTACGGCTGGGTGTAGGTGGCCTCGCTGTCGACGTAGCTGGGGACGCCGCTGCCGTCGGAGCGCTCGGGGAAGACCGGTCCGCCGCCCTGGGGCGAGTACCAGATCATGTTGTCGCGGGCCGGCGGGATGTCCACCAGACCGGTGTTGCGGGGCGACTCGTTCTTGAGGTGGTCGCAGTCGTACCAGCCGGTGAGGACCTTGGCGTCGGTGTTGCTGCGGTCACGGTACGGCTGCCGGTTGCCCATGCAGTACGGCCAGCCCTGGTTGCCCGCGGAGGTGATGACCGTGGCCGTCTCGTACTTGGCCGGGCCCAGCTCCGGGTTGGAGGCTCCCGCGTCCGGACCGACCCAGCCGGCGTTCAGCCAGTTGTGCACCGGGTCGATGGAGAGCCGCGCGATGTTGCGGACACCCATCACGTAGATCTCCGGGCGGGTCTTGGCCGTGCCCGGCGCGAAGAGGTTGCCCTTGGGGATGGTGTAGGTGCCGTCGGACTCGGGGTGGATACGGATGATCTTGCCGTTGAGGTCGTTGGTGTTGCCGGAGGTGCGGCGTGCGTCCTGGAAGGAGACGCCCTTGTAGTCCTGGGTCCAGTTGTTCCCGGAGTAGCCGTCGGAGCCGCCGGAGGAGTTGTTGTCCCCGGAGCCGATGTAGAGGTTGCCGTCCTTGTCGAAGGACATGCCGCCACCGGCGTGGCAGCAGCTGTGGATCTGCGTGTCCCAGTGCAGCAGGTCCTTACGGGTGCCCTGGTCGATGGACTCGGACGCGAAGTCGTAGGTCAGCCGGGAGACCGTCCGCTGGCCGATCCGCTTGTCGCGGTCGATCGACTCGTGCGGCATCCAGTAGATGTAGATCCACCCGTTCTTGTCGAACTTCGGGTCGAGGGTGATGCCGACGAGGCCCTCTTCGTTCTTGACCAGTTCGTCGCCGCTGCCCCGGTTGCCCATCACGTCGAGCGTGGTGAGCAGCTTGACCTTCTTGGTCTTGGGGTCCCACTGGTGGATGGTGCCGCAGCCCAGACCGACCTTGGGGTCGTTCCAGTCGACGATCGGGCCGGACGGGCAGGCGGCCTTGCCGATGTAGAAGGCCTTGCCGTCGGGGGCCATGGTGAGACCGTGCGGCTCACCGATCTGGTCGAGCTGCCCCGCCTGGTTCTGGGCGGTCAGGCGCTCGGTCTTGTAGTTGGAAGCGATGGTCGCCTGGCAGTCGCCGCGGACCATGCCGGTGGTCCACTGGATGGCGCCGAGGAGGTGGCTCTGGAACTTGGTGTCGGTGGTGTAGCTCTCCTCGGTGCGGCCCATGCCGGTGTAGAAGGACCGGCCGCCGTCGTAGTCACGGCACCACGAGATCGGGTGGAACGCGCCGTTGGCGCCGGCGCCCGGCTTGTACTTCCACTCCTCGACCTGGGCGATGGTGTGGACCTTGCCGATCGGGTTCGGATCCCAGTTGATCCACTGGTCGGAGCGGGTCCAGTTCAGCGGCAGGCCCTCGTTGGCCGGGTGCTGACGGTCCGTCACGTCAACCACGGCCTGCTGGACCTTGGAGGCCTGCGGGGGCGTCGGGTTGGCGTTGAACAGCCGCAGCTCGGCCAACTGGGTCAGCGGCTCACCGCTGTTCGCGGTGATCTCCAGCCGGTAGTGCTGGTAGGCCGTGCTGTTGGAGAACTGGAACTGCCGGGTCTGGAACCGCGACGGGAAGGTCTCGCCGCTCCGGGTGTCCAGGGTCGTCCAGTTCTGGCCGTCCTGCGAACCCTGGAGCTTCCAGTCCTTCGGGTCCCGACCCTGGTAGTCGTTGGCGGAGGTCAGAGCGTAGTTGACCACCGCGACCGGCTTGTCCAGCTTCATGGTGACCCAGGCGGTCGGCGTACGGGCCAGCCACTTGGTGTCGTCCTTGCCGTCGAACAGCTTGTCCTTGGTCTCGCTCGGCGGGTTGTCCGAGTTGACCGCGCTCTCGACGACCTTCTCGGCGTCGGGCAGGCCCAGGGCGGGCCGGGTGCCGATCAGCCCGGTGAACCAGGAGGAGTCGGACTGCGCCCGGGCGGCGTCGTGGACGCCGACGAATCCGCCGCCGTTCTTGATGTACGACTGGAACGCGGATTCCTGCTCGGCGTTGAGGGTCACGCCGTCGGCCGACAGGAACACCACCCCTCGGTACTTGGCGAGGCTCGCGGTGGTGAACACACCGGCGTCATCGGACTCGACGACCTTGAACCCGTTCTTCTCGCCGAGGGTCTCGATCGCCGCCGCGGCCTTCTTCACGGGGTCGTCCTGCTTGGCGGCCGGTCCGTGGAAGACCAGGACGTTCACCTGGCTCTCGGCGCCGGCGCCCTGGGTGGTCTCAGCCGGCGGCTGCGCGTTCGCCTCCACGGCCGGCAGCGTGGCAAGTCCCACGGTCAGCGCGGCGCTGGACAGCAGGACGACCGCACGGCGCCAGGACCACGCGTGACCAGAGGCCCGCGCGGGACGCGACGGCGGCGCTCCGCTTCGTCGTGAGAGGGCGAACCGGTCTCTCTTGCCCATGCTTGCTCCTTGACTCGATCCGACAACGGAAGAGCGATCAGGGGATGGAGCGAGGGCTGCCGCGGACGCCTCACCCGGCGTGCGCCGGGTGAGACGGATTTCGGCGGGCGGTCACGATGCCCGGGAAGGACGGGTGCCGGAGGGACGAGGACAGGTTCGCCTCAGGTCCTTGCGGGTGAGGACCGGCCGGCGGCAGTCGTACACGCCCGTCGGACCGTCAGGTGGTACGACGGGCGTGGCTTGGGGGGCGGAGCCCGGATCGAGGGCGCCGCCGCTGCCTTCTAGTGGTGGTGCATGCCGTCGGCGACCGAGCCGTCGGTCTCGGCCATGTGGTGGGGCATGCCGCCGGGGACCGAGCCGTCGGCCTCGGTCACGAGGAACACACCGGCCATGCCCATGTCCGAGTGGCTCTGGACGTGGCAGTGGTACATCCAGGCACCCGCGCCGACCCGGTCACCCGCGATCACCTGGAACCCGAAGGAGTCCGCGGGGCCGACCGTCTTGGTGTCGATGACCCGGCTCACGTCCTGCGGACCCTGGAGGATACCGGTGCGGTTGTCCACCCAGCGGTGGCCGTGGATGTGCCAGGTGTGGAAGAAGTCGCCGTGTGTGATCACGATGAACTCCACCCGCTCACCGCGGACGGCCTTGAAGGTGGGCGCGTCGTGGGCGCCCCGGTTGTTGATCGTCATGTCGTTGAACACGACCGTGAACTGCTTGTCGGGCAGCACGTCGCCCTTGCGGCGCACGATCACGGGACCGTAGAGGCCCTTCTTGATGCCGCCTGTACCGTGCTCGGTTCCCACGTTGTGATCGTGGTAGTGCCAGTAGCCGGCGCTGCCGGCCTCCCACGTCCCGCCCTGGTTCGACGGGGCGTGGGTGCGCCAGACGTAGGTCCGCCGACCGCCCGGCTCGACGACGCTGTCGTTCATCTTGGTGCCGTCGCTGGCGACGTCGTAGTCCATGCCGTGCACGTGCAGACTCGCGGCGACGTCCAGGTTGTTGACGACCTCGATGTTCATCGTGTCGCCCTCGGTCAGCTCGATGAGCGGGCCGGGGATCGTCGCCTCGCCCGGCTTCAGGCCGTAGCCCATGTCCCCGTTCGGCAGCCTCTCCATGTACAGGGTCAGGTTGCGGACGGTGCCCTTGCCGTTTCCTTGTCCGTTCCCCGTCGGCTTGTCCTTCGGGTCGGCGGTGGCGGCGGTGGCGCCGAGCACCGTGGGTACGACCGCCGTGGCGGCCGCCCCCGCGGCGAAGGCTCGCCGGGAGAAGAGGCGTCTCGTACCTGCGCCTGACTCGGTCATCGCTCTCCAATCCTCAAAACGCGTGCGGGCCCGAAGGCGTCGCGTGGTGGTGATGTGAGCCGCCGCCGACGGCAGCCGTCCCGTCAGGGCGGTGGGCGGTGGTGCGCGGGGCGTTCAGGCCCGTGGGGCAGGCGGGCGGTCGTCGGATCGGACTCCGGTGGCAGCCGTCCGGCCTGGCTCGATGGGCCGGATACGGCGGGAATCGGGACGGCTGGGCGAACGGGATTCGCCTCGGGACCGCCTCACCGTAGCGGGCGCCCCTCCAGTTTTTCCAGACTCAGGTCAAAGTTGGTTGGATTGTGGCCATAGACCTTGGCGAGTAGTCAAAAGCCCGGTAGCTTCCCAACGTTGCCGCACTTTGAGAGAGGTTGGGTCCGGGAGACCACCCCCTCGACGCGCTCATCCCGGCGGCTGGACATCCACTAGACGGGATCGCGAGTCCCTGCGCGGTGCCGCACAAGCGAATTCGCGAAAGGTGCAGCGGTGTTCAGAAGACTGCTCCATGCCAAGACGGATCCGCCCCTCTCAAGATCAGCGCCACGCAACCGATTCCGCGCACATCCGGTGCTGGTGGCGCTGGTGGCCGTCGCCCTCGCGGCCTTCTCGCTGGCCGTGCCTGCCGCGTACGCGGCGGCGAGCCGCGGGTCCGAGAAGGCGGCGAACCAGGTGCTCACCTGGACGGCCGGCGACGACTACACGAAGTACACGTCGGCCCCCACCACCGCGGTGGCCGGCCCGACGACGATCGTGTTCGAGAACAGCGCGGCGACCGGCAACACCACCGGAATGCCGCACACGTTGACCTTCGACGTCTCGAACTCCGACTACAACAAGGACGTCAGCCTCAACCTCCAGGCGAGCCCCTTCGACTCCAACGGCGGCAAGTACACGGCCGAAGTCGTCCTCACGCCCGGTGTCTACCGCTACTTCTGCGCGATGCCGGGCCACCAGCTGATGACCGGTGTACTCGTCGTCACCCCGGCACAGGGCGGCGACACCACCGCGCCGGAGACGTCGGCGACGGTGTCGGGGACGAAGGATGCTTCCGGTAACTACGTGGGCAGTGCGACGGTGACGGTGTCCGCCTCGGATGCCGAGTCGGGTGTGGCGAGTGTGGAGTATTCGCTGGACGGTGGTGCGTTCGCGGCTTATTCGAAGCCGGTTGAGGTGAGTCAGGTCGGTGCGCATACGTTGTCGTATCGGGCGTCGGACAAGGCGGGGAACACGTCGGCTGTGAAGTCGGTGGAGTTCACCGTGGTGGCGGCTGTTCCGGAGGACAAGACGCCGCCGGAGACGTCGGCGACCGTGTCCGGGACGAAGGATGCTTCCGGTAACTACGTCGGCAGTGCGACCGTGACGGTGTCCGCGTCCGATGCCGAGTCGGGTGTGGCGAAGGTCGAGTATTCGCTGGACGGTGCGGCCT
>NZ_JBIVTV010000005.1:155222-168808 GCF_044756885.1 Streptomyces sp. NPDC091412 | reverse complement strand
TATTCGGCGCCGGTTGAGGTGAGTCAGGTCGGTGCGCATACGTTGTCGTATCGGGCGTCGGACAAGGCGGGGAACACGTCGGCTGTGAAGTCGGTGCAGTTCACCGTGGTGGCGGCTGTTCCGGAGGACAAGACGCCGCCGGAGACGTCGGCGACCGTGTCCGGGACGAAGGACGCCTCCGGCAACTACGTCGGTAGCGCGACGGTGACGGTGTCGGCTTCGGATGCCGAGTCGGGTGTGGCGAAGGTCGAGTATTCGCTGGACGGTGCGGCCTATGCGGCTTATTCGGCGCCGGTTCAGGTGAGTCAGGTCGGTGCGCATACGTTGTCGTATCGGGCGTCGGACAAGGCGGGGAACACGTCGGCTGTGAAGTCGGTGGAGTTCACCGTGGTGGCGGCTGTTCCGGAGGACAAGACGCCGCCGGAGACGTCGGCGACCGTGTCCGGGACGAAGGACGCCTCCGGTAACTACGTCGGCAGTGCGACGGTGACGGTGTCCGCCTCGGACACCGGGTCCGGAGTGGCCAGGATCGAGTACTCCCTCGACGGCGGCCCCTACCTCCAGTACTCGGCACCGGTGGTGATCGACAGGGCCGGTAGCCATGCCTTCCTCTACCGGGCCACCGACAAGGCCGGCAACACGTCCACGCCGAAGTCGTTGTCCCTCACCGTCGTCGACAGTGAGCCGCCGACCGACTGTCCGGAAAGGGACGACCGGGCGACCGTGTTCGTCGGTTCGATCAACACCGGTGTTCCCAACCGCGTCACGGCCGACGGCTGCACGATCAACGAGTTGATCGAGGACAACCGGGCCTGGGAGAACCACGGCACGTTCGTCTCCCACGTCGGAAAGGTCGTCCAGACGCTGCGGGACGAGGGTGTCATCGACCAGCGGGAGGCCGCCGAGATCAAGAAGGCGGCGGGTCAGTCCGACGTCGGCAAGCCCAACCGAGGGCCCTCCGGCGCGTGAGTCACGGCCGGGGCGGTGACACCGCCTGAGCCGTGAGCCCTGGCGGGCCGCTTCAGCGGCCCGCCAGGGCACCCTCCGGCACCGGGTCCATGAAGCTGTCGCGCACGGCTTTGTCCATCCGCAGATGAAAGTTCCACTCGTTAGTGCACAAGTTTCTTTCATCGGCGGCGCCTCGGTGCTACGGTCCTTTCCAAAGTCGTGCCCCCCAAGTGCCGGGCATGCGAACGGTTCTTGCCATGACGGGGGCGGCGTGAGGTCTATGACGGCTCGACCGGCCAATCTTCATCAGGCCCGGCTGCTCCGCCTCCTGCGCGACCTCGGCCCGCAGTCCCGGGTCGCCCTGGGGGAGCAGGTCGAGCTGTCGCGTTCCAAGCTCGCCTTCGAGATCGACCGGCTGCTGGAGACCGGCCTGGTCGTGCAGGACGGTCTCGCCGCCTCCCGCGGTGGCCGCCGCTCGCACAACGTCCGGATCGCCCCGTCGCTGCGGTTCCTCGGCGTGGACATCGGCGCCACCTCCGTCGACGTCGCGGTCACCAACGCCGAGTTGGACGTCCTCGGCCACGTGGCCGAGACACTGGACGTGCGCGAAGGCCCGGTCGCGGTCTTCGAGCGGGTGCTCGCCCTGGCCGGCAAGCTGCGCGAGGCGGGGCTGGCGGAACACTTCGACGGCGCCGGGATCGGGGTGCCGGGACCCGTCCGGTTCCCCGAGGGCGTCCCCGTCGCGCCGCCGATCATGCCCGGCTGGGACGGCTTCCCCGTCCGGGAGGCGATGAGCCAGGAGCTGGGCTGCCCCGTCCTCGTCGACAACGACGTGAACCTGATGGCCCTGGGCGAGCAGCAGGCCGGCGTCGCCCGGTCCGTGGGCGACTTCCTGTGCGTGAAGCTCGGAACCGGCATCGGCTGCGGCATCGTCGTCGGCGGCGAGGTGTATCGCGGTGTCACCGGCAGCGCCGGCGACATCGGCCACATCCAGGCGGACCCGGAGGGTCCGCGGTGCGCCTGCGGGAACATCGGTTGCCTGGAGGCGTACTTCGGCGGCAGCGCCCTCGTCCGCGACGCGACCGCGCTCGCCCAGTCCGGCCGCTCGACGGAACTGGCCGGACGGCTCGAAGCGGCCGGGAGGCTGACCCCCGAGGACGTGTCGGCCGCCGCCGGTGCCGGGGACGCCGCGTCCCTGGACCTGATCCGCCAGGGCGGGCGACGTACCGGTCAGGTCATCGCCGGTCTGGTCAGCTTCTTCAACCCCGGCCTCGTGGTCATCGGGGGAGGCCTGACCGGACTGGGCCACAACCTCCTGGCGAGCATCCGCACCCAGGTCTACCGGCAGTCCCTGCCGTTGGCGACCGGCAACCTGCCGATCGTCCTCGGCGAGCTCGGCCAGGTCGCCGGCGTCGTCGGTGCCACCCGGCTGATCAGCGACCACGTCTTCTCACCCGCCTGATCCCCGCACGGCCGGATCCTCGCGGCCGGAGCGTTCGCCGTGCTCCCTGACGTGGTGCGCGGGCGCGAGCCCGTAGCCCGTGCGGGGGAGGCGGGAGCGCGATACGGGGGTTGAGGAACATCTCCGTCAGATCGTGCGGTAAGCCTTCGCCGGGTTCGCGGGTGCGTTGACCGGGGGTGATTGCTGCCCGGAGTCTTCGCGGGTCGTTGTTGTCGACCTTCGGAGTGGTGCGGTGGCGGTCGAGTTCCTGACGGATGAGCAGGCGGCCAGGTATGGGGCGTTCCACGGGGTGCCGTCGCGGGTGGAGCTGGAGCGGTACTTCTTCCTGGACGACGCTGACCTGGAGCTGGTGCGGACATCCTGCGCATCATCGGCTCCATCCACACCGGTGCCGTGCGCGCCTACGACGTCATCCGCATGCTGTCGCGCGACGGCCGCCCGACCCCGCTGGGGGACGCCATCGCCCACTACGGCCGGATCGCCAAGACGCTGCACATCCTGCGGCTGGCCGACGAGCCCCGTTACCGCCGCCAGATCAAGGCCCAGGCCAACCTGCGGAAGGCCGTCACGCACTGGCGAGGAACGTCTTCCACGGTCGCTACGGGCAGCTCTACCAGCGGTACCTCGACGGCATGGAGGACCAGCTCGGCGCACTCGGATTCGTGCTCAACGCCCTGGTGCTGTTCAACACCCGCTACATGGACGCCGCCCTCGAGAAGCTTCGGGCCGACGGTTTCGAGGTCCGCGACCAGGACGTTGCCCGCCTTTCACCGTTCACCCGGCACCACATCAACATGCTCGGCCGCTACTCCTTCCACCTGCCGGACCTGCCCGGGGGGATGCGGCCGCTACGTGACCTGGACGCGCCAGAGGACGACTGACTTCATGGTTGGTCCCTCCACTCCCGGCGCGCAGCCTCGAACAGTCACCCTACGGGGGCCGTGGGTCAGACCAGGAGGCAGATGCCGGTCACCAGCATCACCGCCGCCGTTGCGGCGTGGACGCCGTATGCGGTGGCCTTCGGCCCGCCGCTGCGCAGCACGACCAGCGCATCTCCGACCGGTATCGCGGCGAACACCAGCAGGTACCAACCCAGCACCGACGAGGTCGCGGCGAGCATCAGAACGAAGACGAAAGCCCCGGGCGCGATCTCCCGCAGACCCTTCACGCGCAGCCAGGGCCGGAACCCGGGGTCATCGACCGGTGCGTCGGGGATGCCGAAACCGGCGAGGCCCTGCGGCCTCGTGATAGCGCTCCCGCCCATGAAGATGAGGCCCGCACCGAGGAGGCCGGCGACAACGGTGGCGATGGTGGTGAGCATCAGCTGTCCTGTTCTGTCGAGGGAATCGTTCTTGGCGAAGTGGTTGTCGTGGAGCTGGGGCTGCGCTGTCAGGGGACGAGGACGATCCGGCCGCGGACGCCGCCCTTGGCCATCGCCTGGTAGGCGTCGGCCGCGTCGTCGAGCGGCGCGACGGCGTGGACGCGAGCCGGCAGCTCCCCCGCCGCCACCCGCGCGAGCAGACGGGCGAGCAGCGGACCGTCGGGACGGGCGAAGATGACCTCGACGGTGATGCCACGTTCCTGGGGGAGCCGCGCGGCCGGCTGCACGCCGACGAAACGGCCGCCGTCGCGCACCGCCCGGAGGGCGGGCTCCTGCAGGGCTCCGGCGTCGGCGACGGCGTCCCAGCCCTGTCCGAGGTCGGTGGCGAAGTCGACGCCGAGGCCCCGGACGAACGGCTCGTCGGCCGCTCGGGCCAGCCCGGTCACCTGCCAGCCGCGGTCCTGGGCGAGGACGGCGACGTGCGCGCCCACCGCGCCGGCCGCGCCGGTGACCAGCAGGCGCCGGGCGTCGCTCGGCGCGTCGCCGAGGAGGTCGACGAGCTGGGCCGCGGCGGTGGCGTTGAGCGGCACCGTCGCCGCCTCTACCAGGTCCACGCCGTCCGGGACGACGGCGGCGTTCGCGGCGGGGACGAGGAGGTGCTCGGCGTGGGAGCCGTGGTCGCGGTCGAAACCGTCGAGGAACCCGGCGACGCGGGTACCGACCGGCAGCTCGACGTCGGGTCCGGCAGCCTCGACGGTGCCGGCGAAGTCCCAGCCGAGACCGGTCCAGTCCGGCTGGTGGACCATGCCGAGGCGGTGGAAGACGCCCGCGGCCACGCCCAGGTCGACGGGGTTGATCGCCGCGGCGGCGATCTTGACGCGGATCTCCCCCGGCCCCGGCTCGGCCGCCGGGACGTCGACGGTCTCGATCGACTGGGGCCCGGACGGAACGCGGACCACGGCTCGCCGAGAGGTCATCTGATTCATCGCCATCTACTCCTTCGTGGAGGACTTTTGTGAGGTCTTGCCATCGCTGTGCTGCAGCACCAGCATGGAAGCAGTCGCTTCCCATGGGGAAGTAGGCACCTTGAAGTAAGTAACTCACCGAACGAAGGAGATGAGTCATGGCGACCAGCACCGCGTCCGAGCGGCGGGCCGAGGCCAAGCGGGAGTACGACGCGTTCCTCGCGATGTGTCCCAGCCGCCGGCTCCTGGAGCGAATCTCCGACAAGTGGGTCGCCCTCGTGCTCGCCGCGCTGGGCGGGGATGGCCCGCGTGCTGGGGAGACCACCGTCGACGAACCGCGGCCCATGCGCTTCTCCGAGCTGTCCCGCCGGATCTCGGGCGTGAGCCAGAAGATGCTGACGCAGACGTTGCGCGCACTCGAGCGCGACGGGTTGGTGACCAGGACCGTGACCCCCACGGTGCCCGTCACCGTCAGTTACGAGCTGACCGATCTCGGCCGCTCGCTCCAGGGCATCATGCGGGGAATCAAGGCATGGGCGGAGGGCCACATGGAGGAGGTCCTCACCCATCGCGACGGGTATGACCTCAGGCAGAGCGACGCCGCGGACTGATCAACGGGAATCAGCCGGCGACGGTGACCCTGCTCGGCTCCAGCGTCTGGGGAACTCCGCCGCCCCACGCCGAGCCCTTCCTCGTCGAGTGGGACGGCCGCACGTGGTGCTGCGCTGCTTGGCCCCTGAGCGCCGCCAGCCTCCGGCGCGGCCCTCGCCTGACCGAGCGTGATGGGACCAGCCTGCTGGCGCCAGGTCACCGCCGAGCATCACCTGGCGCCAGCAGGCTGGTGATCTCGGCGATCGCCTCCGGCGAGGGCTTGAAGTAGCGACGGACGTTCTCCGGCTTCCTGTGCCGGGACTTCGCCATCAGCATGAGGAGCGAGGCGCCCTGCTCGCCCAGGTGGGTCAGCGCGGAGTGACGGTACTCGTGCAGGTCCCAGCCGGTCCCGGGACCGCGCAGTGCGGCTGACGCCGGGCCAGCGAGCGGTGCTGGATGACCTGCTGGCAGTGCCGGCCGGGCAGCGGTTCTCGGAGCTGGACCGGCTGCGGCGCGGTCCGGTGCGGGTGTCGGGGCCGCAGATGAAGGCCGCGCTGGAGCGCGCCGAGGAGATCGCCGCGCTGGGCATGGGCGACATCACCCGCTGGGCCGAGAGGAAACCGCCGAGCAATATATGAAGCGGAGCCTGGCGTGCATGCCCAGGCTCCGCTTCATGTGTAGTAGCGGGGACAGGATTTGAACCTGCGACCTCTGGGTTATGAGCCCAGCGAGCTACCGAGCTGCTCCACCCCGCGTCGGTGTAGGAACACCCTACGCCACTCAGCGACACCCAGTGACCAGCCCTCGACTGACGACACCTTTAGCTAGAGGTCGGTGGAGCCCCTTTTGGCCGGTGGCCTGCTCGCTCTGGACCGAGCGGACTCAAAAGGCCCACGCCTTAGTCAGGTGACGATAAACCAGATGACGAGGAGGCCGGCTGCCAGGCCCAGGGCGCCCAGGACGCAGAACCCGACAACCAGCGCGCTGCCGTCGTAGCCGTCGATGAGTATCCGCTTGGGGTCGCCTGGGTCGTAGAAGACTGTCACCGTCGCGCCTGGGCGGAGGTCGCCGACCGTGCTACTGGAGATCGAGGACACTGTTTCCACTGTCTGGCCGTCGCCGGATACCCACTGGACCACTGGGCTGTACATCGTCCTGTTCGTATCGATGTCGCGCCGGGTCTGCAGCCCGACGACCGTCCCGCGGGTCTTCGTCCCCTGCTGCCGCAGCCAGCGTGTCCGGCGCTGGATGATGAGGCCGACGGTCATGAACACCGCCCCGATCAGCAGCGGAACACCCGCCCCGATCAATCCGCCCATGAACCCTGTACCCCCTTGTCACTTGGGACCCATTGCATCACGCTTCTTCAGTCGGTGGACTGGCAGGGTACGGCGGGAATGGCGGGAAACGGGGGTTGATACTGGTGAGTTCGCGCGCTGCAGCGACCCGATCGCCTCGTTGCCGGCCCGGCCTGCTGGGCTTCCGGCTCAGGCGTGGAAACCAGGACGTCCTGGGCCGGACCGGGTGGGTGCGGGGCTGCCGGGTGGGGTGGACTACTACGCGTCCCGATCCGGGCTGGTGTGCCTCAAGCGCGGCCTGGGTCCAGGCCGGGTCATCAGCTGTGCCGAGAAGGAGTGTGAGTGCCGCACGCACCGCATAGCGCGACCTCTGCGCCCGGATCCGCCCTGTGCCATCGCTTGGCTTGACCGTACCCCGGCTGCTTCACGCTGCTCGCGCCAGGCGTGGTGCTCGCCCAGTGGCGCGTCGTCCTTCGGCTTCTTCGGCGGGGCGTCGACCTGGTCGGGGAACTCGTTGGCCAGTCCGCGGTAGCCCTCGTCGACCTTGGCCTTGACCTCGGGGTGCTGACGGAACTGCTCGGCGATGCCCTCGGTGCGCACGGCGGTTTGGTCGTGCATGCGGCCCGGCCGGACCACCCCGCTGAACAGGGTGCGGCCCTGGCCGTCGCTGAAGGCGGTGGTCTTGATCGTGTTCTGCTTCTCCTTGCCGGACACGAACGCCTTGCGGCCCGGGCGGCCGCTTTCGGGCGGCGGACCTGGACCTCAGTGCCGTCGATCCGCATCTCGAATCCCTCGGCCTCGGCGTAGGCGAACAGGTCCTCCCGCGTGCGCAGCCGGAGGCCGGGGTGGTCGGGGACGGCGAAACCGCGGGCCGCCAGCAGTGGCCGGACCTCGCGGACCGCGTTCGAGACGGTGGAGCGGTCCACCTGGTACAGCTCGGCGAGCGCCGCATGCGGCAACCCGAGCCGCAGGTGCACCAGTGTGACCAGCAGTCGGTCGACGAAGACCAGTCGCTGTTTCGGTCCGGCACCCGCCGCCCGAAGCCGGTGCCTGCCGCGCCGATGGCGCAGCGCCGACTCGCGGGCGGACTCCCAACGCGCGGCGAGTTCTTCGAGCAACTCGCCGAAGTGTGCGCGGGAGACCCCGGACAGGGCAGGATGGGAACAGGCCGCACGAGCCCAGGCTTGCGTCACAACTCGCCCAACCCGTGCGGTCCTTCTCACGTCACGGCCGATGAGTGTCGAGTCCGTCATAGAGCGCGCCCGCTTTAGGGTCGTCGTATGACCGCCGACCCAACTCAGAACACAGATCCCACGTTGCTGCCCAAGGCTCAATTCGCCTTTCCTGGTCCCCTGCGTGACCGGCTTGTTGCTGCGATCCTCGACGGATCCAAGACCGCGACCACCGGACTGCTTGCCGAGTACGAGCATGAGGGGGAGCACCTGCCGTCCGTCGGCCAACGTTCGGTGGTGGTCGACTCCGATGATCGCCCGGTGGCGATCATCGAGGTGACGGATGTGCGCGTCGTGCCGCTGGGCGAAGTGGACATCACTCACGCGGTGGATGAGGGCGAGGGCTGCACCACCGTGGAAGGGTGGAGGGCAGACCACGAGGAGTTCTGGCACAGCGAAGAGATGCGGCGTGCGCTGGGAGACCCCCGTTTCACCGTGCACGACGCCACCCCAGTGGTCCTGGAACGCTTCCGCGTCGCCGCCCACCTGCACAGCTCGGGCTGATCAACCACTTTTGCGCCCCAGGTCGTAAGCCGGTTTCCGTAGGTAGCGGCGCCTCGCCCGGGTCTCTCAGAACCGCCTCGCAGAACTCGGCGGTTGTGAGAGGGGTTCTGCGAGAACCGTCCTGGACAAACGCGCTTGGCGCTGGCCAGCGAGAACGGTTCTCACAACCGAACATTTATGAGAATGACTGTGTGCGACGTCCATTGCCGAAGGTCGCCCGAAGCGGGCAGTCGGTGGACCAGAGCAGCTGGAGACCCGAGAGGGCGCGATGTCAGTGGTTCCAAGTACGGTCTGCCCATGGATGATCAGCGGTCACCTCTCTCTCCGATGGACGACATGACCTGGGAGCCCGTTCCGCGGTTCCTGGAAGCCAGCAACGTGGGTGGGTATGTATCGTCCGTTCGGGATCGGGCATGAGCGAGATGCCGATGCACGAGGCAGAAGAAGTGCGACAGGCGTGGGGCCGGGTCACCAGGTGGCTCGAACGACATGCTCCCGGCGTTTTCGCCGGTCTTGGCGGCCCGGGTAGACCGGAAGCCATCAGGGATGCTGAAGAGCGCCTGGGCCTGGAACTGCCGAGGGAGATGTGGCAGTGGCTTCTGGCAAACAACATCGGGGGTGAGAGACAACCCGATGCCAGCTCGTCCCTCGTGGCGCTGGGGTGCGAGGGAGTCATCCCAAACGGCGGTCTCCTTCTGGGGCTCACGGACATCCAGCGTGTCTACCTCCACAAGATGGGCACGGAGGAGATGGCGCCGTCCGGAGACCCTGACTATCCGTCCTGGCGCCGAGAGTGGGTGCCGATCACCGCGGAGAGCGACGGCTTCTACGGCAGGTTCCTGAACACGCGCACCGGAACCATCGGGTCTTGGAGCGAGGGCTACAACCCTGAAGAAGGAAGGTTCACCTCGCTGGCCGCCTTCTTCCAGGATGCAGCGGACCACCTGGAAGGGGTCTCCTCGGGCAACACGAGGGAGACCCCCGTGGGCCCTCTGCGCGATCGCGGTCCGGAGGGCGAGGCAATACGTCTCTGGGCCCGCGCGAACGGATACCTCGTCAATGGCAACGGCCGCATACCCGCCTCCATCCGCGAGGCGTACGAGGCATCGCTGTGAACGTCGTGTGATGGGCGCCCTGCTGGTCGGCTGCTGGCGCTGTCAGTCCGCGCCGTCCTCGTCGTCGTCGAGCACGGTGGCGTCCGGGTCGCGTAGCGGGCGCAGGGCGCCGGCGGCGGGGGTGGAGGCGGTGAAGCTGTAGCGGCCGAGCACGTTGAGGTTGCGGTGCTTGAGCGGGGAGAGCCGGGCGATGTCCTCGTCGCGGATCTCGTGGCCCTCGGCCTTCAGCTGGGTGACGGCCGCGTCGATGTACTTCGTCGTCCAGAGCACGATGGCGTTGAGGACCAGGCCGAGCGTGCCGAGCTGGTCCTCCATCCCGTCGCGGTAGGCCTGATGGATGGTGCCTCGCTTTCCGTGGCACACGTCGCGGGCCAGCTTGTGGCGGGACTCCTGCACGGTGAGCTGGCGGTTCATCTGCCGGCGGTAGGTGTCGTCGACCGGGTCGACCATCCGCATCAGGTGCTCGGTCTTGGCGATCCGCCCGTACTCGGCGAACGCCTGCCCCAGCGGGGTCGGGTGTCCCTCACGGCCGAACATCCGCAGCAGGTCGTAGGCGCGGACCTGGTTGGTGACCAGGGAGCCCGCGACCCGGAGCATGTCCGGCCACCACGTCTCGATCTTCTTCAGGTTGACGCGGTTCCGCGCGAGCGGCTCCAGCACCCCGTACGTCCCCGTCTCCACTCCTGGCATGGTCGCCCGCCAGAACCGCTGGTCGTCCAGGTCCTTGAACCGGGGGCTGAAGTTGTAGCCCAGGATCTTGAAGATCCCGAACACGATGTCGGAGTAGGAGGCGTTGTCGGTGGCCACCATCTCCGGCTTCACGCCGCCGTCGAGATGCCAGCGGTGCGACGGGGAGGCGAACACGTTGCGGTTGTTCAGAGCCCGGTGCAGCTGCTCCAGCACGCACACCACATACGCGTCCCGGTCCACCGACCCCTGCGGCAGATCGGCGTTCGCATACACCGCCTTGCGCCACGCGGCCGGCACCAGCTTGTCGTCGACCTCGCGCGGCAGCAGCGGCTTGTCCTTCACCCGCCGCCGCGCCAGCGTCGGCAGCCGCTTCACCCCGGCCGGCACCCGCGCGCCACCGGTCGACGCCGCCAGCGCCTTCGACTCGCCCAACAGCGCCAGAAACGGGCGCACCGTGTTGTAGCGGGTGGTCAGCGCCGCCCGCATTGCTACGTCGGCCGAGTCCTCGTCCTCGGGCACCAGCGACACCACCAGCGCGGCCGCGGTCATCACCGTCTCCCGGGGCGCGATCTCCTCGACCGCCGCTCACAGCGCCGTCGCGTCTAGGTCGGTGCCGTGCGTCTCCACCAGCTCCAGTTCCTCGAACAGCACCTTCGCCGCCCGCGCGAGCGTCCGGGATGCCTTCTCCAGCTGCGGCAGCGTCGACAGGCGCTCCTTCTCCGTGGCCCGTTTCGCCGTGCTGATCAACCGGTCGCCATCATGACCTGGAAGAGGTCCAGGGCCTCGTCGATGGCCTTCGCCTCCAGGTGGCGCATCACCGCGGTAAGCATCGCGGTGCGCTTGGGCTCCTCCGCGCGCTCCAGGCTCGCCGCCTTCGACCCCAGCCCGTACCGGGCCAGCCGGTTCGGTGGGACCTGCGACAGCCGCACGCGGCCCAGACCGAACGCGCCGATCTCATCGACCCGCTCCAGCGACCGCGCGAACGCCGTGCCCGTCGTCCGCGTCGGCGGCCGGCGCAGCCGCTCCAGTTCCGAGAACCGGGCGCCCTCCGGCGTCACCAGCGTGGCCACCCGGTCCCCTGGGCAGCGCCGCGTCCGCGCGGTGAGCGGCCCTGGCGACCGTGGCGTGCAGGCGCTTCTCCGCGACCGCACGGACCTCCGACACCTTCCGGGCCAGCACCGACACCCCCGGCAGCAGCACCCGGTGACGGCGCAGCCAGCCCACCGCCTGGTTGAACAGCGCCACCGGCCCCTCGGCGTGCGTCCACGCCCGGCCGTGCAGGAACGTACGGAACTTCCGCCCCCACTCCGCATCGTCGTACTCGTGGTACTCGTACGCATCGCGGATCTCCCACGCGTGCTCGTACGCCGTCGGCTTGCGCTCGGTGTACTGCTTCACGCAGCTGACGTCCTCGATGCCGAGCTGTTCCCCGAGGTACTCGACCACCGCCCACGGAACGTCCAGCGGGTCGTCCGGGAGGAACCGGCCGATGTAGCGCACGGTGCACATCTGAAGGGCGAACCCGAGCCGACTATGGTCACCGCGGCGCTTCGCGATCAGCTTGCGGTCCTCGTCGTCGAGGAAGAAGAACCGTTCCAGCTCCGGCCGGGTCGGCTCCTCGTTGAACTTCCCGTACGAAGCCGCCTGCTCGTCGGTCAAGAACTCCACTGGCATGGACCTGACGCTAACGACGCCCGCAGCTACTCAGCGATCTTCCGCCGAACCCCGGCGCCAGGTCGATCACCTGTGCTAGAAGACCATGATCATCGGCTTAGCGTTAACCGCTGTACCGCTGTACCGCTGTACCGCTGTACCGCTGTACCGCTGTACCGCTGTACCGCTGTACCGCTGTACCGCTGTACCGCTGTACCGCTGTTCCCCGAGGCCGAGACCGGTCCCGCCGCCGACGCTCCGTCAGCCGCCCACCAGGACCGACGTCGGCTTACCGCACGATCTGATGCGGATGTTCCTCAACCCTCGATACATGGCCGCCCGCACTCTGGCGCGAGTGGACGGTGACACGTCAAGATCTCTTCCCCGGCGGCTCCGTCGGCCCGGAGCCGGTACCGGTGAGGGCCGGTGCACGCCCGGAGGAGGAGAGGAGCGACATGTACGAGACCGCCAGTCTCGACTCTGTGGAAGTACGTGCGTACCGCAGCCTGGTCAGGGTGCCGGAGGCGACGCCGTCCCAGCTCGCCCGCCGTCTCGGTCTGTCCGGGCGGGAGGCGGCCAGGCTCCTCGTCACGCTGGAGGCCAAGGGGCTGGTGAGCCGCGCCGAGGGTTCGGCACACCGCTTCCGGGCGTCGCCGCCGGATCTGGCGCTCGGCCCGCTGCTGCTGAGCCGGCAGCAGGAGTTGCAGGCCGCGCAGTCGGTGATGGCGGAGCTCACCGAGGAGTACCGCAGCCAGACCCGGCGCCGGGGCTCGGTCGAGACGGTCGAGACGGTGACCGGGGCACAGGCGATGGCCCGGACGTTCGACCAGCTTCAGCGCGGCGCCCGGGACGAGATCCTGGCGCTGTGCAAGCCGCCGAACGTGGCGGTGCCGTCCCGCGGCAACGACACCCAACTGGAGGTCCTGGCCTCGGGGGTGACGTACCGCGCGGTCTACGAGTCGTCGGCGCTCGAGATGCCGCCCGAGGTGTACCGGATCCGCGAGTTCGTCGAATGCGGGGAACAGGCCCGGGTCGCCGCGGAGGTCCCGGTGAAGATGGTGGTCGCCGACCGGCAACTGGCCATGCTGGTCTCTCCGTTCGCGGACGCCGGCGCCTTGGAGGCGGGCGTCCCGACCGGCGATCCGACGGTCGGCCCGGCAGACGCTTCGACCGGAGACCCGACCGGAGACCCGACCGGCTTCCCGACCGGCTTCCCGACCGGAGACCCGACCGGCTTCCCGACCGGAGACCCGACCGGAGCCCCGACAGGCGACGCGACTGGCGATCCGCCTGCCCAACCGCAGCCCGCCCCCGCCGCCAGGCCGTCCGTCATCCCCGGCGCCGATCTCGCGCCTGAGCCGTCCGCCGTCCTGGTCCGCCCAGGCGCACTGCTCGACGCCCTGATCGCCTTCTTCGAGAGCCTGTGGGCGGGCGCCTCCCCGCTGGTGCTCACCGAGGACGGGCTGGTCGGCGCGGCGGTATCCGACCGGACCCCTCCGCCGGAGGACCTGCTCCTGCTGTCGCTGCTGCTCACCGGACTGACGGACACCGCCATCGCCGGCCAGCTGGGCACGAGCCTGCGCACCGTCCAGCGCCGCATCCGCGACCTGATCGAGTTCGCCGGGGTCCGCACCCGGATGCAACTGGCCTGGGAGGCCTCCCGCCGCGGCTGGCTGTAGTGCCCGTCGCGCCGGGGCCCCGGGATCGGCCGCGACCATCCGGGGCGGGGGGGGGGGGGGGGGCGCCCCCGGCCCCCCGCGGGGCGCCCAGGGCAACCACGCAGACCCCCCCCCCCCCCGGGAAACCC
>NZ_JBIVTV010000005.1:23409-155212 GCF_044756885.1 Streptomyces sp. NPDC091412 | reverse complement strand
GGGGGGGGGCGCCGCCGGGGGGGGGGGGGGGGGGCGGGGGGGGGGGGGGGGCCGGGGGGCGGCCCCCCCCCGGGGGGGGGGGGGGGGGGGCGCCCCCCCCCCCCCCCCCGGCGGGTCACTTCTCGAAGACCTGGAACTCCGAGGCCCGGACGTTGAACGCCGCCGTGGAACCGGTGGCACAGTCCGTCACGTTGTTCGGGTCATTGTCCTGCTTGCCCGCGTAGGCGGGGTTGCCCACGCACTGGTTGGTGATCGCCTCGATGCGCAGGTCGGTGGCCGTGGTCGCCGGGATGTCGAAGCTGCGCATGAGCAGGTCCGGTGCCGCCGGACGCGGCTTCGGCGCGTCGAAGGCGTTCGCCGGGCTGAGGTAGACGACGTGGAACTGCTTGGGCTGGGAGCAGTCGACGGTCGCGGTGCGGGTGCAGGCCGAGACCTCGAACTGGCGCAGCGCCGAGAAGCGGCTCTGACTGCCGGTGTCGCCGCCCGGGTCCTTGCTGTCGGTCGGCCGGTTGACGGCGCTGACCTGGATGCGGCGGACCTTGGTCGGGCCGTCGACGGCCAGGTGGACGTAGACGCCCTTGCCGGTCACCGAAGTGCCGGTCTTGTCACCGACGTACGCCCAGTTGGTGCCCTCGTCGTCGTCGATGAGCTTCGCCGCGTTGTACCCGTCGCCGGTCGCGGTGGCGCCGGCCGCCGCCGAGGCGAGGTTGGGCTGCATCTTCACCTTGACGGTCTGCTTGGAGGCGTCGTCGACCTGGAAGTCGAACCGCGTCAGGCCGTAGCCCGGGGCGACCGCGATCGCGTCGTACTGGCCCTTGGTGAACAGCGCCTTGTTGCCGAGGTCGGGCGCGGTACCGGCGATCGGCGTGGTCCGGGCGCTGAACCGGCCAATGTAGATCCGGGCGTTGGGGATCTCGTCCCCGCCGTTGACGACCTTGAAGGTGATGTTGCCGTTGGCGCCGGTCGGGGTGGCGAAGTCCGCGTGCGGCCGGGTGTCGCTGGTCGAGGTGGCGGTGGCGTCGATGCCCATGCCGCGCTTGGCGAACGCGGCCCACATGACGTCGAGGTCGGCGCCGTGGTAACGGATCTTGTCCGCGGCGAGCATCGCGTCACGCGCGTCGATCATGGTGATCTTGCCCGTGCCCATCAGCAGGTACGAGTCGAACATCAGCTGGATCCAGCGCCGGCCGCCACCGCAGGCGTCGACCGAGGTCTTACCGGCCGCGCACGAGGCGAGCACCTTCTTGGACGGCTCGCCGTACTTCCCGACGAGCGCCTGACGCACCTCGTACTGCACGGCGTTCCAGATCTCGCCGTCGGAGTGCACCTCCGCCCCGCCCATGTCGTAGCCGAAGTTGGAGTAGTTGAGGGGGCTGCGGTCGATCGCGAAGTTGCGGATGCCGCGCTCGTTGTTGTCCGTCACGTACGGGCCGACCACCCACGGGTCCACCCCGTCCGGGACCGCGCCGGTCTCGATCAGCCGCTCGGTGGCGACCAGGTCGCTCCAGGACTCGCCCATCGAGCCGCCGTGCGTACCGGAGATGCCGGAGGTGCCGCCGCCGATCATGCGGTTGGTGATGGCGTGGGTGTACTCGTGGCCGATGACGGAGGCGTCGAAGTCACCGTCGGCGCACCGCCCGTAGAAGGCGCCGGCCAGCGGCTGCCACAGGTACATGTTGGTCAGGGCCACGCCGCCGTCGGCGCCGGTGCTCTGATTGGCGTTGTTGCGGGTGCTGGGGTTGCTGCCGCCGGAGCGGGCCACGCCCATCTCCGGGTCGCCGCCCTTGCCGCCCAGGTCGTAGTTGTCGTGCTGCATGTTCCAGGTCTTCTCGGTGAACCCGAGCTGGTACGAGAAGTCGTGCATCACGTTGTGCTGGGCGAACAGGTTGCCGATCGCCGCGTCGCGGTCCGGCTTCGCGGGGTCGGTCAGCACCTTCGGGTCGCAGCCGCTGGCGTGCCAGGCGTCGGTGTAGGAGTAGTCGTAGACCCGGTCGGCCCGCACGTCCGGGGCGATGCCGAGCCAGTTGCGCCCGGTGGCCGTCAGACCGTCGCTGGCGAAGGCGTTGGAGCCCAGCGTGGTGCCCAGCTTGTAGGAGGTGCCGTAGGTACCGCCGCCCTCACCGGAGGCGATGTCCCAGGCGTGGTGCGGAGTGCCCGGGGCGGAGTCGCTCATCACGCGGTCGCAGCCGGGGGCGGCCACCCAGCACCAGGTCTCGCGGGTGTCGGTGGACGAGTCGTCCAGTGGGGGAGAGAAGGGGAAGACCTTCCACTGCGGATTGCCGTCGTGGCCGTCCGCGACGCCGTCCTCGACCAGGGTCCGGCGGGCCAGTACTTCGCCGGTGCGGGCGTCGACGACGCTGTCGTACAGCTCCGGCTCCTCGCCGGCCGTACCGGCCTGCACCTGGTAGGCCGAGCGCACGGTGCCGTCGGGGTCGGCGATCACGACGGGGCGCACGATCTGCTGTCCGGACAGGCCCGAGGCCTCGAACTTCCGCCACTTGTCGGCGCTGTCCGCCGCGGTCAGCTTGCCGGGCGCCATCCCCACGTCGGCCAGCGCGGCCTTGATCGCGTCCTGCTCCGACAGGGTCGCCGCCTTCGGTGCGCCGGTGACCGGTGCCAGTGCGCCGGTGACGCTGACCACGGTGCCGTCGACCACACCCACGGAGACCTGGCCGTCCCGGCCGAACGGCTTGCCGTCCACCTCCTGGGCGAGCAGCACCGCGGCGCCCTTGCCGATCGGGGTGCTCGACACCAGCTTGAGGTCGTCGACCTGGTCGGCCGGGATGCCGAACAGGCCCGCGTTGGCCTTCAGGTAGGCTCGGGCGGTCTGCTCGGGCTTGGTCGGCAGCCCCTTCGCCAGGGCCAGGCCGTCGCCCTCCGGCACGACCGTGGTCGGGGTGCCGTACCGGCTCCAGCTCACCCGGGCGCCGGCCTTGGCCGCCGCGCCTCTGGCTTTGCTCGACGGGGCTCTGTGGGCCCCGGGCAGGTCCTTGTCGGCCTTTCCGTGGCTGTGGGCGCCGGGTGTGCCCGCGCCGGAGTCCGACGACCGCGGCTGAGCCGGGCCTGGGTCCGCACCGGCGGACGGTGTCTGGATCACCGCGACGATGCACGCCGTGGCCACCGCCAGGACAGTCCGCCGCACACGTGTGGAGCGTGTGGAGTATGTGCGCACTCGTACCCCTCTCCTCATGGAAGGACCGGACGGGGATTGCCCGTCCGGCACTCGCGGAGAGTGGCACGCGGCGCGGCACCGCCGGAATGATCGTGCATGGCGGAAACATGACAATGCAGAGTTCCGCCAGGGGCCGCCGCCGGATGCCGTCGGATCGCCGGGTTGAATGGTGAGGTTCCGGACGCCGACGGGCGGCGGCGATCGACCCGACCAGCACCCAGGCCCTCGTGCCCGGCCCGCCCCCTCCTCCGTCTCAGGCCGCGCCGAATGCCGCGAAGGCCCAGCCCGTCGCCTGGTGTGTCGCGTCGTCCGGCAGCGCGGCCCGTGCGTCGCGCAGTGCCTCGGCCAGGGAGAGTCCGGTGTCCAGGCCCTTGTGCAGGGCGAGCATCAGGGGAACCACCGCCTCGTCGTTGACGGGGGCGCTGCACGCCACCACCCCGGCGGTGCCCAGCGGCAGCAACGCCGTGACCAGGCCCAGGAGTTCGTCGGCGCCCACCGAGGCGAACCGGGCGGTGTCGCAGCAGGACAGGATGATCCGGTACGGACTGCGGTCCAGACGCTCGAAGTCGTGCACGATGAGCGGGCCGTCGGCCATCGTCAGCGACGAGAACAGCGGGCTGTCCGCACGGAAGGCGCCGTGCGCGGCGATGTGCGCGAGCGTGGCCCCGTCCAGCTCCCGCAGCACCCGCGACACGTGCGCGTCGGCCTCCTCCAGCACGGTCGGCGTGCCGTAGCGGTCGGCGAGTTCGGGCACCTCCGCGCCCCCGGTCGCCAGACCCGGCCCGCGCACCAGCACCCGGCGGCCCCCCGGCGGCGGTTCGGTCTCGTGGGCGCGCAGCCAGCTGCTCGCCGACGGCGACACGCTCAGCACCCGCTCCCGCAGTGACGGCAGCAGCGCCCACGGCACCCGGTGCAGCGAGCCCGGCGGCACCACCACGACCGGCCCGGAGCCCAGATGCCGGGCGGCCGGGCCGAGCAGCAGCTCCTCCAGGCGGCGCCCCGCCGCCTCCACCAGCGGCAGCCGGGCCGCCGCCCCCGGGTGGGCCAGCCGCCGCAGTCCCGCCTGCACGTGCTCGGCCTCCGTCACCGCGTCCGCGAGCCGCCCGGCCTCGAAGCGCCGTACCCGTCCCCCGCCGCACAGCAGCACGTGCACCCGCCCGTCCAGCACGGCCAGTTCGACCAGTCGCGCCTCCCCGAGCCGCGCCAGCAGCCGGTCGGGGTCGAACCGGTCGCCGCCGCCCGGCGCGTCGCCGCGCAGACGCAGGGTGCGGGAGCGGATCTCCCGCTCCAGACGGCGCTGTTCGCGTTCCAGGGCGGGCACCGGGTGGCCGTCCTGGCGGGCGTCCTGCGCGCGGGCGGCGATCTCACGGAAGGCGGTCAGCCCGCTGAGCAGGGCCGGGTCGGCGGGCGGCCGGGTGGGCGGCGCGGACAGCACGGTGGCCCGCCAGCGCTCGCTCCACACCAGCAGCCGCCGCGGCTCACCGGAGGCGAGAGCCGACTCCTGTGCCAGCGCGGCCAGTTCGGCGCCCTGCGCGGTCGCCCGGGCACGCAACTCCGAGGCGCCCAGCGTCATCCGGTGGTCGTCGAGCACGTCGAGACCGCGTCGGCACGCCTCCAGCACGCCTCGGCGGGAACCCGCCGCCCGCGCCCGCAGTGCCTGCGCCGCCCAGCCCGTCATCCGGGCGAGCGGCGGTCCGCCGTACCGGCTGCGCGCGGCGACGGCGAGATGGCTCTCGGCGTCCGCCGGCCGGCCCAGGGCGAGCGCGATCCGGCCCGCCAGCAGCGACGCCTCGGGCGCGGCAGGCGAGCCGAAGGAGGCCAGCCGTTCGGCCACCGCCGCGGCGTCCGCGACCAGCCGCCCCGAGCGGCGCCCGTCGGCCACCCGGGCCTCGATCAGCACCAGCCGGGCGTGCGTCTCCCACCAGGTGCGCCGCTGCCCGGCGAACAGCCGCACGGCCAGCGCCGCGCGCGCGGTCGCCGTGTGCGGGTCGTCCGCCAGCCGCGCCGCCCGCGCCGCGGCCAGCAGCAGTTCCGCCTTGCGGGTCGACTGGCCGCCGATGCCGTCCAGTTCGGCGATCGCCGCGTCCGCCCCGGCCAGTGCCTCGGGGGCGAGACCGGCCGCCATCAGGACCTCACAGCGCCGGATGTCCAGCATGAACGTCGGCGTGCCGAGCTTGGCGTACTGCTCCTCGGCCTCGTCGAGGAGCCGCAGCGCCGCCGGGATGTCGCCCTGCCGGAACGCCGCCAGTCCCCGGCTCTCCACGGCGTCGGCCTTGTCGTGCTCCTGGCCGGTGGTGTCCCACAGCGCCTGCGCCGCGGTGAAGTCGGCGTCCGCCCGTTCCACCGCGCCCAGCGCCAGGTGCACCGTGGCCCGCAGCGTCAGCGCCCGCGCCGTCCAGATCACGTCACCGGCCTGCCGCAGCACGGGAATCGCCCGCCGTACGTCCTCCAGCGCCTCACGGTGACGGCCCAGCACCCACCACACGTACGCCCGCCGGAACAGCACCCGCGCCCGGGTGTGGCCCGTCCCGCGCGCGACCCCGCGCTCGAATGCCACGAGTCCCTGCCGCGTGCGCCCCGCGTGCACCAACGCGACCCCCAGCGTGGCCAGTACGTCGGCCTCCCGCTCGGCCGAGTCGGCGCGCGCCGCCAGATCCCGGGCCCGCCGCAGATGCCGCAGGGCCAGCCGGGTGTCGCCGAAGTCCCGCTGCCAGATGCCGATCACCTGGTGCGCCACGGAGCCGTGCAGCGGCGGCGGACCGGCCTCCAGCAGCCCACGGGCCCGCGCCAGGGCCTCGCCCGGCGCGGCGAACACCATGGGCAGCAGTTCGAGGACCGAGTCGCTTCCCGTTGTCACGCGTCGGATGGTAGTGGCCTGGTGGGGCGCCTGGAACCGGCGCATGCCGGTTGGCGCTGTATCAAGTGTGAGCCCCACGGCTCAGACTGACGACCGTCGCACCAACGGGAGGACACGCCATGGCACCTCAGCGATTCCGTGAGCAGTTCGCTCAGATCCAGCGCTCGATGCCGGACGTGCCGCTCGCGATGGGCCCGGACGACGCCGCCGAGTTCTGTTACGAGAAGGGCGTCGTCCTCGCCCGCGACGGCGAGGAGGCCCGCCTGGTCGAGGACACCGTCCGCACGCATTTCACCGCGGCGCCCGACCTGACCGCGGACCGCGTCCGCCGGGCGGGCCCGGAGACCAACCGCACCGGCATCACCCGTATCCAGGTCGGCGACCCGGGCCGCGGCGACCGCGGCGGCGACCTCGCCGTCACGCACGCGCTGCGCGCCCTGCGCGAGCACGAGGGCAGAGCCGGAAGACGGCTGATCAGCCGCAACCATGTGGTGTCCATCGCGGTCAACGCCTGCCCCGGCGACGAGCCGGTGCCCGCCCCGCTCGCCCAGGGCCCCAACCCGGCGCCCGCCGAGACCGCCTACGACGGGGACACCGCCGTCGGCGTCCTCGTCGTCGACACCGGCCTCATGCACGACTACCGCGCGGTCCCGATGCTGGCCCACGTCCAGGGCGACGCGCAGGTGGAGGAGACCGACGACGCCGGCGTCCTCCAGCAGTACGTCGGCCACGGCACGTTCATCGCCGGGCTGGTCGCGGCCGTCGCCCCCAACACCGACATCACCGTGCGCGGCACCCTCAACGACGCAGGCGCCGTGCTGGAGTCCGAATTCGGTCACCGGCTGTTCGAAGCCGTCGACGCGGGCGGCTGGCCCGACATCCTCAGCCTGTCCGCGGGCACCTCCAACGGCCGCACGGACGGCCTGCTCGGGGTGGACGCCTTCATGCGGGAACTGCGCGCCCGCGGCACCCTGCTCGTCGCGGCCGCCGGCAACAACGCCAGCGGCACCCCGTTCTGGCCCGCGGCCTACGCCGGCCTGCCGGACTACGCCGAGTCCGTGCTGTCGGTCGGCGCCCTGCGCGGCGACGGCGAGCACGGCGCCTGCTTCAGCAACCACGGAGCCTGGGTGAAGGCGTACGCCCCGGGCGAGCGTCTGACCAGTGTCCTCACCGGGTTTCAGACGCCCGTGCCGTACGTCTACCAGCACTCCACCTACGACGCGTGCCGGTTCGGCTTCTCCTACGCCTGCACCTGCCAGTCCCCGCGGCACACCGGGGTGCTCAGCGAGGCGGAGCAGAGCCCTCGGGCGACGGCGGACCAGGTGATGTTCGAGGGCTTCGCGCAGTGGAGCGGCACCTCCTTCGCCACCCCCGTGGCCGCCGGCATGATCGCGGCGCACATGACCGCACACAAGGAGCGCGACCCGCGCGCGGCCCGGCGCCAAGTGCTCGAGGCGAACACCGAATACGCGGAAGTACGCGGGGCGCACGTCCCGGCGCTGCGTCCGCCGACCTGGAGTCCGGTCCCCGTGGTCCGGCTCGCCCCGCCGGCATGAGGTCCGGAACAGTCCCCTCCACGGCGTACGATGACATGCCGTATTCGAGGGGTGAGTTCGTGGATCGTGCAGAAGTCGGCCCGCTCGTCCAGTCCGCCGTCGACGGTGACGCGGCGGCCTGGAAGGCACTGGTGGAGGGGCTGAGTCCGCTCGTGTGGTCGGTCGTGCGCGCGCACCGGCTCTCGGACGCCGACGGACACGAGGTGTACCAGACCGTGTGGTTCCGCTTCGCCCAGCACCTCGGGCGGATCCGGGAGCCCGACAAGGCGGGCTCGTGGCTGGCGAGCACCGCGCGCAACGAGTGCCTGAAGACGTTGAGGAGCCTCAGCCGGCTGACGGTGACGAGCGATCCGCAGCTGCTGGACCGGGTCAGCGAGGACCGTACGCCCGAGCAGTCGCTGCTCGACTCCGAGGAGGCCGCCGCACAGAGCGAGCGGATCCGCAGGCTGTGGCAGGAGTTCGAGAAACTCGGCGACCGCTGCCGCCAGTTGCTACGGGTGCTGATCGCCTCGCCGCCGCCGAGCTACCAGGAGGTGTCCGCGGCGCTCGGCGTGGCCGTGGGCAGTATCGGACCACTGCGCCAGCGCTGTCTGAGGCGTCTGCGCGCACGACTCGACGCACGGGGGACAGTGTGAGCGACGGAAGCGACACCCACGACAACGACCGCAACGGCGACGAACTCCTCGGCGGGGAAGAACCGTTCGACGAGGAGGAAGTGGTCGCGGGCCTGGAGGAGGAGTTGCGGCAGGCCGCCGCCGTCCTCGACCCGGTGCCCGACAGCCTGCGTCAACTCGCCGTCGAAGCCTACGCGTTGCGTGACCTCGACGCCCGGATCGCGGAACTGACCTTCGACTCGTTGGTCGACTCCATTCCGGTCCGGGGCGCGACGGACACACCGCGGATGCTGACCTTCCAGGCCGGTGAGCTGACCGTGGACGTCGAGGTCACCGGGGACGGGCTGATGGGGCAGGTGCTGCCGCCGCAGCAGGCCCGGATCGAGGTGCTGGCCGGCCCGCGGCGGCCGGGCCCCGCGCTCACCGCCGACGAACTGGGCCGGTTCACCGGCGAAGCGCCGCCCGCCGGCCCGTTCGCGTTGCGGCTGCGCGCGGGCGGCGAGGTCGTGGTCACGGAGTGGCTGCGGGCGTGACCGGCCCGGCGCGCCTCACCGGCTGACCGGCCCGGTGTGGCTCACCGGGTGACCGGGCCGGCGTGCCTCACCAAGTGACCGGCCCGGCCCGCCTCACCACCTGGCCGGCAAGGTCCGCGGGCTGCGGATCATCGTCCTCCGCCGCCGGGCGACCTGACCGGCGGTGACCGCGAGCGGCGGCCCCGGCAGCCGGTCGAGCGGCGTGTCGATCAGTAACTCGGCCAGGATCGGGTCGAACTCCGTGCCCGCCAGGTCGAGCGCGGGCCACTCGTGCCCCGGGGCGGGGCGCCCGCCTGCTCGCTCAGGGGCACGAGTGGCCCGGCCGGGCGGTGTCGTGGTGATGATCCCCTGCGTCGTACGGTCACCCCGGCCGATCCCGCAACGCTCGTCGCGGCGTGCTCCAGCCGGAGGTCAGCGGCCCAGACCGTCGACGAGGGCGGCCAGCGCCCCGGCGAGCCGGTCGAGGCCGGGGCCCGCGGGGCCGCCCGGCTCGGTCATGTACGTGTCCCGCCGGATCTCCAGCATCAGGGCGCCGACGCGGGCGTCCTCGCCGTGGAACTCCAGCGGGACGTATGCGCCGCTGAACGGGCTGTCCAGTCCCGTCCCGCCGCAGCGCGCGAACGCCGCACGGGCGAGCCCGGTCAGCTCGGGCGGGGTGTGGAAGGAGTCGGTGCCCAGGCACACGGGCGGCCGCGGACCACTGCCGTGCAGCTCGTAGGGGAGCGCGGCGCCGGGGTAGGAGTGCACGTCGATGATCACGACCCGCCCGGTGGCGGCCAGCCGGTCGGCCACGGCCTTCGTCATCGCCTCGGCGTACGGCCGGAAGTACCGCTCGATCAGCGGCTCCGGGTCGGTGTCCGCAGGCCGCAGGACTTCCCGGTGCGTGGTCCGCGTGTACACCGCGCCCATCCCGACGGCGAGCATCTCCTCCCGCTCGTCCGGAAACCGCTCCGGGTCCACCACCAGCCGCGACAGCCGGTTGACGAACCGCCACGGCGCAAGGCCCGCCAACTCGGCCGCCGCCTCGGCGATGCGGTCGGTGTACGCGTCGGTGATGTGGTCCAGTTCCCGCTCGAGCGCCGCGTCGTCCAGCACGATCCCGGCCCGGACGCCGTCCGGTATCGCCCGCGCCGCGTGCGGCACGTGCAGGATCACCGGCGACTCGGCGGCACCGGGCAGCAGTTCGAAGGACGGTGGGGTGTCGGGCATGGGGCTGTTCCTGTCTCTCTTCGCCTCGCCACGCGGTCTCGGCGCCATGGCCCCTCGATCCTGCCGCACCCCACTGACAACGCGGCTCAGACCGCCCCCAGCAGCTCCCGCACGAACCCTCCCACCTGCTCCGTCTCGATCAGGAAGCCGTCGTGGCCGTACGGCGACTCGACCACCCGGAGGCGGTCGGCGCCCGGGATGCCGTCGGCCAGTTCGGCCTGCTGGGCGAGCGGGTAGAGGCGGTCGGAGTCGACCCCGGCCACCAGCGTGGGGGCGGTCACCCGACCCAGGGCGGCGCGCACACCGCCCCGGGCACGACCGGCGTCGTGGGCGTTCATCGCCTCGGTCAGCACCACGTAGCTGGCCGCGTCGAACCGCCGTACCAGCTTGCCCGCGTGGTGGTCGAGGTAGGACTCCACCTGGTAGCGCCCGCCGTGCCACGGGTGCTCCGCGCCCTGCGAGGAGCGGCCGAAACGGAGCTGGAGTTCGGGCTCGCTCCGGTAGGTGACATGGGCGAGCCGGCGGGCCAGTCCCAGGCCGGCGTGCGGTCCGAGGCCGGTGTCGTGGTAGTCGCCGCCGCGCCAGTGCGGGTCGCTGCGGATGGCGTGCAACTGGACGTTCGCCCAGGCGATCTGTTCCGCGCTCGCCGCCGCCGTCGTGGCGAGCAGCAGCAGGGCACCCGTGCGCTCCGGGTACGACACCGCCCATTCCAGGGCCCGCATCCCGCCCATCGAGCCGCCGGCCACCAGGGCCCACCTCTCGATGCCCAGCGCGTCCGCCAGGTCCAACTCGGCTGCCACCTGGTCCCGCTGGGTCACGAACGGGAAGGCCCCGCCCCAGCACCGCGCCCCGTCGGGTCGCGGCGAGGCCGGTCCCGTACTGCCCTGGCAGCCGCCCAGCACGTTCGGCGCGACGACGAACCACCGGTCGGTGTCCAGCGCCCGGCCCGGCCCGACCAGCCCCTCCCACCAGCCCGGCGTGGGATGACCGGGACCGGCCGGCCCGGTGACATGGCTGTCGCCGGTGAGGGCGTGCAGCACCAGCACCGCGTTCGAGGCGTCCGGGGCCAGACTGCCCCACGTCTCGAACGCCAGCCGAACGCCCGCCAGTTCACCCCCCGCCTCCAGCGGCAGGGGCCTGCGGAGGCCGTGCCACCGACGGCGCCCCGGCGGATCTCCCGCCCGCCAGGCCCCGGAGGCCGGCGGGCAGGGGAGCGCGTCCGCGGGGGAGGCGAGCACGCTGTTCAGGACGCCCCCTTGGCCGCGCGGAAGCCGGCCTCCAGATCGGCCTTCAGGTCGGCGAGGCTCTCGATGCCGACCGACAGCCGCACCAGGCCCGGCGCGGTCCCGGTCGCCGCCAACTGCTCCTCGTCCAGCTGGCTGTGCGTGGTGGACGCCGGGTGGATGATCAGGCTGCGCACGTCGCCGATGTTGGCGAGATGGCTGAACAGCTCCACCCCGTCCACGAACCGCTTGCCCGCCGCGACCCCGTCGCGCAGCTCGAAGGAGACCACCGCCCCCGCGCCCCGCGGCAGGTACCTGCGCCCCGCCTCGTACCAGGGGCTGGAGGGAAGCCCCGCGTAGTGGACCGCGGACACCTCGTCGCGCCGCTCCAGCCACTCCGCGAGCGCCTGCGCGTTGGCGGAGTGCCGCTCGATGCGCAGGCTCAGCGTCTCCACGCCCTGAAGAAGCAGGAACGCCGAGTGCGGGGACAGCGCCGGTCCCAGGTCGCGCAGCAGCTGTACCCGCAGCTTGGCGGCGAACGCGCCCGGCCCGAGCGCCGGCCAGTAGCGCAGACCGTGGTAGCTGGGGTCGGGCTCGGTGAAGTCCGGGAAGCGGTCGGCGTGCGCGCCGAAGTCGAAGGTGCCGCCGTCCACCACGACCCCCGCGATCGCGGTGCCGTGCCCGCCGAGGAACTTCGTCGCCGAGTGCACCACGACGTCCGCGCCGTGCTCGATCGGGCGCAGCAGGTAGGGCGTCGGCACCGTGTTGTCCACGATCAGCGGCACGCCCGCCGAGTGCGCCACGTCGGCGACCGCCCGCACGTCCAGCACGTTGCCGCGCGGATTGCCCAGCGTCTCCGCGAACAGCGCCTTGGTGTGTGGCCGGATCGCGGCCCGCCAGGCTTCCGGGTCGTCCGGGTCGTCCACGAACGACACCTCGATGCCGAACTTCGGCAGGGTGTGCCGGAACAGGTTGTACGTGCCGCCGTACAGCGACGTACTGGAGACGACGTGGTCGCCGGCGCGCGCGACCGTCAGCAGCGCGAGCGTCTCCGCGGCCTGCCCGGAGGACAGTGCGACCGCGGCGACTCCGCCCTCGAGCGCGGCGATCCGCTGCTCGAACACGTCCTGGGTGGGGTTGTGGATGCGGGTGTAGATGTTGCCGGGCTCGGCGAGCGAGAACAGATCGGCGGCGTGCTGGGTGTCCCGGAAGACGAACGACGTCGTCTGGTAGATCGGTGTCGCCCGCGCGCCGGTCGCCGGGTCGGGCGCGGCCCCGGCGTGGACCTGCCTGGTCTCGAACGACCAGGCGGAGGTGTCGGGCCCGGCGGACGCCTCCTCGGGCGTGTGACCGGCAGCGACGGCGTCGATGGGCTGGGTGGGGTCGCTCATGGTGCTCCTCGTACGGAGTGCGGTGGCGCGGAATGCCACGGGTGTGCCGCAGGTCCCGGGGCATGCGTGAGCGCGTGCCGGAACCGCGGGATGAACGAGATGAGGGAGAGAAACGACGGAGGACCCGAGGGCCGTGACGCGACGGCGCTCCGCGGGCTCGTCAGCCGGTGAGGCGACAACCCGTGCTGGTGACACGTCCGTAGTCGACGTGGCGGCGGCTCACGAGCGCGATCATGCGACCCAGGTAAACACAGGGCTCCACGGCGCACCAGCGCCGGAGCGGGGATGACACGCAGCCGTCACAAAAGGGCTCCGCCCCGGCCGGCGGGATGCCGGTCGGGGCGGAGCGGTGAGGACTGCCGGGCCCCGGCGGTGTGCCGGGGCCCGGGTCGGCTCAGAGGGCGGCCAGCGCCTCGTTCCAGGTGGCCGACGGGCGCATGACCGCGGCGGCCTTGGCCGGGTCGGGCTGGTAGTAGCCGCCGATCTCGGCCGGCTTGCCCTGGACGGCGATCAGCTCGTCGACGATCTTCTGCTCGTTGGCGGCGAGGGTCTCGGCGAGCGGCGCGAACGCCTTTGCCAGACCGGCGTCGTCGGTCTGCTTCGCCAGCTCCTGCGCCCAGTACAGGGACAGGAAGAAGTGGCTGCCGCGGTTGTCGATGCCGCCGACGCGACGGGTCGGGGACTTGTCCTCGTTGAGGAAGGTCGCCGTGGCCCGGTCCAGGGTGTCGGCGAGCACCTTGGCGCGGGCGTTCCCGGTGGCCTCGGCGTACTGCTCCAGGGACGGCACCAGGGCGAAGAACTCGCCCAGGGAGTCCCAGCGCAGGTAGTCCTCCTTGACCAGCTGCTGCACGTGCTTCGGCGCGGAGCCGCCGGCGCCCGTCTCGAACAGGCCGCCGCCCGCCATCAGCGGGACCACGGAGAGCATCTTGGCGCTGGTGCCCAGCTCCAGGATCGGGAACAGGTCGGTGAGGTAGTCGCGCAGCACGTTGCCGGTCACCGAGATGGTGTTCTCACCGCGGCGGATGCGCTCCACCGACAGCTTCGTCGCCTCGACCGGGGACAGGATCTTGATGTCCAGGCCCTCGGTGTCGTGCTCCGGCAGGTACTGCTCGACCTTGGCGATCAGGTTGGCGTCGTGGGCGCGGCCCTCGTCCAGCCAGAACACGGCCGGGTCGCCGGTGGCGCGGGCGCGGGTGACGGCCAGCTTCACCCAGTCCTTGATCGGGGCGTCCTTGGTCTGGCAGGCGCGGAAGATGTCACCGGCCGAGACGGTCTGCTCGAGCACGGCGTTGCCGGCCTGGTCGACCAGGCGGACGGTGCCGGTGACCGGGATCTCGAAGGTCTTGTCGTGGCTGCCGTACTCCTCGGCCTTCTGCGCCATCAGACCCACGTTCGGGACCGAGCCCATGGTCGACGGGTCGTACGCGCCGTGGGCGCGGCAGTCGTCGAGCACGGCCTGGTAGACGCCCGCGTAGCTGGAGTCCGGGATGACCGCGAGGGTGTCGTGCTCCTGGCCGTCCGGGCCCCACATGTGGCCGGAGGTGCGGATCATGGCCGGCATGGAGGCGTCGACGATCACGTCGGAGGGGACATGCAGGTTGGTGATGCCCTTGTCGGAGTCGACCATCGCCAGCTCCGGGCCCTCGGCGAGTTCGGCGTCGAAGGAGGCCTTGATCTCGGCGCCCTCCGGCAGGTTCTCCAGGCCCTTGTAGATGCCGCCCAGACCGTCGTTCGGGGTCAGGCCGGCCGCGGCGAACGCCTCGCCGTACTGCGCGAACGTCTTCGGGAAGAAGGCGCGCACCACGTGACCGAAGACGATCGGGTCGGAGACCTTCATCATCGTGGCCTTCAGGTGCACGGAGAACAGGACGCCCTCCTGCTTGGCGCGGGCGACCTGGGCGGTGAGGAACTCGCGCAGCGCGGCGACGCGCATCACGGAGGCGTCCACGACCTCGCCCTTGAGGACGGGCACGGACTCGCGCAGCACGGTGGTGGAGCCGTCGTCGCCCTTCAGCTCGATGCGCAGCGCGCCGTCCTCGGCGATGACGACGGACTTCTCGGTGGAGCGGAAGTCGTCGACGCCCATCGTGGTCACGTTGGTCTTGGACTCCGCGGTCCAGGCGCCCATGCGGTGCGGGTGGGTCTTGGCGTAGTTCTTCACCGAGGCGGGGGCGCGGCGGTCGGAGTTGCCCTCGCGCAGCACCGGGTTCACCGCGGAGCCCTTGACCTTGTCGTAGCGGGCGCGGATCTCGCGCTCCTCGTCGGTCTTCGGGTCGTCCGGGTAGTCCGGCAGCGCGTAGCCCTGGCCCTGGAGCTCCGCGATCGCGGCCTTCAGCTGCGGGATGGAGGCCGAGATGTTCGGCAGCTTGATGATGTTGGCCTCGGGCGTCTTGGCGAGCGCGCCCAGCTCGGTCAGCGCGTCCGGGATCCGCTGGTCCTCGGCGAGGTACTCCGGGAACACGGCGATGATGCGCCCGGCCAGCGAGATGTCACGCGTCTCCACCGCGACACCCGCCTGCGAGGCGTACGCCTGGACCACCGGCAGGAAGGAATACGTCGCCAGGGCCGGGGCCTCGTCAGTGTGTGTGTAGATGATGGTCGAGTCAGTCACCGGGTGCTCCGCTCCACGTCTGCAACATTGCTCGACATCAAGATATCTCGTGACGGTCCCCGGCTCGACAGGGGTCCGCCCCGGATCCGGAGGGGTGGCTCACTCGTCCCTGGTGGGCTGGCTCAATCGTTCCTGGAGGGCGACTCACTCGTCCGCGAACGAGCCGTGCCGTCCCGCCCCGGCGGCGAACCGGGCCGCGCCCTGAAGGCCCTCGGCCAGTACGCCCCTGCCGTGCCGGAACTCCCCGCGCAGGGCCGACATCTCGTCCAGGGACTCCTGGTCCAGGACCGAGGCGCGGTCCGCACGCAGGCAGGCCTGGGGAAAGCCGGCGAGCCGGGCGGCCAGCCGCTCGGCCTCGGCGCGGGCATGTCCGGTGGGGACGAGCCGGTTCGCCAGGCCCATCTCGTACGCCTCCCGGGCCGGGACCGGCCGTCCGGTCAGGATCATGTCCATGGCACGGCTGGTGCCGATCAGCCGGGGCAGCCGTACCGTGCCTCCGTCGATCAGCGGCACGCCCCAGCGGCGGCAGAACACACCGAACACGGCGTCCTCCTCCGCCACCCGCAGATCGCACCACAGCGCCAGTTCCAGACCGCCCGCCACGGCATGGCCGGCCACCGCCGCGATCACCGGCTTGGACAGGCGCATCCGGGTCGGCCCCATCGGCCCGTCGCCGTCCTCCGCGACCCGGTTGCCCCGCCCCGTGCCGACCGCCTTCAGGTCCGCGCCCGCGCAGAACGTGCCGCCCTCGCCCCACAGCACCGCCACCCTGGCCTCCGCGTCGGCCTCGAACCGGCGGAAGGCGTCGGCGAGTTCGGCGGCCGTCGGGCCGTCCACCGCGTTACGGGCCCCGGGCCGGGACAGGACGACCGTGGTGACGTACCCCTGGCGCTCGATCCGGACCGGCATGGCGGCGACCTCCTGGTGCGTGGTGGGACGGCAGGTTACTCCTCGGTCACCTCGTGCGGGAGACGGAGCCGCGGGGGAGGGGGACGGTCAGATGACCTTCAGCCGTACCAGCGCCCCCAGCGTGAGCGCCCCCGGCAGCAGCGGCAGCCACACGGTGATGATCCGGTAGGCGACCACCACCGCCGTGGCGACCGCGGCCGGCCCACCCGCCGCCACCAGCGCCACGACGAGCGCGGCCTCCACCGAGCCGAACCCACCGGGCGTGGGCACCAGCGCGACGGCGGTGGTGGCCGCCAGGTACGCCAGCGCCATGTGCACGGACGGCACCGGCAGCGCCAGCGCTCGCCCCACCGCGACCAGTGAGACCGCCTGAAGGGCCGGGAAGGCCAGCGAGCCGCCCCACAGCGCGAGCGCCCGCGCCGGACGGCAGTGCACCGAGCGCGCCTCGCTCAGCCCGGTGCGCACGAAGGAGGCGACCGCCGCGCGCAGCCGCCGTACGCACAGCGCCGCCCCGGCTGCGGCGACCAGGACCGCGCCCACGGTGTACAGCAGCGGACCGGCCACTCCCGAGGGCAGCAGACCGTCGAGCCGCAGCGCGTTCGGGAACGCGAGGAGCAGGGCGGCGAGCAGCGCCAGCCGGGCGATGCTCTCCGCGAGCATGTACAGCGCGAGCGCGGCGGAGGACCGGGCCAGGGAGACCCCGCACACCGTCAGGAACCGCAGGTTCACCGCGCTCGCCCCGAGGCCCGTCGGCAACAGGTGGTTGGCGGCGCCGGCCGCGAACTGGGTGGCGAGCAGCCGCCGTCTCGGCAACCGCTGGACGACCGCGCCCTGCCGGGTGACGGCCGCCGCGACCCAGGTCAGACAGGTCGTGCCGACCGCGGCCAGCAGCCACGGCCACTCGGCGCTCCGCAGATGCGCGAAGCCCTCGGCCAGCACCGACCGGTGCCGCACCGCGGCCACCGCCACGAGCAGCACCGGCAGCAGGCACAGCACCTGGCGCAGGGGCAGGCGCCGCGGGAGCCGCCCTGGCCGCGGCTCGCGACGTTCGGCCGCTGTCACATCCGGGGTCACATCCGGAGAGGGTTTCCCCGCCGCGCCAACGGCGGATGGCGGAACCGAGGACGGCGCCTTACGAGCGGAAAGCGGGTCGGGAGGAGTCGGAGCCGTAGGGGTCTTCGGGGTGCGCACATTGACCTCAACGATGCTTGAGGTTCTAGGTTCTTCTCCATGAGCATGGAGACCACCGCCTGGACGCAGCTGCACAGCGTCATGACCGCCCAGCAGGAGCGGCGTCCGCTCGCCCGCGCGACGCTGCGCCGTATCGGCGCGTTCGCCCGGCCCCACCGCCGCCGTATCGCGCAGTTCGTCGCCCTCGGGGTGGTGACCGCGCTGCTCGCGGTGGCGACCCCCGTACTCGCCGGGCGCGTCGTCGACGTGATCGTGTCGCGGGGCGACCAGGGCACGGTCGTACGCCTGGCCCTGCTCATCGCCCTGATCGCGGTGGCCGAGGCGGCGTTCGGCATCCTCGGCAGACGCCTGTCGGCCACGCTCGGCGAGGGACTCATCCTCGATCTGCGCACGGCGGTGTTCGACCATGTGCAGCGCATGCCGGTGGCGTTCTTCACACGCACGCGTACGGGGGCGCTCGTCTCCCGGCTCAACAACGACGTCATCGGCGCCCAGCGGGCCTTCAGCAACACCCTCTCGGGCGTCGTCAGCAACGTGGTCACGCTGCTGCTGACCCTCGCCGTCATGCTCACCCTGTCCTGGCAGATCACCCTGTTCGCCCTGGTGCTGCTGCCGGTGTTCGTGGTGCCGGCCCGGCGGATGGGCAGCCGGATGGCCCGTATGCAGCGGGAGGCGGCCACGCTGAACGCGGCGATGGGCACCCGGATGACGGAGCGCTTCTCCGCCCCCGGCGCCACCCTGGTCAAGCTCTTCGGCCGCCCGGAGCAGGAGGCGGAGGAGTTCGCGGCCCGCGCCGCCCGGGTACGGGACATCGGCATCCGCACGGCGACGGCGCAGTCCGCCTTCATCACCGCGCTGACCCTGGTGTCCTCGCTGGCGCTGGCCCTCGTCTACGGCCTCGGCGGGTACTTCGCCCTGCGCGGCACCCTGGAGCCGGGCGCCGTCGTGTCGCTCGCCCTGCTGCTGACCCGCCTGTACGCGCCGCTCACCGCGCTCGCCGGGGCGCGCGTGGAGGTGATGAGCGCCCTGGTCAGTTTCGAGCGGGTCTTCGAGGTGCTCGACCTCAAGCCGCTGATCGAGGAGAAGCCGGACGCCCGCCAGGTGCCCGAGGGACCCCTCGCCGTGGAGTTCGAGGGCGTCCGCTTCGGCTACCCGTCCGCCGACAAGGTCTCCCTCGCCTCACTGGAGGAGGTCGCCGGCCTCGACACCCGCGACGGCGCCGAGGTCCTGCACGGCGTCTCCTTCCGCGCCGAGGCCGGACAGACCGTCGCCCTCGTCGGCTCCTCCGGCGCCGGCAAGTCGACGATCGCGCAACTGCTGCCGCGCCTGTACGACGTCGACGAGGGCACCGTGCGCGTCGGCGGCGTCGACGTCCGCGACCTGACCTCGGCGTCCCTGCGGGCGACCCTCGGCATGGTCACCCAGGACGGCCACCTCTTCCACGACTCCGTGCGCGCCAACCTGCTGCTGGCCCGCCCCTCGGCGACCGACGCGGAACTGTGGGACGCCCTGCGCCGGGCCCGCCTCGACGACCTCGTGCGCTCCCTGCCCGACGGCCTCGACACCGTCGTCGGCGAGCGCGGCTACCGTCTGTCCGGCGGGGAACGCCAGCGCATGACCATCGCCCGGCTGCTGCTGGCCCGCCAGCGGGTGGTCATCCTCGACGAGGCCACCGCCCACCTCGACAACACCTCGGAGGCGGCCGTCCAGGAGGCGCTGACCGAGGCCCTGGACGGCCGGACCGCGGTGGTGATCGCCCACCGCCTGTCCACGGTGCGGGCCGCCGATCTCATCCTGGTCGTCGAGGGCGGACTGATCGTCGAGCGCGGCACCCACGACGAACTCCTGGCGGCGGACGGCCGGTACGCGGAGCTGCACCGCACGCAGTTCGAGCAGCGGGCCGAACAGGCGCGGGAGGCGCGGGAAGCGAGGGTGGCGCCGGAGGCCGTGGTGGCCGGGGAGGCGGTGGCGTAGGCGGCACCTGGTACTGGCGGCCGCCCGGTCACCGCGAGGGCGCTCTCATCGCGTGGGCGGCTGCCGGGTGTGCCGTGTACGCCGTGCCTGCACCAGCAGAGGCACCAGGGAGAGCACGACGAGCACGGCGACCATGACCAGGAGGTAGTCGCCGATGCGGGGGACCGACGCCCCCAGGCCGTATCCGGCCAGCACCAGGCTCTGGGTCCAGAGCACACCCCCGACGGTCGCCCAGAGAGTGAAGGTCCGCGTGGGCACGCCGAGCGCCCCGGCCGCCGGGTGCAGCACGGTCCGCAGCATCGGGATGAAGCGGCCGATCACGAGCGCCTTGCCCTGCCCGTAGCGGGCCAGGAGCTCCTGCGCCCGCGCCGCCCGCTCCTTCAGACGCCGGTTGGAGGAGCGGGCCAGCAGGGTCCGCCCGCCCCGCCGCCCGAGCAGGAACCCCACCTGCCCGCCCGCCACCGCGCCCACGGCGGCGCACACCAGCACCTGCCACAACGCCATCCGCGGTGTCTGGCCGTCGGTCTGCGCGCACAGCACACCGGCCGGGATCAGCAGGGTGTCACCGGGAAGGAAGAAGCCGACCACGATCAGACCCGACTCCGCGAAGGTCACGACCAGGACCCCCAGCGCACCGAAGGCGGCCAGCACCGAGGCGCTGTCCGTCGGGTTGACGGCGAACACCGTCATCGCCTCATGGCCCTCCTCACCGTGCGCACGTCGGGCCCACTGCTGGATGAGTACCCATGCCGTACCGGGCGGCGGTACGGCCGGTCGCGAAGTCGAGTACAGCAGGCATCACAGACATCATGGGTGATACGCGATGCCCATTGCCTGTCGGTGTTGAGGTCGAACCGCACACCGGAAGCGGTCCGGGGGCGGCTTCGCTCAGCTCTCCAGTCTGCCGATCGCCTCGTCCAGCCACTTCCTCTCCTCGGTTCCGGTGGCACGGGCGATGCGCAGCATGCCCTGCCGGAACAGGTCCGGTGCGTCCTCGGCCCGTACTGGCTCACCGTCGCGGTAGAAGAAGCTCGCCGGGGTGTCGAGGAACGTTTGCCGGCGACGGAGGACGGCCGCCTGCTCGGCACGGTCCGGAAGGTGCCGCAAGAACGCGAGCAGCGTGAAGAACCGCTGCCCATCGGTGACTTCGACTTCCTTGGGGCTCCTCAAGCGCTCCAGAAGCTCCGTGCGGCCCGCCTCCGTGAGGGACAGCGTCCGGCGGTGCGCGGCACCACTTCCGGGCTCGGTGCGCTGCTCGATCAGGCCCGCCTTCACGAGTCGGGTGATGGCCGGATAGAGCGCGCCGTCGCTCACGGGGCGGATGTGACCGCTGAGGCCTTGGATGCGCGCCTTCAGCTCGTAGCCGTGCAGGGGCGCTTCGTAGAGGAAGCCCAGGATCGACAGCTCCAGCATGAACAGGTCCCCTTCGGTGCCATCCGCGCGCTTGTCCACTCGGCGCCGCCATGCTACCTCTTTTCGCTGTACCTCGAATCGAGGTACAGCGAAAAGAGGGGGGAGTGATGAGTGCAGCGGAGCACCGTCACAGGCTGGTGTCGCTCGCGCTTCCGGTCTACTTCGAGCTGCTCGCCGGGGTCATGGCCGGAATCATCAACATGGTGTGGGTGGCCCGGCTCGGCGGGCAGGCCGTCGCCGCGGTGGCAGTCGCCACGAATGTCGAGAACCTGCTGCTCGGCGTCATCCTCGTCGCCGGCTCCGGTACGACCGTGCTGGCCGCACGGGCCAGGGGGGCGGGGGATCCGGTGGCGCTCCGTTCCGCCGTACGCGGCGGCTGGGCGCTGTGGGCACTCGTCACACCCGTCGTCGCCATCGGCGGATACCTCTGCCGGGAGCCACTGGCCCAGCTCGTGCTCGGCGGCGACGAAGGCCGTTCACTGGCCCTCGCCACCGGGTACTTCTCGATCGCGCTGCCTGGGATCGCGGTGTTCTTCGCCACCAACGTCGTCGACGGCGTCCTCAAGGGCGCGGGCGACACCCGCACCCCGATGAAACTCTCACTGCTCGCGAACGGGCTGATCCTCGTGCTGGATCCCCTGCTCATCCTCGGTCTCGGACTCGGAGTGCGCGGGGCGGCGATCTCCACCGTGCTGGGACGGACGGCCGCGCTCGGGTGCGGTTTCCTCACGCTGCTCCGAAGCGGCGCACTCCCGCAGACCGGCGGAGGAACCTCGTTCCGCATCAAAGAACTGGGCACCGACGCGCGCAGGACGGCATCGACCGGTCTGCCGATGTCGGCCGACTTCGTCGTCAGAATGGCCGGGGCGCTCGCGCTCGTCGCCGTGGTCGCCCGGGTCGGCGTGAGCGACGTCGCCGCGTACGGGATCGCGGCCAAGGCGATGTACGTCGCCACGATGGCCTTCTACGCGGTGCGCCAGGCCGCCGCCATCCACACCGCCCACCAACTCGGCGCCGGTCACGACGAGCGCCGGACCATCGGACGCCAGGCACTGCTCCTGGCCGGGACGCTGGGGCTCGCAGCCGCCCTGGCCCTGCTTGCCACGGGACCGTGGATCATGCGGATCTTCGGCGCCGGGGGCGAGGTGGCCGAGGCGGGAACGCTCTATCTGCGCTGCGTGGGGCCCTACTTGGTATTGCTCGCGTGCTTCATCGCACTGGGCGGTGTGTTCGAGGGCAGCGGCGGCAGCCCGGCCCTTGCCCGGATCACCTCGTGCGGAGTGGCGCTGCAACTGGCCCTCGCGTACCCCCTGTCGGGGTGGGGCCTGCCGGGCATCTGCGCGGCCATGGCACTGTCGATGGCGTTGCAGTGCGGAGCCGTCGCCAGGACGTACAGGCACACGAAACAGCCCGGGACCGCAGGCGTGTAGGGCGGTTGCGTCGGCGGCGGCCTCGACGCATGCGCCGCCTTCGTCACCGGGTTGCCCGACCTGCCGGTTCCGGCGACCGGCAAAAGGCCCCCCGACGTGTATCAGCGTCGGGCCCGACCGCAGAATGATCGCCGAATCTCTGATAATGACGGCGAGGAGCACGGCTCATGGCAGGACCCACCGCTCAGCAGGACCCCGGACAGACAACAGCCCATGACGCCGCGCCCCCGGGGACCGAAGGGCTTGGGCAGCTGCGCGAGACATTCCTGCCGAAGCGCATCAGCACAGTGCGGATAGCCGCCGTCCTGTTCATGGGAATCGTCTCCCTGATCCTTCCGCCCCTCGCCGCCTACTTCTTCTGGCTCGCCTCCACAGCGCCCAACCTCTCGCGCAAGCAGGCCGCCCGTCGACTGCACCTCTTCGAGCACGGCCTGGCCGAGGTGGGAAGGAACGGCGAGGTCTCCGTCTTCCGCTGGGACTCGATGACGGTGCTCCAGGAGATCACCGAGCGGTACGCAAACGGCATCTACGTCGGGACCACCTACGTCTACACGCTCCACCGCGAGGACGGTACGAGGCTCAAGGTGACCGACTTCTACGCCCAGCCGGAGCGTTGGGGTCCGGCGTTCCAGCAGGAGATCACCCGGGCGCAGCTGCCCGGACTGGTCACCGGGCTGGAACAGGGCCGGACCCTGACCTACGGGAGCCTCTCGGTGAACCTGGGCGGTGTGGCCACGGCAAAGGGCAGCCTGACCTGGGCGGAGATCGAGAAGGTCGAAATCTCCCAGGGAATGCTGGTGCTGCGCAAGCCCGGCAAGAAGCTGCCCTGGGCCCAGGTGCAGGTCAAGAAGGTCCCGAACCTCTTCCTCCTCCTCGCCCTCATCGACCAGCTCCGATACGGCGGCCCGCGCCAGAACGCCTGACCACCGGAGCACGGGCAGCGCCCGGGGGCCGCTCAGAGTGGCCCCCGGGCGCTCTGCTGCAGCGGGCAGTTCCAAGGTCGCGCCCCGTCCGCGCGGTCAGATCCTCGACGGCCGGCATCCGTAGCCTGCCAAGGGAAGCCCGATGTACGTACGCAGCCTGTCTGAGTGGCCGGCGACACCGGCACCCCGCCCCAGCGCAGACGACGGAACCCCGGGCGAGCCGTGGCGGCCGCACACTCCGAGCGTTCGAGACCCTTGAGGCCCGGTTGATCGGACTTCAAAGCGGCTCCGGCTCGCAGTCACCCCTCGCCGACCGGTGGCTGTCGGGCCAGGAATTCTTCGAATGCCGCTGCCTGCTTGGGGTCCATGTATCCCTGGCGCTTATGCATGGCTCTGTCCTCAAGCCACGCCGCCTCGTCGGCAGTCAGTTGCACGGCCACCACCGTCCCGCTCCGGACGAAGCTCACGCGCCTGCCGTCGGCCCGCACGTACCGGGTGTAGGGCCCGTACTCCCGCGGATTGGCCAGCGGCTCGATCCGCAGCCGACCGACGTCCCACCCCGGTTCGTTCGCGTCCTCCCCTTCTTCGCCCTGCGGTATCGGTGCGGGCGTGGCGAAGTCGGCGCGGGCCCAGTGTTCCAGCCGGGCCACCACCCCCGCCGGGAACAGGACACTCACCGGCACGCCGCCCTCGGTGAGCACGACGCGTTCGCCGGTGGACTCGACCAACGAGACGAGGCGCTCATAGTCGATCGGGTTCGGGGCGTACTGACGCTCGACAACGATCTTCACGACATCATCCATGGAGCTGGACGCTACTGGGAGGGGTCGTGCTGTTCGCCTTCGCAGGCGGCGGTGTTCGGTCTGCGTACGCAGTGAAGTGCGCCGGCGCATGGTCGATGGGCGGCAGGTCGGAGCGCCAGGACGTGAGGATCTGGGCGCTGCACACGAACAGGCCCTGGGGCAGCTCCTCCAGGTCCCACCAGCGCCAGTCGCCCACGCTTTCGTGCGGCTGGTCGGCGGGTTCGCCCTGCCAGGCCGTGACGACCGCGCCGACGGTGACGCGTACGACGTCGTCGACGTGGTCGAGGAGTGTGCCCAGCAGAGTCACGTCCTCAGGGCGGGCGACGAGCCCGGTCTCCTCGGCGAGTTCGCGCACGACCGTGTCGTGGAGGGACTCTCCGGGCTCGACAGTGCCCCCGGGCAGCTCCCAGGTGCCGTGCCGGTGCCGTCCCAGCAGCAGGCCCCGCTCACCGAACACGATGGCCCCGACACCGATCGCGGCGTGCGGTGCGGGCGGGCGCGCGGTCCGTGAACGGGTGCTCACACGAGGTGGGCTGGTCGTGCGGTGTGCGGGGCGTGCCGTCACAGATCAGGTCCTTTCGGCGGTGTGGTGCTGCCCGTACAGGCCGTCCTGTACTGGTTCCAGCCGTGCCAGGCACGTAACCACTGCTCAGGGTCGAGCCGTTGTACTCGCTGCAAGAGGTGACGCGGGTGTGACAAGGGGGTCGTCATTCATGGGAAGTGGCAGTGCGCTGGATTCGTCCGGCAGTATGAAGGCGTTCGGGGCGGCTCTGAAGGTCTTTCGTGAACGGGCCCTGCTGACGCAGGAGCAACTGGCCGAACGGCTCAACTACTCGCATGCTGCGGTCGCTTCGGTCGAGCAGGGCCGGCGGATGCCCACCGCTCACTTCATCGAGCGGGCGGAGGAGGCGCTGGAGTCGTTCGGCGTGCTGCGCGCGGTGGCCCGGCACGTAGGACGGCAGCGGGGGCTGGCGGTCTGGTTCCGGGAGTGGGCGCAGTTGGAGGAGACGGCGGTCAGCCTGTGCACGTACGAGTGCCGGGTCGTGCCGGGGCTGCTCCAGACCGAGTTGTTGCAGAGGATGAGAGGGGCTCTATGAACACCGCCGGTGAACTGGACTGGTTCAAGAGCAGTTACAGCGGATCCGAGGGAGACGACTGCGTGGAAGTCGCACTCGCCCCCGGAGCCGTGCACGTACGCGACTCCAAGCAGAGTGACGGGCCGCGATTCGGGGTTGCCTCCTCGGCGTGGTCGGATTTCCTCGGTTTCGTGGTGGAGTAAGCGATGTGTCGTGGGCCGCGGCCTCTCGCTGCTGGACCACTTCACGGTCTGGAGGGACGGACCACGACCTCGCTGGCCAGTGGTGTGTAGCCGGCCGCGAGGAAGGCCCGAAGGGATCGAGCGTTACCCGGGGCGACAGCGGCGAAAACCGGCTCACCGGCGGGGAGCAGGGTGAGCGCGTCACGCAGCAGGGAGCGACCGAGCCCAGCCGCACCGCTGCCCGGGTGGTTGAGTTCGATGCTTATCTCTCGCCGTCCAGCCAGGCCGTCGGCCAGTGCGACAAGGCCGCGTTCATCTCCGTAGACACGGACGTCGGTACGCAAAGCCCGAGCACGGCGAACACGTGGGTGGTCATCGGCATCAAGACGTTCGGGCAGGCGTCGGGGGGCCTGCGTGCCACGCGCGACGAGTGTGACGTCGACACTGTCGATCCACCCCTCGGGACCGGCGAGGTAACGCAGGAAATTCGGAGCCATTGAAGCCCCGTAACCGTCGGGCCCCTGAGCCTGGACGTCGGAAGCGGACAGGGCGGTGGCGATCACGGCGTGCCCGGTGAAGGCGACCGAGCACTCCAGCCCACCCGGCAGAGGGGGGAGAACTGTTACGCGACCGTCCGCGGGCGGAAAGCGTCCGTCGGCGGCATTGAGGAACATGCCCAGCAGCGGGTGAGACTCGGCCATGACGGTCCACCTTACGAGGGGCCGTCCGCCTGGTGGGCCAGGTCGGTCCCACAGCCACGTCTCAGTAGCCGCCCAGCAGCGTCCGTAGGCTCCGCAGCGCCTCCGGGCCCGCGGCGCTGTGCCAGCGGGTGGGGTCGGCGGGGCGGCGGCCCCACAGGAGGAGGACGCGGGTGGCCGCGTCGCTCTCGATCGTGGCCGGGCCCTCGGGGGCGGCGAACCGGATCGTGCCGCCCTCGGCGTCGGCGGTCACCACGATGTCGTCCGTACCCGGGGTGCGCAGTCGGCCCTCGACCCGTCCCTCGGGCCCCAGGTCCAGGCCCGCGCGGCCCCGGACCAGCAGGGGGCGGCCGACCGACACCACGCTGTGCTCGGTCATCCACGGCTCGTTGAGGGACTGCACGGCCGTCCGGTCGTCGCCGGTCAGGTCCCAGCGGTGGAGGATCAGTTCCTCACGCATGTGTTCCGCGAAGAAGGGGACCTTCACGGAACGGCCGGTCCACATCACCTCGGTGTCCGGGGAGAGGTCCTGCGCGGCGGCCGCGGCGATCTCGGTGAGCTGTTCACAGTTGGTCATGAACGCCGCCCAGAGCTCGGCGTCCGACATCCGCCGGTAGGGAGCCTCGCGCTCGAAGCTCCTGGTCGCCACCGGTGTGCCCGCGAGGAACGCTCGCAGTACCCGGGCCAGTTCCTCGGCGTTCCCCGTCTGGTGGGCCAGGACGTCACGCACCGTCCACGCCTCGCACCACGTGCCGTCGTCGGGCCTTCGGCCCTGTACGGCGTGGACGAAGGGAGCCAGCTCGGGCAGCGTGTCGTCGACCTTGGACGGGATCACGGGCCATGGGTATCCCGGTCGAGCCGTCCGTCAAACCGGCGAGCGTCCGATCGGAGGCATGACGCCCCGCCGCGAGCCGACATGCCCTCGCTGCGGATGGCCCCTGTGCTCGAACCGCGTCGGCGGACGCCGCACGGTCTGGTGCCCGCAGTGCCAGCAATGAGCGAAGTGACCGTTGTCCAGTGAGCGAACGGCAATGGGATGATGGTCGGCGACATAAGGCGACGGCGGTCCGAGGAAGCCGGTGTGAATCCGGCGCGGTCCCGCCACTGTGACCGGTGAGCGAGTTCCGGAAGGCCACTGCCCCCGCCCGGGGTGGGAAGGCGGGACGAGTGACGACCCGGGAGCCAGGAGACTCACGCGGTCGCCTCCTCGATCGACACCGGGGCGGATCTCCCCGGGAGGGGAGTGGTGCGACGTGCCCGAAAAGCCGACGGACGAGGCGCCGGACGGTGCCGTGGCGGGGAGCGGTTCGGTGCCGTGCCGGGTCGTCGTGTGCCGGGACTGCTGCTGCGGCAGCCCCAAGGTGACCGGGGTCGATCACGCGGCGCAGACCGCGCGGCTGCGTGCGGAGGTGCCGGTGCGCATCTCCGACTGCCTCGACGTGTGCGAGCAGGCGAACGTCATCGTGGTCCAGCCGTCCGCCGCGGGCCGGACCGCCGGTGCGCGACCGGTCTGGCTCGGGCTCGTCAACGACGAGGACGCGACCGAGGACATCGTCGCCTGGGTACGCGCCGGCGGCCCGGGAGTGGCTCCCCTGCCGGACATCCTCGACCTTTACGCCATCACGCCGCCACGGCGTCCCACGGACTCCTGAGGCCCGCACGGGCGGGGAGGGCCGCACGGGCGGGGAGGGCCGCACACGCAGGGAGGCCCGCACGGGCGAGGAGGCCGACCCATCGTCACCGGCCGGGGAACGGACGGGCCTCGGCCGGTGTGACCGACTCGCCGGCCGATACGCCGTGCAGGATCTGGGCGAGCACCTCCGCCCCGCGTACCACCCGTGGCCCCGGCCGGTTGAAGTAGGACGGTCCGTCCAGTACCCAGACGCGGCCGGACCGAACGGCGGGCAGATCCGTCCAGCCGGGCAGCCTGGTGAGCAACTCGGCTTCCCGCAGGGTGCGTTCAGGCGGGAAGCCGCACGGCAGGACGAGGACCACGTCCGGCTGTGCGACGCGTACCGCCTCCCAGGTCACCGGCTTGGTGTGCTCGCCGGGCGCGCCGAGGAGGGGCTCGCCCCCGGCGGTGGTGATCTGCTCGGGCACCCAGTGTCCGGCGGGCCACAGAGGGTCGAGCCACTCGATCGCCACGACCCGGGGCCGGCCGAGGCCGGCGACCGCGCCGCGGACCCGGTCGAGGCGGTCCCGCAGCTCGGCCCGGCGCCGCAGTGCGCGCTCACGGACGCCGAGCAGGTCGCCGACGGTGACCAGGCAGTCCAGTACGTCGTCGAGCGTGCGCGGCTCCAGGCTGAGGACCCGGGTGCCGGCGTCGAGCAGCCGCACGGTCCGGCTGACCTTCTCGTACGACACCGCGCACACGTCGCACAGGTCCTGGGTGAGCACCACGTCGGGGTGCAGGGCGGCCAGAGCCTCGGTGTCCAGGGTGTACAGCGACGAGCCGGAGTGCGCCGAGCCGCCGACGGCGTCGGAGATCTCCCGGCTGGTGAGCGCGTCCTGGTCCAGGTCGGTCCTGGTCACCACGGGCACCGAGGCGACCTCGCACGGCGGCCAGTCGCACTCGTGGGTGCGGCCGGCCAACTGCTCCGACAGCCCGAGTTCGGCGACGATGTCGGTCGCGGCGGGCAGCAGGGAGACGATGCGCATACCTCGACTGTAGGAGGCTCCAGGACCGCGGACCGGCACCGGGTACTCCGTCGCCGAGCGGGCGCTCCAACTGCACGGGGGCCACGGCTACCTCGGCGAGTACGGCCTTGAGAGGATCGTCCGTGACCTGCGCGTTCAGCAGAACCTGGAAGGAACCAACGAGATCATGCGTGTCAGCGTGGCCCGCGGCCTGACGGAGGCGTTCTGATGACCGCCGCCGAGGAACCCGTTCTGTTCCACACCGACGGACGGGCCGCCCACATCACCCTCAACCGGCCGAAGGCCCTCAACGCCCTCACCCACGAGATGGTGCGCCGTATCGACGAGGCGCTGACGGCCTGGGAGCACGACCCGGCCGTGGAGACCGTCGTCGTCACCGGCGCGGGGGAGCGCGGTCTGTGCGCGGGCGGTGACATCCGCGCCATCCACGACGACGTCCGCGAGGGGGACGGCACCGCCTCGGCCGCCTTCTGGCGCGACGAGTACCGCCTCAACGCCCGTATCGCCCGCTATCCGAAGCCGTACGTCGCCGTCATGGACGGCATCGTGATGGGAGGCGGCGTCGGCGTCTCGGCGCACGGCAGCGTCCGGATCGTCACCGAGCGCTCGCGGATCGCGATGCCGGAGACCGGCATCGGCTTCGTCCCCGACGTCGGCGGTACCCATCTGCTGGCCCTCGCCCCGGGGGAGCTGGGCACCCATCTCGCGCTGACCGGTGCGCAGATAGGCGCCGGCGACGCCGTGCTCTGCGGGCTCGCCGACCATTACGTGCCGTCGGCGGCCCTGCCGGCCCTCGTCGACGACCTCGCCGGCACGCCCGTACGGGAGGTGCTGGCGCGCCATGCCCGACCGCTGCCGCAAGGGGAGTTGGAGGCCCACAGGGAATGGACCGACCCCTGCTACGCCGCCGGGACGGTCGAGGACATCCTGAGCCGGTTGTTCGACCACGGCGGGCCCGCCGCCAAGGAGGCGGCCGAAACCCTGCTCACCAGGTCACCGACCGCCGTGAAGGTCACCCTGGCCGCCGTGCGCCGCGCCCGCCGTCTCGGATCGCTGGAACCGGTCCTCGACCAGGAGTACCGCGTCTCCTGCGCCGCCCTGAGCAGCCCCGACCTGGTGGAGGGCATTCGTGCCCAGGTCATCGACAAGGACCGCGACCCGCGCTGGTCCCCCGGGACCCTCGCCGAGGTGACCGACGCCGACGTGAATCGCTTCTTCGCCCCGCTCGGCGACCGCGAACTGGGCCTCGCCGGCCCCGGCACCACCACGCAGTCGGCCGGGTGAGCAGGACCGTCGCGTCCACCGGACTCGGGCACATGGGCGCCTCACCCCTGGCGTGCTGTCGTGCCCGGTCCGGGCCAGGCCGTGCACCAGCGGGTGGGGCGCTGCCGAGGCCCGGCTCTCGGCACCGGGGATGGTCCCCGGACGCGCCCGCCCCCTCGATGGCCTATAGGAGATGACCGGCGAGCGCTCGTCGTCGCCGCCGGGAAAAGAGCTTGGCTCGGCTTGTGGGGACTTGAAGAATGACGGCCATGCAGACTCGACGGGCATGCCCTGACGACGCAGCGGGGGTCGCTGGTGTCTACGTGCGTTCCTGGCAGGTGGCGTTCGCCGGGCTGGTACCCCAGGTCTGTCTCGACGCCATGGAGCCAAACCGCGAAGAGTCCAAGTGGAAGGCGCGCATCGCGGCGGCGCGGTGGCCGTCGTCAGGAGTGCTCGTAGCCGAGACCGAGGCGGGAATCGTCGGATTCGCAGGTTTCGGCCCGTCCGAGGAGAACCCCGTCGTCGCGGAAATCGGCATGCTCTACGCGCTGCCCGAAGTCTGGGGAACGGGGATCGGGAAGCAGTTGATGTCGGCCACGTTGATGACCTTCGAAAAGGCCGACTACACGCAAGCGACCTTGTGGGTCCTGGAGGACAACGAACGCGCCCGGCGCTTCTATGAAGCTGCCGGCTGGCACGCGGACGGCGCAGCCGTGGAAGACACCACGGGTGGGGCCTCTCTGAACAAGTTGCGCTACCGCCGCGCTCTTGGCCGGCCCCCTCACCGTCTCTTCCGGGACGGGGTGGAGCCGAACGGCCCTTCGCGTCGCCGGCAAGGGGGGCTCAGCAGTCGCAGGCGCCCGTGACCGGGGCGGTCAGGGGGTCGGCGTCGCGGCGCTCCTGGCCCTGCCAGGTCTCGTAGGCGAAGCCCTCGCGCACCCAGTACTCGAATCCGCCCTCCCTGGTCAGGGGTTACTGGTCTGCGGGGCGACGCAGCGAGCGCCTCTGAAGCAGGCCGCCCAGGATGACCAACGCCATGGCGAGGACGAAGAGCGTATCCAGCACGATCTCCGAATCCACTGCCGCCTTGAAGGACATGATCGTCGCCAGGCCTGCGGCCAGCGACACCGTCCCATACCCCCACAGGTCCGGCCGAACGACGCGGCCTCGCAGCCACGGCGCCAGCCAACCGGTGGCCAACGCTAGGACGCCGGCGACAGCCAACAGGCCAAAGCCCACCGCAGCCGCACCAACAAGGAACCAGTCCACGTCCCACACCCCCATTCGCGTGTCCCATCACGCGCGCCTGATCATCGCACGAAATCGCAGCCGAGTGCGGGCAGTTGCCTGTGAGGGCCACTGGGCCGTCCCTGGGCCGTCCGAGGTCAGCCGACGCCGACCGACAACGACAGAAACCCACGGCATCTGAGCTGCTCAGAGCCGTGGGTTTCTTCAGGCCCGCTGGTCAGCGGAAGGGTTGATCAGTAGACCGGCTACTGACCGCAGTTGCCGGCGCTTGCCGCGCCCATCGAGACTCCGCCGTCCTCACGTTATGGCGACCCCGGCAGCGCAGGATGACGGAGTACTCCACGGGCTGGCACGTGGACAGCTCCTGATGCGGCTTCGTTGGCCCGTCAATGGTCCGGATCTTGGTTTCTCTCATCCGCCAGTGAGGGCGAGAACTCCGGGCCCAGCCGCAGCCGAAGGGGGATGGCGAGACACCTTCGTGTGTCTGAGGCCCTGTGGTGCGGCAGGAAGGATGACTCAATAAGAGGCGCCTCCGGCGCGTGCCGGTACCACATGGCACAGGTTGCAACGGCCGTCCAGCGGTGTCCAGCCGGTCCAGGCAATGAGTGAAGTTGCAGGTCAGGGCTGGTCCCGGAGGAGACGACGAAGCTCCGCCGGAGCTGTGGGCGGGGCTTCGTCACGCAAGGGGCTACGACGACGGGCCGCGTCCGGTGCGGCCTCCGCTGCGCACTCGAGCTTTCTTCGCGGCGCGGCGTGCCGCTGAGGATTATTGACGCTGTGGACGAGGTGAGCCGGCCGGCCGGTTGCCGACCGTGTCGTGCCCGGCCCCGGTGGACCGGGGCCGGGCCTGTTGTCGTGGCTTTCGCAGCCCCGGCTGGTCGGTCCACGGTCCACGGTCCACGTAGCCGGGATGGCCTTCGACGTACGGTGTTCCAGTCCTGGAGATCGAAGACCGCCGCGGTCGGTGTGGCAGAAGGCGCGGGAGAGGGGCTGCCGGCACGTCCTTGCCTTCGCCTGCCGACTCTCCGAAGCAGGAGCGGGGCGAGTACGGCCGAGTCGGCATGAGTCACGTCGACGCTCTCCGCGATCGCCGTCACCCGGTGGCGTTCCTCTTCGCCAGGGTCCTCCCATGGCGTTCACCCGCGCGGCTGTCTCAACTGCCGGTGGGACGGCTCAGGCGATGCTCAACTCGCCGACGCCGGCATCGAGCACCGCGGGTTCGGTCTTGGCTCGGACCTCCTCGACGGTGACGTCCGGGGCGAGCTCGACCAGGCGTAGGCCGTCGGCGGTGACGTCCAGGACGCACAGGTCGGTGATGATCCGCTGGACGACTCCCTTGCCGGTGAGGGGCAGGGAGCACTCCTCGACGATCTTGAAGCTGCCGTCCCGGGCCACGTGCTCCATCAGGACGACGACCTTCTTGGCGCCGTGCACCAGGTCCATCGCCCCGCCCATGCCCTTGACCATCTTCCCGGGGATCATCCAGTTGGCGATGTCGCCGGTGGCGGAGACCTGCATTGCGCCGAGGACGGCCGCGTCGATCTTGCCGCCGCGGATCATCCCGAAGGACGTCGCGGAGTCGCAGAAGCTCGCGCCGCGGCGCACGGTCACGGTCTCCTTGCCAGCGTTGACAAGGTCGGGGTCGACCTCGTCCTCGGTCGGGTAGCGGCCGGTGCCAAGGATGCCGTTCTCCGACTGCAGCACCAGCTCCACGTCCTCGGGCACGTGGTTCGGGATGAGGGTCGGGAGCCCGATGCCGAGGTTGACGTAGTCGCCGTCCTTGAGCTCCCGGGCCGCGCGTGCGGCCATCTGCTCACGCGTCCAGCTCATATGCGTGCACCTTCCTCGCTCATGCCCGTACCGTCCTCTTCTCGATCCGCTTCTCGGCGGCCTGCTTCGGGGTGAGAGCGACGACCCGGTGGACGTAGACGCCGGGGACGTGGACCTCGTTGGGGTCGATGTCGCCCGGTTCGACCAGGTGCTCGGCCTCGGCGATCGTGATCCGGCCGCACATCGCCGCGAGCGGGTTGAAATTGCGGGCCGCGTCCTTGAAGACGAGGTTGCCGTGCCGGTCGCCCTTCCAGGCCCGCACCAGCCCGAAGTCGGCCACGATGGCACGCTCGAGCACGTGGTCGAGACCGTCGAAGGTCTCCACCGTCTTGGCCGGGGAGGTCACCTCGACGGTGCCGTCGGCGGCGTACTTCCAGGGGATGCCGCCCTCGGCGACCTGGGTGCCCACACCGGTGCGGGTGTAGAACGCCGCGATGCCGGAACCGCCGGCGCGCATCCGCTCCGCGAGCGTGCCCTGCGGGGTCAGCTCCACCTCCAGCTCCCCGGCGAGGTACTGCCGGGCGAACTCCTTGTTCTCCCCGACGTACGAGGCCACCACCCGGCGCAGACGGCCCGCGCCGAGCAGGACGCCCAGCCCCCAGTCGTCGACGCCGGCGTTGTTGGACACCGTCTCGAGGTCGTCGACACCGGCCTCCAGCAACGCCTGGATCAGCACCGCCGGGATGCCGCACAGCCCGAAGCCGCCCACCGCGAGGGTGCTGCCCGAGGGGATGTCGGCGACCGCCTCGGCGGCCGAGGCCACGACCTTGTCCATCACGCCACCCCCGTGGTCGGAACCAGACGTTCCCGCAGCACCTGGGGAACCGGTGCCGGGCGGCCGTCGGCGTCGACGTGCACGGCGGTGTGTTCGCCGCGCACGCAGACGCCGGCCGGTCCGGTGACGGTCCAGGTGTAGGTGATCGAGCTGTTGCCGACGTGTTCGACCTCGAGGCCGACGGTGTACTCGTCACCGGCCGTGAGCGGCCGGTGGTACGAGGCCGCCGTCGCGCGACGGGGGAACCTCCCGATGTCGATGTCCGGAAGCACCGAGCGGTAGAGCGCGTGCTCGGTGCTTTCCGCCCACCGGTACGCGGCGGTGTGGTGGAACCGGCCGGAGGCGTCGGTGTCGGACCAGGCGACGATGCCGGACGTGCTGTGGACGCTCATGCCGGCACCTCGTCGAGCTGCTTGAGCCCCAGCATGTCGCGCGCCTCGCTCGGGGTGGCGATCTCGTAGCCGAGTTCGTGGATGATCCGCACGGCACGCTCGGTGAGCTCCAGGTTGGTCGCGAGCCGGCCTCGCGAGTAGTAGAGGTTGTCCTCGAGACCGACCCGCATGTGGCCGCCGAGGAGCAGGCCGTGGGTCGTTGCCGGAAGCTGGGTCGGCCCGATGCCCGAGACCCCCCACACCGTTCCCTCGGGAAGGTGCTCCACGAGCAGCTGGAGGATCTTGGGGGTGTACGGCAGGCCGCCCTGGAAGCCGCGCTGACCGCCGAGCACGATGTTGCAGTAGTACGGCCGGGAGTCCAGGCCCTCGGCGGTCAGGGTGGTGAAGTCGGACAGGATGTGCCCGAGGTTGAAGACCTCCCACTCCGGCTTGATGCCACGCCTGGTCATCTCCTCCAGCAGCCAGCGGGAGCGCTTCGGCGTCGTGGTGACGAGGTACTCCCGTTCGGCGGTGCTGGCCGTGATCGTGTGCGAGTCGAGGGTGGCCATCTCGCAGCCCACGCCCTCGATGCCCTTGATCCGTTGGTGCCAGTCGAGTTCCCACAGCTCGTCGTTGAGCTGGACCGGCATGTCGCCGTGGATGCCGCCGCCGGTGGAGTTGTTGATGACGATGTCGGTCCGGGCCCGGATCAGCGAGTTGATCTCGGAGTAGACCTCGGGATCGCAGGTGGCCAGGCCGTCCTCGCGGCGGGCGTGGACGGCCACGACACTGGCTCCGGCCTCCCAGCAGCGGGCCACGTCGTCGGCGATCTCCCGGGGGGTGACGGGCAGGTGGGGACTCTGCTCCTTGGTGGCCATGCCACCGGTCGGGGCGATGGTCAGGATGATTTTGCGGCTCATCGGTTGTCTCCCGCGGTCGTGTCGGCGCGTTCGAGCGAGGCGAGGTCGAGTTCGAGGTCGTGGAACGGCTCCTGGTCGCTCAGGTGCACGTCGACCGCGAGCAGGGCACCGGTCCGTGGGCAGGCCCAGCCGGTGACCGTCAGGTCGTGGTGGAGGGTCGCGCCGACGGACGGTGGCAGAGACAGGGCGAACCGATGGGCTCCCTCGCGCCACCTGGTGGAGCCGGAGGAGAGCACGACGCCCTCGGGGGTGCGCACCTGGAACTGGCCGGTGTCCGTGTCCCGGACGAGGAGGAGCCGGTCGCCCAGCCGGACCGCGTCGTCGGGAGCCGCCTCGATGACCGCCACCGGGTCCACGACGGCGGCAGGCTCGACGCCCAGCCGGGCGGCGCGCTGTGCGCGGCGGGCGGCGGAGGTGGCGGTCGCGTCGACCGACTCGCCGTCCTCGGAGAGGACCACGCCGTAGGTCTCCCGGGCCTCCTCCGGTGTGACCAGGCCGTAGTGGATGTCGTCCAGGGCGTCGGCGGGGGCGCGGTCGAGCGGGTCGCCGATGCCGCCGCCGCCCTGCCAGGTCACCTCGAACAGGTCCGCCGGGGTGATCGGGAAGGAGCCCGGCTTCGGGCCGAGGTTCCGGGGCTGTTCCCCGCCGGCCCGGAAGCGCTGGCTGACCATGGCGCCGGGCAGGCCGCCGCCGAGCCCGACGGAGTTCGGCACCTCGGCGCCGTGCGTCATCACGAGCGCCTCGGCCCGAGGCACGGAGACGGTGACGCCGACCTCGGCCCCGAGGCCGCCACGGCGGCGACCGGCACCACCGGTACCGGGGGCGAGACGCCGGTAGTGGTAGAAGAGCGGGGTCTTCTGTTCGTTGACCTCCACGTCGGCGATCGAGGGGCACGGGGCGTTGATCGGTCCTGCGGCGTTCTGCCCGTCGTGGTCGGCGAAGGCGCCGAAGCCCCCGGCCAGCGGGTCCATCAGGTGGAGGCCGAACACCTTTCCGTGCCGGTCGCGGCCGGAGAGGTTGAAGGTCGCCATCGTGCCGCTGCTGACGGCCTGGGCGCGGTGCGCGTACTTCGGCGAGGCGAGCAGCAGCCGGTTCAGCGCCGCGGAGACGACGTTGCTGACCGTCCAGACCGCCTCGACGGTGGCGGACCCGACCGGTGCCGGCGGTACCGCGGTGCAGACGAGTCCGTCCGGCGCCGAGATCTCCACCGGGCGCAGCAGGCCCTCGTTCCACGGGATGCCGAAGCCCAGGGTGGGGATCACCGCACCCGCGACGCCGCCATCGAGGCCGGCGCGTGAGGAGTTCACGAAGCCGTTGGCCTGGGGCGAGGAGCCGGAGAAGTCGAAGTGCAGACTGTCACCGCGTTTGGTCAGCACGCAGTCGATGACGAAGAGGATGTTCTGCTTGCCGTCGTGCTCGAGGAAGTCGCGGGTGTGGACGACTCCGTCCGGTAGTTCTCGCAGGCGCGCGCGCACCAGTGCCTCGGCGTCGTCGACCATCGTGTGCATCACCGAGAGCACGGTGGACTTGCCGTAGCGGCGGGCGAGTTCGGTGAGTCGCTCGGCCGCGACGTTCAGGGTGGCGATGAAGGCCCGGATGTCGAGGCCCACCTGGTCCGGAAGGCGCGATGCGGTGAGGATCATCTCGAGTACGTCCTCACGCAGTTCACCGCCGTCGACCAGCTTGACGGCCGGGATGCGCAGACCCTCCTGCCACACCTCTGTGGCCTTGGGCGACCACGAGGCGAAGTCCATGCCGCCGATGTCGGTCTCGTGCGCCATCACGCCGGCCCACCCGAGCAGTTCGCCGTCCACGATCAGTGGTGCGCACATCTGTACGTCGTTCTGGTGCAGTGCGCCGATGAACGGGTCGTTGCCGATGATGCGGTCGCCGTCCTTGAGCTTGGTGCCGTTGCTCAGCAGGTGCCGGATGAGGGATCCCACGGGGGGCGCCTCGAAGGTCACCTGGTGCCCCATCGTGACGAACGCGCCGTCCGGCAGGTAGATGCCGGTGAAGAAGTCGCTCGCCTCGGTCACCGTCGGGCTGCCGCTGACCGACTGCAGCGCGAGCCGCATCTGGTCGGTGATGGCGACGAGGCGGCTGCGGACGACCTGGCGGATCACCGGGTCCGTGCTCGCGCCGTCCAACGAGACGGGGGCGATGTCGATTGCGGCGGTCATGTCAGTTCACCTTCACGTGGATGAGGCCGAGTGCGTCGGTTGTGGCGACCCCGCCCGGGGGGACCACCACGACGCACCCGGGGAGCTGGACGAGCGCGGGACCGGCGATCTCCTGACCAGCCGCCGGCCGGCGGACGGCGTACACGGCGGTCTCGTCGGGCCGCTCGGCGTCGTCGAACACGACCGGACGCGTCCCGAGCCGAGTGAAGGGCTCGCCCGTGCCTTGGCCGTCCGCCCCGGCCGCGGGCAGTGCCGCCACCGAGCGGACCGAGAGGATCTCGAACCCGGCTTCCCGGAAGCCGGATCCCTTGCCCCACAGCTGTTCGTACTCCTTCTCGAAGCCGAGGAGGAGCTCCGCGACGGCATCCTGGTCGGGCAAGGCGGCCACGGTGACGTCGACGTGGTGGGCCTGGCCGAAGTAGCGGATGGACGCCGTGTGGGTGACCGTGCCGAGCTCGGGGTCGGGAAGGGCCGCGAGGGCGCGCGCACGGGTGTCGTCGAGTGCGTCGGCGATGACCCGCGCGTCCTGGGCGCTCGGGCCGGCCTCGGCGAGCACGCGCCGGTAGCACGTGCGGGATGCCGTGGTCTTGAGATCGGAGGTGCCGGCGCCGAAGGCCGACTGCGCCGTCGCGGTCGGCGGCACGATGAAGCCGGCCAGGCCCGCCTCGCGGCACAGGGCCCACGCGTGCGACGGTCCCGAGCCGCCACCGGCGACCAGGGTGAACTCCCGCGGGTCGTGACCGCGCTCGATGGTGACGGCGCGCAGCAGGTCGGCCATCGCGTTGTCGAAGACGACCCGGATCGCCCGGGCCGCGTCGACGGCGGTCAGCCCGAGGGGCGTTCCGACCTTGTCCGCGATGGCCTGCTTCGCGGCTTCGCGGTCGAGGACGATGCCTCCGCTGCCGAACTGCTCCGGGTCGAGCACTCCGAGGACGAGATCGGCGTCGGTGGTCGTCGGCTCGGTGCCGCCCTTGCCGTAGGAGACCGGGCCGGGTTCGGCGCCGGCGCTGCGCGGCCCGACGCTGAGCACGCCGCCCTCGACCGCCGCGATCGAGCCGCCGCCGGCGCCGATCGAGGCGATGTCGATGCTCGGCACGCGCATGTCGGCGCCGCCGAAGGTGACCTCGTCGCTCATCAGCGCGACGCCGCCCGCGATGACGCCGACATCGAAGCTGGTGCCGCCGACGTCCATGGTCAGGACGTGCGGCGTACCGAGTTCCGCCCCGAGCTTCTGGCCGGCCACGACACAGGACGCCGGGCCGGAGAGCAGGTTCGTCACGGGCCGCTCGGTGACCGTCCGCGCCGGGACCACGCCACCGGCGCTCGTCGTCATCATGATGGGGGCGGTCATGCCGAGGGCGGCCAACCGCTGCTCGAGAAGGGTGAGGTAGTGCCCCTGGACCGGCCCGAGTGCCGCGTTCGCCACCGTGGTCGAGGCACGGGCGTACTCACCCACCGAGGGCGCGATCTCGTGGGAGAGGGAGAGGAAGACGTCGGGCAGCTCCCGCTCGACCAGCCGGCCGACGGCGAGTTCGTGGGCCGGGTTCTCGGTCGCCCACAGCAGGCAGACGGCGACGGCCTCCACCCCGATGTCCCGCAGCCTGCCGATCGCGTGGAGCGCGCTGCCCTCGTCCAGCGGCATGCGGACGACGCCGTCCGAGTCGATGCGCTCCGCGATCTCGACGACCTGGGTGCGGGGCACCAATGGCGGCACCTGGCCACGCAGATGGTAGTCGCCCAGGTCCAGGCCCTGCAGACCGGCCGTGCCTCGGCGCAGCCTGCCGATCTCCAGGACGTCGCCGAAGCCGGCGGTCGTGATGAGCCCGGTCCTCGCCGAGCGTCCGGTCAGCAGCGCGTTCAGGCCGACGGTGGTGCCGTGCCCGAACCGGGTCACCCGGGAGCACAGTTCGCCGGTGTCCAGGCCGAGGGTCTCGGCGGCCAGGTGAACGGCGTTGATCACACCCGTCACCACGTCGGGCGTGGTCGGGGACTTGCACACCCAGGACTCGCCGCCCGGGGACCGCAGCCACAGGTCGGTGAACGTGCCACCGACGTCGGTGCCGATCGCCCAGCCGGAGGCGGGGGTTGTGGTGTTCATGGCTCCCTTTCAGAGTCGGTCGGCGACCCAGTCGGCGATGTAGTGAGCGGGAACGGCCTCGTTGTCCGCGCCGGCGTGCGACGCACCGCCCTCAGCGCGGCTGAACACCTTGAAGTGGCGGTCGGGACTGTTGACGGCGTTCTCGTACTCGGGCACGGCGAACTCCATCGGGATCTGCCGGTCGTCCTCGCCATGGGTGACGAGGAAGGGAACGGTGATCTGCTCGACCACGCCCTGAAGCCTCATGTTCGGGGCGAAGGCCATGAAGTCCTCGTGGCTGTCCTTGCCGAACACCCACTGCACGTGGTCCCAGTAGTGCGGCACGGGGTTCTCGCCCTCGCGCTGGAGGCGGCGCTTCTGGAGCTCGCCCCAGTTGTAGTTGGCCCCCCAGACCGCGCAGAGCTTGAAGCGTTTCTCGAACGCGGCCGCGCGCGGGGCGTAGTAGCCGCCGAGCGAGACTCCGCTCATCCCGATGCGCGTGCCGTCGACGTCCGGCCGCCCCTCCAGGTAGTCGACCGCGGCACTCGCCCAGCGTTCGCTGTCGTGGACCGCCGGGAGCCCGCGCTCACGGAGCGAGGCGCCGGTGCCCGGCTGGTCGACGCAGAGCGTCGCGATGCCGCGACGTGCCAGCTCTCGCGGCAGGCCCAGCCGGAACAGCATCTCCTTCATCGAGTCCAGGCCGTTGCAGAAGACCATCACCGGGTAGCCGCCCATCGGGGGTTCGCCGTCGGCGGGGACGAACAGCGCGGGATACGAGACGCCCTCGCAGGGGACCTCGACGAACTCGGCCCGCTCTCCGCCGTGTTGGATCGCGAGTCGGCACGCCTCGACGGACTTGCGGTAGGCGACCTCGCGGGGTGCGTAGTGACGGCTCTGCATGCGCTCGGCGACCAGGTAGTAGACCGAGGCGCGGGCGTAGCGCGCACCGGCCGACAGCGGATGCCCCTCGGAGAGATCCTGCTCGGCACGCCGGACGAGTCCGTCGGCGAAGGCACACCACGACTGGAAGAACTTCTCGGTGCCGGCGTCGTCGCCGTCCTCGGCCGCGTTGACGAGCGGGGCGCAGATCTGGTCGATCTCGCCGATCTGGCCACCGCAGTTCATCGCGATGCTGACCGACAGGCTCCAGACGTAGTTGGTCGGGAAGTAGCGGAACATGGTCACTTCCCCACGCGGTCGGCGGCACCGTTGCTGATCACGGCGCGGTTGAACACGCCCTGGTCGGCGATGACGGTCTGGCCGGTCATGGTGGTGTTGTTGCGGGAGGCGAGGTAGGCGTAGAGCGGCGCGTAGTCCTCTGGGGTCGGCAGGGTGGGCAGGAGGGCGAGGGAGAGGAACTGCGCCTCGAAGTCCTCCTTGGGGATGTCGGACTGCTTGTTGTTCTCAAGGCCGAGCGCACGGGGGCCGCGGAGCTGGCTGTTGGCGATGCCCGACGGGGCGACGCCGTTGACCCGCACCCTCGGTGCGAACTCGAACGCGAGCTGGTTGACCACGCTGCGCACCGCGCCTTTGGCGGCGGTGTAGAAGAGCCCGCCGCCGTCGGCGGCGTAGGCCGCGGTGGAGGAGGTCAGCACGATGGAGCCGCCCGTCTTCTCCAGGTCGTCGACGAAGACCTTGGCGGCCAGGATGTAGCCGAGGGTGTCGACGTGGAACACCTCGTCAAACAGCGACTTGACCCTGTCGAGGGGGACGTCGCGCAGCGGGATGTTGCCGTCGAAGATGCCGTGGGCGCCGACGAGGGCGTCGATGCGGCCGAAGCGGTCCAGGACCGCCTGCCGGCAGGCGAGGAGGTCCTCGGTGCGGGTGACATCACCCTGGACGAGAAGCACGTCGTCGCCGAACTCGGCCTTGACGTCGGTCAGTTTGTCCGCGGAGATCTCCATGATGGCGACCTGCGCGCCCTCGCCGATGAAGTGGCGGGCGATCCCGAGGCCGAGGCCGGAGCCGCCGCCGGTGATGAGGACGACATGGTTGTCGAGCATCTGCATGGTGGTTCCTTGCTGGGGGAGTCGACGAGAGAGGGTCAGGCGGACGCCGCCGCGCCCAGGGCGTCGTTCAGTGACGCGCGGGCACGGAGCAGCTTCCGATACGTCCGCAGGGCGCGGACGCGGCCGCAGACGGTGGCGCCGTGCAACTCGTCGCCGGCGCCGTGGGCGACGACGAAGTCGCCGGTGGCGATGGAGCCTTCGACGACGATGTCGGTGTCGCCGGGGCGGCGCTCGCCGAGCATGTGGAGGGTGAGGCCGTATTGCTCGGTCCAGGCGTAGGGCACGGCATCGTGGGGGGCGGCTTCGCCCCGGGCGATGTTGAGGCCGACCCGTCGGCCGTGCTCGATGGCGTGGGTCCAGTGCTCGAAGCGGCGGGGACGGCCGTGGAGCGGGTTCCGGCGGGCGGCGACGTCACCGGCGGCCCACACCCCCTCGACGTTCGTCCGCCCGGCCGCGTCGGTGACGACGCCGTGGTTGAGCTCGACGCCCGAACCGATCAGCCAGTCGGTGGCCGGCTCCGTACCGACTCCCGTGAGCACGCTCGCGGCCCGTCGTACCCGCCCGTCGGCGAGGTGGATGTCGTAGCCCTGCGCCGTCTCCTCGACGGAGGCCGTGGCGGTCCCGAGGTCGAAGGAGACCCCGTTCGCGAGGTGCAGGTCGTGCAGCCAGCGGGCGACCTCCTTCCCGAGGATTCCGGCGAGGGGCAGTTCGGTCGCGCACAGGAGGGTCACCTCGACGCCGCGCGAGCGGAGAGCGGCGGCCGCCTCCAGGCCGATGAACCCTCCTCCGATCAGCGTCACCGGACGCCCGCTCGTCACGAGCCGCCTGGCGGCGGTCAGATCGGCACGGGTGCGCAGGGTCGGCAGGGCGGTGCCCCCGGACGTCACGACCGGACGGGCCGCGACCCCGGTCGCGACGACGACGTGCCGCCACCCGATCGCCTCGCCCCAGTTGGTCACCACGAGGCGGCGGTCGATGTCCAGCCCCATGGCCCCGTGGCCGGCGAGGAGATCGATCCCCTTGGCGGCCAGTTGCTCGCTGGTCCGCAACGGAGCCGGCATGGCGTGCTCCTCGGCGGCCAGCAGGCTCTTGGAGAGCATCGGCCGGTCGTACCCCGGCTCGAGCTCCCCGTCGAGCACGGTGAGGGGGCCGGTGTACCCGCCCTCGCGCAGGCCGTCGGCGGCGGAGAGTCCCGCCGCGGACGCGCCGACGATCACGATGCCGTCGTTGACACGAGTCACCGATCAGTCCTCGATCAGGCGCAGAGCCTGCGCGGGACAGGCCCGGACGGCCTCCTGGACGTCTTCCAGGTCGTCCTCGGACAGTACGTCGCGGGTGACGACCGCGACCGGGCTGCCGGGCGGAACGGCGAAGACCTCGGGGTGGATGCCGACGCAGATTCCATAGGCGGTGCAACGCTCGGGGTCGACGGTCACGCTGGTCACAGGAACACCCCCAGGTTGGCGGTCTTGAGGCTGGTCTCGGTCAGGATCACTTCGCGGGCGAGGAGCCGCGGACCGGCGGCCGTGAGCCGGACCCGGTCGTTGCGGCGGCACGGGATCAGGTCGAAGTGGACATCGATCCCGCGCTGCCGGTAGAGCAGCAGCGAGCTGGATGCCTCGACGACGTCGGCCTCCGAGGTCGCCCGTACTTCGACGCTGCCGACGAGCCGCATGGTGCGCGACGGGGGCACCTCGGAATAGGCGCGGCCGGTGTTCTGCCGGTCGATCCGCGTCCGCACATGCGCCTTGGTGTCGCGGATGCGCCACGCGGCGCGGTTGACCTCGATGTTGCGCGGTTCGGTCGACTGGCGCGACGGCACGGTGTAGAGCAGGTCGTCGTCGAGCAGTTCGAACCACTCCTCCTCGCGTCCCTCGTCCAGCAGACGTGCCTCGTGTGCGAGGAACTGCGCCACTCTGGTGTAGGTCGTGGCGTCCACCGCGAGGGCGTTCGGGGTTTCGGCGGCGGCGGTCATGACTGCGTCCCTTCGGTGGTCTCGTTGCCGGTGGCGGTCTCGCCCTTCATCGAGCGCAGCCACTGGCGGAGGAAGTTGAACTGCACGTGCTCGCCGTAACCGGTGTTGCGGTGGACGCCCGGTCCTCTCCAGTCCGGGTCCGGAGCGTCGTCGACGGGCGAGTTGCGGCCCTGCTGGTAGTTGAACTTCAGCCCTTCCTTGCGCATCCACGGGCTGGAGGCCGCACGGGCCACGCCCTCCCAGGCGACGGTGTCGTCCTGTTCGTAGAGCCCGGCCGACCCGAAGCAGTACTGGCCGCCGACGTAGTCGCGCTGTGCGGACTCCTCGTCCTGGAAGTTCCACACGAACTGCCAGTTCCACAGTTCGAGCTTGCCCGGGGCGACGGGCTGCCATTGGCGGAAGCTGGTCATGACGGCCGGCGGGCCGTCCGGGAGAGGGGAGAAGATCCGGATGAAGCTGAGGTTGGGGAAGAGGGTCCCCACCGTGGGAGGCTCGTGGTCGACCACGAAGCGCTGGGTTTCGTCCAGGCCGCTGAGGTCGAACCGCTCCTTGTATTCGTCCGGGTAGCCCCACAGCGTGAAGCCGGGGTGGATGGCCTGGGTCCAGGCGTGGCCTATGAAGGTGTGCCCGTTCTCGAACTCGTAAGTCCGGCCGATCTCGCAGGTGCCCTGGACGCCCTGGAGCAGGTCGACCTCCTGGACACTGAAGTGCAGGGTCGGCAGGTGGTAGACGTCGCCGGCGAAGTTCTCACCGGCCGTCTTCCAGTCGCCGTTGACCATGTACCGCTCGGGCGGACCCGCCACGCGCATGCCGTCGGGGTGAAGCTGGGTGATCAGGTCGAGCATCCAGGCACCGCCGCCGAGCCACTCCTCCAGCGGGGGTACTTCCTCAGACAGCGAGGCGAAGATGAAGCCCTTGCGGTTCTCGACCCTTGGGGCGCGCTTGAGGCTCCACAGCTCCGGGTCGAGCGGCTCGCCGTACGCGCGGTGCATCAACGGCGTACCGACCAGCCGTCCGTCGTTGGCGTAGGTCCAGCCGTGGTAAGGACAGGTGAAGAAGCGCGAGTTGCCCGCGTCGGTCTGGCACACCTGGGTGCCACGGTGACGGCAGTAGTTGGACAGCACATTGATGCCGCCCTTGCCGTCGCGGGTCACGATGACCGGGTCGAGCCCGATTCTGCGCTGGACGAAGTCACCGGCCTTGGGAATCTCGCTCTCGTGAGCGACGAAGACCCAGGTGCGGGTGAAGATCCGCTCCATCTCGGCCCGGAAGACGTCGTCGTTGTTGAAGACCTCGGCCGGGACGAGATCCTCCTGCATGTCCTTCTCGACACGGTCGAGCAACACGTCCAGCGGGGTCGAGAACGGCGCCGACGACCGGGATTCGTTCGTGAGAGTCATCGTTGACTTCCTGTTCACGGGATGGTCTTCACGGGAGGGATCAGAGCGGGGGCGCGACGAACACGCCGCGGTCGGGGTCGTTGAACTGCTGCTTGGCCACGAACTCGTTCATCTGGTTCGCGGTGCCCCACTGGTCGATGAAGTCGGGCTTGGTGACGTCGTAGACGGAAGGGTGGTGCCGGTCCCAGTCGACGGTCTCGAGCTCGGTGGTGTACTCGACGCAGTTCCCGACCCGGTCCAGGAAGTAGGAGTAGGTGTTGTCGCCGGCCTTGTGACGGCCGGGGCCCCAGATCTGCTGGACACCCTCACGCAGCATCCGGCCGGTGCCGCGCATGAACTCGTCGATCCCGCGCATCTCGAAGGAGAGGTGGTGGATCGCGACGTGCGGACCACGGGCGACGGCGAAGGAGTGGTGCCAGTCGTTGCAGCGCAGGAACCACATGAAGTCCCCGCGGGCGCCGAGGCACAGGGCGTCGGAGAGCTTGAAGCCGAGGTGCTTGACGTACCAGTCGACGGTCGCCTCGGGGTGGTCGGAGTTGACCACGAAGTGCGAGAGGCGGACGGGAATCGACTCGCGGGCCTCGATCGTCCGGAAGCCCCGGGTGGCGATGTCCGAGGAGACCTCGACCACGCGTCCGTCGCCGTCGAAGAACCGGAAGCCGTAGCCGGCGCCGGGCATGTCGAGCTTCCGCGGCTCGTGGACGATGCGGACGCCCTGCTGGGCCAGCCGCGCGGCGAGGGCATCGACGTCCGTTGCGGAGGCGGCCCCGAACGAGACCAGGTCGAGCCGCTTCTGGTCGTCCTTCCTCAGGCGCACGATGTACTGCTCGGGGGATCCCTCCGCGGCCAGGAAGTGCACGCCGGTGTCGGACGCGACGGGGGTCAGGCCCCAGAGGTCGCGGTAGAACGCCAGCTGGCGGTCGAGGTCGGGGGCCGCGATCGCCACATGGCGCAGGTGGGTGATCAGTGGCTTCGTCACGTTTTCTCCTCGTTGAGTGGCGACGACAGCGGTGACGAGGTGCGCGTTCACGCGCTGTTCAGGTGAACGTAGTGACGCCAATCACCGCGCACAAACAATTCCTGGCAATGCCTGGCATTGATGAAATCAATTACTCTGGCGTCATGGACCTTCGGCGTGTGGACCTCAACCTGCTTGTCGCCTTCGACATGCTCATGATCGAGCGAAGCGTGACCCGCGCGGCACAACGGCTCTCGATCGGGCAGTCGGCGATGTCCTCGACGCTGTCCCGCCTGCGCAAACTCTTCAACGACCCGCTTCTGACCAGGGAGGGGCGAGGTCTCGTCGCCACGCCGCTGGCCGAGTCGCTCGCCGGGCCGGTGCACGAACTCCTCACCGGCATCGAGATCGTGCTCGCCCAGCGGGAGGCGTTCGACCCGTCCACGGCCCGGCGGACCTTCTCGGTGATAGCCAACGACTACCTGACGATGACGTTCCTTCAGCCACTCATCGCCCGGCTGTCCGTCGAGGCGCCCGGCATCCGGCTGAACATCTTCCCGACCGGAGACGACTTCGCCGACCAACTCCGTGGACACCGCGCGGACTTGCTGGTGATGCCGAGGGAAGCCTTCGAGGAACACGAGCAGTTCCCGCACCGCGTGCTCTTCCAGGACCGCTATCTGGTCGCCGTCGACGAGGACCACCCCGAGGTGGGCGACGAGATCACCCTGGAGCAGTTCACGACCCTCCCGTACCTGGCCGCGTCCTCGGGACATCTGAGGGGTTTGTCGGAGATGCAGCTCGACTTCCTGGGCGTGCCGCGCAACGTCGAGATCACCGCCGGGTTCGGCATGGCGCCCTTCCTGCTGAGCGGTACGCGTCTGATCACGCTGGTCCATGAACGGCTCGCGCACAAGATCGGAGAAGCCGCGGGGATCCGCCTGCTCGAGCCGCCGATCCCCCAGCTTCAGCCCATCACCGAGATCATGGCCTGGACCAAACGGACCGACCGCGATCCCGGGCACCGCTGGTTCCGTCAGTGCCTGATCGACCTGGCCGCGGAGGAGCCGGTGAGTCGGCCCGGCCTCCTGCCGGATCCGGACAACGCCCGCCATCCGCGGATCGCGCCTGCTGCCGACCGCGCCTAGCGTGCGGCCGGTCACCGAGGTGAAGGAGCAGTCGTGGAGCGGGACGGACGCCGGAGCGTACTCGTCGTCGGCGGAGGAATCGGCGGCCTGACGGCCGCAACGGCGCTGCGCAGGCTGGGTCACAGGGTCGAGCTCGTCGAGCTCCGCGGCGACTGGACGGTCAGCGGGTGGGGGCTCAGCCTGACCGGCCCCGCACTGCGCGCCCTCGACGCCCTCGACCTCGCCGAGCCCTGCCTGGCCCTCGGCTACGGCATCACCAAGATCGCCCACTGTGACGGTGCGGGGCATGTCCGTACGGTCATCGACCTGCCGGGCCTGCTGGGGGAGGGGCGCCCCTCGCAGTCGGGCATCGCCCGGCCGGATCTCGCACGGGTGCTGCGTGAGGCAGCCGAGAAGCACGGTGCGACGCTTCGGACCTCGCTCACCGTCACCCGGCTCGGTGACGAGTCCGACGGGGTCCGGGCGGAACTGTCCGACGGTACGACGCGCGACGTCGACCTGGTGGTCGTGGCGGACGGCGTCGGATCGAGGACCAGGGCGCTGTTGGGCTTCACGGAGAAACCCGAGTACAACGGCCAGATGGTCTGGCGGGCGGTCGTCCCGCGTCCCGCCTGGGCAGATCGCCTGTTCACCTTCGCCGGAACCACGCACAACGCCGGCCTGATACCCGTCTCGTCAGAGAGTGCCTACTGCTTCCTGACCGAGAACACGCCCGTGCAGGAGCCGCTGCCGGACGGCGAGCTGGCGACGAGGATGCGGGAACTGCTCGCCCCCTTCGGGGGACGTGTGGCCGAGGTACGCGAGTCGATCGTCGACGCCGGCGCCGTAGTGCGCCGTCCGGTCCGGACCGTGCTGGTCGAGGCGCCGTGGCACCGCGGCCGGACGGTCCTTCTCGGAGACGCGGCGCACACGCCGTCCCCCCAGCTCGTCAGCGGTGCCGCCCTGGCCATCGAGGACGCCGTCGTGCTCGCCCAGGAGCTGGAACGGCACGCGGAGACGGCCGGGGCACTGGAGGCTTTCAGCTCACGTCGCATCGAGCGGGCCCGGCTGGTCGTCGAGGCCTCGCGGGAGATCGCGCGCCTCGAGCAGGCCGACCGGCACGGCGAGGTCTACGAGCTCCAGGGACGCTGCCACGGTGCCCTGGCGGCTCCGACCTGAGCGGTGCCGTGGATGGGAGACCGCAGCCGTGCGAGTGTCGGTAACGATCCGTGTCCCTGGGGACCTCGCTCAGCGGATCGGCGACTGACCGGGCCACGAAGTTTTCTCCGGATCCCCACCTGGCGGATGCCCCGCCAGGTGGGGGCCGCAGCGCCGGCGCTCACGCACGCGCAGCGGTGGCCGAGGGCAACTCGCCGTACCGGTGCCGGTAAGCAGCGGCGAAGCGACCGAGATGCGTGAACCCCCAGCGGTGGGCGACGGTGCTGACACTGCCTGATCCCGCCAGAAGATCGGCGCGGACGCGTTCGAGCCGGCGGTCTCTGAGGAACGCCATCGGCGAGCAGCCGAAGTGCTCGCGGAAGGCGTCGCTCAGTGTGCGGGCACTGCAATTGCCTGCCTGGGCGAGGTCGCTCAGGGTGATCGGGTCACCGAGACTCTGATCGATGAAGTCGAGGGCCCGGCGCAGCGGCCGCGGCCGAAGTGGCGAGTGTCCTTCAAGGAGCAGATCGCTGAAGTTGTGGCGGTGCGTCAGCAAGAGGCTGATGACGAACGACCGCACGTGTGCTTGGCGGACTGCCGGGTGGTCGAAGATCTTCGCGCCGGTGTCGAGTTGGTCGATGAGTGACTCGACCACGATACGAAGACCGGCGTGGTCGGCGCCCATGAGATCGAGCGCGAGGTCGAAGACGGTCGGGCCGTCCGGCTCCCGGCCCAGCAGGGCGGTGAGTTCCGTCTCGAAGAGTGCACGATCGAGCCGGATCCCGAGCGTCTCGGTGTCCGGTCTCGCGGGGAGCAGGCGCTGGCGGTCGCCAGGATTGAACACCGCGGCTCGCGCGCTTGTGTTGACGGTGTGTTCTCCACGCCGTTCGGCGTTCAGCAGACCTGACACCACGAAGTCCACGAAATACGAGCGCTCGGCTTCCGGCCCTGCTATCTCCACACCGAGCCCCGACCGGATGTACCCGATGGAGTAGTCCGCTGCGTTGATTCCGCGGAGGACGTACTCCCGGTCGGCGGGAAGACGGCCGATGGGACGGATCTCGGTTGTGTACATATGGTGCAGCGCGTGGAGGAAGTCCGTGGCATTCGCTGACGAAGCCACCGTGTAGCGGGTGAGCATGTCGGATCGCAACGCGGCTCCCTTCCTGTGGCCATGTCCCGTGCTCGGATCATCGGCGTTCACGACCGCCGTCGAGTGTCGCAGACGGGTAGGACGCGTAGGTCTCCCGCCCATTGCCTCCATGCAACTCCCGCAGAAGACCTCACCCATGCCGGTCGGCCGCACTCGAATTGCTCGCCGCGATCGACCGGGAGGGCACAGACTTGGTCGTCGCCCTCAGCGAGGCGGGCCCCGATCCCTTTCTACCGGGCCCTGGGTGAGGCGTGTGGCGCAGCGATTGGATGGGCACTGCTGGGCTGCCCATATGGGCCACCTTGGGTTGCGTCCCGCCCTACCTGTGGGTCGGTTGATCTGTTGCCGTGGCTGGAGGGGCGGCGTGGGGCGGCACCGGCGAATGGGGGCGTCGTGGGGACATCTACGCGGTGGAAGGGGCCGAACGGCGATCGGTGGAGTTTCCCTGCGCGACGCCTGGCTCGCTCGATGGAGTGACGAATCGCGCAATGCGGACCGGCGGCTGGAGGAGATCGCCGTGGACCACTTGCGCGCGCTGCATGAGACGCTCCGTGCCGACCGGGCGGCATTCGGTCTGTATGACACCGCTTGCGCGGCCGGTGAACGGCTTGCCGGAGAGCTGGGCTCGCTGGCAGTGGAGGGCGTTTGGCGTCGGTCTTGCCTTCACCGCGGTAGCTCTCGGAGGCCCGGTGGATGGCCCGGCCGGAGATGTAGTGCACCGGCTGGTCGTTGGTTGGGCAGGATGGCGATGGTGAGGGCGGCTCCGCCGTCGGTCGAAGCCCCAGGTCACCTCGTCGCCCAGGGCCAGGACGTCGGTGAGGAGTTGGAGCGGTTCGGGTTCGTCGTTGGCGACGCGTCGGGACAGCAGCCGACGGCCGCTCTCGGCGATCGCGACGCAGTGGTGGTGGGCTTTTCCTGCGTCGATGCCGGCCCAGATCGCGGCCACGTGGTGCCTCCGTGCGGCGTGGTAGGCCTCGCAGCAGGCCGGACGCGGTCGCCGGGGATAAGGCGTATGCGTCTCGTCGCAACCGTGCCTACCTGCGCAGGCGAGGCATCCGCTGCACCATCCCGGACAAGGCCGACCAGGCTCGCAACCGCGAGAAGCAAGGCCCCCGAGGCGGCCGGCCACCGGCGTTCGACCCGGTCGCCTGTCGCGAGCGCCACGCGGTCGAGTGCGGCATCAACCGCCTCAAGCGGCACCGGGCCGTGGCCACCCGTTACGAAAAGCTGGCGGTCCGTTTCGAAGCCACCGTCCTCGTCACCGCCATCAACGAGTGGCTGTGACGTACCGGTCCGACGACAGCTCGAAGACCCGCACTTGCCGACCGCAGCTGGGATCGACGGCCTCGCAGAACGGATGCATCCCCAGCTTGGCCATGATCCGTTCGGAAGCGTCGTTGCCCACCTGAGCAATGCTGACGATCCGCTCAAGCCCCCGCTCCTCGATTCCGAACCGGACTGAAGCGGTTGCGGCCTCGGTGGCCAGGCCCTGTCCCCCATGGGCGCGTCCCAGCCGCCAGCCGACCTCCACCGCTGGCAGCACCTCCGGCATGAAGTCGGGAATCGAAAGGCCAGTGAAGCCGGCCAGCTCGCCGGTGGCACGGACCTCCACGGCGAACAGACCGAAGCCCTGTGCCTCCCACTCGCGTTCCATCGCTTCAATCCCGCCGCGAGTCTGCTGTTCGTTACGGACGCTGCCCACCGATCCAGCGCATGACCTCCGGGTCGGCGTTGACGGCAGTCAGGGGCACAACGTCCTCCTCTCGCCAGCGGCGAAGGAGCAGACGGGGAGTCTCAAGCATGACCATCCGAGAATTCTGGACCAGCCCTGAGCACTCCACCTGGGCCGGTGGCTTGGGCCGACCAGGTCGCGCCTGCCACCGGCCGGATTGAGGTGGGCGTCCGTCGTCACCGGGCTCGAGCTATTTCTTCCGATATGGGCGACGATGGATGGGTGGGTGACGATCGGTGTGGCTGGTGCGAAGCTTCACTGCCGGAGTCGGCGGGTCGGGGACGGCAGTATTGCCATTCGGCTCACCGACAGGCGGCCTGGCGAGCCAGGCGTCGCTGGCGAAGTGCAGCGCCAGCGCGGGAGGCGCTGGTGTTCGCGGAAGTCGATCTCCTGGCGCAGGTGCAGGCCGCAACCCAACAAGCGAAAGAGTCGCGCCCTGGGCGAGGAACAGAGTGCTGCCATATTGCTGCCGTGGCGGAGGTGCCCGAGCTTGCTGGGCAGCTGGTGCGCTGGGCTGTGCTGGCGGACCGACGGGCCGGGGCCAGCTGGGCGCAGATCGGCGCCTGCTTGGGCATCAGCGCGGATGCGGCCCGAAGTCGCCTCGGGCGCCAAGGGGGATCCCTGACTGGTACCGCTCGGGAGGGTGGAGGCATGCCGGATCTTGCCGGCTTCGGTACTGGCACAGGTCCCGGCACGCATCTGCTCGACGCCGCTTTGGCCCAGTTGATGCGGGAGACAGGCGCCTGTGGAGGTCTGGTATACCTGCTGCTGCCGGGCGAGCGGGTGCTGCGCCTGTCGGTGCTGAGGGGGTTTCCCCGACAGATCGCCGCGCAGTGGACGCAGGTGCCGCTGGCGGCCCGCACTCCGGCGTCCGACGCCGTGCGCGAGCGGCGTCTGGTGTGGATAGGCGACCAGGAAGAGATGGCGCGGCACTACCCGCAGTTGGCGCTCGCGCTGCCCTATCCCTTCTCGGCGGCCGCCGCCCCCATCACCACCGGCACCACCCCTTGGGGCGCCCTGGTGGCGCGGTGGCCCTGCTCGCATCCATCGCGGCTGAGGCGACACGAACGCGACGCGGTCCGTGCCTCCTGCCGCCGCCTGGGCCTTGTCCTGCGGCAGGCCGCGGACAGCGGCCACCCGCTGCTGCCTGGGCCAGAGCCGCAGGTTCTGGCCTCGCTGCGTGCCGGCGCTCGCGGGCCAACCCAGGAGGCGGCAGCGGCGGACTTCGCCGAGCGCCTGCCTGGAGGATGCTGCACCTTGGACCTCGATGGCCGGATCACCTTCATCACCACCGCCGCCGCTGACCTCCTCGGTGCGAGCACCGTCGACCTGCTGGGCGCGCTGCCCCGGCAGGTCCTGCCATGGCTGGACGACCCAGTCGTCGAAGACCGCTACCGGGCTGCGGTGCTGAGCCAGCAGGCCACCTCCTTCACCGCCCTGCGCCCACCGGACCGGTGGCTGTCCTTCCACCTCTATCCGAACGTCTCCGGCATCAGCGTCTGCGTCGCCCCGGCCCCTGCCTCGGAGACGCCAGAGGTTCCATATCCCGCGCCGCCGGCAGCACCGGGCCGGTCGACCGCCCACTACCACCTGTTGCACCTCGCCGCCACGCTGACCGAGGCTATCGGGGTCACGGACGTGATCGATCGGATCGCCGACCTGATCCTGCCCGCTTTCGAGGCCCAAGCTCTCGCCCTGATGATCGCCGAGGAGGGCCGGCTGCGGATCATCGGTTACCGCGGCTACACCGCCGAACTCATGGCCCGTTTCGACGGCGCCCCCCTGGCCTCGGACACCCCTGCCGTGCGTGTCCTGACCAGCGGCGCCGCCCGCTTCTACGCCACCTTCGCAGACCTCAAGCGTGCCTATCCCCCCGCCGTCCTGCAGGACGGCAAGGCTGCCTGGGCCTTCCTGCCCCTGATCACCTCCGGCCGCCTCGTCGGCTCGCTGGTCCTCGCGCACGACCGGCCGCATCCCTTCACTCCCGAGGAACGAGCTGTCCTCACCTCGACCGCCGGGCTGATTGCCCAGGCTCTGGATCGCGCCCGCCTCTACGACGCCAAACACGCTCTCGCCCACAGCTTGCAAGCCAGCCTGCTGCCCCACACACTGCCCCGCGTCCCCGGCCTGGACGTGGCCACCCGCTACCTCCCCACCACTGAGGGCATCGATGTCGGCGGCGACTTCTACGACCTCATCCATCTCGACACCGACCTTGTCGCCGTGGCGATCGGCGATGTCCAAGGCCACAACGTGAACGCCGCCGCCCTCATGGGGCAAGTCCGCACCGCCGTCCACGCCACCGCCGGCGCCCCACCTGGCCAAGTCCTCGCCCGCATCAACCGCCTGCTCACTGATCTCGACGCGGACCTGTTCACCAGCTGCCTTTACGGCCAGCTCGACCTGGCACGCCACCGCGCCTGTCTGGCCACTGCCGGCCACCCGCCCCCACTCCTGCGCCACCCCGATCTACACACCGAGGTCCTCCCGCTGACGCCCGGGCTCCTGCTCGGCATCGACCCCGCCGCCGACTACCGGGAGACCGACATCCCCCTGCCGCCCGGGGCCGTGCTCGCGCTGTACACCGACGGCCTCGTCGAAACTCCCGGCGTAGACATCGATGACGCCACTGTCGACCTCGCCGCCCAGCTCACTCAAGCCCAGGGCCAGAACCTTGACGCCCTCGCCGACACCCTCGTCCACCACGCTCAGCGATCCAACCCCCACAAAGACGACATCGCCCTGCTCCTCATCCAGCCTCAACGACAGAGAGAGGGAGGAGAAGAGTGCCTGAGAGAGCGTGTGAGTTCGTGATGTGACTGACGACGACTCCCAGCCCCGGGTCCGGTGACCGCGGTATCGGCGGAAGCGTACGGCTCGGTCGGATCCGGGACCGGAAACACAGATGCGGCACTAGGCCCGTTCTCCTGGGACCCGCGGACCTTCCACGGACAGGCTCCACAGGGACTTCCCGGCCACGGCTTGACACGCCTGATGAGGGTGGGAGGGTGGAAGAGCGGTGGTGCGGTAGTGGTCATCAAGTCGAGGGCGTTGCGGAGCGCGGGATTGTTCCGGCGCTTGCCCAGGACGAGCCCGCGTGCCGCTTCCCGTCGCCTGAGTCGTCCAGGTCCAGGGTGACCTGTTCCCCCGCGCGGCTCCAGATGCCGGCCATCGTGTGGTGAAGCAATCGAAGGGGAAGCCATGAAGGCTGTTGTCTATGACGGGCCGCGTACCGTCAGTGTGAAGGATGTCCCCGACGCGCGCATCGAACGGCCCACCGATGTGCTGGTGAGGATCACCAGCACCAACATCTGCGGTTCGGACCTGCATATGTATGAGGGTCGCACCGACTTCGAGCAGGGACGGATCTTCGGCCACGAGAACCTGGGGGAGGTGACCGAGGTCGGCGCCGGGGTCGACAGGGTCAGGGTCGGGGATCTGGTCTGCCTGCCGTTCAACATCAGCTGCGGTTTCTGCCGGAACTGTGAGCAGGGGCTGACCGCGTTCTGCCTGACCACTGCCGACAATCCGAAGACGGCTGGTGCCGCCTACGGCTTCGCCGACATGGGCCCGTACAGCGGCGGGCAGGCCGAACTGCTGCGCGTGCCCTACGGTGACCACAACTGTCTGGTCCTGCCGGAAGAGGCCCGGGAGCGGCAGACCGACTACGTGATGCTCTCCGACGTCTTCCCCACCGGTTGGCACTGCACGGAACTGGCCAAGGTACGGCCCGGCGACACCGTGGTGATCTACGGTGCCGGCCCGGTCGGCCTGATGGCCGCACTGTCGGCGAACCTCAAGAGCGCATCCAAGGTCATGGTCGTGGACCGCCACCCGGACCGCCTCGCGCTGGCCGAGCAGATCGGGGCAATACCCATCGACGACTCCAAGGCCTCACCTGTCGACCAGGTCAACGAGCACACAAACGGACTCGGGGCGGACCGGGGCTGTGAGTGCGTGGGCTACCAGGCCCACGACCCCCAGGGCCATGAGCACCCCAACATGACGCTGAACAACCTGGTGGAGTCGGTGAAGTTCACCGGCACCATCGGCGTGGTCGGCATCTTCATCCCCCAAGACCCCGGCAGCCCCGACAAGCTGTATCAGCACGGTGAATTCGCCTTCGACTACGGCCTGTTCTGGTTCAAGGGCCAGTCGGTCGGCAACGGGCAGGCCAACATCAAGGCCTACAACCGCCAGCTGTGCAACCTCATCCAGCAGGGCAAGGCCACACCGTCCTGGATCGTCTCCCACGAGCTCCCGCTGGACCGGGCCGCCGAGGCCTACCAGCATTTCGACGCCCGTGACAACGGATGGACCAAGGTCGTCCTGCACCCCGACGGCGGCGCCCGTTGAACAATCGTCACCGGCAACCTGACAGCGGGCATCGTGGCTCGGGCATTCCAAGGGCCCGCCGTCCCCACGGAGATCCCTGTCGAGACGGGGATGGCTCACCATGTCCATGTCGCTGCGCTGGACGGACAACGGCTGGAAGGTCACCCACTACCAGCAGACGGAAGGCCCCGAACCGACTGACAGGACCGCCGACTTCGGCAAGGTCCCCCAGTTGTAACACTGTGACGCCAGCGGTTCGCCAGTCTTGGCACGCCGCTGCGCGACAGACGGCTCGTTGTCAGACCCTGCGGGTGAAGTACCTCCCGACGGTCCGCAAGGAGGTGAACGCGTCGATCTGCGCAGGCATCCACGACCGCATGAGCGCGATCGAGCGGGCGGGGCTGCCGCGGCTGCTCGAAGAGCGTGGGGCGGACGGCACCGGCCGGTCCCGTACGCCGAGCGGGGCTCACCGCAGACTGCGTACGTCCAGGTGGCGCAGTACCCGGTCCACGATCTCCGGGTCGGCCCCCGGCTCCCGGCGCGCCGCCAGTACCTCGTGCCGCGCGGCGCTCAGCATCTCGCTCTGGATCCGCCGCAGCCGCTTCAGCCGCCGTACGCGCTTGTCGTGGCCCTCCCTGCGCTCCTCGTCCCCCAGCTGCGGGCTGATTCGCAGCCCGATGTCGGCGACCCTCCGCAGCAGCTGTTCGGCCACCTCCTCCGGCAGGTCCTCGACCTCCTCGATCTCCCGGAGCCGCCGCCTGGCCGCCTTCGCCGCCCGCGCCGCCAGCTCCTCCTCGAACGCCTTCTCCCGTTCGGTGTCCGCCCGCACCCCGAGCCGCTTCACCAGCCACGGCAGCGTGAGCCCTTGGACTACGAGCGTCGCCATGATCACCGCGAAGGCGATGAACACGATCTCGTTCCGGTCGGGGAAGGGCGCGCCGCTGTCCGTCTTCAGCGGAATGGCCAGGGCGAGCGCCACCGAGGCCACGCCGCGCATTCCGGACCACCACATGACGACGGTCTCCCGCCAGGTCGTGGGGATGTCCTCGTTCTGATCCCGCCGCGCGTGCAGCCGTTTGGTGAACCAAGTCGCAGGCAGCAGCCACAGCAGCCGTACGAGTACCACCACGCCCACCACCACGCCCGCCCAGCCGAGCAGCTCGCCCCACCGGCCCGACGCCGTGCGCAGGGCGTTGTGCAGCTCCAGGCCGACCAGTCCGAACGCGATCCCGGTGACGAGCGTGTCCACGACGTCCCAGACGGTGTGCCCGGCCAGCCGGGTCAGCACGTCGTCGGCGTCGGCGGCGTACTCGGCCAGGAACAACGCGGTGGTGAGTACCGCGAGGACCCCGGAGCCGTGCAGCTCCTCGGCCAGCACGTAGGAGGCGAACGGCACGAGCAGTGTCAGCCCGATCTGCAGCGTCGCGTCCCCCAGCAGGCCCAGCAGCTTGTTCGCGGCCCAGCCGACGGCCAGGCCCACGACCACCGCCACCACCGCGGACAGCACCAGGTCCAGCCCGGCCCGCCAGGCCGAGAACTCCCCGCTGACGGCGGCGGCGATCGCCACGTTGTAGAGGACGATGGCGGTGACGTCGTTGAACAGTCCCTCGCCCTCCAGGATCGACACCAGGCGGCGCGGCAGCCCGAGCTGCCCGGCCACCGCGGTCGCCGCGACCGGGTCGGGCGGCGCGACCAGCGCGCCCAGGGCCACGGCGGCGGCGACGGACAGCCCCGGCACGATGGCGTGCGAGACGAAGGCGACGCAGAAGGTGGTGACGAACACCAGCGCCACGGCCAGCAGGAAGATCGGCCGTTTGTGCGCCGTGAACTGCCGCCAGGAGGTGCGCCGTACGGCGGCGTAGAGCAGCGGCGGCAGCAGGGTCGGCAGGATCAGAGCGGGCGGGATGTCGACGTTCGGCACGAAGTCGAGCAGCGCCAGGACGATCCCGAAAAGCGTCATGAGGATCGGCGCGGGCAGCCCGAACCGGTCGCCGACCGGGACGCTGATCACGGCCCCCAGCAACACGACGAACAGCAGGGCCAACTGATCCACGCTCAGCGCTCCGGGACGTCGGACGTTCACACGACAGGCTTCCAGCCTGCCACGCCGCCCCGCTCACCGGCCGCTTCGGACCCGTGGACTACAGGGCGCGCCGCATCGCCCGGTGCGGGATGCCCGCGAACGTCAGCCTGGAGTCGATGCTGCGGGAGAGGTACCCGCGGCTACGCCGCGATAGGGATCATCGGTTTCTCGTTCGCTTTCGTTATCGCCGCTGCCGTCTACGTGTTCGACCCCATCTCCGGGGCACACATCAACCCTGCGGTGACCATCGCGCTGGCCGCGATACGGCGCTTCCCCTGGAGGGAGGTCGTCCCTTACGTCGTCGCCCAGCTGGGCGGGGCGCTCGGTGGCGGCTTGCTAGTGCTGTGACCGCATAGGTTCACCGGGTTGGCGGTCGTGGCGGTTGGATGTGCGGCGACGTCCGATCCGATCGCTGGAGGCCCGGTGGCCGAGCCTGTCCGTGTACGCAGACTGACCGACCAGGAGGGGCAGAAGCTGCAGCAGATCATGCGCAGGGGCAGCACGAGTTCGGTGCGCTACCGGCGCGCGATGATGCTGCTCGCCTCGGCGGGCGGGAACCGGGTGCCGGTGATCGCCCAGCTGGTCCAGGCCGACGAGGACACCGTGCGCGATGTGATCCACCGCTTCAACGAGATCGGCCTGGCCTGCCTGTTCCCTCAGTGGGCGGGAGGCCGTCCCCGCCTACTCAGTCGTGAGGACGAGGACTTCGTCATCCGGACGGCCACCACTCGCCCCACCAGGCTCGGCCAACCCTTCACCCCCTGGTCGATCCGCAAACTCGCCGCCTACCTGCGGAAAGTGCACGGCCGCGTCATCCGCATCGGCCGTGAAGCCTTACGGTGCCTGCTCCGGCGCCGCGGCATCACCTTCCAGCGCACCAAGACCTGGAAGGAGTCGCCCGACCCTGATCGCGACGCCAAGCTCGACCGGATTGAGCAGGTGCTGGGGCGCTTTCCGGACCGGGTCTTCGCCTTCGACGAGTTCGGGCCGCTGGGGATCCGGCCCACCGCGGGCTCCTGCTGGGCGAAACAGGGCAAGCCCGACCGGCTGCCGGCGACCTACCGCCGTACTCACGGCGTCACCTACTTCCACGGCTGCTACTCCGTGGGCGACGACCGCCTGTGGGGCGTCAACCGACGTCGCAAGGGCACCGCCAACACCCTGGCCGCGCTCAAAAGGACAGCGACAGAAGGATGACTCAGGAGGCGGACGGTTCGATCTCCCCCGCAAAGACGATGACCTGGTCGATGAGGCTCCGCCGCAGATGGACGACGTCCGTTCCCGCCAGGCGGGGACCTCCATCCGGCGTGGTGAAGACCCACTGGTACCGGGCCCATTCGTCAGGCATGTCCACCGCTGAGCAGCGCACCATCGTGCCGGTCCCCGCCGGGTGGCGCCGGATGTCCAGCACGAACTGCTCGACCGCCGCGATTCCTTCGCTGCGACCCAACGGCCCCCAGAAGACCACGTCTGAGGTCAGAGCCTGGGAGAGCAGAGCAGTCACATAGCTGTCGTCCGAGGCGTTGAACGCGGAGATGAACGTGTCGATCGCGGAGCGTGCAATCTCTTCCTGCATGCCCCAGTAATACCAGCCGTTTCGCGTGCGCTCGTCCCGCGAGCCGCCTTCCGATCACGGTGAACCATCCCGGTCACAGCACTGGTCAACGTGATCTTCGGCTCGTCTGCACTGACTGCCAACGTCTCCGGCGGCACGGTGGTCCAGCCTGGTCATGCTTACCCATGGCATCCCGGTGATCAGGGGAAGCCGGACCTTCGCGGCGCTGGCGGCACTCCGTCCTCGGCTACCTCACACCGCAAGTCCGATCACTCGAGCCTCCCAAGCTGATGGCAACCCATCGGCCTGCTGCTTCGTCCAGGCTGGGGCGCCGGTCCGGCCGAAGCGGCAAGCCCTGGAACACACCAGAGATCGTCTGGACAGCGAAAAGCCCCGCCGGATCGAGCTGCCCTAACGGCACCGTGACGCGTACTCCTCCGGTTGGATCAGCCTGGAAGGCGGATTACCAGCGACCGTGATCTCGTGCACTTGGAGGAAGTACGCCCGGCGAGAGGCCGGGCGAATGCAAGGCGCGCGCATCGAATCGAGGATAAATGACCACGTACAAGGTCGGCTACATCGTGGGAAGCTTGGCGACTAAATCCATCAACCGGACGCTCTCCAAGGCCCTGATCCGACTGGCTCCACCGGACCTGGAGTTCAATGAGATCCCGATCAGCGACCTCCCGCTCTACAGCTACGACTACGACAGTGACTTCCCCAGTGAAGGTAGGAGGCTCAAAGCTGCGATCTCTTCTGCCGACGCCATTCTATTCGTCACCCCGGAATATAATCGGTCAATCCCCGGCGCTCTGAAGAACGCCATCGACTGGGCCAGCCGCCCCTGGGGGGACAATTCATTCACCCACAAACCGTCCGCGGTAATCGGAGCCTCCCCCGGTGCCATCGGGACAGCCATCGCCCAGCAGAGCCTGCGCAGCGTCCTCAGCTACTGCAACTCTCCACAAATGAACGCACCCGAGGCCTACATCAGATTCAACCCGGAAGTATTCACGGACGATGGCCAGGTCACCAATAGCGATACGGAACAGTTTCTGACACGCTTCATGGAGGAATTTCGCGATCACATCGTGCGCGTGCTCTCCGTTCTGCCTCCCAGAAACATGTGAGGCCCTCCATGTCTTCCCTGGAACCACCTGACTCGGAGGTCGCCTCAGACTGCACTGGGGGCAACAGCATCTGCGTTCTGGGCGCGCTGTCCACAGCGGCGGCAAGATAACTGACCCTGCTGAGGAGGGTGGCCTAGATGCGACGAACGCGTCGCCAGCGGCGCGAAACCGGCGACGTCGTTTCGAGAAGGGAGCTCACCAACGCGGGGATTTCCAGGGGATTTCCAACGGAGTCGTAGCCGGTGACATGAAGGCGCGGGGCCGCGATGACCGGTGGGACGGGCGCCGTTGGCGACTTGGTGGCTTGGCCGGGCCCGGCCCGGCTCGCTGCCCTCGGGTCAGTCGGCCGCCGGGGCCGTCACTTCGCTGGTACAGACGCCCCCACCGGCGTCGAGGAGATCCTCGACGCCGTCCGCAATCTCCCACAGTCTCGTCGTCCGGCCAGCCATAAAGGACCTGACACACGGTTCCGCCCTTGCGCAGGTTCGGGGCGGCGCCGACTCGTGCCCGGCGGCGGTGCGCTCCGGCAACTCTTGCAGCGCCAGGGCCAAGTTACGGCCGTGCTGGGCGCGCCCGGCACGGGGGCGTGGCGGGGAATAGCGCCGGGGCGTCACAGGACTTGGCATAAGCAGGTCAAGCGCCATCGCGGTAGGAGCCGCCGGACTCCGAACCGGAAGTGGTGCCTGGATTGTGCGGTTATTGCTCATCGACGGTCTGTGAATGTGATCGACAGGCAGGTGACCGCCAGGGCTAGTTCGGTGGTGAGGAAGGGAGGTGCTGACGTGGCCGGCTGGTTGTCCCCCGAGAACGTGACCCAGGTGACCCGGGTGCTGGACCTGGGCGGGGTGTTCGCCAACGGCTCACTCGGCGGGGTGCTGGCGCGGGCTCGCCGTCTGGACTTGTTCGGCTTCCTGGCCATCGGCATCGTCTCCGGCCTTGGCGGCGGCATCATCCGCGACACCCTGCTGCAGCACGGGACCCCCGTGGCCCTGACCGACTACGCCTACCTCGCCGTCGCCGCCGCGGGGACCATGCTGGCCTTCGTGGCCGACTTGAGCCGTCACACCTCTGGCTGGACCTTCAACCTGTTGGATGCCCTGGCACTGAGCGTCTGGGCGGTCGCCGGGGCGCAGAAGACTCTCGCCGTCGGCCTGGGCTGGCTGCCGGCCGTACTGCTGGGCACGATCACGGCGGTCGGCGGTGGTGCCATCAGGGACCTGTTGCTGGTTCGTACCCCCGCCATCTTCGGCGGCACCCCTTTACATGCGACCGTCGCGGTGCTGGTGAGCGGGGTGATGGTGGGGTGCAGCCGGTTCGGCGCGCCCACCCTCGGCATTCTGGCCGGGATTGTCGTTGGAGTCTCCTTGCGGCTGGCCGCGCTCACCTGGGGCTGGAGGCTGCCGGGCAGCCGCGACTGGCGTCCGGGGCCGTTGCGTGGCCGCGGGTCCTGACCCCGATGCCGGATCCGAAGGCTCACGCTGAAGCACGTAAGGAGGCAGCCATGCCCCCAAGGATTTCGTGGACGCCGCCCTGGCAAGGCTCGGTGACATTCGGTGCGAGCCGGCGGACTTGTCGTTGTCCGCGCCGGTGTCCACGCGTTTGCCGTCCGGGTTACCGGCTCGTACCAGGCCGCGCAGTGAGAAGCCGTGATCCTATGGCGGGGTGGAGGCCGCGGAGCGAGGTGATCCAGCCGCGCGGCTGCAAGCCCCGCAGTGTAGCTGCCCGGTGGCTTACCGCACAGGGTGGCCGGGCTCCCGCCCATGCTCGATCCGTTTGTGGTCAGCAGTCTGGCGTCGTGTGGCCGCGGAGCGTCCAGCCGGAGCGCCAGGGGCACTCGTTGCGTGCGTTGCGGCTGATGTTGAGGAAGGTGAGACCGGCGTCGGCCGCGCTGCGGGCGGCCGGGCTCATGTGGGCCGCGTAGTCCTGCTCGGTGAGGGCTGCAGGTGCGCGGGTCATGGTGCCGTCTCGTCTACGTGTCGTCGTGCCCCTGCGTGAGTGCTTCGCCGACCACGAGGCCGATGGCGAGGGCGGTGACGATCGTGACCAGCTTCAGCAGGTCCCGGAAGCCCTCGACGTAGCCGCCGACCAAAGTGGTCAGGCCGCGCATGCCGAGCGAGCCGACGGTGAGCGTGAAGAAGCCGGGCAGGATCAGGATCAGCCGGGGCGGGCGGCGCGGCCCGCGCGCGATCAGCGTGGCCGCGGAGGCGAGGACGACCGCGGCGACGAAGGTGCTGCCCGTCTCCCCGGCGAGCTTCGTCAGCGCCGACTGCACGCCGACGGTGACGTAGACGAGCAGGAGCAGCGACCAGAAGAAGCGCAAGGGGATCGCAAAGGCGAGCAGGGTGCCCGCTGTGAAGACGATCCAGGCCAAGAACAGCACCCACCGGGGCAGGTCGGAGTGGGCGGCGACGTCGAAGAGGGCGTGGGGGGAGGCGCCGGCGAAGAGGACGCCGAGCAGGACGCCGACGTACAGCTGGACCAGCAGGAAGACGGAGTAGACGAGCCGTATCGCACCGGTGGTGATCAGACCGGCGGCCAGCTCGGCGGTCGCCGCGCTCAGATAGTCGCCGGGAATGAAATAGAACAGCGCCGGGAGCATCAGCAGGACGGGACCGCCGTGCGCAGGATTGCCGGCGAACAGCTCGATCGCGACGACGGAGACCGCCGTCGACACCGTCAGCGGAAGGAACCGGTGCAGCCGGGGCACACGGTCGGCGGTGACCGCGAGAGCCGCGGCGAGCGCGCCCAGCACGGCCGTGGTGGCGACCTCGTACCAGGTGGGCTGCATCAACGGTGCGAAACCCAGCGCGAACAGCACGATGCCGAGGAACTTCAGCCACCATGGGTACGGCGGCGGAGCCGCCTCGATCTCCGTCAGCCTGCGGTCGGCCTCCGCGATTCCGGTCCGGCCTGTCCGCACTTCGGCGAGGAAGGGCTTGAGCGCGGCGACCTGGTCGAGGCGGAAGACCTCCGGGAAGCCGTGCACGATGACGGTGCGGGTACCGCCGTCCGCCGCGGTGACCGTGAGCACCGCCGCCTCCGGCACCAGCAGCAGGGACGCGGCGCCGCCGAAGGCACGGGCGCTGTCGGTCACGGCTCGCTCGATGAGATGGGCGCCCTCGCCGGACGAGCGCAGCAACAGGCCGGCCAGCCGCGCCAGGAACGCCGTGAGATCGTCGAGACCCGCGACCGATCGCTGCTCCACGCCCGCCTCCACCGCCTGCATCCTCGCTCCAGGGCCAGGAGTTCCTGCTTACACGAGCGGCCGCCTCAGGGCACCTCGGGCGGCACGATCCCCGTCATGGGTGAGGGCTCGAAAGCCCGCCCGTGCGCCGGGATGCTCCCACAGGCCGCCGACAAAGGCCGCCGAAGGATCAACGCGACCGCCGGCAGGGTGGTCTTGGCCGGGGAGGCTCGTTGGGACGCACGAGGTCAAGCGAGACGTCAGTCAGTCGACGAGTCAGAACCACCGCAGCGCCACGGCGTCGCATCCTCAATGACAGCGATGGCTCGGTCGAATACTGGAGGTGAGTTCGGGGCCGCGTCATCCGGCGTCCGGCGATCTCGCGGTAGGTCGCGGTCGGGCTCGTGCTGCCCGCCACCGCCGTCGCGATCATCGGCAACGCACCGGTCAAGGAAACGCTCATCCTCGGTCTTCCCTCCGTGCCGAAGTGGCGAATTTGTGCGGGATCTGTCCGCAGGATGCAATGTGGAAAGGAGGGGTGTCACGCAGCGGTGAGCGGCTGGTCGGGCGGGGAGGCGGCCGACGGCGAATGGCTGCCCATGGACAGGGGCTGCGTGAAGGGCGTGAAGCTCGATGGACGAATACCCGCCGGTATCGGAACACGGACTCATCGGTGACCTGCAGACGGCCGCACTGGTCTCCACCGACGACAAAGCAGGCCAGCTAACCACCCAGTTCCGAGACCAAGTCCCCGGCGCCGATATCTCACCGACCGATGACACAGCCATCAGCACCGCCGGTTGAGATCGAAGAAGAGGGTCGCACAGGTGCCCGTTGGCTCGTGCCAGTCCGCCTTGTACTGGCCGTGCTCGGAGGCCGCATCCGGCTCATCTGGCGGGTGACCCAGCGGCCGCCGACCCGGCCGTGGTGGACGCGGTAGTCGCACTCCCTTCTCGCGGTACTGCAGGCGGAGCCAGCCACCCACTGCCGGACCACCGCGTTTGTAGGGTGCTCGCGTTGAACGGCGTCCGGGCCGCGAGCTTCGCATTGGTGAGCCGCGCCTCGTGGCGGGCCTACCACGGACGCCCGGCCACCGAAGGCCCGAGCGCTGGTGCCCGCAGCCCGCTCGATGGAGTGGTCGCCCTCGCCGGAAGAACGCAGCAGCAAGGCGGTCAGGCGGGACAGGAAGGCGGTCAGATCGTCCAGGCCGGCGGCCGCATGCCCCATGTCCGCCTCCTCTGCCGGCTCCGGGAACACCAGGGCGCACGACGGGCGACAGAACGGCATCCCGAGGACACCCTCGTGCAACACCGTCGGGCAGGCCCGCACCGCTTGAGGAACTGGAGGCCGAATGACTGAAGCTGACGCTGCCCGTCTTCGGAGGTGCGGTGCTGAGATGTCCGTAGGGCACGAAAGGCGCCGCATTCCCTACGGATTCAAGCGATAATTCGGGGGAAAGAACTGCACTGCCCACCGGCGGAAGTGGAAAATTTCGCTGCCCGCATGCGATCGGAGGATGTCGACCGTCCGCCGGACTTCGTTCTTACCCCGGACCGGAATGAAGATCAGCCATTTGCCCTGGCTCAAGGCCTCACAGTGGACCGTCAGCGTTTCGCTTTCGTAGCCCCCGTGCTGCAGCCGACGCATGAGACGGCCGAGCAGCCCATGAGACGTTCCCCTGTTGTCCAGAATCCGCTGCCCCTCCGGACCCTTGAGCACGTTCACTTCCGCCAGATTGATCCCGGCTTGTTCCAAGTCATGACAGGTAGCCATATACCGGTCCTCGTCATCCAGAACGGCGGCCACACGCTTCATGGGATAGAGGTAGAAGCGCTCTTCGTTCATCCGCGGCTGACCCACATGAACCACCTTCCTTTCGCCTCTTATCGAGCGTGACGAACCAAACTCGAATTCTTCAGGATTTACGCGGGAGTACAGTGAGAACCCGGACAGTGTGATCCCGAAATCCCTCCATGAAGCTCCGGAGGAAATGTTCCGTATTGCTCGTCGATGACTTCACCATCGAGCGTAATACGTTCTCCCGCTTTTTCGTATCCCGTGCCCGGGCGTGCAGGGAGTTCCGCAAGGAACGAAACCATGGCCGGGCGCGGAGCGCGTGCTGGCAGATCCGTCCAGGTGACCGCCTGAGTCCACGGCGGCCCGCAGCATTCCTCGACGCAGATGTAAAGCGCTGGCACGGTGGGCGCCGAGGACCCGGGGTCTTTGCGCACGGGATGAACGTGCAGGTCATCGCCGATCCGCACGGGAGGCTGCTGTGGGCCTCGCCAGCCCTGCCCCGACGTCAAAGCCGCTCGCACCCACGGCATCATCGACGTCCTCACTGAGGCGGTCCTGGCCTGCTGGGTGGACAAGGGTTACCAAGGTGCGGGCAGCGTCATTCGGGTGCCCTTTCGCGGCCGGTGGGATCGCCTTTCGGCAGGTCAACGCGCGGTCAAAGCTGTGCACGCCCGCATCCGGGCCCTCGGCGAGCAGGCCATGGCCACCCTGAAGACCTGGCGCCTGCTGCGGAAACCCCGCTGCAGCACCACATGAATCACCAGCCTCGTCCAAGCCGTCCTCACCCTCCACCTGACCCGCTCAAGCTGAGGTTGGCAAAGGCTCAAGGTCCATTGTCAGGGTGTCCACTCCAAAGGATCAGCCTCAGTTCCATGGAAGACATGGAGGGCCTCACGTGTTTCTGGGAGTCAGCACGGAGAGCACGCGCACGATGTGATCGCGAAATTCCTCCATGAAGCGTGTCAGAAACTGTTCCGTATCGCTATTGGTGACCTGGCCATCGTCTGTGAATACTTCCGGGCCGTCTACCAGCCAGGGCTGATTCAAAGTCGGGGTGCTTGTGCGGCGTTGCAGGTCAGCCGATGCCCAGCAGGGACGGTGGGAGACGTCGCGGAGCCCGTCGGGGATGTAGCGGTAGCCGGCCTCGCGGAGCGTGCCGATGGCCAGGTTCCGGAAGGTGGCCATGTTCTCCGGGCCGCGCCCGGTCCGCACCTGCGACGTGTCCTCCCCGAACGTGCGGCCCCGGGACGCGTCGAAGCCCTGCCAGGCAGGGCCTGACAGGGCTTCAACGTGATGGGGGCTACCGATCCGCTCTCAGTCGGAAGACCTGGTCATCCTTGATCAAGCCAGGAATGGGGAATTCCTGCATCAGCGGGCTCGGATCCGTGGCGGGAACGAAAACTTCAGCCCAGAAGACATGCCCCGCAACGACGTAATCGTACGGATGGTCTTCGGAGACTCGGAAGAGTGCGCTCTCTTCCCAGCTACGCCCGGCCCTCCGCTCTTCGGCGCGCAAGGCTTCCGGGCCCGCGTCCGACAGGCTGAGGCCTGCGTACCGATCAGCCAGCGAGATTCGGGAGACGTCCTGGAACAAGACGTCGAAGACCCGAGGGGCATCCCCCTCCTCGCCCCCCGAAAATCCGCGAAGCAGGATCTTGCTGTGGCCTACTCCAATAGCCCACGGCTTGAACGTGCCCTGCAGAGTCAGCGGGAGATTCCCCTCCACCAATTGGTACGTCACTTGAACTTGGCCCTTGCCCATGTTTCGGTACGTCGACTGAACCGATAGAAGTCTACCTGTCCCATGAGACCGGCTTCATTGACCTGGATCAATTCCCACTGGGTCCACATGCGCTGCTTTTCGGGCTTCTCCAGTGCGATCTTCAGAGCCTTCGCGGGCCCCTGACTCGCGCCTGGGAGACCGTCGAGCAGGAAGGAAAGTCGTGCTTCGCCTGCCTTCACCTGGCCAATCGCATTGAGAACATCCTGTTTCCACGTGGCATCCGGCGAACCGAGGAGGTGCTCAGGGCTGATTCAAAGCCGGGGTGCTTGTGCGGCGTTGCAGGTCAGCTGATGCCCAGCAGTTCCAGCGGGTGGGTGAAGGGACGGTAGGAGACGTCGCGGAGCCCGTCGGGGATGTAGCGGTAGCCGGCCTCGCGGAGCGTGCCGATGGCCAGGTTCCGGAAGGTGGCCATGTTCTCCGGGCCGCACCCGGTCCGCACTCGCGACGTGTCCTCCCCGAATGTCACATCGCGCACATAGTGCTCACGGTTCTCAATCGTCCAGTGGTCGCGCGCGAGTTGTCCGATCCTCGCCGGTGACGCCTGCCGCGATGTGAGGTCCGTGATGACGTAGACGGTCTCGCGGGAGACCTTGCCGTTCGCCTCCACCCGCCGCCAGCGGTGGATGCGTGCGGCCTGCACCAGGTACGGGAAGCCCGGGTCGAGGTCGGTGACGGTCAGCGCCCGCACGGTTCGCGTCTCGCTGCGGCCGTGGGCCCGGTCCCGGCTGACGTGCTCGGCGCGCACGGTGGTCCACGGCAGCGCGCGCAGCGCGTTGAACAGCGTCTTCTGGTTCCGCTTGACGACCAGGACGTAGTGGGCGCGTTTGTCCTCCACGAGGAAGCGGGCCTCGCCGGCGTTGGTGTGCAGCGCGTCGGCAGTGACGGTGACGCCGGCCAGGTCGAAGGGGGCGAGCAGGTGCGGCAGGGCAGTGACCTCAGTGGTCTTGTCGGGTACCCGGGCCTGGCTGACGACGTGTCCGGCCCCGGTGAGGGCGGAGATCAGGTGGGCGGCCGAGGCGGTGCCGATGCGCGAGCCCTTGGCGGTCTTGCCGTCCACGGCCAGGTGGTCGGCCCCCGCGGGATCGCATCCGAGCAGGTCGGCCAGGCCGCCGGGGCACACGGTCGTCAACAGGCGCTGCACGGTGGTGGTCGAGGGCGCCCTGCGCACCCCGAGAGGACCGCGGGCGGTGGCGCCGAGGCGGGCGAGGGTCTCCTGCGGGGCGTTGCGGGCCCACTGGCCGATCGCCCGGATGGAGCGCGCTCCGGCCAGCACCGCGCAGCAGCAGGTCAGCAACACCGTCGTCAGGGGGTGGCGGCGTCCGCGGCGGGCACGCGGGTCGGGCAGGGAGGCCAGCCGCTCGGCGATGCCGCCGACGGCGCGCTGCACGTCGGTGGGCGACTTGATCAAACAGACGGTGGCAGACTGGCGGCACATCGAAGCTCCGGGTGTTCAGGGCGACTTGCGAGGTCACCCCGTCAACCGGAGCTTCGTTGTGTTCGTGGCGGTCTCCCGGCGGACTGTCACACCTCCATGACCTGCAACGACTCGTGATCACCCGGAGAATGAATCAGCCCTGGTCTACCAGCAGCTTCGGCACGTGCACAGGTCAATCGGCAGACTTATTAGCCAAGTTGGCCGTCGACATCATCGTCGCCGGGCTCTGTATAGGCTGGTGCGCGTGGACGTGACGGGGTGTCTTGGGTGTGACCTTCTGACGGGGCGCCGGGAGTTGCCCGGGGGCGTCCTGCACGAAACCGCTGCCTGGTTGGTGAACCATGTCGTCGGTCCGATGAACCTCGGCACCTTGATCGTCGGTCCACGGGAGCATGTCGTGGCCATCGCGGAGCTCGACGACACGGCAGCGGCGGAACTCGGCCCCTTGCTGCGCGTTACCGCTCGTGTCGTGGAGACGTTGTGCCGGCCGGAGCAGACCTACGTCTGCATGTGGTCGCACGGCCGCGACGCACGCAAGCACTTGCACATCGCGGTCCAGCCGGTGACCGCCGAGGTGCGAGCCCGCTACGGCGGGCTGCGCTCTGAGCAGCTCCAGGCCCGGATGCTGGCGGACGGTGAGGAGCCGGACATCACGGATGTCGAGCAGTTCTGCGAGCGGGCTCGCGAGCTGTTCCGAGCGATCACCGACAGCAGCATCGAAGACCGCAGCTGATAACCGGTGCCGGGCCGACACCACGGCGCAGTCGGGCGAGCATGCGCGAGGAAGCGCTGCAGTCTTCTACACCGCGCACCCTCAACGTGAAGCGATACGAGCCCTGCGGCGGCGGCTCTCAGACGTCGTCTACCGAGCCCTTCTCAACGACGCCCGCATCCTCACCGACCGCTCATCTCTCCAACAAGCAGCCTGATTGACATAGGAGCAAGTGGACGCAATCGCTGAGTACCGGAATCGCCTCTGGGCATGCGTCGCGGAAAACGTCACCTCTGACACCACGCGAGAACTACTTATCGCGAACGTCGAGGACTTAGGTCCTTGGCGATCACCGCACTCGCCTCACCCAGGGCGAACCGCTCCGCCGCCTGGATCCGTAACCCTTCGCGGAACTGCTGGCGTTCGGCGGTCAGCCCGCCCCCCTGTGGAGACTGCATGCCCCGGTGATACCGCAGCAGACGACCCGCCGTCAGTCCCTACGACACCACGAGTGCAATTTCAGTAGCACCTTGCTCTGGTTCCCGCGACTTACCTGATGAGTCATCAGGTAAGTCGGCATCCAATCAGCATTAGACCGGGACAGTCTTCCGTACCTGTTCCTGGCCGACGGCTCCGCGGCAGCTTGATTCGCGCAGATCGCGCAGGTGAGAAGCCTGCTCGCCACGGCGCACGATGTTGTGGAAAGTCTTCGAGTCGAAGGCATGCCGGTGTACAGTGAACGACGCCCCTGACCTGCAGAACGCTGGCAGGGAGCCATCTTCTAGGAGTCTAAAGTGCTGCGCACTTTGATCAAGTCCAAGATCCACCGCGCCACCGTCACCCAGGCCGACCTGCACTACGTGGGATCCGTGACCATCGACGCGGACCTGCTCGACGCCGCCGATCTGCTGCCCGGTGAGCTCGTCCACATCGTCGACGTCACCAATGGCGCCCGGCTGGAGACGTACGTCATCGAGGGGGAGCGCGGGTCCGGGGTCGTCGGGATCAACGGTGCCGCCGCTCATCTCGTGCACCCCGGTGACTTGGTGATCATCATCAGTTACGCCCAGGTCACCGACGCCGAGGCGCGGGACTTTCAGCCGCGGGTCGTCCACGTCGACGCGGACAACCGTATGGTGGCGCTCGGCGCCGATGCCTCCCAGCCGGTGCCGGGTTCCGACCAGGAGCGCAGCCCGCAGGCCGTATCGAGCTGACCGACCAGGAGCGTGACCGTGAGCGACATCGAGATCCGCGACGACCGGACGGCGGGACGCCTCGAGGCGGTGGAGGGCGGTGCGGTCGTCGGCCGCATCGAGTACTTCCTCCTCGAACGGCCCGGGTGCGCGCTGGTACCCGTGCACACGATCGTGGAGCCGGCTCACGAGGGCAGGGGCATCGCCGGCTCGCTGGCGCGCGAGCTGTACGCCATCGCCGGGCGCGAGGGTGCCGCCGTGGCCCCGCTCTGTCCGTACGTCGTCAAGTGGGCCGAACGTCACCGTGACGAGGCACCGGCGGCCGACCCCGAGCTGCTGGGTGCCGCGCGGGAGTGGCTCGCGGCGCATCCGGAACGGTTCTGAGCGGTCGATGCTCGCCCTGCTGCACACCTCGCCGGTGCACGTCCCGGTCTTCGACGCGCTGCGCGACGAGACCCACCCCGGCCTCCGGCTACGGCACTTCGTCGACGAGCGGCTGCTGCGCCGGGCCCGCCGGGAAGGTCCTGCGGCGGTGACGGACGCGGTGGCGGCGGTGCTGGGCCGGGCGGTCGCCGAGGGTGCCCGGGCGGTCCTGTGCACCTGCTCGACCCTCGGGGGCGTCGCGGAGGAGGCGGGGGCGTCGGGGCTCGCCGTTCCGGTGCTGCGGGTGGACCGCCCCATGGCGGCCGCCGCGGTCGCCGCCGGGTCACGGGTGGTCCTCCTCGCGGCGCTGGCGAGCACCCTCGCGCCGACCACCGCGCTCATCGAGGAGGAGGCCCGCCGCGCCGGGCGCACCGTCACCGTCCGCCCCGTGCTCGCCGACGCCGCCTGGTCCCGCTTCGAGGCCGGCGACAACGAGGGATACGTGCGCGAAGTGGCCGCCGTGGCCGACCGGGTCACCCACGCCGACGCGATCGTCCTCGCCCAGGCCTCCATGGCTCCCGCCCAGGACCTCACGACGACCTCGATTCCCGTCCTCTCCAGCCCCGCCCAGGGTCTCGCGGCGGCGGCAGCGGTAGCGGCGGCAGGTGCGGCACGAAACAGGTCCGCTTGACCTCCACGGCCCATGGCCCACGGCCACGGCGCACGGCTCACGGCCACGGCTCACGGCCACGGCGCACGGCTCACGGCCACGGCGCACGGCTCACGGCCACGGCTCACGGCCACGGCTCACGGCCATGGCCCGCGGCACGCGCCGCGGTCGTCGGGGGTTGCCCAGCAGGCCGTACGTGCAGGCTGGGCCGGACGGACGTCCCGCAGCGCCCATGGAGCGATGGCGCCGGCTCTCGTCGGGGCGGACGCGCCCTTCCCGATCCCCGTGAGGCGGGGGCCACCCGGGTCCTCCCCCCGGCGCCGTCGGGTGACTGGTGGCGCGGGGGTCGGGTAGGTGGGGGAGTAGTCCAGAGCCGATGTCGACCGACTGGCCGGAGGACGCCATGACCGACCCGTACCCGGACCCCACCTCGCCCTCACCCATGCCGGGTCCGGACCCCCAGCATCCGCAGCCGCAACCGCACCCCGTGCCCACACCGGAGCCGCCCCCGGCCCCGGAACCCCCTCCGGCACCAGGGCCGCCGCCGAGCCCACCGCCAGGTCCGCCACCCGGTCCGGGCCCGACCCCGCCTCCCGCGCCTCCGCCCCCGCCGCCAGGACCCGGCCCGATCCCGCCCACGCCCCCGGGCCCGATCCCCAGCCCTCCGCCCGGTCCTCCGCCTCCGGAACCCTCGCCGTCCCCGATCCCGCCGGGCCCGGAGCCGTTCCCGAACCCGGAGCCGGGACCACCCCTGACCCGACACACGACCTGACCCCGAGTCCTGACCCGGCTGCGGTACGGGCCCCCTGACCCGACACCCGACCTGACCTCGGAACCCGGCCTGATTGCGGGACTTGACCCCGGGCCCCGATCTGACCGCGGGTCCCGATCTGACCGCGGGCCCCGGCCTGACCGCGGGTCCCGATCTGACCGCGGGTCCCGATCTGACCGCGGGTCCCGGCCTGACCCCGGGTCCCGATCTGACCGCGGGCCCCGGCCTGACCCCGGGTCCCGATCTGACCGCGGGCCCCGGCCTGACCCCGGGCCTCGATCTGACCCCGGGACCTGGCCTGACCCCGGGACCTGGCCTGACCCCGGCCCCGACCTGACTGTGGTCCCTGACCGACTCCGGGACCCGGCCTGCCCCCCGGGACCGACCCGACCCCGGTACCGCGCAGACGTACCGCAGGCACCCCTCGCCTCCGCCCGCGAACGACGGAAGACGGTGGGCGGCTCCCCAGCCGCCCACCGTCTTCCGTCTGCTACGCAGCGACCCCCGGCCGAGGCGGCCGGGGAAGCGGAACCCCTACGCCGTGACCTCCGACCGGTCCCCGCCCCACAGCGTGTGGAAGGAGCCGTCCCGGTCCACCCGCCGGTACGTGTGCGCCCCGAAGAAGTCCCGCTGCCCCTGGGTGAGCGCGGCGGGCAGCCGCTCGGCGCGCAGGGCGTCGTAGTACGCGAGGGCGGCCGAGAAGCCGGGGGCCGGAACGCCCTTCCGGGTCGCGGCGACCAGGACCTCGCGCCAGTCGTCCTGGGCCGCCGCGATCTCCTGGGCGAAGGTGTCGTCGGAGAGCAGGCTCGGCAGGTCCGGGCGGGCGTCGTAAGCCGCGCGGATCCGGTCCAGGAAGGCCGCGCGGATGATGCAGCCGCCGCGCCAGATGGCGGAGACCGCGCCGAGGTCGATGTCCCAGTCGTACTCCTCGCTGCCGGCGGCGATCTCGTGGAAGCCCTGGGTGTAGGACACGATCTTCGAGGCGTACAGCGCCTGTTCCACCCGGTCGGCGAAGGCGGCCGCCTCCGACTCGCTCAGCGGGGACGCCTTCGGGCCCGCCAGTCCGCGTGAGGCCTCCCGCAGGTCCGCGTGGCCCGACAGGGAACGGGCGAAGACCGCCTCCGCGATGCCCGAGACCGGCACGCCCAGGTCGAGGGCGATCTGGACCGTCCAGCGGCCGGTGCCCTTCTGCTCGGCCTGGTCCACCACCACGTCCACGAACGGCTTGCCGGTCGCCGCGTCCACGTGGGACAGGACCTCCGCCGTGATCTCGATCAGGTACGAGTCGAGCCGGCCCGTGTTCCAGGTGCGGAAGATCTCCGCGATCTGCGCGGGGGAGTACCCGGCCACGTCCCGCAGCAACTGGTACGCCTCGCCGATCAGCTGCATGTCGGCGTACTCGATGCCGTTGTGCACCATCTTCACGAAGTGCCCGGCGCCGTCGGGGCCGACGTGCGTGACGCACGGAGCGCCGTCCTTCGCCTTCGCGGAGATCTTCTCCAGCATCGGACCGAGCGAGTCGTACGACTCCTTCGAGCCGCCCGGCATGATGCTCGGCCCGTGCAGCGCGCCCTCCTCACCGCCGGAGATCCCGGTGCCCACGAAGTGGATGCCCTGCTCGCGCAGCTCGCGCTCCCGGCGCCGGGTGTCCGCGAAGTGCGCGTTCCCACCGTCGATGATCATGTCGCCGGGCTCCAGCAGCGGGGCGAACTCCTGGATCACCGCGTCGGTCGGTTCGCCGGCCTTCACCATGATGACCAGGCGGCGCGGCCGCTCCAGGGCCGCCACGAACTCCTTCGCGGTCTCGGCCGCGACGAAGTCCCCCTCGTGCCCGAACTCCTCGACCAGGGCGTGCGTCCGGGCCACCGTCCGGTTGTGCAGTGCGACCGCGTAGCCGTTGCGCGCGAAATTGCGGGCGAGGTTGCGGCCCATGACCGCGAGTCCCGTGACGCCGATCTGGGCTGTAGTGCTCATACCGCCTGCTCCTCGAAAATCCGGTGAATCATCAAGTGGAACGCTGGGGCCCGCCGCGGTGCCGCCGGCCGGTCCGCCGCCGGTGCCGCTGACGTCCGGTCCGCCGCCGGTTTTGCCGTCGGTCTCGTCGCCGGCCCGCCGGCCCGCCGTCCGTCGCGCCGCCGTGCCCGCCAGTATCGCCGTTCATACCCTTTCGACCATCCTGACGTGCCGGTACGGCGGGCGCACATTTGGACCCGGCACCCTTCCATACGCGCGGTGGGGGCCCAGTGGCTCAGCGCACGACCGGAGGATCCGGCCAATCAAGGCCTGTAACCGGCCAGTTGGGGTGACGAACCGGCCGATAGCCGTCTTGTCACGGCCTGTTCGCGGCGGTTACTTTCGCCCCTCCTGACGCATGTCGAGGGGGCTTGAGATGGCCGTACGCGGCCGGCACCGCCGGTATCAGCCGAACAGGATCAACCGCGCCTCGCTCACCGTCACGGCGGGCGGCGCCGGGATGGCCATTCCGCTCATCGGCGCCGGAGCCGCGCACGCCGCCGACGCCTCCACCTGGAACAAGGTGGCCGCCTGCGAGTCGAGCGGCAACTGGGACATCAACACGGGCAACGGCTACTACGGCGGGCTCCAGTTCACCCGATCCACCTGGGAGGCGTACGGCGGGACGCGGTACGCGCCCCGCGCGGACCTGGCCACCCGGGACCAGCAGATCGCCGTCGCGGAGAAGGTCCTCGACGGGCAGGGACCCGGTGCCTGGCCGGTGTGCTCGACGCGGGCCGGTCTCGCCCGGGGCGGCGGCGCCCCCGACGTCCACCCGGACACGGCCGGACAGCGGACCGTGCGCGGTGCCAAGAGCTCCGCCCGCGAGGTCGACGTACGGCCGCAGACCGCGCCGCAGGCGCGGGCCGGCAGCGCCGAGATGTACAAGGTGGTCCGCGGCGACACCCTCTCCGGCATCGCCGAGGAGCGTCATGTCTCCGGCGGCTGGCGGCAGTTGTACGTCGCCAACCGTACGACCGTGGGCACCGACCCGAACCTCATCGTGCCGGGCCAGCGGCTCAGCGTGCCCAAGTCGCGTACGACGGCCGAGCCGCACCGCAAGACGTCCACCGCCACGCGCCCCGCCAGGGAGGCCAAGCCCGCCGCCGGCACGGCCAAGTCCCGGCCCCACGCCACCCCGCAGATCCTCGTCGCCCCCGTCGGCGGCAGCGTCGGCACGCCCTACCACGCGAACGGTGCCCACTGGTCGAAGGGCTACCACACCGGCGTCGACTTCGAGGTGCCCACCGGCACCTCGGTGAAGGCGGCCGCGGCCGGCCGGGTGGTCAGCGCGGGCTGGGGCGGCGCCTACGGCTACCAGGTGGTCATCCGGCACGCCGACGGCCACTACACGCAGTACGGTCACCTGTCGGCGATATCCGTGCGGGCCGGGCAGACGGTCGCCGCCGGGCGCGGCATCGGCCGCTCGGGGGCCACGGGCAACGTCACCGGGCCGCATCTGCACTTCGAGGTGCGCACGGGGCCCGGCTTCGGCACCGACGTCGACCCGCTCGCCTATCTGAGGGCCCGCGGCGTCAGGATCTGACCCGCCGCAACGGGATCGGAACCCGGGCCCGGAGTCGGACTGGGACCCGTACCAGTACGCGGACCCGCACCTGGGTCCGTCCCGGACCCGGATCCGTCCCGGACCCGTCCCGGACCCGTCCCGGACCCGTCCCGGATCCGGGCCCGGGCGCCGGAGTTCAGGATCCGACGCGGGACTCGTGTCGGCCGGGCACGGGCGCCGGTACGCAGGGGTTCGCGTGGAACTGCCCGCCGTAGCACGGGGCACCGTAGAACAGGCCGAGGACGAGCGGTGGTTCCCCCTGCGCGGGGTCCTCCTCCCGCGCCGCCGGCGCGACCGGGACGACGACCGTGTCCACCCTCACGCCCCGCCCGGAGGCCCCGGACGCCTCGGCGGAGAGCGCCGCCTCGGCGGACAACACCGCTTCTGCGGGTGACGGCACCTCGACGGACGGCGCCACCCCGGCGGGCGACGCTTCCCCGTCCGGGCCCGGCCCGCTCACCACGACCGGAGCCGTACGCTCGATGCGCTCGGTCGTCAGCAGGATCAGCCCGCCCGCGGCCACCACACCGCAGCCGAGGGCGAGCACGGTGCCCGTCGTGCCGTAGCGGAAGGTCTCGCCGAACAGCGTGAGCCCTACCGCGGCCGCCATCACCGGGTTCACCACCGTCAGAGTGGCCAGCGGCGCCGCCAGGCCACCGCCCCGGTACGACGCCTGCGACAACAGGATCCCGGCCGTGGCCAGGACGCCTATCGCGGCCAGGGACGGCAGTTCCGACGTCGCGATTCCGTCGGTGAAGTCGACCGTGACGGTCTTGGTGAACACCGAGGACATGCCGAAGGCGATGCCGGAGCCGGTGGCGAGCAGCACGCTGCGCACCGCCGGATGCCGGTGCGCCGCCCGGCCCGCGACCGTGAGCGCCGCGACCACACCGGCGGTCACCACGGCCAGGCCCCCGCGCTGCGCGGTGCTCAGCGACTGGGCCTGGGAGGCGCCCACCAGGGACAGCAGACCCGCGAGCCCCACCGTCGCCATGATCGCGCCACGCCAGGCGGCGGCGCCGGCCCGACGGCCGACGAACAGGGCCGCCATCGGCAGCGCGAACACGATGGTCAGGGCGCCCAGCGGCTGCACCAGGCTGAGCGGGCCGCAGGCCAGGGCCACCACGTGCAGCAGTCCGCCGAGACCGTTCAGCATCAGCGCCGCCCACCAGGCGGGCCGGCGCAGCGGCGCGTACCGCTCGCCGGGGGAGGACACCGCGACCCGCTCCTGGACGATCGCACCGCCGGCGTAGGCCACGGCGGACACGAAGGACAGCAGCACGGACAGCGCGAGGGCGCTCATGAGCTGCACCTCCGCGTGGGGCTGGGGCGGCGACCCCGGCGCGACGAACGGTCGGCTTCCATGGTTGACCACCCTGCCGTGCCGATCGCCTCGCGTCGTCGTCCCTGAGCAGTCAATAGGTCCTACTGCCGATGGAGTACGCCCCGCCCGCCGTCCTCCCCTGGGTGGGCGACACGGGACGCGGAGCGCCTGCCGGAACCCCTTGCGCACCGCTCGACGGGCCTTGGTACTACTGCTTCCCGTGAACCTCGCCCCCGACCTCGCCGCGCTGAACGACCTCGGCGGCTTCTTCGTCCTGCGGACCGGCGCCCCGCCGCACCGGCCACTGCCCTCCCTGGCCCAGGCCTACGCCACTCCCGTCACCGATCCCACGACCGCTCCCGTCACCGATCCCACGACCGCTCCCGTCACCGCTCCCGCGACCGCTCCCGTCTCCGCTCCCGCGACCGCTCCCGTCCCCGATCCCGCGACCGCCTCCACCACCGACCCGGCGACCGCCTCCACCACCGACCCGGCGACCGACCCCGACGGGCATCCCCTGGCCGTACGGGTCCGCCGGGTCGCCGACGGCATCGGCGCCCCCGAAGCCCGGGTCGCCGCCTCGGTCGCGCACCAGGCGCTCGCCGCCCGGCTGTGGTCGGCCGCGCTCGGCTGCGCCGTGCTGTACGGGCGGCTCCCCGACCTGGACGCCCGTCTGATCCTCTGGGACCCCGCCGGCAGCGCCCCGGACGACCTGTGGCTCACCGAGGTGCGCGCCCGCCCGGCGGACCCGGACGCGGTCGCGGACGCCGTCCTGCACGGGCACCTCGAACCCCTGGCGGCCGCCCTGCGCGCCCGGTACCGCCTCGCACCCGGGCTGCTGCGGGGCAACGCGGCCTCCGCGCTGGCGGCCGCGGCACGCCTGCTGGAGAGCCGGGCGCGTGACAGCGGCCGTACCGCGGCAGGCCACCACGCCCGGGAACTGGCCGCACGCCTCCTCGCCCATCCCCTCCTCCACGGGGCCGGCACGGGTACCGGCGGCGGCTTCCGGCGGCGCAGTTGCTGCCTCTACTACCGCGTCCCCGGCGGCGGCCTCTGCGGGGATTGCTGCTTCACCCGGGTGCCGGGCTCTTCCCCACGGGCCGCATCTGAGTGACCATGAAGGCGACCGGCCGCTTCGGACCAGGGGGTTGCGGGTGCGCGTGGGACTGCTGACCCGGGAGTACCCGCCGGACGTCTACGGCGGTGCGGGCGTCCACGTCGAGTTCCTCGCGCGGGAGCTCGGGCCGCTGGTGGACCTGGAGGTGCACTGCTGGGGCGAGGGCCGCGCCGACGGCGTCGTACGCCACCGTCCCTGGCCCGCGCTGGACGGCGCCAACGACGCGCTGCGCACCTTCTCCGTCGACCTCGCGATGGCCGCCGCGCTCCAGGGCCGCGAACTCGTCCACTCCCACACCTGGTACGCCAACCTCGCCGGTCACCTCGGCAAACTGCTGTACGGCGTGCCGCACGTGATGACCGCGCACTCCCTGGAGCCTCTGCGCCCCTGGAAGGCCGAACAGCTCGGCGGCGGCTACGCCCTGTCCGGCTGGGCCGAGCGCACCGCGATCGAGTCCGCCGACGCGGTCGTCGCCGTCTCCGGCGCCATGCGCGAGGACATCCTCGGCTGCTACCCGGCGCTCGACCCGGCCCGGGTGCACGTCATCCACAACGGCATCGACACCACCCTCTACCGGCCGGACCACGGCACGGACGCCCTCGACCGCGTCGGCCTCGACCCGGACCGCCCGTACGTGCTGTTCGTCGGCCGCATCACCCGGCAGAAGGGCGTGCCCCATCTGCTGCGGGCGGTACGGGACATCGACCCGGCCGCGCAGGTGGTGCTGTGCGCGGGGGCGCCGGACACACCGGAGATCGACCGGGAGTTCCGGGACCTTTACCAGGAGCTGAGCCGGACCCGCGACGGCGTGCACTGGATTCCGCGGATGCTGCCGCGCCCGGACGTGATCCAGCTCCTCACCCACGCCGCCGTCTTCGTCTGCCCCTCGGTCTACGAGCCGCTGGGCATCGTCAACCTGGAGGCGATGGCGTGCGGCACACCCGTCGTGGCCTCCCGGGTCGGCGGGATCCCCGAGGTGGTCGACGACGGCCGGACGGGGGTACTCGTGCCGGTGGACGGCGATTTCGAGCCCGGGCTCGCCCGCGCCCTCGACACGGTGCTCGCGGACCGGGACGGCGCCCGCCGCATGGGTGAGGCCGGAAGACGGCGCGCGGTGGAGGAGTTCGGCTGGGACGCGGTCGCCCGGCGCACCGTGCGGCTCTACGAGGAGATCCTCGGACAGGCTTAGGGCTCTATCCCTCCTGCTCAGGTGCAGGAGGGACGCAACCGGGTGAGGGGAGCGGCCATGCGTCGTGGTGGACCTTCGGTCCTCGGGATCGTCCTCGCGGGCGGAGAGGGCAAACGGCTGATGCCGCTGACCGCGGACCGCGCCAAACCCGCGGTCACGTTCGGCGGCACCTACCGGCTCGTCGACTTCGTTCTGTCCAACCTCGTCAACGGCGACATCCTGCGCATCTGCGTGCTGACCCAGTACAAGTCGCATTCGCTGGACCGGCACATCACCACCACGTGGCGGATGTCCAGCCTGCTCGGCAACTACATCACCCCGGTCCCCGCCCAACAGCGGCTCGGGCCGCGCTGGTACCTGGGCAGCGCCGACGCGATCCTTCAGTCGCTCAACCTGATCCACGACGAACAGCCCGACTACGTAGCGGTGTTCGGTGCCGACCACGTCTACCGCATGGACCCGCGGCAGTTGCTCAGGGAGCACATCGAGGGCGGCGCGGGTGTGACGGTCGCGGGCATCCGGGTGCCGCGCGCGGAGTCGTCGTCGTTCGGGGTGATCACCCCAGGTTCGGACGGGCAGACCGTGCAGCGTTTCCTGGAGAAGCCCGCCGACCCGCCGGGGCTGCCCGACGACCCGCAGTGCGTCTTCGCCTCGATGGGCAACTACGTCTTCTCCACCAAGGTGCTGATCGAGGCACTTCAGCGGGACGCGGAGGACGACCGGTCGGTGCACGACATGGGCGGCTCGATCCTGCCCCAGCTCACCGACCGCGGCGAGGCGCAGCTGTACGACTTCGGCTCCAACCACGTGCCCGGGGAGACCAGCCGTGATCAGGGCTACTGGCGGGACGTCGGCACGCTCGACGCGTACTACGACGCCCACATGGACCTGATCGCCGAGCGCCCCGCGTTCAACCTCTACAACCGCGACTGGCCGATCTACACGCACTCGGGTCAGCTCTCGCCGGCCCGGTTCAACGCGGGCGGGATCGCGGGCGAGTCGATCATCAGCGCCGGCTGCCTGATCCGGGGGCAGGTCACCCGCTCCGTGCTGTCGCCGGGTGTCCGGGTCGACCCGGGCGCGGTCGTCCAGGGCTCGGTGCTGCACGACAACGTCCGGGTGGGCCGGGGCGCCATCGTGCGCGGCGCGGTCCTGGACAAGAACGTCGAGGTGCCGCCCGGCGCGACGATCGGCGTCAACCCCGAGCGGGACGCCGAGCTGTACACCGTCTCCCGGGGCGGGGTGATCGCCCTCGGCAAGGGACAGCTGGTCCCGTAGCCGGACGCGGCGCGTCCGAGGGTCGCGCAGGGGGCGCCGATCCGCGACGCGTCGCGCGCGACACCCGCCGGTTGCCGGGCTGACCGGCCCTCAGACCCGATCATGCAGGCAGTGACGTCTCCTTCGGAGGTCTTCCTGCATGAGATGGACCCGGCTCCTGCGCCTGTGCGCGGCGGGGGCGGTGGCAGCGTCCGCGCTGACCGCCGCTCCCGTCGCCGCACCGGCCGCCGAAGCGCGCGACGACCGGCTCACCGATCTGGTCGACCCGTTCATCGGCACCGCGAACGAGGGCAACACCTTCCCCGGCGCGGCCGTGCCCTTCGGCATGGTGCAGCTCTCGCCGGACACCGGCCACAGCACCGGTTACGACCACGACCAGGACCGTGTCCGCGGCTTCTCCCTGGTCCACCTCTCCGGCGTCGGCTGCCGCATCGGCGGCGACCTGCCGGTGCTGCCGACCACCGGTGACGTCACTCGGACGGACTACGCGAAGTACGCGGCCGTCTTCAGCCACGACACCGAGCGGGCGAGCCCCGGCTACTACCGCGTCGGCCTGTCCCCGGGCACCGGCGGTATCGGCGCCGAACTGACGGCGAGCGCGCGTACCGGGGTGCAGCGCTACACCTTCCCGGCCACCCGCAAGGCCAACATCCTGCTCAACGCGGCCCAGGCGCTGCACAAGCCGGTCGCCGCGAAGGTGGAGATCCTGGACGACCGCACCGTGCGGACCGCGATCACAGGCCGCGGCTTCTGCCGGGACACCCGGCCCTACACGGTCTACACCGTCACCCGCTTCGACCGGCCTTTCACGGCGTACGGCACCTGGGACGGCACCAGGGTCACGGCGGGGTCCAGAACCGGACACGGCGGCGCCTACGTCCGCTTCGACACCACCGAGGACCGCACGGTGGAGGCGACGACCGCGCTGTCCTACGTGGACGCGGCCGGCGCGGCGGGCAACCTGGCGGCGGAGGGCGGGCGTTCCTTCGACGCGGTGCGCGACGCGGCCCGGCGGTCCTGGGAGAGGCGGCTGGGCGACGTACGCGTCCGGGGCGGCGACGCGGTCCTGCGCCGCACGTTCTACTCGGCGCTCTACCACTCGTTCCTGGCGCCGAACACCGGCAGCGACGCCGACGGCCGCTACACCGGCTGGGACGGGCGGATCCACCGGGCGCGGGGTTTCACCTACTACCAGAACTGGTCGCTGTGGGACACCTACCGCACCCAGGCCCCGTTGCTGGCCCTGCTCGCGCCGCGCGAGTCCCGGGACATGGCGATCTCGGTGATCAGGGTCGCCGAGGAGAGCGGCTGGCTGCCCAAGTGGGGCTACGGCACCGTCGAGACGAACGTCATGACCGGCGACCCGGTCACCCCGTTCCTGACCAACGCCTACCAGCAGGGTCTGCTGAAGGGGTACGAGGAGCGGGCCTACCGGGCGCTGAGGCGGAACGCCGACGGGGTGCCGCCCGCCGACTCCCCGGCCGTGGGCCGCGACGCCAACCCGGACTACCTCGCCCGCGGTTACGTCCCGTACCGCAAGGGCCACGAGCCCGCGAAGCCCGGTCACTCCGACTACGCGTTCGGCGCGTCGGCGACCCTGGAGTACGCCCTGTCGGACGCGATGCTCGCGCAGATGGCCCGCGCCCTCGGCCACCACGCGGACGCCGCGCGGTACGCCGCCCGATCCCGTGCCTACCGCGGGCTGTTCGACCCCGCCACCGGCTTCTTCCGTGCCCGCGACGCCTCCGGCGCCTTCACGGGACCGGCGGACCCGGCCCGCGGCGTCGGCTTCCACGAGGGCACGTCCTGGCAGTACCAGTGGCTGGTGCCGCAGGACCTGCCCGGCCTGGTGCGCCTGATCGGCGGCCGGCGCGCCGCCAACGAACGGCTCGACGCGTTCTTCGCCTACGCCGACCTGCTGAGAGACCCGGAGCGCACCGTCCGCGAGACCTGGGTCAGCGGGCCGTACGCCTACTACGACGCGGACAGGTACAACCCGATGAACGAGCCGGACCTCGCCGCGCCGTACACCTACCTGTCGACGGGGCAGCCGTGGAAGACCACCGACGTGGTGCACGCCGCGCTGACCCTGTTCACCGACGAGCCGGCCGGGCTGAGCGGGAACGACGACCTGGGCACCATGTCCGCCTGGAAGGTGCTGGCCTCCGTCGGCCTGTTCCCCGTCCAGCCCGGCTATCCCGCCTGGGGCCTGTCCACGCCCGTCTTCGAACGCGTCGACCTGCGCCTGGACCGCGGCTACTACCCGCGCGGCGGCCTCACCATCACGGCGCCGGGCACCTCGCGGGAGGACCGGTACATCCAGTCGGTCCGGGCCGGTGGGGTGCCGCACGACCGGACGTATCTGACCACCCGCGCCCTGCGGTCGCTCGGCACCCTGAGCTACACCGTGGGACCCCGCCCCTCGGCGTGGGGCACGTCCGCGCAGGCCGCGCCACCCGCCCTGCGATGACACCCGAGGCAGGCCCGAAGTGACCTCAAAGGCCCCATGTGCCCCACCCCTTTCTCTTGGGGTCCGACTTAATCTGTTGTTAACTGAGAGTAGCTTGATCGTACTTGACTGTAATCAGTCGAGGGCGGTTGACTGCCCACACACCCACCGCCGATGCGAGGCAAGCCATTGACTCCCGACCTGCTCGCTCCCCTCGACCTGGCGTTCTGGAACATCGAGTCCGCCGACCACCCCATGCACCTCGGCGCCCTCGGGGTCTTCTCCGCCCACTCGCCGACCGCCGGCGCCCACGCGGCCGACCTGCTGGCCGCCCGCGCGGCCGCCGTGCCCGGCCTGCGCATGCGGATCCGGGACGTGTGGCGGCCGCTCGACCTGCGCCGGCCCCTCGCCCAGGCGCTGCGCCCGCCGCTCGGCTTCGGCGGCGCCGCCCGCGAGCCCGACCCCGGCTTCGACCCGCTCCACCATGTCCGGCTGCACGCCCCGGCCACGGACTTCCACGCCGAGGCGGGCCGGCTCATGCAGCGCCCGCTGGAGCGCAACCGCCCGCCCTGGGAGGCGCACGTGCTGCCGGGCGAGGACGGCGTCTCCTTCGCCGTGCTGTTCAAGTTCCACCACGCCCTCGCCGACGGCCTGCGCGCCCTGACCCTCGCCGCGGCCGTTCTGGACCCCATGGACATGCCCACCCCGCGGCCCCGTCCGGCCGCGCCCGCACGCGGTCCGCTGCCCGACGTCCGCAAGCTGCCCGAGGCGCTGCGCGGCGCCCTGTCCGACGTGGGCCGCGCCCTGGACATCGGCGCCTCGGTCGCCCTCTCGTCCCTCGCCACCCGGTCCACCCCGGCGCTCACCGCCGAGCCCACCGGAACCCGCCGCACCGCCGGCGCGGTCGTCGACATCGACGACGTGCACCTGGTCCGCAAGGCCGTCGGCGGCACCGTCAACGACGTGCTGATCGCGGTCGTCGCCGGCGCCCTGCGGCGCTGGCTCGACGAGCGCGGCGAGGGCACCGAGGGGATCGCGCCCCGCGCCCTGATCCCGGTCTCCAGGCGCCGCCCGCGCACCGCCCACCCGCAGGGCAACCGGCTCTCCGGCTACCTGATGGAACTCCCCGTCGGCGACCCGGACCCGCTGCGCCGGCTCGGCGCCGTGCGCACCGCCATGGACCGCAACAAGGACGCCGGGCCCAACCGGGGCGCGGGCGCGGTCGCGCTGCTCGCCGACCACGTGCCCGCCCTCGGCCACCGGCTCGGCGGACCCCTGGTCGCCCAGGCCGCCCGGCTGTGGTTCGACATCCTGGTCACCAGCGTGCCGCTGCCCGGCATCGGCCTGAAACTCGGCGGTCACCCGCTGACCGAGGTCTACCCCTTCGCGCCGCTGGCCCGCGGCCAGTCCCTGGCCGTCGCGATCTCCACCTACCGCGGCCAGGTCCACTACGGGCTCGTCGCCGACGCGCAGGCCGTGCCCGACCTGAACCGGCTCGCCCGCGCCGTGGCCGAGGAGGTGGAGACCCTGATCACGGTCTGCGGATCCTGATCACCGCGGTTTGGCCTACGGGCCCGGCGCTGCCGTAAAATCCCCGGTTCGAAAGCGGACGCGAGTCGGAGCGCCGCACGGGTGATCAGGGAACGGCAGCGCGATGACGGTGACAGACGAGGGCTCGACGGCCACGGACGAAGTGGTGTACGGGCCCGGTATCGACCCCGAACGCCTGGCCGTGTGCCTCGCCGTGCTCCAGGAGCTCGACGGGATCGACGTGGACCACCCGGACGCGGTCGCCGTGCGCCGGGCCACCTCGCACATCTACCGCACGGTCAAGCAGCGCCGCCGCCAGGAGCGCCGGGCCGCCAAGACCGCGAACGACAAGACGGTCACGGAGGCCACGGCCACCGGCTCCGCGCAGCGCATCGACGACGAGACCGAGGGCATCCTGCCCTCGTCCGTGACGCGCGCGGGGCAGATCGCGGGCATACTCCAGCGCCCGCGCTCCTGCTACGTCTGCAAGACCCGCTACGTCGAGGTCGACTACTTCTACCACCAGCTCTGTCCGCGGTGCGCCGCCGAGAACCGCGCCCGCCGGGACGCCCGCGCCGACCTCACGGGCAAGCGCGCCCTGCTCACCGGCGGCCGAGCCAAGATCGGCATGTACATCGCGCTGCGGCTGCTGCGCGACGGCGCGCACACCACGATCACGACCCGATTCCCCAATGACGCCGTCCGCCGCTTCAAGGCCCAGCCCGACAGCGACGAGTGGATCCACCGGCTGAAGATCGTCGGCATCGACCTGCGCGACCCGGCCCAGGTGGTGGCCCTGGCCGACTCGGTCGCCGCCGAGGGGCCCCTGGACATCCTGATCAACAACGCCGCCCAGACCGTACGGCGCTCCCCGCAGGCCTACAGCGAGCTGGTCGCCGCCGAGTCGGCCCCGATGCCGGCCGGTGAACTGCCCGCGGCCGAGGTGATCGGCACGTTCGGCTCCGGGGCGGTCGCGGAGCTGCCGGTGGCGGGCGGTGGCGCGCTCACCGCCCAGGACGTCACCGACCTCGCGCTGGTCTCCGGCTCGGCGTCCCTGGAGCGGATCGCCGCCGGCACGGCCATCGACGCCGGCGGGCTGGTGCCCGACCTGCACCACACCAACAGCTGGATCCAGGCGGTGGAGGACGTCACGCCGGTGGAGCTGCTGGAGGTCCAGCTGTGCAACTCGACGGCGCCCTTCATCCTGATCAGCCGGCTGCGTCCGGCGATGGCGGCCGCCGCGGCCCGCCGCACCTACATCGTGAACGTCTCCGCCATGGAGGGCGTGTTCAACCGCGGCTACAAGGGTGCCGGCCACCCGCACACCAACATGGCCAAGGCCGCCCTGAACATGCTCACGCGCACCAGCGCCGAGGAGATGTTCGAGAAGGACCGCATCCTGATGACGGCCGTCGACACCGGCTGGATCACCGACGAGCGCCCGCACCCCGACAAGGTGCGCATGGCCGAGGCCGGCTTCCACGCCCCGCTCGACCTGGTGGACGGCGCCGCCCGCGTCTACGACCCGATCGTCCGCGGCGAGGCGGGCGAGGACCTGTACGGCGTCTTCCTCAAGGACTACGCGCCGGGCAAGTGGTGAACCGCCGGCCGGGACGGCCCTCAGGCTGCCCGGCCGGGTCCCTTCCGACGTCGTGTCAGTCCACGGTCCGCAGCCGGTAGTTGCCCGCCGCGAGGAGCTCCAGGACCGTGCGCCAGTCCTCCAGGACGCCGGCGTCGAAGCCGGTGGTGCGGGCCTCCTCGGCCGCCTGGCGCAACGACAGCGCGTCCTCGTCGGACTCGTCGGGCAGACGGCCGCCGGCGGGCGCCGCGTGCCGCCGTACGAGGCGGGAGACGCGCCCGCCGAGCAACGCGTGCACCGCGTCCGCCGCCGGGTCGGACGCACCGGTTCCGCCGCCCGGCCGCAACAGCCGGCCGATGCCGTGGATCAGGCCCGCCACCTGGAGCTCCTTGTCGGCCGGATGGTGCCGGCGCAGCAGGGCGGCGGTGCGCAGGGCGTGGGCGCGGGCGTCGGGCGGGCAGGCGTACAGCAGGTCCATGAGCTCCTCGGCGCTGCGCAGCTCCATGCGTCGGTCCTCCCGCGAGAAAGCCGTCGTGGTGGGTCAGCAGATCATGGCGAGCTTGCGGCGCGGCCAACGGAACCTGAACTGTCCCACGGGTGTGCCGGGTAGCCCTCAGGGATGAATCCCGCCCGGCACATGATGCGACAAATCGCCCCGTAAGTGGTCCAATCAACACGCGCGACGTCAGATAGTTACCTGCTCTTTGCAGCCCCATCGAGCAGGGGTCCGCTCATTTGGTTAATCTGGGGTGGACGGACAGCGACTAGGGGTTCCATCCACACCCATGGTCCGTCCCGGGGCAAGCCGGTGCACCACGGCCTGCTCGCACCTCAGTTGCCGACGCCACCGCGTCCGAGATGCCAGAGAACCAGACCCGAGCGGGCTTCGGGCGGCGCGGTGCGTACCGGCCGCATGCCCCGAGGGTGACCGACACATAAGGAGTGCGCGGTGACACCGGAGAAGACGAATCGCGAGCAGCGCCCCAACGAACGCACGGAGCGCGCGGGCCGACGGCCCGCAGACCTGGGCAGCCTCGACGTGTGGGCCCGCTCCGCCCCGATCCGCCTGGCGGGTTACGAGGACGACCTGGCCGAGCCGCACATCCTGCCCAGCGTGGACTGACCGCCAGAAACCGTCGCGATCGCCGACCGCATGGGCGTGCCAGACTCACGCCCATGCTGATCAGAGAAGCCGCGGCCGAGGACTGGCCGCGGATCTGGCCCTTCTGGCACCGGATCGTCGCCGCCGCCGAGACCTACGCCTGGGACCCGGACACCTCCGAGGAGGATGCCCGGGCCCTGTGGATGAGTCCCGCCAAAAGCGTGTACGTCGCCGAGGACGACACCGGGGCGGTCGTCGGCTCCGCCTATGTCACCCCCAACTACGGCGGTCCCGCGGCCCGCGTCGCCAACGCGGGCTTCATGGTCGACCCCGACCAGGCCGGACGTGGCATCGGCCGTGCCCTGGCCGAACACGTCCTCGAGGCCGCGACGGCCGCCGGCTACCGGGCGATGGTCTTCAACGCCGTCGTGGAGACCAACCCCGCCGTCGGGCTGTGGACCTCGCTCGGCTTCCGGATCCTCGGCACGGTGCCGGAGGCGTTCGAGCACCCCCGGCACGGCCTGGTGGGCCTGCACATCATGTACCGGGCCCTCTAGAGCGGGCCCTGCGCGTCCGGGGCGGCCCTACACGTCCGACGGCAGGTCCGCCGTCCGGGGCCACGGGCGCAGCCGCTCGATCTGCTCCGCCAGGTCCAGCAGGTCCGCCTCCGAGCCAGGACGGCCCACCAGTTGAACGGCGCACGGGGCGCCCGAGGGCAGCGTGCCGAACGGCACCGCCATCGCGGGCCATCCGGTCAGGTTCCACGGCGGGGTCATCGGCGAGTAGGAGGTGTCGGCCAGCACGTTGCGCAGCCAGCCCCGCTCGTGCCAGGGCCCGGCCTGCGGGGAGCGGCGGGCCAGCGCGGGGGTGAGCAGCACGTCGTACTCGGCGAAGAACGGCTCCATCCGCCGCCGCAGCGCCTCCCGCCGCGTATCCGCGCGCACCCCGTTCAGGAACCGCCGCCCCACGGCCGCGTGCACCCGGGTGCGCCGGGCCAGCCGCCGCGGGTCCAGGCCCGCCGCGTCCACGGCCGTGCCCGCCGCCCAGTGCCGCAGAGCCGTCACGCCCAGCGACATCGGATACGGCGGCTCGGCCCGGCGCACCCGGTGACCGGCCCCGGCCAGCAACCGTGCCGCGTCCCGGGTGGCGACGGCGTAGGGCCTGCTCACGCCCACCCCGGCGAGCGGGCTGCGCACGGACACGGCGATCGTGCGCGGGGCCGCCTCCCGACCGCGTGCGACCTCGGTGCCGGTCAGTACGGAGAGCATCAGCCGCGCGTCCTCGACGGTCGTGGCGAGCGGCCCGTTCTCGGCCATGCCGAACCAGTCGCCTTCGCCGATACCGGCGGGCACCACCCCGTGACCCGGCTTGATGGTGACCAGGCCGCAGTTGGCGGCCGGGATGCGCAGCGAGCCCATGCCGTCGTTGCCGAGGGCGATCGGGACCATGCCGGCGGCGACCGCCGCCGCGCTGCCGCCCGAGGAGCCGCCCGCGTTCCGGGTGGTGTCCCACGGGTTGCGGGTGGTGCCGTGAACGCCCTCCGTGGTGCCGAAGACGCACAGCTCGGGCACGTTCGTCACCCCGACGACCACCGCGCCCGCCGCCCGCAGCCGGGCCACCGTGACATGGTCGTCGACGGCCGGAGTGTCCGAGGTCGCGGCCGAACCCACCCGGCTGGACTCGCCCCGCACCGCCAGGTTGTCCTTGACGGCCACCGGGACTCCCGCGAGTGGCAGCCCGGCCAGATCGCCGCGGGCCGCCACCTCGTCGGCCTCCTCGAGCGCGGCCCCGGCACGGACCGCGCGGAAGGCGCCGACGCGGCCGTCGAGCCGCTCGATACGGGCGAGGTGCTCGGCCACCACCTCGCGGGGCGTGGCCCGCCTCTCGCGTACGGCGGCGGCGATCTCGGCGGCACTGCGGCCGGCCCAGCTGGTCACGGGCGCTCCTCGGATGGGGGGCGGGCGGTTTCGTACTCGCGAGTACGCAGGGAGAACTGTGCCCGGCGGCGGGTGCCGCGTCGAGAGGCGCCCGTCGCGGAAAGGCCGGTGCAGCGGCGTATGCGGCCCGTCCGAGTGGGTCTAAGGTCGAAGGCAGAGGACGCGTACGAGGGGAACCGGTCGGCGATGGCACAGGACGAGGCCGTGATCGGCTGCACGGGGGAGCTTCTCATCGGAACGCGCGGTTCCGCCGGTCCGGGCGAGATCCTGGTACGGGTCAGAGGCGGTTCCGAGACCTTCCTCGCCTGGTCGCAGGAACCGCTGCCGATCGGTGCGACGGTGCTCGTGGTCGAATCACGCGGATGCCGTGAGGTCGACGTCATCGCGTGGGGCGACCCCTTGGAGAGATTGCGGGACGATCCTGTAGAGCGGGGCTGATCCGGGCTGATCCGGACTAAGGAGAACAAGACCATGTTCGGTTACCGCGTTCCCGCCCCCGACGAGGCGATGCTGATCTCCGGAGGCAGGCGGGGACTGGGCGGCGCGCCGTTCCGGGTGGTGACGGGCCACGGCAAGTTCGTGCTCCCTGTCTTCCGCAAGGTCCGCTTCCTCACCCTGTCCATGTGCGAGTCCGAGGTCGTCGAGACCTGTGTCACCAGGCAGGGCATCGCGCTGCACGTGCGCGCCGTCATCGCCTTCAAGGTCGGCAACGACACCGAGAGCATCATCAACGCGGGCCAGCGGTTCCTCTCCGACCAGGACCAGATGTCGGTCCTGACCGGCCGGATCTTCGCCGGCCACCTGCGGGCCATCATCGGCTCGATGACGGTCGAGGAGATCGTCACCGAACGGCAGAAGCTCGCCGCCGAGGTGCTGGACACCTCGAAGACCGAGATGGCGAAGATCGGCCTGATCGTGGACTCGCTGCAGATCCAGTCGATCGACGACGGGGACACCGGCTACATCGACGCGATGTCCGCGCCGCACAAGGCGGCCATCCGGCGGCAGGCCCAGATCGCCCAGGCCCAGGCCAACCAGGCGGCCGCCCAGGCGGAGCAGGAGGCGGCGCGCCAGCAGGCCGAGTACGCCCGGCAGACCGCGGTGGTGAAGGCGGAGTACTCGGCCGAGGTGGACCGCGCCCAGGCACGGTCGGCCCAGGCCGGCCCGCTGGCGCAGGCACACGCCCGGCAGGAGGTGCTCGACGCCCAGACCGAACTCGCTCAGCGGCAGGCCAGGCTGCGCCAGCAGGAGCTGGTGGCCGAGATCGTGAAGCCCGCCGAGGCCGAGGCCGAACGCGTCAGGGTCCTCGCCGCCGCCGAGGCGCAGCGGATGAAGATCCAGGCCGAGGCCGCGGCGTCGTTCGACCGTGTCGCCCTGGACCGGATGCTCATCGACCAGCTGCCGCTGATCGTGAAGGAGGCGGCGGGCGGCCTCTCCGGGGCCAACGTCAACGTCCTGAACGGCGCCGACGGACTTGGCGAGATCGCGGCCGGTCTGGTCGCCCAGGGTCTGACGATCCTGGACTCGGTCCGGCAGAACCTGAACGGCCACGGCGACCGGAACTCCGGCGGCGCCCGGCCGGAGGAGGGCGACGGCCGGCTCGCGCTGAGGGGCCCGAGCGCGCCGCGGCCGGACACCGGGGAAGCCGAGCCGCGCGAGGACACGGCCGACGGGGAACGGCCGGACCCCCGAACCCGCTGATGCCCGCGCCGGGCCCGGACCGCCGCCCGCCCACCCCACGGAGCGTCCCGCATGCATGACGACCGCGGCCTGGTCGAGGCCCGCCTCCGGCGGGTGCTCGACGAGCGCATCCGTCCCGCCGTGTATCCCGAGTCCGTCCCGCTGGAGGTGGCGGTGTGGCACGCGCCCGGCGAGCCCGTACCGGTCGCCGAGGGCCTGGCCGCCGAGCCCGAGCCGATCGAGGTGGGCAGCCGGTGGGGTGCGCCGTGGGGCACCAGCTGGTTCCGGGTGACCGGCACCGTGCCCGAGGCATGGGCCGGGAGAACCGTCGAAGCCCTGCTCGACCTCGGCTTCGACGAGAACATGCCCGGCTTCCAGTGCGAGGGCCTGGTCCTCCGGCCGGACGGCACCCCGGTGAAAGGGCTCAACCCGCGCAACCAGTGGGTCCGCGTCGGTGCCCCCGCCCTGGGCGGCGAGGAGGTGCGCCTGCACATCGAGGCCGCCTCCAACCCCGTCATCCCCGGTTTCCTGCCCACCCCGCTGGGGGACCGGGAGACGGCGGGCGACGAGCCGCAGTACACGCTCACCCGCATGGACCTCGCCGTGTTCGACGAGAACGTGTGGCAGCTCGTCATCGACCTGGAGGTGCTGGGCGAGCTGATGACCGAGCTGCCGGCGGACTCGCAGCGCCGCTGGGAGATCCTGCGCGCGGTGGACCGGGCGCTCGACGCGGTCGATCTCCAGGACGTGAACGGCACGGCGGAGCGGGCCCGCGCCCGGCTCACCGAGGTGCTGGCCGCGCCCGCCGCCGCCTCCGCGCACCGGATCAGCGCGGTCGGGCACGCCCACATCGACTCGGCGTGGCTGTGGCCGCTGCGCGAGACCGTGCGCAAGGTGGCCCGCACCGCCTCCAACATGACCGCGCTGCTCGAGGACGAGCCGGAGTTCGTCTTCGCCATGTCCCAGGCCCAGCAGTGGGCGTGGCTCAAGGAACGGCGACCCGAGGTGTGGGCGCGGGTGAAGAAGGCCGTGGCCGACGGGCGGTTCGTGCCGGCCGGGGGCATGTGGGTGGAGGCCGACACCAACATGCCCGGCTCGGAGGCGATGGCCCGGCAGTTCGTGCACGGCAAGCGGTTCTTCCTCGACGAGTTCGGCATCGAGAACGACGAGGCATGGCTGCCCGACACGTTCGGCTTCGCCGCGGGACTGCCGCAGATCATCAGGGCGGCGGGCTCCACCCGACTGCTCACACAGAAGATCTCCTGGTCACGCACGAACGCCTTTCCGCACCACACGTTCTGGTGGGAGGGCATCGACGGCACGCGGATCTTCACCCACTTCCCGCCCGTCGACACCTACAACTGCTCCATGGCGGGCGCCGAGATCGCCCACGCCGCACGCACCTTCAAGGACAAGGGCGCCGCCCGGCACTCCCTCGCCCCCACCGGCTGGGGCGACGGAGGCGGCGGCACCACCCGGGAGATGGTCGCCAAGGCGGCCCGGCTGCGCGACCTGGAGGGCTCCGCGCGAGTGGTGTGGGAGACACCGCGGGCCTTCTTCGACCGGGCCGAGGCCGAGTACCCGCAAGCCCCCGTCTGGGTCGGTGAGTTGTACCTGGAGCTGCACCGCGCCACCCTCACCAGCCAGGCGGGGACCAAGCAGGGCAACCGGCGCAGCGAACACCTGCTGCGGGAGGCCGAGCTGTGGGCGGCGACGGCGGCCGTTCGCACCGGATTCGCCTACCCCTACGAGGAGTTGGACCGGGTCTGGAAAACGGTGCTGCTGCACCAGTTCCACGACATCCTGCCCGGCTCCTCCATCGCCTGGGTGCACCGCGAGGCGCGGGACACGTACGAGCGGATCGGCGGGGAGCTGAACCGGATCGTCGAGTCCGCCCAGCGCGCCCTGGCGGGTGAGGGCGCCACACCGCTGGTCTTCAACGCGGCCCCGCACGCACGGGCGGGCGTCCCGGCCGGCGGCGCCGCCACACCGGCCGCCGGGGGAAGCACGGAGCTGAGGCCCCGCGCGGGCGGCGGACACGTGCTGGACAACGGTCTGCTGCGGATCGGGATCGACGACCGCGGCCTGGTCGTCTCGGCGTACGACATCGAGGCCGGCCGGGAGACGATCGCACCGGGCCGGGCCGCGAACCTCCTCCAACTGCACCCGGACCTTCCGAACATGTGGGACGCCTGGGACGTGGACGAGTTCTACCGCAACACGGTCACCGACCTCACCGACGCCGAGTCCGTCACGGCCGGAGAGGACGGTGCCTCGGTACGGGTCGTACGGTCCTTCGGGGACTCCCGGGTCACCCAGGTGCTGTCGCTTCCGGCGGGGGAGCGGCGGCTGGTGCTGGACACCGAGGTGGACTGGTACGAGACGGAGAAGTTCCTCAAGCTGGCCTTCCCGCTCGACGTGCACGCCGAACGGTACGCGTCGGAGACGCAGTTCGGGCACTTCTACCGGCCCACCCACACCAACACCTCCTGGGACGCGGCCAAGTTCGAGGCCTGCAACCACCGCTTCGTGCATGTGGCCGAGCCCGGCTGGGGCGTCGCCGTCGTCAACGACTCGACGTACGGCCACGATGTGACCCGCACGGTCCGCACCGACGGCGACCGGGGCACCACCACCACGGTCCGGATGTCCCTGCTGCGCGCCCCGCGCTTCCCCGACCCCGAGACCGACCAGGGCACGCACCGCTTCCGGCACGCCCTGGTGCCCGGCGCGGACATCGGGGACGCGGTCCGCGAGGGCTGGCGGATCAACATGCCCGAGCGGCGGCTGACCGGCGGCGGGGAGGTGGCTCCGCTGGTGACGGTGGACGAGGACGCGGTGGTCGTGACGGCGGTGAAACTGGCCGACGACGGCAGCGGTGACGTGGTGGTCCGCTTCCACGAGGCCCACGGCGGCCGGGCGGGGGCGACCCTGACGGCCGGGTTCGAGGTCGCTGACGTGACGGTGACGGACCTGCTGGAGCGGCCCCTGCCCGAGACGGCCGAACCGGAGCGGGACGGCGGCCGGATCGCCGTGCGGCTGCGCCCGTTCGAGCTGATGACGCTGCGGCTGCGGCGCGCGTGAGGCCCTGACCCGGGGGCGGCGCGGCGGGATCGTGCCGTGCCGCTCTTTCCCGGTGAGGTGCGCGGACACGATGATGTGGCGATGACACGAAGAGTGGTGCCCGATCACTCCTGGGCCGCCCAGCCGGATCCCCTGCTGGCATTGGCCGAACGGGAGTTGACGTTCTACACCCGGTCCTGTGACCGGGCCAGGCGGCTGCACCGGGGCACGGAACTGGGCGCCCTCGCCACCACCTCGGTGACGGTCGTCGCCGCCGGTCTGCACGCACCGGCCTGGCTGACCGCGGTGATCGCGGGCGGTGCCGTGTTCTTCACCGGCATGCGGCAGCTGTTCGACCCCGGCTCCCGCTGGGTGCTCACCGCGCGGGCACGCGAGACCCTGCGCAGGGCCGTCGACCGGTATCTGCTCCTGCCCGAACCGGAACGCGACGCCGCGGCCCGGCAGACCCTGCGGACAGTGATCGAGGAGGTCGGCGCCGATGAACTGCGCGAATGGTCCGAGTCCCGGACCCGCAGTCCGGAACCGCCACTGCCGGCCCCCGGCCCCTGAGTACGACCGGAGTCCAGGCCCGACCTCGCGAGTTCCCCCGCCACCGACCGAAAGGCCATCCGTGTCCGCGACGCCCGCCCGCATCACCGCGGCCGACACCTACGACATCCGCTTCCCCGCCTCGTGCGCACTCGACGGCTCCGACGCGATGAACCCGGACCCCGACTGCTCGGCGGCCCACGTCGTACCGCGCACGGACGCCGACGACGGACCCGAGGGCCATGCCGCCGCCCCCGATCCGACCGCCGAACGGGCCGCGCCGGAAGCCCGCCGGCCCACCGGTCGCCTGGTCCCCGCCGGAGTCACCACGGCCGTCGCGTACTCGGCGAGCCCGCCGTCCGGTGCCACCACCGGCACCGCCCTCGCCCTCGCCGTCGACGGCGGCACGCGGGGCCTGCGGCCGCGCCGGGAGGCCCGGTGAGGACGCTGGGCGGGAGCGGGGTCGAGGTCAGCGCCCTCGGCTTCGGTGCCGCCGCCATCGGCAACCTCTACACCGAGGTGGACGAGGAGCAGGCACGGGCGGCCGTGGCCGCCGCCTGGGAACAGGGCATCCGCTACTTCGACACCGCCCCGCACTACGGCCTCGGCCTGTCCGAACGCCGGCTCGGCGCGGCCCTGCGCGGCCTTCCCCGGTCGGCGTACACGATCTCCACGAAGGTCGGCCGCCTGCTCGAGCCCGCGGACCCGGGCGGGAGCGACCTCGCCCACGGCTTCGCCGTGCCCGCCACCCACCGCCGGGTGTGGGACTTCAGCGCCGACGGGGTACGGCGCGGTCTGGAGGCCAGCCTCGAACGGCTCGGCCTGGAGCGCGTCGACGTCGTCTACCTCCACGACCCCGACGACCACGCCGAGCAGGCCTTCCGCGAGGGCTACCCGGCGCTGGAGGAACTGCGTGCCCAGGGCGTGGTCGGAGCCATCGGGGCGGGCATGAACCAGTCGGAGATGCTGACCCGCTTCGTCCGCGACACGGACGTGGACGTGGTGCTGTGCGCCGGCCGGTACACCCTGCTCGACCAGCGCGCCCGGACGGAGCTGCTGCCCGCGGCCGCCGAGCGGGGCGTGTCCGTCGTCATCGGCGGCGCCTTCAACTCCGGCCTGCTGGCGGATCCCAGGCCCGGAGCCACGTACAACTACGCCAGTGCGCCACCGGAGTTGGTGGATCGAGCCTGGCGGATGAAGGCGGTTGCCGACCGCCACGGCCTCACCCTGCGGGGCGCGGCCCTGAGGTTCTGCGCCGACCACCCGGCCGTGGTCTCCGTCCTGGTCGGTACCCGCTCCGCCGATGAAGTCCGCGATTGCGCCGAGCGGTTCGCCACACCTGCGCCTGCCGCCTTCTGGCAGGAGCTGAGAGACACCGGACTGCTGCCCCCGGAGGAGCCGCCACGAGGGGCGACGCCGTGACGGTGGACGCCCACCACCACGTCCGGGACCTGACGGCGCGTGACCACGCCGAGGTCCTCGCCGCGGTCCGGGAGCTGACCTCGAAGACCGCCGCCGAACGCGGGGCGGTTTTCGAGGGGAGGGCGCTGTACGGACTGTGACCGGGCGGGCGCGCCTCAGCCGAGTTCGTAGTCGAACCAGATCCGGTGCGTGCCGTCCGCGTCGACCCGCAGGCCGCCGGTGCCGGTGATCCCGGCCAGCTCGCCGGTGCCGCTCGCGGGGACGACGGTGAAGAACTCGGCCGTGCGGTCGGTGCCCGTCGTCGTGGCCGAGTGGACGAAGTTGAAGGCGCCCTGCCGCTCGTGCAGGGTGCCCTCGAACGACTCCATCGCCACATACGTGCCGACTCCGGACTCCTGGTCGTACGCGGCGGTGAACAGGGTCGCCGCACGGCCGGTGATCTCGCCCTCGAAGTGCTTCTCCAGCGTGGCGACGCCGACCGGGAGGGCGGTGGAGACGTCCGGGTCCGGCTTGAGACCGGTGGGGTTGAACGACTTCACGGTGAAGGTACCCGTAGCTCTCATGCCCGTGACCGTACCGTCCGGGTCCGACAACGGGGGGCCGGTCACGGCTCCCGGGCGCCTGCCGCCAGCCGGGTCGGCGGCAGGAAGTCCCGCACATAGGTCCGGTCCCAGCAGGCACCGGTGGCCCGCAGCTGCCGCCAGGTCGTGTAGTGGTAGCGGAAGAGCCGGGCGCGGACGTAGCGCGGGGGCTCGTCGGGTGGGAAGGGGGAGCGGCGCAGCAGCCGGAGGGTGTCGCGGTCGTTCTCCAGGAGCCGTTCCACCAGCGCGCCGAACCAGACGCCCGCGTACGCCGGGGACAGCGCGGCGAACCACATCATCCAGTCCAGGCGCAGATGGTAGGGCGCGAACTGGCGCGGCCAGTGCCGGGGATCACCGGGCTTGCCCCGGAACTCGTACTCCCGCCACTCCGCGTCCTCGTGGTCCTCGTCCAGCGTGCCCTCCACCACCACCTCGTAGCGGACACGGCTGACGCTGCCGAACGCGCCGTAGGTGTTGACCAGGTGCAGCGGGTCGAAGGAGCGGTTCATGACCTGCCGGCGGGAGACCATGTTCACCACCGGGCGGTAGCTGAGGAACACCACCAGCACGGCGACGGCCAGCACCACGACCTCGTACCACAGCGGCGCGGCCGGCAAGGACGGCGCGTTCCCCGGGAAGCGGACCGCGGACAGCGCCAGCACGATCGTGATCCAGTTCAGCCAGGCGAAGTTCCCGGACAGCACCAGCCACAGCTGGGTGACGATCATCAGCGCGGCGCCGGCCGTGGCGATGGGCTGCGGAGTGAACAGCAGGAACGGCACGATCAGCTGCGTGACATGGTTGGCGGCCACCTCCGCCTTGTGCAGCGGGCCCGGCAGATGGTGGAAGAACCAGCTCAGCGGGCCCGGCATGGGCTGCGTCTCGTGGTGGTAGTGCAGACAGGTCAGCTTCCGCCAGCAGGCGTCGCCGCGCAGCTTGATCAGCCCGGCGCCGAACTCGACACGGAAGAGGATCCAGCGCAGCAGGAACAGCACGACGACGGGCGGGGCCACCTCGTCGTTGCCGAGGAAGACCGCGAGGAACCCCGTCTCCAGCAGCAGCGACTCCCACCCGAAGCCGTACCAGGTCTGCCCGACGTTGACGATCGACAGGTACAGCGCCCAGGGGACGAGCCACAGCAGCATGCCCGCCCACAGCGGCACCAGCGAGTCCGCGCCCGCGACCAGCGCCGCCGACACCGCGCACCCGGCCCAGGCGACGACCGCGAAGAGCCGGTCGGAGTAGCGCAGGTGGAACAGGCTCGGCGCCCGGGTGAACGGCACCCGCTGGAGGAAACGGGGGATCGGCAGCATGCCCCGTTCGCCGAGCAGCGCCCGGAACTGGAGGGCCGCCGTCAGGAAGGCGACGAGATACACCACGGCCAGCGCCCGCTGGAAGACCAGCCGGCTCAGCCAGTACTCGGGTGCGGTGAACCAACCCACGGTCGAGCGCTCCTCTCCTCTCGTCCTCCGGGAAAGTCACGGGCCCCGGCTACCCCACCCCCGGCTCGAAGAATCAGCCGATCCCTGGCAAGGTGTCCCCATGGCTGAACAGGGAGCCCCCGCCCTGTCGCTCCCGGAGGACTGGCCCGCCACCCCGGATCCCATTCTGGCGCTCAACGGGATGGGCACCTTCGACTGGGATTTGGACGCCGGGCTCGTACACCTGGACGCCCAGGCCCACCGGATCTTCGACCTCACCCCCGGGGAGGACGACCGCCGTCCGGGCACCGTGGGCCGGCGGCTGCTGCGGTCCGAGCGTGAGCGCCTGGACGCCCTGGTGGCCCGGGCGATGAAGGAGGGCCGCCAGAACTACGGCACCTACGTCCGCCTGCGCCTGCGCGACGGCGGCCTGCGCTGGGCCCACGTGCAGGGCTACATCCAGCGCGACGGGACGGGCCGGCCGCGCAGGATCACCGGGATCCTCCGCGACGCCTCCGAGGAACTCGGCGACATCGCGGCCCGCGGGGAGCGGGCCGCCCACGCCGCGGCCCGGCGCAAGCAGACCAACGTCGTGGAGACCGCCACCGCCGCCCTCGCCCACGCGCGCACCGTGCAGGACGTCATCGACGTCGTCAAGGACTCCCACGGGCTGGCCCTCCTCGGCTCCAAGAGCCTGGTCCTCGGCCTGGTCGAGGCCGGCCGCATCCGGCTCGTCGCCGAGGGTCCCGAGGGCTCCTCCGTGCCCGGCACCCGCGTCACCCGGATCGACGAGCCCTACCCGATGAGCGAGGCCGTGCGCACCCTCAGCCCCCGCTTCATCGAGTCCCCCGAGGACTTCGCCGAGCGCTACCCCGTCCTGTGGCCGCACATCACCGGACTCGACATCACCTCGGCGGCCTATCTGCCGCTGATCGCCCAGGCCCGCCCGATCGGCGGCATGGGCCTGCTCTACAGCGACCGGCGGGGCTTCACCTCGGAGGAGCGCAACGTACTGATCGCCCTCGGCAGCAGCATCGCGCAGAGCCTCCAGCGGGCCATGCTCTACGAGCAGGAGAAGGACCTCGCCCAGGGCCTGCAACAGGCCATGCTGCCGCGCACCATCCCCAGCGTGCCCGGCGCCGACGTCGCCGTCCGCTACCGCTCCGGCTACGCGGGCGGCTCCCTGGGCCGGGACATCGGCGGCGACTGGTACGACCTGATCCCGCTGCCCGGCGGCCGGGTCGGCGCCGTCATCGGCGACGTCCAGGGCCACGACACGCACGCCGCCGCCGTCATGGGCCAGCTCCGTATCGTGCTGCGCGCCTACGCGGCCGAGGGCCACGCGCCGGCCACCGTGATGGCCCGCGCGTCGGTCTTCCTGCACGAACTCGACACGGAGCGCTTCGCCACCTGCCTGTACGCGGAGGCCGACCTGTCCACCGGCGTGGTCCAGCTGGTGCGGGCCGGGCACATCGACCCGCTGGTCCGGCACAACGACGGAAGCTGCCACCGGGTCGCCGTCGACGGGGGGCTGCCGCTCGGCCTGTCCGCCGAGTTCGGCAGCCTGGAGTACCCGGTCGGCACCATGGAGCTCGATCCCGGGCAGTCCCTGGTGCTGTGCACCGACGGCCTGGTCGAACAGCCCGGCGCCGACCTCGACGACGGCATGCGGGCCCTGGCACGGTCCGTCGCCGCCGGACCCGGCGACGTACGGGACCTCGCGGACCGGCTGATCGCGATGGCCGAGGCGCGGGGCGGCGACGACGACGTGGCCCTGCTGGTGCTGCGCCGCCGGGTGCCGGCCGAGCGGCAGCCCGTCGGCCGGCTCCAGCAGTACGTGCCCCCCGGCGATCCCGAGGCCCTGACCCGGGCCCGGCACATGATCCGCACGGCGGTGCGGGACCGGGGCGCCGAGGAAAACGCCTACGAGATCGAACTCGTGGCCGACGAACTGATCACCAACGCCCTGATGCACACCGAGGGCGCCGCGATCGTCACCCTGCGGGACCTCGGCGGCCCCGACCGGCGGCTGCGGATCGAGGTCGAGGACACCTCCAGCGCCCTGCCGCGCCGCCGCGATCCGGGAGAGGACGGCGTCTCCGGCCGGGGACTGCTGCTCGTGGACCGGCTCACCGACGTGTGGGGCGTGGAGGCGCGCGGCGGCGGCAAGTGCGTGTGGTGCGAGTTCGCGGTCCCTGATCAGAGGTGAGAGACGAGGGCTGGGAGCCGGGAGCCGGGAGCCGAGGCGTCCGGCGCACCGCATGGCGCCCCGGGCCCGCGGTGGCACTCTGGACCTATGCCGGAACTGCCCGAGGTCGAAGCGCTCAAGGACTTCCTGGCCGACCACCTGGTCGGCCACGAGATCGTGCGCGTGCTGCCCGTCGCGATCAGCGTGCTGAAGACGTACGACCCCCCGGTCACCGCCCTCGAGAGCCGCGAGGTCACCGCGGTGCACCGGCACGGCAAGTTCCTGGACCTGGGCACCGACGGCGGCCCCCACCTCGTCACCCACCTGGCCCGCGCGGGCTGGCTCCAGTGGAAGGACCGTCTGCCCGACGGCGCGCCCCGCCCCGGCAAGGGCCCGCTCGCCCTGCGCGTCGCCCTGGAGAACGGCGCGGGGTTCGACCTCACCGAGGCAGGCACTCAGAAGCGGCTCGCGGTGTACGTCGTACGGGATCCGCGGGAGGTGCCCGGTGTGGCCCGCCTCGGTCCCGACCCGCTGGCCGACGACTTCGACGAGGACCGGTTCGCCCGGCTGCTCGCGGGGGAGCGGCGGCAGATCAAGGGCGCCCTGCGCGACCAGGGCCTGATCGCGGGTGTCGGCAACGCCTACAGCGACGAGATCCTGCACGCGGCGAAGATGTCCCCGTTCAAGCTGGCCGCCTCCCTGACGCCGCGGGAGACGCGAACCCTGTACGAGGCGCTGCGCACCACCCTGACGGAGGCGGTCGCGCGCTCCAGGGGCCTGGCGGCCGGACGGCTGAAGGCGGAGAAGAAGGGCGGCCTGCGCGTGCACGGCCGGACCGGCGAGCCCTGCCCGGTGTGCGGGGACACCATCCGCGAGGTGTCCTTCAGCGACTCCTCGCTCCAGTACTGCCCGACCTGCCAGACGGGCGGGAAACCGCTGGCCGACCGACGCCTGTCCCGGCTGCTCAAGTGACGGATCAGCGCGCGTCGAGGGTCACCAGGGGCTGTCCGTCCGCGGTGCGCACCTCGAAGCGGTCGATCTGGCCCGGATGCATCGTCGTGCCGCCCGCCACCGTGCTGGGTCGCACGTCGTGCGGGGGGACGTTCCAGGTGGTCACGATCTGCTCCGAGCCGTCCCGGCCGACCACGACGAGCCGGCAGGTATGGGGGCCCGCGCCGTCCTTGACCCGCACCTCCACATCGCTGCCCCAGTCCCGGTCGGCGGCCCTGACCTCGGCCCACACGCCCGTGGTCGCGTCGGTCGCCGAGTACCGGGCGGGCCCGTCGTGGTGCCCGGCGACGGCGGCGACCGCGGGTCCGCCCACGGCGAGCACCACCGAGGCGGCCAGCCCGTAGAGGACGCGCCGGCGTCCGGCCCGGCGCCGCCGCGCCACGTCGCCGAGCAGCCGGTCCAGCAGCGCGGGGCCGGGCCGGGTCATGGGGTGCACGAAGCGCGGCGTGGCCCGCCGGTACAGCATCAACTGCCGCGCCGTGGGTCCGAACTCGGTGACCTGCGCCGCGCAGCGAGGGCACTCCATGAGGTGGTCCTCGAAGCGGAAGGCGTCCGCCTCGTCCAGCATGCCGAGCGCGTACGCGCCGACGTCGCGATGCCGTTCCAGGGACCTCATGCCGAATCCTCGTGCCTGTGAGTGCGGGTGGGGTTACTCCTTGCTCCCACCCGTACGCACCCGGCACCGGATTCACTCAGCCACGTTCCGAATCGTAATCAAGACGTTCGGAGCCGCCGGTCCCGCGGATTGGTCGGACTCCGGGAAAGATCTAGAAGAGGTGGATGGCCAGATGCCCGAGGGGCAGTCCGAGCCGCCACGCGGGCGTCCACACCTTCGGTCCCTCGTCCTCGCCGACCACGCCCGCACCGCCCGGCACCGCGTCCAGATCGGGCGCGAGCAGCTCGGTCTCCTCCAGCCAGCGCCAGGCCGCCCCGGCCAGCGCCAGGTCCGGCGAGGGCACCCCGCGGGCGTGTGCCTCGGCCGCGAGGCAGGCCATCCGCTCGCACACCCAGTCCTGCCACGGCTGGTCGTACGCGGTCAGCGACAGCCAGGTCTCCAGCTGGGAGACCACCCGGACACGGGAGAGCTCGCCGCCGGTGTCGGAGAGGAAGATGGTGAGCGCCAGCGCGTCCCGCCCGGCGCGGAACTCGAACGACGTCGGCGGCATCAGATCGCCGGTGCGCAGCAGTTCGTCGGCGATGTACTCGGCGTACAACCAGGCCATGGGGACGGCCAGTTCGCCGCCGCCCTGGCCGTCCGTGCTCTCGTGACCTCTGTGCAGCATCCCTTCCTGCCTTCCTCCGGTGCGCGCTCCTCGCCCGACCCCGGGTCCCGGGATCATGCCCCCTGTCGGAACACGGATGAGGACAGCCGATTACTCAACAGCGGTCCACGGCAAGGCGCTTTACGGAGGTTTGACTCGGCAGTCGGTTTCACCGCAGGTCGGCCGCGTATCCCGGAAGCATTCGGCGCAGGGCGCGCAGCGCGTAGTACGCGCGGGACTTCACGGTACCGGGTGGGATGCCCAGGGTCCGGGCGGCCTCCGCCACACTGGCCCCCCGGAAGTACACCAGCACCAGGACTTCACGGTGCTCGGGAGTGAGTGTCTTCACAGCCTCCCGGACGTCGAGCGTCGCGGCGGACCGCTCGGCGTGGTCGGCGATGACCCGCGCGTTCTCCAGGTCCGCGTCCCCGACCTCGGGCGGCCGGGCCTGCCGGGCGCGGCGCGCGTCGATCGCGAGCCGGCGTGCCACGGTCAGCAGCCACGGCCGCACCGAGTCGAAGGCGTCGGCGCGCAGCGCCTCGGGGTGCTGCCAGGCGCGGACGAGCGTCTCCTGGAGCAGGTCCTCGGCGCGCTGGCGGTCGCCGTCGCACAGGCGCAGCAGCAGTGCGAAGAGCGGTCGGCCGTGCTCGCGTTGCAGTGCGGCGAGCTCGTGCTCGGCGGTCGTCGTCCCGTGCGGGAGGGTGGTTCCGGCCGTCATGGCCGTATGGCATCGCAGGGGGTCGCACGGGGACAGGGCGCGCGCACTGCTGTGCGACGGACGGTCGATCGCGTCGACGAACGGTACGACGAACGGTCCGTCAGGCCCCTTGTTGCACACGAACGGGCTAACGAAGCCCCGATACCGTTTGCGAAAGCCGTCAGATTCGTACCCATTTGTCTGTCCATACGACCGCCTTGGGGTGAACTGATGATCGCACGCAGACAGCAGGTGTCCCTGGTCGTGACGGCCCTCCTCACCGCGGCCGCCGCCTGCCAGGCCCACCAAAGGGAAGAGCAGCACCCTCCGCCCGGACGAGCCGCCCCGGCCCCGGACTCCGCGACCGCGCCCGGCGCGTTCACGCTCGTCGCCTCCGGCGGCATCCTGCCCGAGACCCCGGTGCTGGAGCGGGCCGCCTTCGACGCGGGCGGCTCGGGCCACGACTTCCGTCCGATGCTCGAAGGCGTCAAGGACATCGTCTCCCGGGCCGATCTGGCGCTGTGCCAGCTGGGTACCGTCTTCGGCGCGAACGCGCCGTACACCGGCGCCCCGAGCTACAAGACCCCGCCCGAACTGGCGCCGTCCCTCGCCGCGGTGGGCTACGACAGCTGCGCCACCGCCTCCGAACACGCCCTGGACGACGGCGCCGACGGCGTCCGGCGCACCCTGGACGCCCTCGACGAAGCCGGGCTGCGGCACGCCGGTACGGCGCGCGCCGACAGCGAGTCACGCGGCACGCTCCTCCAGGCCGGGCGGGCCGTGGTCGCCCACCTCGCCTACACCTACGGGACGAACGAGGACCTTCCACCCGATCAGCCGTGGGCCGTCCGCGTGATCGACGAGAAGCGGATCATCGAGGACGCCAGGGCCGCCCGCCAGGCGGGTGCCGAGGTCGTGGTCGTGTCCCTGAACTGGGGCCGGGCATGGCAGGAGGCGCCCGACGCACAGCAACTGGAGCTCGCCCGGAAGCTGACCGCCTCGCAATCCGGCGGCCGGCCCGACGTCGACCTGATCCTCGGCAGCCACGCCCATGTCCCACAGGCCTACGAGAAGGTCAACGGCACCTGGGTGGTCTACGGCCTCGGTGACCAGATCGCCGGCGCCACGACCGACGACAGCGGCCGACGGAACCCGCGCGCCAACCAGAGCACCCTCGCCCGCTTCACCTTCTCCCCGCCCGCCCGGCCGGGCGGGCGCTGGGAGGTGGCCCGGGCCGAGTTCGTCCCCGAGGTGTTCGACCTCGACGCCGGCCGGGTGCTGAACCTCGGCAGGGCCATCGCTCAGGGCGCCGACCTCCAGGGCGTGCGCGACCGGATCCGCACCGCGGTGCTCAGCCGGGGCGCGGCGAAGGACGGGCTCGTCATGGGGGAGTGAGGCCGGTCAGTCGACGTCCACGTGCTCGAAGAGATCGAGCATCTTTTCGAGCACGCGCAGGCAGGCCCGTACCTCGGACTCCGTCAGATCGCCCCCGACCCGGCGCAGCAGCAGGTGCTCGCGGGCCAGCACCGCGGTGATCGCCGCCCGGCCCGCGTCCGTGAGCCGGATCAGCGACGAGCGCTGGTGCGCCGGGTTCGGGACGCTGCGCACCAGGCCGCGGGCCGCCGCGTCGTTCACCATGCGCTGCACGAACTGGCGGCTGATCGCCTGTGCGCGCCCCATCTGCGGAACGGTCATCGGGCCGTGCTTGTGCAGCAGGTCGAGCACGGCCCGTACGCCGACGGACAGCCCCTCGACGGCCTCGCCCTGCTCGACCTTGCGCTGCACCCGCCGGTACAGCGGGCCCATCAGGTCGAACACCTCGGTGAGGCGGTGGCCGAGTTCGTCCGGCGGGAGTGGGGTCCCGGGACCGTCGTCGATGTCGCTGGCGATGTCGCTCATCGCACCATCATGACACCCTGGTTGCCAAACCTCCCGTGGAATGACACCCTGGTTGTCATGACTGCTGCTGCGGATCTGCGTTTCCTCCCTTCCTCCGACGGCGACCTCGCCTACCTCGACACCGGCAGCGGGGACCCCGTGGTCCTGCTCCACTCCGGCTGGGTCGACCACCGCGTCCTCGACGCCCAGATCACGGCCCTCGCCGCCGAGTTCCGGGTCATCGCCCCGGACGTACGCGGCCACGGCTCCTCCGCCAACGCGACCGGGCCGTTCCGGTGGGCCGACGACCTCGCCGCGCTGCTGCGCCACCTCGACGCCGGCCCGGCGGTCCTCGTCGGTGTCTCGATGGGCGGCGCCATCGCCACCGACACCGTGCTGGAGTACCCCGAACTGGTGCGTGGGGTGGTCGCCTGCGGCGCCACCACCAGCGAGTTCCAGTACACCGACCCGTGGGCGCGGCAGACTCAGGCCGAGTCGGCCCGCGCCCTGGGCGCCGGCGACATCGAGGGCTGGCTCGCGTCCTTCCTGCGCTTCGCGCCCGGCCCGCACCGCACCCCGGACGACATGGACCAGGACATCCTGCGCCGGCTGCGCGACATGGCCCTGCACACCCTGTCCAAGCACACCGCCGACGAGAAGAACTGGCATGTGCCCCTGACCGGCACCTGGGACCGCGTGCCGAAGATCGGCGTCCCCGTGCTCATCGTCAACGGCGCCCTCGAAGTACCCGACCTCCTCGCCGAGGCCGAACGCCTCGCCCGCACCGTCCCCGACGGCCGCTCCGTGACGATCGAGGGCACCGCCCACTACCCGAACCTGGAGAAGCCGGAGGAGTTCAACGAGATCGTCGCCGGCTTCGTCCGCGCCCTCCCGGCCCGCTGAACGCCGCCGCGGCCCCCGGCCCGGCGGGCCCTAACGCCGGGCCAGTTCCGAGCGCTTGTACGAGTACCCGAAGTAGACCACGCACCCGATCAGGAACCACACGGCGAACCGCACCCAGGTCTCCCACTTCAGGAACGTGATCAGCCAGAGCGAGAAGACCACACCCAGCGCCGGCACGAACGGCATCCACGGCGTACGGAAGCCGCGCGGCAGGTCCGGCTGCCGGTAGCGCAGCACGATCACCGCCGTGCACACCACCACGAACGCCAGCAGGATGCCGATGTTGGTCAGTTCGGCCGCCTCCGCGATCGGCAGGAACCCCGCGATGACGGCCGACGCCACGCCGACGATCCATGTCACCCGCGTCGGCACGTGCCGCGTGGGGTGCGTCTTCGCGAACCACTTGGGCAGCAGCCCGTCCCGGGACATGGCGAACCAGACCCGGGTGACCCCCAGCATGAACGTGAACATGACAGTAAGAATGCCGATGATCGCGCCCACCGCGATCACGTCCGCCAGCCGGCTCAGCCCCACCGACTTGAACGCGGTGGAGAAGCCGCTCTCCTTGTTGATGTCCTTGTAGTTCTGCATGCCGGTCAGCACCAGACACGCCGCCACGTACAGCACCATCGCGATCGCCAGCGAGTAGATGATCGCCTTCGGCATGTGCCGCTGCGCGTCCTTGGACTCCTCGGCCGCCGTCGACATCGCGTCGTAGCCGAAGACCGCGAAGAACACCGTCGCCGCACCCGTGAACGCCCCGCCGACCCCGTAGGGGAAGAACGGGTGGTAGTGGGCCGTGTTGATGTGGAAGACGCCGACCACGATCACCACCAGCACGACCAGCACCTTCAGCCCCACCACGATCGTCTCGAAGCGGGCCGCGCTGCGGATGCCGAGGTTCAGCAGCCAGGCGATCAGCAGGCACAGGACCGCCGCGAACAGGTCGACCTTGTGCCCGGCGCCGGTGCCGGGCGCGCCCAGCATCCAGGCGGGCAGATGCGCGCCCATGTCCCCGACCAGGAAGCTGAAGTAGCCGGAGATGCCGATCGCGACCACCGCCACGATCGCCGTGTACTCCAGGAGCAGGTCCCAGCCGATGAACCAGCCGGCGAACTCGCCGAGCACCGCGTAGCCGTAGGTGTAGGCCGAGCCCGCCTTCGGGATCAGGCCCGCGAACTCGGCGTACGACAGGGCCGCCGCCGCGCTGGCGACACCGGCGACGAGAAAGGACACCAGCACCGCGGGACCCGCCGTGCCGTTGGCCACCGTGCCGGCGAGAGTGAAGATGCCCGCCCCGATGATGCCGCCGACGCCGATCGCGGTCAGCTGCCACAAGCCGAGTGATCGCTCCAGCCGTGGTCCCTCGGCGGCTTCCGTCTCCTCGATGTGTTCGATGGGCTTACGACGGAGAATGCCCTCACCCATCCGGAGCCCGGCCATGCGTCTCACCTCTTCACAGACGGCAAACGGCTGACGGCGGATCATGATGGCCCAGCACCGCCGGGTACGGAAGACGCCACGGCACGGTCCGGGTGGCGGCCCCCGGCCGCCGGCCGCGGGGTCCGAACGCCGGGAACGGGCCCTACGGAACCACCGTCACCGGCCAGCGTCCCGCCTTCACCAGGCGGATCGCGACCGAGCCGATGATCCGGTGGCCGGCCTGCTCGGAGGCGCCCACCACCACCGCGTCCGCCCGCAGCTCGTCGGCGGCCTTCACCAGACCGTTGTACGGGTCGCCGGGGAAGGTGTGGAACTCCCAGCGGACCTCGAATATCCCCTTCAGCCGCTCCGTGGACTCCCGGATGTACTGCACGAGGTCCTCGGCGATCTCGTCCGTCGTCTCCGCCACCGGCGCCCCGAGCGCCGCCCCCGCCGTCATCACCGGCTGCACGTACACGAGGGCCAGCAGCGCGCCCTGCCGGCGGGCGAGACCGGCGGCGTACGCGGCGGCCCGCATCGAGGAGTCGGAGCCGTCCACGCCGGCGACGATGACCTTCGGCCCGTCCGTGCCCCGCTCGAACCGGTGCGCGTGCCGCTCGTGCTGCTCGTGCTGTTCCGTCACATGTGCGAGGCTATCGGAATCCCCGGTTCCCAACGCCGCGCGGGTCACCTCTCGACGGGCGCCCCGCGCGCCCGGTTCCTACAGTCGGAACCATGAGCGCCACCACGTCAGAGCCATGACCGCCGCCACCGGTGCAGCCCCCTCCCGGGGCGCCGCCGACCCCGCCCGGACGCCGCGGAGGAAGGGCCTCCTCAGCAGGGTGCCGCAAGGCTTCGCCACCTTCTTCGGCGCTCTGGCCCTGCTGTGCGCGCTGCTGGACCTCATCGCCCCGCTGCGGGTCCTGCTCCACCCCGTCGTCCGCGTCCTGGACCTGCTCCTCGTCCCGGTCAGCGTCAACCTCGCCTACGCCGTCTTCCTCGTCCTGCTGGCCGGCGCGACCGCCGCGCGCAAGAAGGTCGCCTGGTGGCTGGTCGTCGGCTATCTGGGCCTGGTGATCCTCGGTGACGTACTCGGCCTCGCGGCCGGCGAGTACGCCGAGTCGGCACCGTCCCTCGTGCTGTGCGGCCTGGCGCTGGTGCTGCTGATCACGGCCAGAGGCGAGTTCTACGCCGCCTCCCGCCGCGGCTCCTGGTGGCGGGCGCTGGCCGTGCTGGTCGCCGGACTCGCCGTGGCCGTCCTGGCCGGCTGGGGCCTGGTCGCGCTCTTCCCCGGCACCCTGCCCTCCGGCCTGCACCTGGCGTGGTCCGCCAACCGGGTCATGGGCGGACTGATCTCCACCCGCGACTTCGACGGCCACCCGCCGCGCCCGGTGACCTTCCTGCTCGGCCTGTTCGGAGCGCTCGCCCTGCTCAACGCCGCCGCCACACTGTTCCGTTCGCAGCGCCTGGAGGCGGCCCTGCACGGCGACGAGGAACCCCGCATCCGCGCCCTGCTCAAGGCCTACGGCGAGGACGACTCCCTCGGCTACTTCGCCACCCGCCGCGACAAGGCCGTCGTCTTCTCGCCCAGCGGCAAGGCCGCCGTCACCTACCGCGTCGAGACCGGTGTGTGCCTGGCCAGCGGCGACCCCGTCGGAGACCGCGAGGCCTGGCCGCACGCCATCGCCGCCTGGCTGGACGCGGCCCGCCGCTACGCCTGGGCACCCGCCGTCATGGGCGCGTCCGAGGAGGGCGCCCGGGCCTACGCCCGCGCCGGACTCGGCGCCCTCCAACTCGGCGACGAGGCGATCGTGCACGTCGCCGGCTTCGACCTCGACGGCCGGGACATGCGCGTGACCCGGCAGGCGGTGCGCCGCGTCCGCCGCACCGGCGCCACCTGCCGCATCCGCCGGCACGCCACCCTCACCGACGCCGAGATGGAGGAGATCGTCGACAAGGCCGACGCCTGGCGCGACACCGAGACCGAGCGCGGCTTCTCGATGGCGCTGGACCGCCTGGGCGACCCGGCCGACGGCGACTGCCTCCTGGTCGAGGCCCTCGACGCGGAGGGCCGGCTGCTCGCACTGCTGTCCTTCGTGCCCTGGGGCCGCGACGGCGCCTCCCTGGACCTGATGCGCCGGGACCGTGCCGCACCCAACGGCGTCATGGAGTACATGGTCGCCGAACTCTGCGCCGCCGCCCCGAAGCTCGGCGTACGCCGCATCTCGCTGAACTTCGCGGTGTTCCGCTCGGTGTTCGAGGAGGGTGCCCGCATCGGAGCCGGACCCGTGCTGCGGCTGTGGCGCGGCCTGCTGCTGTTCTTCTCCCGCTGGTGGCAGCTGGAGGCCCTGTACCGGTCCAACGCCAAGTACCACCCCGAGTGGTACCCGCGTTTCATCTGCTACGGCGAGACCGCCTCCCTGGCCCGTATCGGCCTGGCCTCCGGCATCGCCGAGGGCTTCGTCGCCGTACCCTCGCTGCGCAAGCTCTGGGGCAAGGGCCACCCGGCCCATCCCGCCACCGGACCGCGCCCGGCCACCACCGAGGGCCTGCCCCCGCTGACGGCGCTCGGACTCGACGAGGAGGCCCGGGCCGAAGCCGGCGGTCCGCTCGCCGGCCTGCCCGAGCAGGTCCGCGTCCGGCACGCCAGGCTCGACCGGCTGCGCGCGGCCGGCACCGACCCCTACCCGGTCGGGACGAAGGCCCGCACCCGCACCCTCGCCGAGGTCCGCGAAGGGGAGCAGCTCACCGTGGCCGGCCGGATCCTGCTCGTCCGGGACTTCGGCGGCATCGTCTTCGTCGTGCTGCGGGACTGGTCCGGCGACCACCAACTCGCCCTCACCCGCGACCGGACCGGGCCGGCCGCCCTGAAGCGCTTCACCGCCGACACCGACATCGGCGACCACATCACCGCCACCGGCCGGGCGGGACGGAGCGACAGGGGCGAGCCGACCGTCTTCGTCACCTCCTGGCGCCTGCTCGGCAAGTGCCTGCGCCCGCTGCCCGACAAACGCCGGGGACTGACCGACCCCGAGACCAAGGTGCGCCTGCGCTACCTCGACCTGGTCACCAGCCCCGAGGCCCGCGAGGTCGTCCGCCTCCGCTCCACCGCCGTACAGGGCCTGCGCCAGGGGCTGCTGGACCGCGGCTTCCTCGAAGTCGAGACGCCGATGCTCCAGCAGATCCACGGCGGCGCCAACGCCCGCCCGTTCACCACCCACATCAACGCCTACGACCTCGACATGTACCTGCGCATCGCACCCGAGCTGTACCTGAAGCGCCTGTGCGTCGGCGGTCTGGAGAAGGTCTTCGAGATGGGCCGTACCTTCCGCAACGAGGGCGTCTCCCACAAGCACAACCCCGAGTTCACGATGCTGGAGGCCTACCAGGCCTACGCCGACTACGACGTCATGCTCGACCTCGCCCGCGAGCTGATCCAGGGCGCCGCCACCGCCGCCTTCGGCCGACCGGTCGCCCACCGGAACGGCATCGGGTACGACATCTCCGGGCCCTGGCCGGTCAAGACCGTGCATGGCGCGATCTCCGAGGCGCTCGGGGAGGAGATCGGCCCCGGCACCGGCCCGGAGGCACTGCGCCGGCACTGCGACCGCGCCGGCGTGCCGTACACCGCGGACGACACGCCCGGCGAGATCGTCCTGGAGATGTACGAGCGGCTGGTGGAGGAGCGGACCGGGCCACCCGTCTTCTACAAGGACTTCCCGACCGAGGTCTCCCCGCTCACCCGGCAGCACCGCACCGACCCGCGGCTCGCCGAACGCTGGGACCTCGTGGCCTTCGGCACCGAACTGGGCACCGCCTACTCCGAGCTCACCGACCCCGTCGAACAGCGCCGCCGGCTGACCGCCCAGTCCCTGCTCGCCGCCGGGGGAGACCCCGAGGCGATGGAACTGGACGAGGACTTCCTCGACGCCCTCGAGTACGCCATGCCGCCCACCGGCGGCCTCGGCCTCGGCGTCGACCGGCTGATCATGTTCCTCACCGGCCTGACGATCCGTGAGACGCTGCCGTTCCCCCTCGTACGCCGCCGCTGAGGCACCGCGCACAACTGGCGCCGGGCGCTGGGCCGGGCGGGTGCTTTCGTGGCACCGTGCCGGTGGAGAGGCGGAAGGCCCGGACACTGATGACTCATGCAGAAGGATCAGTTGCTCACGCGACGCCGGGCGTTGTTCGCCGGGGCCGTCGCCCTCGGAGCGGCGGGAGCGGCGGGAGCGGCCGGCACGGCCGGTCTGCTGCTCTCCGGTTCCTCCGACACTCCGGTACCGCCCGCCCCCGCCGCGGGCCCCGAGGCACGCGTCGCCCTCAACTCCTCCGCCTACCGTCTGCGGCCCCTGGCCGGTGACGTCCCGCCGCGGGCCGCGCCGCTGCCCGCCAAGGTGCGGACCACGCCGATCCTGCGTTTCTCCGGCCGCGGCGACACGATGATGCTGTCGTTCGACGACGGACCCCACCCCGATTTCACCCCGCACGTCCTGGACACCCTGGCCAAGTACGACGTCCGGGCGACGTTCATGGTCTGCGGGGAGATGGCCGACTGGAACCGGGACCTGCTGGCCCGGATGGCCGACGAGGGACACGTCGTCGGCAACCACACCTGGAGCCACCCGCTGCTCACCCGCCTCGGCCGCCGCGGCATCCGCGCCGAGATCGAGCGCACCAGCGACCTCATCGAAAAGGCCTACGGCGAGCGGCCGTTGTGGTTCCGTGCCCCCTACGGTGCCTGGAACCGCGACGTGTTCCGGATCAACGCCGACCTGGGCATGGAACCGCTGGCCTGGAGCGTCGACAGCCTCGACTGGACCGCCCCCGGCACCGGCGTCATCGTGCGCCGGATCGAGCACGGCGCCGCCCCCGGGGTCGTGGTGCTCTCCCACGACGCCGGGGGCGACCGCTCGCAGACCGTCCGCGCGCTGCGCGACTACCTTCCCAAGCTCCTCGAGGAAGGGCACCACTTCACCGTGCCGCGCCGGGAGTACACCTGAGCCGGGCCGCGCGCACGGCCCGGCGCCCGCCGGGCCGGGGTCCGCTCAGCGGACCTCGACCAGGCGGGCGAACACGACGACGTTCCCCTGATATCCGTTCTGCTTCGTGTAACCGCCGCCGCAGGTGATGACCCGCAGTTCCGGCGTGCCCTTCGAGCCGTACACACGGTCTCCGGGGAAATCGTTCTTCGCGAACACCTCGACGCCGTACACCTCGAATACGGCGGTTTTCCCGTCCTGGCGGTTGATTTCGACGCGGTTTCCCTTCTGCAGGGCGCCGAGTCCGTAGAACACGGCGGGTCCCGCATCGTTGTCGACATGGCCGACGACGACCGAAGTGCCCTTTTCCCCGGGCGTGACCGCGCCGTTGAACCAGCCGGCCAGATTCGGGTCCGCGGGCGGCGGCGCGGCGACCCAGCCGTCGGAGTCCACACCGACCGGGGTGATGGGCGCGTCGATCTGGAGGACGGGGATCCTGACCCGGTCAGGCACCGAGCGCAACAGGGGCTGCAGGATCCCGCCCGAGGGGAGCGGCGTGTGCCTGATGTCCGGCGCCGCCGCCGTCGCGGGCTGGGGCGGGCCGACGTCGAACTCCCCGGAGCCGTTGCGGATCAGGGCGAGTCCGGTCAGCAGGGCAAGCGCTATCACGCCCCACGGTGCGCGCTTCCTCGGTCGCTCCCGCTCCTCCTCGACGAATCCGGTCAGCTCTCTCGCAGGCATTCGGCATCCCCTCTCGACACGGCCGTCGCCGCGTCAATAGCGCATGCGAGAAACGCTAAGTCCAGCGCGGGCTACCGGCGACGGGACGCACGCGAACGGGTGGCGGCGATATTTTGCCGTGCGCCATCCGAGGCGGTCCGGAAGGGGCATTTCTGACGGTCCGTGACCTGCGCCGATATTCAATGGGGTGAAAGTCCTGGTGGATTCGCTCACCGAGACGGACCAGCCCCGAAATGCGCCCGCGTGGAGCGCGTCCGAGGGTCGGTTGCGGGAGGTGCTTTCTCACCGATCGACCGGGTACGGGTCCCCGGGGCACCTTCCGCGGAGGATCACATGCGTACTACTCGTACCCCTAAAGCCCGCTCGGCCCCCTCCGCCTCCTTGGTGGTGCTGGCCGCGGCGGTCGCCGCGGTCGGGCTCGCCGCCCCGGCGGCCGGGGCGAAGGGCAGCGAAGTCCTCGGCATCACACGGGACGGCGGCGTGGGCGGGGGCCAGGGAGGCGGTGCAGGCGGAGGTCCCGGAGTGGGGCCGGGAGGAGGCACGGTAGTGGGACCGGGAGGAGGCACGGTAGTGGGACCGGGGGTCGGGACGGGTGTGGTCCCGGGGGTCGGGACGGGTGTGGTCCCGGGGTTCGGGACGGGAGTGGGTCCGGGGTTCGGACCGGGAGTAGGACCTGGATTCGGACCGGGAGTAGGACCTGGATTCGGGACGGGAGTGGGTCCGGGGTTCGGGACGGGAGTAGGACCTGGATTCGGATTCGGTCCTGTAGGTGGCGGTCGGGGGGACCGGTTCGGTGAGTTCCGTGGCTTCGGTGAGTTCCGGGGGGGTCGGGGGGACCGGTTCGGTGAGTTCCGCGGGTTCGGTGAGTTCCGGGGGGGTCGGGGGGACCGGTTCGGTGAGTTCCGCGGGTTCGGTGAGTTCCGTGGTGGCGGTCGGGGGGACCGGTTCGGCGAGTTCCCCGGTGTCGGCGTTGGCGTTGGCGGCTACGGCGGGAACTTCGGCGGGAACTTCGGCGGGAACTTTGGTGGGAACTTTGGTGGGAACTTCGGCGAGAACTTCGTTGGCCCCGTCGGCCCCAATGGACTGGGGGGCCTCGTTGACAAGGGAGGCGAGGGCGCGGGGGTCGGCGGTCTGGGGGGCCTCGTCGACAAGGGAGGTGAGGGGGCGGCGGCGCCCGGCGTCGGAACGGGTGGCGGTTCCGGGGTCGGTCCGGGTACCGGTCTCGGCGGCGCGTCCGGCCATGGCCCGGGTGGCGTCCAGAGCATCGTGCCCTCGCCCGGCGTGATCGCCCGCGGCGGTCAGCTGGTGGTCACGATCGACGGCTGCCGCAACGGCGGGACCATGTCGTCGACCGTGTTCTCCCGGTCGACACTGCGGCCGTTCGACGGCGCCGGCGAGCGCGCGAGGGGTGTCGTGACGATCCGCGACGACGCACGTCCCGGGACGTACGACATCACGGTCGACTGCAACGGCCGGCGGCTGACCCGGCCGGAGGCCTTCACCGTCGTCGGCGGTGTCCGCGGCGGAGTGGGCGGCGGCACCATCACTGGTGCCACCCCGACCGACATGGCCATCGGCGGCGGGCTGATGGCGGCGGGTGCCGTCGGCGGCGGCGTGCTCTGGATGCGGCGCCGGTCCGACAAGCGCTCCTGACGGCTCCGTACTCCGGATCCGGCCCCGCTCTCGTGTGCGGGGCCGGATCTCCTTCTGCCGGCGGGGCCGTCGGCCTTCCTTCCGGCGGGGCCTTCGCCCCTGGGCCGCGTACGCCGGAAGGCCTTCGCCCCGGACCTGGAGAGATCCGGGGCGAAGGCCTGTCCCGAGGGAGAGGGCACGGTCAGGCGGTGCCCTCCTCGCCGGTGCGCCGGCGGGAGAGGCGGTACGCCGTGCCGATCGAGCCGCCGATGAGCGCGGTGCCCAGGCCGATCTGCTTGAGGTCGAAGCCGGCGACGTTCCCGCCCACGCCCGCGCGGACGCCGTGCTTGAAGTGCTCCGAACCGCCACCGCCACCGCCACCGCCACCGCCGCCGCGACCGCCGAAGCTCCCCTCGTCGTCACCGCCGTAACCGGAGCGGCCGTTGCCGCCGTAGGAGCTGCCGCCCCCGCCGCCGTAGCGCTCCTCGTTACCGCCTCCGCCTCCGCCTCCGCCTCCGCCTCCGCTTCCGTAGGAACGGCTGTCGCCGCCCCCGTTGCCGTAGGTGCGGCCGTCACCGCCGCTGGCGACGGCGGCCGGCGCGCAGAAGGTGAGGGCGCCGACGCCCAGCAGTGCGGCCGATACAACACCTATTACGCGCATGGTGGGTCCTCCGGTCCCCGAGGAGCAGCAGCGGACCTTTTCCGCTTGTGCCGGGTATGCGCCTCGCTGACCAAAACGCTAGGGAGGTGTGCGTTCCGGCGCGATTGCACTCGGGCGAACGGGGCAACGGTTGGGCCGCACAGGGGATTCATACGGGGCCGTCAGTGTGTCAGATGGGGAAACAGGTCCAGGAACGGCCCGGCGGTGGCCGAGACCCCGCGGCTGTAGGGGGCGTCGAAGTCCCAGATCAGGAAGAGGAGGAAGGTGATCAGCGCGGAGAACAGCCCGGCGAGGATCAGTTCCCTTCTCGTGCGCCGGATCTGGAGCGCGAACACCATGCCGATGGTGATGACGCCCCCCGAGATCAGACCGAACCACACCACACCCGGCATCGTCGCCCCCATGGAGCCGGCGCGTGCGGTGCGGGCCTGGGCGGCGGCGGCCACCTGGTCCACCAGCGGCTGGTAGGCCTGCGCCTCGAAGTCCGACTTGGGCTGGTAGTCGGTGACGTCGGCGCGGACGCGGTCGAGCAGCTCGTCGCCCCGCTGGGTGACGCGGCCATGGTCGGCCATGGTCTTCCACTCGGTGGTCACGACGTGTCCGGCGTAGGTGTCGACGTCGGCGCGGATGCGGTCGCGGACGTCGGGCGGATAGACGCGGACACGTTCGGAGACCTCGTGCAGTGCCTGGGCCTCCGCCTGGACGTGGTCCTGGGCGGCGACGCGCGCCTCCCAGACACCGGCGATGGCCAGCCCCAGCACGATGGCGTAGACCACGCCGATCCACATGGTCATGTACTCGATGACGTCCGGGGTCTCGGTGGGATCGTCGTCCACGGCCTTCGTGCGGTGCCGCAGGAGGGTGATGACCACGACCACCGCACAGGCGGCCAGCATCGCGAGAACGAGAACAAGCCATTCCGACAACGGGTTCCTCCAGGGGGTCAGCGCGGGCGGAGCGCGGCCACGGCGGCCAGTGCGGGCACCGCGATGAGCAGGACGTAGGTGAGGGGTGAGGGGCTGCGCCGTGGTGTCGGCCGGTGCGGCTGGGTGTGGTGGCGCGGGTAGGTCACCGGCGTCACGGACGGGCGGGGACGGGGCTTGGGGGCCGGCTTCGGGGTCGGCGGTGCGGGTGCCGGGGGTGGTGCGGGCGGTGGGGGAGCGGGCCGGGGCTGCGGGGCGGCCGGGGCCGGGCGCGGGGGCGGCGGGGGTTTGGGCTTGGGAGTGGGCGTCGGCTTCGGCGGCGGTGCCGGCGTGGGCGGCGGAGGCGGCGTGGGCGTCGGTGTGGGTGTGGGCGGCGGTGTCGGGCTGGGACTCGGGCTGGGCGGCGGGGTCGGCCGCGGGCACGGCGGCGGAAGAGGCGGAAAGGAGGGCCAGGGGCCGCTGCCGGCCACCGCTAGCGCCTCCGTGCCGTCCGGGCCCGTGGAGGCGTACGCGCAGGCGTCGGCCGCGGCCGGGGCGGCTCCGCCCACACACGTCCACGCCAGCAGTGCCGGCGCCAACACCCGCAGCACCAGGGCGGATCGTGTCGGTTCGGGTCGTTGCACGAGCAAGATCATGAGGTGTCGTGGACCGTGGCACGCCGCGGTGGACGCGGATTGCCCCGAAGGTGGGATGCCGCAGGCCGGAGGGTTTGATCGGCGGGCCGGCGCGGCGCCGCCGATGGGCACGCGCGTACGAATGGCGCGGAACGTGTCACGGGTTCCGGAAAAAAATCTCTGCCGCGATTGAACACAACCACCGGTGCCATGCGTACCCAGTGTCGTGCGGCGGCGCAGTAGGGCGCTGCAACACCCTTTTGATTATGGGGAGTTGACGATGAACACCTCCTGGCGGAGCGCCTCACTCGTGGCGGCGGCCGCGGCCGTGCTGGCGCTGACGACGGCGTGCGGTCAGGAAAGCGTCCCTTCGGCGGGCAGTCAGAACGTGGGTGCGACCGCCGCGGCCGGCGGCTTCGGCAGCGTCGGCACCGGTGCCGACACCGGCGCCGGCAACGGTTACGGCGCCGACGGTCAGCAGGGTGCCGCCAAGGCCGCCGGGGAACTCGCGGTCTCCGCCAACGCGGAGCTGGGCAAGGTGGTCACCGACAGCGCCGGGATGACCCTGTACCGCTTCGACGCGGACACGGCCCAGCCCCCCAAGTCCACCTGCGACGCCGACTGCGCCACGGCCTGGCCGCCGGTTCCCGCCGACGACGCCACGGCCGGCGCCGGTATCGACAAGGCCCTGCTCGGCGAGGTCACCCGCGCCGACGGCAGCAAGCAGCTGACCATCGCCGGGTGGCCCGCCTACCGCTACGCGAAGGACACCAAGGCCGGCGAGACCAGCGGCCAGGGCGTGAACGGCAAGTGGTTCGCGCTGGCGCCCGACGGCAAGAAGGCCTCGTTGGTGAACCTGCCGGGCCTGTCCGTGAAGAAGACCGAACTGGGCGATGTCGTCGTCGACAAGAACGGCATGACGGTCTACCGCTTCTCGAAGGACCAGGCGTGGCCGAAGTCGGTCTCCGCCTGCACCGGTTCCTGCCTGGAGAAGTGGCCGGCCGTGGCGCCCGTCGCCGTCAGCGACACCAAGGGCGTGTTGAAGAAGGGCATGATGCCCTTCACCCGGCCCGACGGCGTCAAGCAGATGACCATCAACTGCTGGCCCCTCTACACGTTTTCCGGGGACGAGGCGCCCGGGGACGTCAACGGCCAGGGCATCGGCGGCACATGGTTCGCCGTCTCCCCCGACGGGAAGGCGATCGGCGCGCCGCAGTAGGGGTCGCTTTCTCCGCTTTCCCCGCTTTCTCCGCTTTCCCCACTTCCCCAACTCTCTCCAGATCGGACCGCCCCCTCCGTACCGCACGGAGGGGGCGGTCCGCCGTGTGTGCAGATCGTGGCAATTCACCGCGATGCGGGTGCGACGAGCAGCTCGGAAGCGCGGGTGGTGACCGGGAACGGATGGTCAATTTCCGTTTCCGCTCGCTCGTTCGGCGGGCGATCAGTAGCCTCAGCTCGAACACCGGATCGCCTACGCTGTGGAGAGATGGATGGAGCGTCCCGCCTGGGCTCCGCGAAGCATCGACATCTCGATGCCGAGCGTCGCTCGAATCTACGACTTCTACTTGGGCGGTTCGCACAACTTCGAGGTCGACCGGGAAGCGGCCCGCAGGGCCATGGAGTTGATGCCGGGGCTGCCCAAGATCATGCAGGCCAACCGGGCCTTCATGCGCCGGGCCGTGGACTTCGCCCTGGCGGAGGGCATCACCCAGTTCCTGGACATCGGGTCCGGCATCCCCACCTTCGGCAACGTCCACGAGGTCGCCCAGGCCGCCCGGCCCGGCGCGCGGGTGCTGTACGTCGACCACGACCCGGTGGCCGTCAGCCACAGCAAGGCCGTTCTGGCGGGCAACGAGGACGCGGACGTGATCGCGGCCGACCTGCGCAAGCCCGGGGAAATCCTCGCGAGCCCCGAGTTGGGGCGGCTGATCGACCTGAATCGGCCAGTCGCGCTGCTTCTCGTTGCCATACTGCACTTCGTGGAGGACGCGGACGACCCCTACGGTGCGGTGGCCGAGCTGCGCGACGCGCTCGCGCCGGGCAGCCTGCTTGTCCTCACCCATGCAGCGTTCGAGGGAATCCCGCTTTCCGCGAAGCGGAGCCGGTCCCTGGTGGACGTGTACAAGGACATTCGCAACCCGCTGATCATGCGTTCGCGCGAGGAGATCGCGCGGTTCTTCGAGGGGTACGACATGGTGGAACCCGGGCTGGTGCCGATGCCGAACTGGCGGCCGCGTACGGCGCCGGAGGACGAGGACCCGTATGCCTTCTCCGGTTTCGCGGGCGTGGGGCGTACGGCGTGATCGCGGGACCGGACGGGCCGGAGGGCAGACTTCGCCGGTTGACGACGATCTGGAGCCGGGCCGTCTTCCCGGTGACCTCGACGTCGCTGACCCGCCCGGAGTTCGAGGAGCAACTCCTGCCGCTCGCCCGCCGGTTGAGCACGGCGCTACGGGACCGGGCCTTCGCCGCGGAGGAGGGCGAGGCGGTCGGCGCGGCCCTGGTCGACGCACACTGCACCGCGCCCGAGGCGCTCAGCCGCTCCCTGGACTGCCTCGACTCCTATCTCGTGCTGTACTGCGGCGAGGACGGCGACCAGGAGGACCTGCGCGCCCGCTCCGCGCGGTTGCAGCACTCGATGGCGGCAGGGTTCGCGCGGGCGCTGCGCGAACGCACACTGGCCGAGCAGGAGGCGATAGCCCAGGCGGCGCTGCGCGCCCAGGGCGTGGTCGCCCAGGCCCTGCACGCCAGCGAGGCCCGCTTCCGCGCCGTGTTCGAAGGCGCGGCGATCGGCATCGCCATCGCCGACCTGGAGGGCAACGTCCTCCAGGTCAACAGCGCGCTGCTGCGCATGTTCGGCGGCTCCGAGCAGACCGTGCGCGGCCGCAACGTACAAGAGTGGACCCACGCCGACGACGCCCCGCAGATGTGGCGGCTGTACGAGGAACTGGTGCGCGGCGAGCGCGAGCACTACCACGTGGAGAAGGCCTTCTACCGGCCGGACGGAACGGTTCTGTGGACCAACCTGACTGTCTCCCTGCTCCGCGACGCGGACGGCTACCCGCAGTACCAGCTCGCCCTCATGGAGGACACCACCGAGCGGCGGCTGCTCAATCTGAGACTGCGGTACGAGGCCACCCACGACGCGCTCACCGGCCTGCCCAACCGCACTCTGTTCTTCGAACGCCTGGAGAAGGCGCTGAACGCGGGCGAGGACCAGCGCTTCGGCCTGTGCTACCTCGACCTGGACGGCTTCAAGACCATCAACGACAGCCTCGGCCACGCGGCCGGCGACCGGCTGCTCGTCGAGGTCGCCGACCGGCTCCAGGCCTGTGCGACCGCGCCCGGCGAGATGGTCGCCCGGCTCGGCGGTGACGAGTTCGTCGCGCTGACCACCGGCCCCGGCACCCGACGCGAGGTCGACGAGCTCGCCGCCCGGATCATGAACGCGCTGGTCGCCCCGGTCCGCATCGACGGCCGGGAACTGGCCGTACGCGGCAGCATCGGCATCGTCGAGGGACCGGCGGGCGAGCGCAGCGCGGCCGAGGTGCTGCGCAGCGCGGACATCACCATGTACCGGGCCAAGTCGGCCGGCGGCAACCGCTTCGAGCTCGCCGATCCGGAGGCCGACGCCCGCGCCATCACCCGGCATGGACTGACCACGGCGCTGCCGGCCGCGCTGGACCGGGGCGAGTTCTTCATCGAGTACCAGCCCCTGGTGCACCTCGGTGACGGCAGTGTGCGCGGTGCCGAGGCGCTGGTGCGCTGGCTGCATCCGCAGCACGGCGTCCTCGGCCCCGACCGGTTCATCCCGCTCGCCGAGCACACCGGGCTGATCGTCCCGCTGGGCCGTTGGGTCATGGAGCAGTCGGTGCGCCAGGCCCGCCGGTGGCGGGAGACGCACCGGGACGGCGCCGAGGGACCGCTGCGCATCAACGTCAACCTCTCGCCGTGCCAGCTCACCCACCCCGGGCTCGTCCAGGACACCGTCGACATCCTGGAGCGCGCGGGCGTGCAGCCGGACGCGCTGTGCCTGGAGGTCACCGAGTCGGCGCTCATCGGCGCCGACGACGACCTGCTCAAGCCGCTGCGCCGGCTGGCCGAGATGGGCGTCGACATCGCCCTGGACGACTTCGGTACCGGCTACTCCAACCTGGCCAACCTGCGCCGGCTGCCGGTGAGCGTGCTCAAGCTGGACCGTTCCTTCACCCAGGGCATGCAGCAGTTCCCGGCCGACCCCGTCGACCTGAAGATCGTCGAGGGCATCGTCGCGCTCGCTCACAGCCTGGACCTCGCGGTCACCGTGGAGGGCGTGGAGACGGGTGCCCAGGCCGAGCAACTGCGCGTCCTGGGCTGCGACACCGCCCAGGGCTGGTACTACGCCCGCCCGGGCCCACCGGACCGCCTGCACGACCTGGCCCTGGCAGACGCGACAACGTAACCGGCAACGCCCGGCGGCTCCGAGGGGCGTGGGGAACCGCGCGCCCAGCCACGACGGACCCGTGGGCGAGCACGTTCTTCGGGCCTCGAAGGGGCGCCGAGGGGCGTGGGGAACCGCGCGCCCGGCGACGACGGACCCGTGGGCGAGCACGTTCTTCGGGCCTCGAAGGGGCGCCCAGGGGCGCGGAGAACTGCGCCCAGCGACAACGGACCCGCGGCCGAACACGGTTCCCGGCCCCCGGCACGTGGGCCCGGCACGGGCGAGGACCTGCCGACACCCCGTCGGCAGGCCCTCAGCCGCGTCACTCAAACCCGCGGCACCGCCGCCACGTCGCCCGGTGCGGCCTCCGCCTCCGACCGCTCCTCGCTGAAGCTCATCACCGGAGGCTTCCGCCGGAACGCGCGGGTCAGGAACAGCAGGTACAGGAACCCGGCCAGCATCCAGCAGAGCCCCACCTCGAAGGTGATGCCCTCCAGGCTGGTCCACAGCCAGACGGTCAGCGCGAATCCGACGATCGGCAACAGCCCGTAGGAGAGCAGGTCGCGACCGCTCCGGCGGCCCTGGTCGATCAGATAGTGCTTGACCACGCTCAGGTTGACCATCGAGAAGGCGATCAGGGCACCGAAGTTGATCATCACCACGGCGTTGTCGAGGCTGATGAACAGGGCGACCAGCGAGACCGCGGACACCAGGCCGGTCGCGATCACCGGGGTGCGGAAGCGGGGGTGCAGGTAGCCGAACACTCGCTTGGGCAGCACCCCGTCGCGTCCCATCGAGTACAGGATCCGGGACACGCTCGCCTGCGTGGTGACCCCGGAGCCGAAGGCGCCCGCGACATAGACGGCCACGAAGAACGAGGTGAAGGCCGAACCGCCCAGCGTCCGCATGATGTCCAGGCCCGCGCTGTCGGGGTCGCTGAACGTGGCGCCCGGGTGCACCAGCGCGCCCATCCAGGACACCACGATGAACAGGACGCCGCCGATGGCCGTGGTCAGCACGATGGCGCGGGGGATGGTGCGCCGCGGGTCCTTGGCCTCCTCCGACATGGTGGAGACCGCGTCGAACCCGAGGAAGCTCAGCGCCAGGATCGCGGCCCCGGAGAACGCCGCCGAGGTCCCGGAGCCGCCCGGCAGGAACGAGGCGAACGGCTTGGAGGCGCCGTGGCCGAGCGTGTGCTGGACGGACAGGGCGACGAAGAGCACCACGAGTACCCCGGCCAGGCCCACCACCAGGATGCTGAGCCGGCTGATGGAGTCCACGCCGAGCACGTTGACGAAAAGCGCGAGCAGCAGCGCGGCGAGCACGAACACCCGCGCGGGAACCGACGGGAACTGGCTGTGCAGATAGATGCCGATCAGCAGGAAGTTGATCATCGGCAGGAAGAGGTAGTCCAGCAGCAGCGTCCAGCCGACCATGAAGCCGACATGCCCGCCGAAGGACTGCTGGGTGTAGGTGTACGCCGACCCCGCCGTGGGGAACGCCCGCACCATCCGCCCGTAGCTGACGGCAGTGAAGAGCATCACCACGAGGGCGATCACATAGGCGGCCGGCAGATGGCCGTGGGTGACGCCGGTGACCGCCCCGTAGGTGGTGAACACGGTCACCGGGGCGAGATAGGTGAGCCCGAAGAGGGTGAGCCCCGGCAGCCCCAGGACTCGCCTGAGTCCTTTTTCCGCGGGGATGTCTGTATCCGTCATGAAGCGTTCCTTCCGCAGAAGAATGAGGCATCGCCGGGTGATCCGGCAAGGGCGGCGGCTGGGGCGGGGCGTGCGGCGGCGCCCCGCCGTGGGGTCACCCCTGGGTGCCGTGGGTGCGCTCGCCCGCCAGCCAGGTGCCGAGCACGGTGATGGCGGGCACGTCGTGCGGATCGAGGCCGCGGGGGTCCCGGTCGAGCCAGACCAGGTCGGCGACCCGTCCCGGGGCCAGGACACCCCGGTCGTCGGCCATCGCCTGATGGGCGACGCCGGCCGTGTAGCAGGACATCGAGGTCTCGATGTCGATCCGTTCCCCCGGCAGCCACCCGCCCTCGGGGAGGCGCTCCGGCGTCTGCCGGGTCACCGGGACCGGAAGGCCCGTCAACGGCCGGTGGTCGGTGACCGGCCAGTCGCTCCCGAACGAGACCCGGGCTCCGCTGCGCAGCAGCGAGCCCAGCGGGTACTGCTGCCGGGACCGGACCTCGCCCAGACGGGGCATGGTCAAGTCGGTCATCGCGGGGTCGGGCTGAAGCCACAGCGGCTCGATGTTGGCGATCACGCCCAGTTCGGCGAAGCGGGGCAGGTCCTCGGGGTCGACCATCTGCACATGGGCGATCACCGGACGCCGGTCCCGGGGGCCGCGCACCTCGGCGAGGTGGGCGAGGGCGTCCAGGGCGGTGCGGATGCCGGCGTCGCCGATCGCGTGCAGATGCGGCTGGAGCCCCAGCCGGTCGATCTCCACCAGCGCCTCGCGCAGCTCGGCGGCGGCCCAGACCGGCATGCCCCGGGTGCAGGGGTCGTCGGCGTACGGTTCGAGCAGCGCCGCGGTGCGGTTCTCGATGATGCCGTCGACGAAGAACTTGACGGTCCGCACGGTCAGCCGGTCGAGCCCCTCCGCGTGGATCCGGTCGTGGTCGGCCGCGAACTCGGCCAGCTGCTCGCGCCACCGCGACGGGTCGGCGCGCAGGGCGAGGTTCACCCGCGTGGCCAGGACGCCCTGCCGGGCCGCCGTCAGATAGGCGTCGACGGCCTCGTGGTCCACCCAGGCGTCCTGGATCCAGGTGACCCCGGCCGCGGCGTAGGTGCGGGTGGCGTGGGTCAGGGCCCGTACGCGTTCGTCCAGGGTGCGCTCGGGTGCGGCGCCGAGGACCGCGTCGACCGCGTCCCACTCGACCATGGTGCCCATCAGGCTGCCGTCGGCACGGCGTACGAACCGGCCGCGCTCGCTGTCCTTGGCGGAGCCGTCGAGGCCGGCCCGGCGCATGGCCTCGGTGTTGCACCACAGCGTGTGGTAGTCCCAGGCCCGCAGGGCGACCGGGCGGTCGGGCACGACGGCGTCGAGCCAGCGGGCGTCGAAGAGGCCGTCGGGGGCGAGCGTGGAGTCGTAGCTGCCGCCGAGGATCCAGTCCGCCTCCGGGTGCTCGGCGGCGTACCGGCCGACCTCCGCGACCAGCTCGTCCACGCTGGTACAGGGTCTGATCCGTGGCCCGAGTGCTTCGAATCCGCCCTGGTCGGGGTGGCAGTGACCGTCTCCGAACGCGGGCATGAGCAGACCTCCGTCGAGGTCCAGCAGCTCGTCGGCGGCGCCGGCGAGCGCCTCGGCCTCGGCGCCGACGGCCTCGACGCGGCCGTCCCGAACGGCCAGCGCGGTCGGCGGCTGCCCGGCGCCGGACGGTACGGGCAGACCGGTCCACACGGTGCCGTTGCGGAAGACGGTGAGGGGCATACGTACTCCCAAAGCGAACGCCATTCGTTTTAGTGGACGCAGGTTAGACTCACGCGACGACGCTTGGGAAGAGGGGCGGGGACACCGGATGAGCGCCGGGACGCGAAGGGCGGGACGGCCGAGCACGCCCGTACTCGATCGCGAGGTGATCGTGCGCGGCGCGCTGGAACTGATCGACGAGGTCGGCGCCGAGGGGTTCTCCATCGCGCTGCTGGCCCGGCGGCTCCGGGTCCGGCCCTCGTCGCTCTACAACCACGTCAAGGGCAAGGACGACATCCTCGCCGGAGTGCGCGAGCTGGTGGCCGACCCGATCGACGCGAAGGTCTTCGACACCCTGCCCTGGGACGAGGCCCTGGTCGGCTGGGCCCGGCTCTACCGGGCGGCGTTCGCGGCGCATCCGCAGACCATCTCGCTGCTGGCCACCATCCCGGTGTCCGGTGCGCACCGCACCCTGCGGATGTACGAGTCGGTGGTCTCCGGTCTTGAGCGCGGCGGATGGCCGACCGCTTCGGTCATCCCCGTCATGGTCGGCGTGGAGTCGTTCGTCCTCGGTTCGGCGCTGGACCTGGTGGCACCGGCCGCGATGTTCGACCCCGGGCCGGACTCGCCCCAGGTGCCCAGGTTCACCGCCGCGGTGCACGCCCGGGACGAGGCCTCCGCCGCGCAGGGGCGGTCCGCCGCGGACCTGGCCTTCGAGGTCGCCCTCGCGGCACTGGTCGACGGCCTGCGCGCGCGGCTGGCCGCGGAAACCGCCTCTGGCGCACCTTAGTTGACGTTGAGTCAGACTGGCGTGCCGTCAAACTGACGGAAGATCAAGTACGCATCCGGAAGAGCGGATTACGCTCAACGGTCACCGCTCCAGCAGCATCCGCTGAAGTTCCCTCGCCGCCCTCGGCGGAGCCACGTCGCTGCGGTGGGCCAGCGCGATCGTGCGATGCAGTCCGGGGCGGGCCAGCGGGGTGACCCGCAGGCCGCGGCCGGCGCGCGTGGCGACCATGCGCGGGACGACGGCCACCCCGAGCCCCGCCCGTACGAAACCCAGCACCGCGTCCATCTCGCCGCCCTCGACGGCGAGGTCCGGCTCGAAGCCCTCGGCGCGGCACGCGGCGACCGTCAGCTCCCGCAGGTCGTAGCCGTGCCGGAACATCACCAGACGCTCGCCCTCCAGATCCGCGATGGCGACCGAGCGCCGCCCCGGGCCACCGGGCGCCGGCGCCTCCGGCGAGGAGACCACCACCAGGTCCTCACGCAGCAGCTCCACCGTGGTCAGGGCGGGGGAGGGGGTCGGCAGTGGCAGCACGACCAGCGCCAGGTCCAGGGCGCCGCGGGCCAGCTCCCGCACCAGGTCGTGGGAACCCCCCTCCTCGACCAGCAGCCGGACGCCCGGGTAGCGGTCGTGGAAGGCGCGCAGCACGTCCGGCAGCAGGCCGGTGCACAGGCTCGGGGTGGCGCCGAGCCGCACCCGGCCCCGGCGCAGCTGCACCAGTTCCTGCACCTCGTGCCGCGCCGTGTCGGCGTCGGCGAGGATGCGCCGGGCCAGCGGCAGCAGCGCCTCACCGGCGTCGGTGAGCGTGATGTTGCCCCGGGCCCGCAGGAACAGATCCGCTCCCAACTCCCGCTCCAGCGCCTTGATCTGCTGCGACAACGACGGCTGGGCGACATGCACCAGATCGGCCGCCCGGGTGAAGTGCCGGGTCTCGGCGACCGCCACGAAGTACTGGAGCTGCTGGAACTGCACGAGACCAGCATAGCCAATCCCTATTGAAACGAGCTGGACCATGTCTTGGACCGATGGGGTCCTTCGGCCCTAGCGTGCTGAGACATGGCACTGGCAACGCGGACGGACCGACGGCCGTCCATGGCACGCACCGTGTGGGGCTCGACCGTCGGCAAGAAGACCGTGATGGCGGTCAGCGGGCTGATCATGCTGCTGTACCTGGTCGTCCACATGATCGGAAACCTGAAGATCTACTTCGGGGCGGCCGAGTTCAACCACTACGCCCACTGGCTGCGCACGCTCGGCGAGCCGTTCATGCACTACGAGTGGACGCTCTGGCTGGTCCGCGTGGTGCTCGTGGCCGCCGTCGTCGCCCACGCCGTGTCCGCCTACCAGCTCAGCCGCCGCGACATCAAGGCGCGGCCCAGCAAGTACGTGCACGCCAGGCCCCGGGCCAGTTACGCCACCCGCACCATGCGCTGGGGCGGGATCATCCTCGGCCTGTTCATCGTCTGGCACATCCTCGACCTGACCACCGGCACCGTGCACTCCGGTGGGTTCCAGCCGGGCCACCCGTACCAGAACGTCGTGGACACCTTCTCCACCTGGTACGGCAACGTCATCTACATCGTCGCCATGCTGGCGCTCGGCCTGCACATCCGGCACGGATTCTGGAGCGCCGCCCAGACCCTCGGCGTCGGCAGCCGCACCCGCGACCGTGCCCTGAAGACCGCCGCCAACGTTCTCGCACTGCTGCTCACGGCCGGCTTCATCGCCGTCCCGGTGGGCGTCATGACCGGAGTGGTGAGCTGACATGACCTCCTACGCCGACTACGCGACCGGTGCGCCGGTCGCCGACACCAAGGCCCCGTCCGGCCCGATCAACGAGCGCTGGGACACGCGCCGTTTCGAGGCCAAGCTGGTCAACCCCGCCAACCGGCGCAAGCACACGGTCATCGTGGTCGGCACCGGCCTCGCGGGCGGCTCGGCCGGCGCCACCCTGGCCGAACAGGGCTACCACGTCGTCCAGTTCTGCTACCAGGACTCCCCGCGACGCGCCCATTCCATCGCCGCGCAGGGCGGTATCAACGCGGCGAAGAACTACCGCAACGACGGCGACTCCATCCACCGGCTGTTCTACGACACCGTCAAGGGCGGCGACTTCCGCGCCCGCGAGTCCAACGTGCACCGCCTCGCGCAGATCTCGGTGGAGATCATCGACCAGTGCGTGGCCCAGGGCGTGCCGTTCGCCCGCGAGTACGGCGGCCTGCTCGACACCCGCTCCTTCGGCGGTGTCCAGGTCTCCCGCACCTTCTACGCCCGCGGTCAGACGGGCCAGCAGCTCCTGCTCGGCGCCTACCAGGCGCTGTCCCGGCAGATCGCCGCCGGCAACGTCGAGATGCACCCGCGCACCGAGATGCTCGACCTGATCGTCGTCGACGGCCGGGCCCGCGGCATCGTCGCCCGCGACCTGATCACCGGGAAGGTCGACACCTACTTCGCGGACGCGGTCGTCCTGGCCAGCGGCGGCTACGGCAACGTCTTCTACCTGTCGACGAACGCCATGAACTCCAACGCCACCGCGATCTGGCGGGCGCACCGGCGCGGCGCGTACTTCGCCAACCCCTGCTTCACCCAGATCCACCCCACCTGCATCCCGCGCACCGGCGACCACCAGTCCAAGCTCACCCTGATGAGCGAGTCGCTGCGCAACGACGGCCGCATCTGGGTCCCGAAGGCCAAGGGCGACAACCGCCCGCCGAACGAGATCCCGGAGAGCGAGCGCGACTACTACCTGGAGCGCATCTACCCCTCCTTCGGCAACCTCGTCCCGCGTGACATCGCCTCCCGCGCCGCGAAGAACGTCTGCGACGAGGGCCGCGGTGTCGGCCCCGGCGGCCAGGGCGTCTACCTGGACTTCGCCGACGCGATCCGGCGGATGGGCCGGAACAAGGTCGAGGAGAAGTACGGCAACCTCTTCGACATGTACGAGCGGATCACCGCGGAGAACCCGTACGAGGTGCCGATGCGGATCTACCCCGCCGTGCACTACACGATGGGCGGCCTGTGGGTCGACTACGACCTCCAGACCACCGTCCCCGGCCTGTTCGCGGTCGGCGAGGCCAACTTCTCCGACCACGGCGCCAACCGCCTCGGCGCCTCCGCCCTGATGCAGGGCCTGGCCGACGGCTACTTCGTCCTCCCGGCCACGATCAACGACTACCTGGCCCGCAACCCGCACCAGGAGGCCGTCACCGAGGACCACCCCGCCGTCCAGGAGGCCGTCGCCGAGACCGAGGACCGCCTCAACCTGCTGCTGACCGTCGACGGCGACCGCACCCCCGACTCCTTCCACCGCGAAGTCGGCGAACTGATGTGGGAGTTCTGCGGCATGGCCCGCACCGAGGCGGGCCTGCGCAAGGCACTCGACCGCATCCCGCAGATCCGCGAGGAGTTCTGGCGGCGCATCAAGGTTCCCGGCACCGGCGAGGAGTTCAACCAGTCCCTGGAGAAGGCCAACCGCGTCGTCGACTACCTGGAGCTCGCCGAGCTCATGTGCCTCGACGCGCTGCACCGCGCCGAGTCCTGCGGCGGCCACTTCCGCGAGGAGTCCCAGACCCCCGACGGTGAGGCGGCCCGCAGGGACGAGCAGTTCGCCTACGCGGCGGCCTGGGAGTTCACGGGCACGGGCGAGGCGCCCACCCTGCACAAGGAAGACCTGGTCTTCGAGTACGTCCACCCCACCCAGCGGAGCTACGCATGAGGCTCACCCTGCGCGTCTGGCGGCAGAAGAACGCCGACGCCGACGGCGCCATGTCCACCTACGAGGTGGACGACATCTCGCCCGACATGTCCTTCCTGGAGATGCTGGACGTCCTCAACGAACGGCTCATCCTCTCCGGCGAGGACCCGGTCGCCTTCGACCACGACTGCCGCGAGGGCATCTGCGGCGCGTGCAGCCTGGTCATCAACGGCGACGCGCACGGCCCCGAGCGCACCACCACCTGCCAGCTGCACATGCGGTCCTTCGAGGACGGCGACACGATCGACATCGAGCCGTGGCGCGCCGCCGCCTTCCCGGTGGTGAAGGACCTGGTGGTCGACCGCTCGGCCTTCGACCGGATCATCCAGGCCGGCGGCTACATCAGCGCCCCCACCGGCTCCGCGCCCGAGGCCCACGCCACCCCCGTACCGAAGCCGGACGCCGACTTCGCCTTCGAGCACGCCGAGTGCATCGGCTGCGGCGCCTGTGTCGCCGCCTGCCCCAACGGCGCGGCGATGCTGTTCACCTCCGCCAAGATCAACCACCTCAACGTGCTGCCCCAGGGCGCCCCCGAGCGCGAGACGCGCGTCCTGGACATGGTGGCCCGGATGGACGAGGAGGGCTTCGGCGGCTGCACCCTGACCGGGGAGTGCGCCACCGCCTGCCCCAAGGGCATCCCCCTCGTGTCGATCACCAGCATGAACAAGGAGTGGCTGCGCGCGACCCGCAAGGCGTCCAAGCGGTAGCCCATCAGGGAACGTTCGCCGAGGGGGCGGACGGGCGGGGCCGGGAGTGGTGCTCATCCCCGGCCCCGCCTCGGTTTTCTCCACGAGGACCCGGCCGCGGGCGGGCGGCCCGGTCCCCGAACGGGTCCTCGACGCCGAGGGGAGCGTCAGGCGGGCCGGCCGGACGGGGCGCAGCCCGCGCCGTTCAACATCCCCACATCCGTTCTCCCGGCACAGGTCACGCGGACGCCAACCGGCATCGGAAGAACAGGGACGACGGACCGCACCGCCGGTCCGCCGTCCCTCTTCCGCACCGGGTCCACGACCAGGAGAGAACATGACCGGCGTCTCCACGCTCGAAAGCCCCCCGCAGCCCGCGCCGCCCACCCGCTACACCGTCGCCCTCGCCCGTGACGAGGCGGACGTGCGGGCCGCACAGCGGTTGCGGTACGACGTCTTCGCCGGGGAGATGGGCGCCCTGCTGTCCACCCCGCAGCCGGGGTACGACGTCGACCCCTTCGACGCCTACTGCGACCACCTGCTCGTGCGCGACACGACGACCGGACAGGTCGTCGGCACCTACCGGCTGCTGCCGCCGGAGCGGGCCGCGATCGCCGGACGGCTGTACGCGGAGGGCGAGTTCGACATGACCGCGCTGGCCCCGATCCGTCCCGGGCTGGTGGAGGTGGGCCGCTCCTGCGTGCACCCCGACCACCGCGACGGCGCGGTGATCGGGCTGATCTGGGCCGGGCTGGCCCGCTACATGGTGGACCGCGGCCACGAGTGGCTGGCGGGCTGCTGCTCGATACCGCTGGCCGACGGCGGCGCCCTCGCCTCCGCCACCTGGGAGCGGGTGCGCGAGAAGAACCTGGCACCGGAGGAGCACCGGGTGCGCCCCCTGCTGCCGTGGATCCCGCGGGCCGACCTCCCGGCCGCGCCCCGCACCGAACTGCCCGCCCTCCTGCGCGGCTACCTCCGGCTCGGCGCCCAGGTCTGCGGAGCGCCCGCGCACGACCCCGACTTCGGGGTCGCCGACCTCTACGTCCTGCTGTCGATGCGCCGGGTCAGCCCGCGCTACCTGCGGCACTTCCTCTCCCTCGTACCAGCCTGATGAGCCTCTGGCTGCCCAGCGCGCCCTGCACTCCGAGGGCGTGCGTGGAGACGACGGGGTCCACGGGGGCCGTCGTACCGCGCGCCGTGCTGCGGCTCACGCTGGTCACGGCCCTCGTACTCGCCGGGGTCGTGCTGTCGCCGTTCGGTGCGCGGATCCCCGCCGGCTGGGTCCGGCGCTGGTGCCGGGCGGTCGTCAGGGCCTCGGGGGTCCGCGTCCGCATCACCGGCACCGCCCCGCCCACCGGCGGCCTCCTGCTGGTCGCCAACCACATCTCCTGGCTGGACATCCCGCTGCTGGCCGCCGTCCGCCCGGCCCGGATGCTCGCCAAGACGGAGATCCGCCGCTGGCCGGTGGCCGGCGCGCTCGCCGCGCGCGGCGGCGCCCTGTTCATCGAACGGGACCGGCTGCGCGCCCTGCCCGAGACGGTGGCGCACATCGCCGGGGAGCTGCGCGCCGGCGCCGCGGTCGCCGCCTTCCCCGAGGGCAGCACCTGGTGCGGCCGTGCCCAGGGCGCCTTCCACCGGGCCGTCTTCCAGGCCGCCCTCGACGCCGGGGTGCCCGTCCAGCCGGTCCGCATCCGCTATCTGGGGCACGCCGGGGGAGGGGCCAGCACGGCCACGGCCTTCGTCGGCGACGACTCCCTGCTCGCGTCCCTGTGGCGGGTGGCGACCGCACGCGACCTGGTCGCCGAGGTCGATGTGCGCCCCGTGCTCCCTCCGGGTGCCTGTCCGGACCGGCGCACACTGGCCCGCGCGGCCCGCCAGGACCTCCCCGACGGCCGCGACCACGGCACCGACCCGCACTCGACCGCAACTTGCGGCCACGACTCTGCGGGGCACGCCCCTGCGGGTCACGCTCTCGTGGGTCGGGTCTCTGGCGGGGATGCTCTCGTGGGTCGGGTCTCTGGCGGGGATGCTGTCGCGGGTCACGTCCCTGCGGGTCACGTCCCTGCGGGTCACGTCCCTGCGGGTCACGTCCCTGCGGGTCACGTCCCTGCGGGTCACGTCCCTGCGGGTCGGACCTCTGCTGGCGATGCTGTCGCGGGTCACGACCCCGCGGGTCGGGCCTCTGCTGGGGATGCTCTGGTGGGTCGGGTCTCCGCTGGGGGCGCTCTCGTGGGTCACATCCCCGCCGGGGATGCTCTCGCGGGTCACGACGCCGCGGGTCGGGCCTCTGCCGGGGATGCTCTCGCGGGTCACGACGCCGCGGGTCGGGCCTCTGCTGGGGATGCTCTGGTGGGTCGGGTCTCCGCTGGGGGCGCTCTCGTGGGTCACATCCCCGCCGGGGATGCTCTCGCGG
>NZ_JBIVTV010000005.1:0-23311 GCF_044756885.1 Streptomyces sp. NPDC091412 | reverse complement strand
CGGTCACGACGCCGCGGGTCGGGCCTCTGCCGGGGATGCTCTCGTGGGTCACATCCCCGCCGGGGGCGCTCTCGCGGGTCACACCCCCGCCGGGGACGCCCTCGCGGGGCGCGGCGTCGCCGGGCGCGGTTCTGCCGGTCACGCCCCCCGCCGGGGCGGCCATCCGGCCGCCCCGGCCCGGCGTGCCGGCTCAGACGCGGCGCACGGTGTGCAGGGACTCGGCGTAGAGGCCCGTGCCGTCGAGCAGTGAGGCGCCGGCCAGGTCGGCCATGGTGGGCCCGTTGACCGTCTTGCGGCTGGACAGGAAGCGCCGCTTGCCGGCGGCGTCCAGTCCGAGATAGATCCCCACATGGTCGACCGTGGCGGTCCGCGGGTCCCCGTCGTCCCCCGAGTCGGCGTTGAACAGCACGAGGTCACCGGGCTGGAGCAGGTTCGCGGCCGGCGGGCGGGCGCCGTCGGTCCGGTCGATCAGCACACCGGGCGTGTGGTCGGCCATGTCGCGGGACTGGCGCGGTATCCGGGTCCCGGACGTGTCCGCCTTCGCGGCCATGGGCACGCCCATGTGGTAGCCGTAGACCATGCGGGTGTACCCCGAGCAGTCGAGATTCCCGACCTGCTTGCTCGACGGCCCGGTGTAGGCGCCGTCGGGGAAGGTCCAGCCGACGTCCATGCACTCGTGGAAGTCGGCGCCCACCATGCGGTACCCCTGCGCGTTCAGATAGCCGTAACCGGCCTCGCCCAGGACCTGCTTGCCCTGTGCCGGTCCGTCCCCGGCGGTGACCGCGGGGGCGCCCGGAAGGAACATCGCGGCGTAGGAGAGCACGTCCGGCACGGTGGAGCCGGCCCAGCCGCGGATCGTCCGCTCCCACTCGGCTGTCCAGGTGCCGTCGAAGGGTTCGGGCAGCACCCGCACCCAGTCGCCGTGGGTGACGCTCGGCGGGGTGTGCCAGTTGGCGGCACTCACCTCGAAGCGGCTCGCCTTCAGAGTGACCGGCAGGTTGGTGCAGCCGGTGTTGGCCAGGGCGCGCAGCCCCACCCGGCCCTTGCCGAAGGCCGAGTTGTCGACGTCGAAGGCCCACGTGGACGGCTCGGCGGTGGCGGAACGCCATGCCTTCGCCCGGATCCGGGAGCCCTCGCGGCGCACCCGGATCGTCCAGTCCGTGTTCGCCGGATTGCCCGTCGCCAGCGTGACGGCCGGGGCCAGCTGGGTGACGGCGTCGTCGACCTCCTTCTCGACGCGGAACTCGACCGCCCCCGTGGTCAGGAAGGACAGCCGGGCCCGGTAGTTGTTGTGGGTGCTCTGGTAGCCGAAGGTCAGCCCGTACGAACAGGCCTGACCGGTGGGCACCTTGTCGAAGCGGGCCACGGACCGCACGTCGAGATCGGTGACCTCGTCGTCCCGCAGACTGGCGTGCCGGCTGACACCCGTGGTGGTGAGGGCGATCAGACCGGTGCCCGGTACGACCGAGTAGTCGTCGGGGCTGGAGGGGAGCGTGTTCCAGCTGCCGCCGCCCGGCGAGCTGCCCCAACCCGTCAGCGTGCGCTGGAAGTCGTCCACGAAGGACCGCTTGTTCTCGGTGAACGTTCTTCGCGGGCCCGGCAGGACGACGGTCCGGGCGCCGTGGGTCAGCAGTGCGACCCGTCTGCCGTTCGAAAGGACCTCCGTGCGGGCCGGGGCCCCGGACAGCACGGAGACGGCGAGCGGCGACACCAGGGTCACCGGCGTGAAGTAGGAGGCGTCCAGCACGGGCAGAGTCACCGAGGAACGGGCCGAGGTCAGACCCGCCGGTGCCGGGAGGGGATCGACGGGCGCGGGGGCGGCGTCGGCCCGGGCGGGAGCCGCGGCCAGGCCGGTGAGCGGGACGGAGGCCGCGGAGGCGGCGAAGGCGGCGAGCAGGCCGCGACGAGAGGTGTGGATCATGAACGTCATGATCTCCCCCGTAGCGTCACCGGACCCGCCGGACGCGTCAATTCGCCTCAGATGCAGTGGCGTTGTGCGGCCGGGACCGCCATGAATTTCTAGACGTCCCGCCGTACGGCCCGCGCCAGATACGGAGCCGTGGCGCTCCCCGCCGCCCGCGCGACCTCAACCGGCGGTCCCGTCGCCACGATCCGGCCGCCCGCGTCGCCGCCGCCCGGGCCGAGATCGACGACCCAGTCGGCGCCGGCCACGACGGACATGTCGTGCTCGACGACGATCACGGTGTGCCCGGCGTCGACCAGGCCGTGCAACTGCCGCATGAGCACCTCGACATCGGCCGGGTGCAGTCCGGTCGTCGGCTCGTCGAGGAGGTAGAGGGTGTGGCCGCGTCGGCCGCGTTGCAGCTCGCTGGCGAGCTTGATGCGCTGCGCCTCACCGCCGGACAGTTCGGTGGCGGGCTGACCGAGTCGCAGATAGCCGAGGCCGACGTCGATGAGGGTGCCGAGACTGCGCGCCACGGCCGGGGTGTCGGCGAAGAACTCCGCCGCGCTCTCCACCGTGAGGTCCAGCACCTGGCCGATGTTCCGCCCGCGGTATGTCACTTGAAGCGTCTCGGGGTTGTACCGGGCCCCGCCGCAGTCCGGGCACGGAGCGTATGTGCTCGGCAGGAACAGCAGCTCCACGCTGACGAATCCCTCGCCCTGGCAGGTCTCGCACCGGCCTCCCGCGACGTTGAAGGAGAACCGTCCGACCCCGTAACCGCGCGTCCGTGCCTCGTCGGTGTCCGCGAACACCTTCCGTACCACGTCGAACAGTCCCGTGTACGTGGCCAGGTTGGAGCGTGGTGTGCGCCCGATCGGCTTCTGGTCGACGCGGACCAGCCGCCCGACACCGGCCTGCTCCTCCGTGATCTCACCGATCAGCGTGGACTTCCCGGACCCCGACACCCCGGTGACCGCGGTGAACGCGCCGAGCGGGAACTCCGCCGTCACCGCGCGCAGGTTGTGCCGGGTGACCGGCCCCACCGTCAACTGCCCCCGCGCACGCCGCACTTCGCGCACCGGCCCGGGGGAGCCGTCGAACAGGAACCGGCGCGTCGCCGACTCCGCGACCCCCGCCAGCTCGGCGACCGGCCCGCTGTGGAGCACCCGCCCGCCGTGTTCCCCCGCCCGCGGACCGACGTCGACGACCCAGTCGGCACCGCGCACCACGTCGAGGTGGTGCTCCACCACGAACACGGAGTTGCCCGCCGCCTTGAGCCGTTGCAGAACCGTGAGCAGGGCCTCGGTGTCCGCCGGGTGCAGCCCCGCCGACGGCTCGTCGAGCACGTACACCACCCCGAACAGCCCCGACCGCAGTTGTGTGGCGAGGCGCAGCCGCTGCAACTCGCCCGCCGACAGCGTGGGCGTCGCCCGGTCGAGGCTGAGATAGCCCAGACCCAGTTCGACGACGGGCGCGATACGGGACTTCAGGTCCGCGGTGAGCACCCGCGCGGCCTCGGAGGTGCCGCGCAGGTGCTGCGCGAGTTCGGTCAGCGGCAGCGCGGCCAGCTCGGCGATGGTGCGCCCCGCGAAGGTCACGGCCAGCGCCTCGGGCCGCAGTCTGCTGCCGCCGCAGGCCGGGCAGGGGGCGGCGGTGAGGAAACGCTCGGCCTTGGTCCGCAGGGCAGTGCTCTTCGAATCGGCGAACGTCTTCATCACATACCGCCGGGCGCTCATGTACGTGCCCTGGTAGGGCCGTTGGATCCGCTCGGCGTCCCGCACCGGGTGCACGGTCACCACGGGCTGCTCGTCCGTGAACAGGATCCACTCCCGCTCTCCGGCGGGCAGCTCACGCCACGGCCGGTCCACGTCGTACCCCAGCGCGTCGAGGATGTCCCGCAGGTTCTTGCCCTGCCAGGCACCCGGCCAGGCGGCGATCGCGCCCTCACGGATCGACAGGGAGGGGTCGGGCACCAGCAGCGCCTCCTCCGTGCGGTGCACCTGTCCGAGACCGTGGCACTGGGGGCAGGCCCCGGCCGCCGTGTTCGGCGAGAACGCGTCCGAGTCCAGCCGCTCGGCCCCCGGCGGATAGTCCCCGGCACGGGAGAACAGCATCCGCAACGAGTTCGACAGGTTGGTGACGGTGCCCACGGAGGACCGCGACGTCGGCGCCGCCCGCCGCTGCTCCAGCGACACGGCCGGCGGCAGCCCGGAGATCTCCCCGACCTTCGGTGCCCCCACCTGGTGGATCAACCGTCGTGCGTAGGGGGCCACCGACTCGAAGTACCGCCGCTGGGCCTCCGCGTAGATCGTCCCGAACGCCAGCGACGACTTCCCCGACCCCGACACCCCCGTGAACACCACCAGCGCGTCCCGCGGAACATCCACGTTCACCCCTTGGAGGTTGTGCTCACGAGCACCACGGACGCGGACGTACGGGTCGTGCGGGCTGTGCATGGAAGGGCTCCGGACGGGGATGCGGACGGGAAGGGGCAAACTCTGAAATTCTACGCGAGCGGTCCTGTCGGCCGGCGGGTCCGGCGGCCGGGCCGTCGCTCAGCGGGCGGCGGGGCCCCGCAGTGAGGTGGTGAGCAGCTCGATCATGCGGCCGTAGCGGGCGGGGAAGTCGACGTGCGCGGCGAGGAGCGCGGGGTCCTCGACGGCGGCGACGACGGTGGGTCCGGGGTGGGCGAACGGCCACAGGCCGGCGATGAGCACGATGGTCGCCGAGGCCAGTTCCTTGGCGGCCGTCGGGTCCAGTTCGGGGAGGCGGGCGTGGAGGATGCCGGCGAGCCGGTCGTTGTTGGCCAGCGCCTGGCGCTTGTAGGCGCGGACCGTCTCCACCGGGACCGTGCGTTCCAGCACGCTGGCCAGCACGCTCGCCAGCTCGCACATCACCGGCCGGGCGGCGAGTGAGGCGGCGTAGGCCTCGGCGAAGCCGCGCACCCGCGCTGCCGGCCCGGTGCCGTCCGCGTCGGCGGGCGCCAGCTCGGCCGGGAGCGCGTCCAGCCAGGCGCCGTAGGCCCGGTTGAGGAGCTCCAGGAAGACCGCCTCGCGGTTCTCGAAGTACCGCAGCACGTTCGAGGTGGCGATCCCCGACTGCCGGCCGATGTCGCGCAGGGTGATGTCCGCGACCTGTGTCGCCTCCAGCAGGTGCTCGGCCGCGTCCAGGATCGACTGCCTGCGCAGCTCCCGGTTCTCGGGGCTGCGCGCGCGGATGAACCCCTGCTTCGTCTCGCTCATGACCCTCTCTTCGCTCGCGGTGTCCCCGCGGTCAGGATATCGACCGACCTGGTTAACGGAACTGGGTTCTGTTACCGTCGGAGAAGCGTTAAGTAGCCGGCATCGCCGAAGGCGCCCGCCTGGTCCTCGGTGGCCCCGGTGCCCCGGACACCCCGGGCCTGGAGAAGGGCTTCTACGTGCGCTCGACCCTCTTCGCCGACGTCGCCAACACCATGAGGATCGCCCAGGAGGAGATCTTCGGCCCGGTCCTGGCGGTCATCCCGTACGACACCGAGGACGAGGCCGTCGCCATCGCCAACGAATCGGCCTACGGGCTCGACGGCGGTGTGTGGACCGCCGACCCGGAGCACGGTCTCGAAGTCGCCCGCCGCATCCGCACTGGCACCTTCGGCGTCAACGGCGCCTCCCGCGACATGCGCGCACCGTTCGGCGGCTTCAAGGCCAGCGGCCTCGGCCGCGAGTTCGGCCCGGCGGGCCTGAGCGCCTACACCGAGTACCAGTCCATCGCCCTGTGATCACCGCGAGGCGCCCGGCACCGCCCGGGACAACACGTACCCCCCCCGCAAGAACCGCGCCTACCGACGCCCGGGCGGCACCGCCTCCTCCACCGCGTAGCCGGGCACGGACGGCCACCGAACGGTCAGCACCACCGACTCCTCCTCCGCGAACCACGAGTGGTCCACTCCGCGCCCCCAGACGACGTAGTCCCCCTGCTCCTCCAGCAGAACGCTGCGGCCCGGGAGTTCCACCCGGAAGCGCCCGCTGATGAGCACCAGCAGAGCCGTACGTTCCTCCCCCTCCACCCACCGTGACCGCTCGTCGCCACGGGGATGAACCCCCCACTTGATCTCCACGGCCTCACTGCGACGCGGATCGCCGACCTCCTTGAAGTGCCCGAGCAGCCACCCCCGGTCCAGCGCCGCGTCCTTGCCCGCGTTCCCCACATACACACTGTCACTCACGCGGGCGGACGCTAGCAGTTCGGTGGGAACGTGCCGTAGGTCTACGGGGCCCACTGCCGTGGGCGTTTGACGCACGTGGGCGATGCGAGGCGTCACCGAGCAGGCAGGATGCGGGTTGGCGTACGACAATGGTGGGTGGCACTGCGGTGTTGCCGGTATTTCCAGCGCGAACCGCCGATCGACAGGCTGGGAGGCTCGTCGTGAGCGCACCTCTCCACGCGTGGCCGGTGCTGGTCCACGAGGACCTGGCTCCGATGGTCGCCTATGTGAACCGGTTGGTACAGATCGCGGGTAAGTACACCCTCGACGAGCCGTTCGAAGTCGGCTGGGGAAACATCGTCCTGGATGTCACTCCCCGTGGGCTCAGGACGCCGACGCTCCGGCAGCAGGACGTGACCTTCACCGTGCATCACCGGCTGCTCGACGGCGACGTGGTCGTCGAGACCGACAGGGGCTCGCGGACCTTGCCCATGTCCGACGGATCACTCGCCTCGTTCTACGCGTCGTTCTGCGGCGCGGCGGGCGAGCTCGGCCTGCGCAGGCCCCGCACTTCGCTGATCTGCGAGATTCCCGGCGCCCCGCCGAACTTCGGAGATGATCAGGTCGAACGCCACTGGGACCACCGCGCGGCGCGGCTGATGTGGACAGCGCTGAATCTCGCCGCCGACGGGCTGGAGGAGTGGCAGGCGCCCTACCTGGGACACCGTCCGCGGGTCGGGGTCATGTGGGGCGGCTTCGACCTGTCCGCCACGCGCTACCGTGCGCAGCCCACCGTGCCACCGGCCCACGGTCCGGCCTTCCAGCAGAACGCCCAGACCGAGGCGTATGTCTCGGTCGGATTCTCCTTCGGCGGTCCCGAGGCACAGGACCTGGGTATGTACGCCTACATCTGGCCCCAGCCGGACGGTCTGGAGAACCGGTCGTGGGGTGTCGACGGCGCGACCTGGCATCCTGACGCCGGCCTGGTTCTCCTGCCGTGGGACGCACTCAGGCAGACCCCCGACCCGCACCGCGCCATCGTGGCGTTCGGTGACGCCGTCTACGACGCCGCCGTCGCAACGGCAGGCTGGCCGTCGGACCTCATCGGGGCCCGCTGCGACGGTTGGTACATGAGCAGGACGCCGCCCGCCCTGGCCCACGCCCACTACCACCACTGAGGGCGACAAGCGACACGGCGTAGCAGGAAGTGGGCGGCACCGTCCGCTCACCCGGGTGTCGCGTCAGGAACATCGACGGCAACCCACCGCAATTCCGGGCGAGTGGCGTCGTCAGCCGCCCAGCCCGCCCGCGGCGAGCCTGTCGCCCACGTGGCTCACCAGCCGGTGCCCCAGGTCCTCGGCGCGCGCGAGAAAGTCCTCGAAGCCCGTGAGGCGACGGAAGGCCAGGGCGTAGGCCGCCTGCTCCGCCAGGGGCAGGACATCAGATCCCCGACGAGACGGCGCCACCCCCGCACCTTTGCGCGCGGCGCTCACCGCGGCGTGGGACGGCAGGCCCTTGGACGGGAAACTCTCGCACAACGGGCCGTACACCGGGGAGCTGACGGCGGCTCCACGGGACGGGCAGGGCGCGGAGCTGAAGCTCAGTGGCGGGATCACGGTGACGGGCGCGGGTGCCAAGACGGCACCGAACTCGTCCAACCATCAGACTGCCGACAGCGGTTACGGGGCGGTGCGCAGCCACGACCCGCTCGCCGCAGCCACGACCCGCTCGCCTCGCGCAGGGAGAACGCTCTCTGGCGAACCGGGTCACCGTTCGGCGTATCCGGTCGGCAGGCCCGTACTTCCGGGCACCGGATCGCTCCGTCGAATACGGCGGCGGCCCCGCCCGGTGCACGGGTCCTGATCCCACGTCCGGCGCGGCCGTGTCACCGACACCCGATCGGTGACACGGCCGTGCGCGGCCCTGCTCGGGAGACACCAACCGCCTGGGCCGTTGAACCAGTGTTCCGGCAGGCAACGTTCGGAACCCGTTCATCGATCACCTGGAGCGGGTCGAGACGATCTGGTAGCAGTCACGTTCCGTGGTGCCCGGCGACACCGCACACGGCACCACGGGAAGGCGCTGTGTCCGAACACTGGTGACGGGGTTTCGGATGCGCGCTCAGGCGCCCGCCCCGGGGATGTTGACGTGCAGGGTCGGGACTCCCGTCCGTTTCCTGCAGGGCGGGGGACCTTCCCCGGTCCGCGGTGGTAGGACAGGGCTGTGGTCGGCACTGCGGACAGCAACCCGAGTGCGGGCCGAACGAGGCACCGTGAGAGGGGAGTTGGGCATGGTGGCAGAGAACATCGACGATGTCGTGGACGGGCTTGCCGGGATCGTGCGGGAGGCCCGACGCGCGGGTGACCGGGTCGGGTACTTCGCGGCGCTGTACCGACAGGTGACCGTTGAGGTCCGCACGGCCATTCACGGTGGGCTGTTCGACGACGGCGCCCGCATGGACCGTTTCGACACGCTCTTCGGCAACCGCTACTTCGACGCGTACGACGCCTGGCGTCGTGACCGGAGCGGGCCGCGTTGTTGGCGTGAGACGTTCGGGCTGCTCGACGAGGCCGACACCATCATTGTCCAGCACCTGATACTCGGCGTGAACGCGCACATCAACCTCGACCTGGCCATCGCCGCCGCGCGGACCAGCCCGGGCGAGGCCATCCACGCGTTGCGGCGTGACTTTCTGCTGATCAACGACGTCCTTGCGCGGGTGGTGTTGGCGGTGCAGGACTCGGTCGGCGCCGTGTCGCCCTTCCTGTCGCTGCTGGATCGGGTCGGAGCCCGAACCGACGAGCGGATCCTCGACTTCAGTGTCCGTCAGTCGCGCGAGGAGGCGTGGTACAACGCCGTCCTGCTTGCCGGCCAGAACGAAAAGGAGCGCGAGGCCACCATCCAGCGGCTCGACGTCCGGGCCGCCGTGCTCGCACGGTTGATAGCACGACCGGGCGGCCTCGTCCGGCCGGCCCTGCAGCTGATCCGGCGCACCGAGAGTGGTGACGTGCCGGCCGTCATCGCTCATCTGGACAACGCCATGGAGCGGGCCTCCGTCCGGCAGGGGACGGGGTGAGGCCCGGCGGCGGGGGAGGCGGTGGCGGCGGCTCCTGGTGAGCGCCGGGCCGTTGCCCGGTGAGCGGTTGGCCGACTCGGGCGCGAGGGGACCGGCCGACGGCCGCCGTTGTGCGGTGACGGCGCGGGAGGAACGCGCCGTCACCCAGGCGTGGGGCCGGCCCGAACGTACGGGTTCGGACCGGCCGGCCGGGAGTTCGGTCAGCAGAGGGGGACACCGGGGAGCTGGGCCGCCGGGTGGTCGATGTAGATGTTGCTGATGAAGCCGTTCTGGTCCCGCAGCTTGCTCCACCAGTTGTTGGTGTACCCCTCGGCGTTCACCGTGTCGCCCTGCTTCTGGCACAGGACCCGCACGCTGGTGTTGTTCTGCAACCTGGGCCAGGATCCACGCCACTCGAACACGTCCTCACCCCCGCAGGGGATAGCCGATCTCGGCGATGTCCTCTTCAAGGCCGGCAAGATCAACATCGGGGTTCAGTGATGACACGATGCTCTTCGTGAGAGGCCGCAGGGCGTAGACGTGACGCACGGCCTCGAGGCTTACCGTCACCTCGTAGTAATCCTCCGCGAACTGCTGGTACGCCTCGGGCCGGCCGTCAAGGAGGACGTCGAAGAGCCATTCCGCACTGCCGTCGTCCGCCACACCCTCCGGCAGAGCCTCGACGGCGCCGCACTTCCACTCGGTGTCGGCCTGTTCGTGCCAGAAGCACACTGTTGCGCGCGGCGTGCCGTCGTCGTCGCTGAAGGCGGGCTCTGTGACCTGGGGGAGGAACGCTTCGGGCACTCCGTCGAACAGTCCGGGCCACGGAGCTGGAGGCGTCAACCGATAGGGGGTCATCGGCGACTCGTGATCGAAGCCGCGGACGTAGGCGCCCGCCGGTGAGAAGACGATCGAGTAGTTGTTGCCGCAACCGTCGCGCATGGAGGCCATCTCCTCCGTCGGCGACCACCGGGAGTCGAACGAGTAGAACCGGGACTCCCAATCCGGGCTCATGATGGCATCCAGCATGGCCATGGCTCGGGAGCGATCCCGAACGATCGAGATCTTGGGCAGCTGACGGATCACTGTCATAGACAGACACAGCCACATCCAAGCCGAACCCACCGACAACACCCGCACCGCACCCACCGCTACGAAGGCACCAACCGATCGTCTGAGCCCGTCATCACTTGACATCGTTGATTCCACAGAAGGTCCTGGTAGCGGGCGACGGCAAGCGGGTTGACTGCGTAGACCGGCCGCCCGGTGGCCCGCAGTTGGGCGACCAGCAGCCCGCGGCGCGGCCGTCGAACCGGACCGGCCCTGCCCCGGCTCGACATGCTCGACGACACGGACGTTCTCGCACCCGCACCGCGCCTCCTCCCGGAACCGGACCACTGCGTCCACGAGGTTTTCGAGGCGCGGGTCGCGGCCCCCGGACGCCACAGCGGTCGTCTTCGGCGGGCAGCGGCTCAGCTACGCCCAACTCGACGCCCGCGCCACCCGGCTCGCCTGGGGCGAACCCCGGGCAGTGGGTGCCGAGTTCTGCCACCGGCTGCTCCGGCATACCGACGGCAAGGACCAGCGGCGCTCCTCGGCGAGACCGATGCATCCGCGCTCATTGACAGGGCATCGGCTGGGTCTTAGCTTCTCTGCGAGACATCGGACATCAGACGTCCCATGTCCAGCAGTGCAGTGCTTCGAAGGAGCGACGGCTGATGGGCAATGCGCACGACAGCAGCTTTTCCCGCAGGGCGGTCCTGATCGGAGGCATGGGCGTCGCCGCCGGCGCCTCACTGGCAGCGACGACGCCCTCGGCGTTCGCCGCCACGGCCCGCTCGGCAGCCACACCTCCGGCCATCGACCCCACCAGTGGCAAACACAAGTACTTCGCCTTCGACACCGGCTTGTGGAACGGCCATCTGATGTCGAACTGTCAGGTGCGCATGGGGAGTTTCACCAAGGACACGGCACACAACCCGCTGTTCGGCGAGGGCCTGTACGAGCATCCAACGCTGCCCTGGGAGGCACGTTTCGACAACGGCTACCCGAACGTCTTCTGGGATCCCGAACACCGCAAGTTCCGCTGCTACTACACGCTCTTCCTGGTGGACCCCTCGTCGTCGAGCACACCCGTCGACCAGCGGATCGGAAAGACGTACTCCACTGCGAACCGGGTGACGGGCTGCAACTATGCCGAGTCGGCAGACGGAATCCACTGGACCAAGCCCGATCTGGGACTCGTCGACTTCAACGGCAGCACGGCGAACAACATCCTGCTGAAGGGAGTCCAGGGGACTTCGGTCCTCTACGACCCCGAAGACCCCGATCCGTCCCGCCGATACAAGCTGATCACCCTCGCGTCCAAGCTGTCCGTCGCGTTCTCCGCCGACGGCATCCATTTCACGCCGCTGCGGCCCTGGCCGGCCAACAGCCCCTCTCCGGGGGCGGACTGCCACAACCGTGTGTTCAAGGACAGCGTAAGCGGGGAATACGTGCTCATCACCCGCCTGTGGGACAGCAACGTCCGCGTGGTGGCCATGTCGCGGAGCACCGACTTCGTCAACTGGTCGAAGCCGGTCGAGGTGCATCGCGGCAACGGCTTGGAGTCCCAGGTGTACTCGATGCCTTCGTGGGAGTACGGCCAGGGTCTGTACCTGGGCCTCGGCTCCGTCTACACCGATGGCGACAAGACGCTTCCGGACTACGACACGGTAGACCTCTCGCTTCTGTGGTCGACCAACACCACCGAATGGAACAACGTCGCCCCGGACGACAGCACCTTCATCCCGCACGGCTCGGGCATGGGGCGGTACCCGCGCGGTGACTTCGACAGCAGCGTTATTTTCGCGTCCGTCCCGATCGAGATGGACAACCGCCTCTGGTTCTACTACATGGGCGGCAAGGGATGGCACACGTCCTGGCGGCAGACAGCACTCGGGCGAGGGTGGATCGAGAAGGACAAGTTCGCCTACTACGGCGGCCGGCAGGTCCACAAGCCCACCGTGGTCACCACACAAGGCCTCAGCATCTTCGGCGATGATGTGCGGTTCCTCGTCGACGTCGACCACGGCGGCTCCGTCTCCGTCGCCCTGATGGACCAGAACGGCACCGCCGTCCAACCCGGCTTCGAGGCAGACAGAAGCGTTCTCGAGCCGGGGTCGGATGGCTGGTACCAGGTGCGGTGGCGCGGTGCGGACGTCCGCTCGTTGGACCCGAGCCTCTTCCACGCGCTGCAGATCACGATGAAGAACACCCGGCTGTGGGCCCTCGGAGGAGACTTCTACGTCCGTCCTCTGAAATACGCCAAGCCTTGACCTCGATCGGCGAGTGACGAGTGAGCCCTTTCCGGAGTCGGCGCTGACGGGGTGAGGTCAAGTCCGCCGTCGAACGGACTGATTCAGTTCTCCAGGCGGACCGGCATCAGCAGGGAGAACGTGTGCTCGTCGTCGGGGCGGCGGATGACGAGGGGGGCCCTGGGGGCGGTGAACTCCAGGAGGAGTTCGGGGCGGGATCCGGCGGTGAGGGCGTGGTGGAGGAAGTCGCGGTTGACGGCGATGTGGTGCTGCTGGGCCTCGTCGCCGTCACCGCAGACGGTCACCGTGCCGTCGTCCGCGAGTTTCAGCACGCTGACGTCGCAGGGCGGGCCGTCCTGGTTGCGTGGTTCGCTGGTGCGGACGGGGCCGGTCGTCAGGGACTCGCGGAGGGCGGCGACGTCGACGAGGGTGCCTCGCCCGTCGGGCAGGCGGACGAGGCGGCGGTAGTCGGGGAAGTCGTGGTCCAGGCACTGGCCGGCCGTCTCACGGTCGCCGGCCTTCAGCGTCACGCGGCCGCCGTCCACGGTGAGTTCCGCGGTTTCCTCCTCGTCCAGCAGCGCCCGCATCGCGTCGGCCAGGGGAACGGGCACGATGATCTGCACCCGGCCCGTGTCGTGTCCGGTGGTCCGGGCCCGTGCCACGGCCAGTCGGTACCGGTCGGTGGCCACCGTACGCAGGTCTTCGCCCTCGATGTCGAACAGGACCCCGCAGAGCATCGGCAGTTCCGGATCGGTACTCGCCGCGAAACGGACCGCGTCCAGTGCGGCGGCCAGTTCCGGGGCGGAGACGGACAGGCGGACGGTTGCGGTGCGGAGCGAAGTCATGGGGTTCTCCCTGTGGTCGAGTGCGGCTCTGAGCGCGGAGAACTCGCCGCGGGCATCGGACAGGCCCAGTTCGAGGCGGCGCAGGTGCGCCTGGAGGAGTCCCCGCACCAGGTCGGTGTCCGCGTTGGACCAGCCGGCCAGCACCAGCCGGACGTCCGCCAGCGGCATCCCGGCCCGACGCAGCCGGGCCAGCAACCGCGCCTCGTCGAGCTGTCCGGGCTCGTACCAGCGGTAGCCGCTCACCGGGTCCACCCAGGCCGGGACCAGCACCCCGGCCCGGTCGTAGAACCGCAGCGCGCTCACGCCCAGTCCACTGTCCCGGGCCATCTCCCCGATACTGCGCATCTCGCTCTCCACATCCGGAACCCTGAGGCCTCGACCAGGTCGAGGGTCAACCGGAAGCCGGAGCAGCCTGGGACCAGCCCTTGTCCGCCTCCCGTGCGGCGTGCTCCAGCCGGCGCCGGTGGTTCTCCCACCAGGCGCGATCGCCCGGAGGGATGCTGTCGGCGCCCTTCGACAGGCCTACGGTCCCGTCGATGAGTTCCCGGGCGATGTCGGCGTGGCCGGCGTGCCGCTGGGTGTCGGACAGCACGCGGACCAGGACGTGGTGCAGGGTCACCTCTCGCCGCTCCTCCGGCCACCACGGGACGTGACCGGTCGCGTCGAGCGGCAGCCGCGCGATCGTCCCGTCCGCGTGCTCCCACGCCCGCCGGTACAGCCCGGTGATCTCCTCGCGCGACTCGTCAGCGGTGGCCCACATGTCCGCGTTGGGCTCGGCGTCCTCCGTGTACCACCAGGGCGGCGGATCCCCCTTGAAGAACGGCCGTCCGAACGTGTCGCCGAAGTAGCCGAGTTCCACGCCCGCGGTGTGCTTGACCAGCCCCAACAGGTTGGTGCCGGTGGGAGTCAGAGGGCGGCGTACGTCGTATTCCGAAAGCCCTTCGAGCTTCCACAGCAGGGCGTCACGGGCGTCTTGCAGAGAGCGGAGAAGGTTCGCCTTCGGGTCTGCTTCGATCATGCCGGGCAGTCTTCCAGCCGCCGCTGAAAACGGGTCCGGTCCGTCCCCCGGGTGCGTGGGACGGGTGCGGGCGACAAGCTGAAGGTACGGATCCGAGGCAGGTGAGCCATGGGTGAGCGGGCGGTGTCCGTCGCGCGGATCGTGGTCGGTGTCGACGGCTCGGGGCCGTCGGAGGACGCTCTGCGGTGGGCGGCGCGGCAGGCCGCTCTGACGGGTGCCGTGGTGGAGGCGGTGACCGTGTGGGAGTACCCGATGTGGTACGGCACGAGCGCCCTGGCCGCCGGGTTCGACTTCGCGGACAACGCGGCGAAGATCCTTGCTCAGGCACTCGATGAGACCTTCGGTACCGACCGACCGGTCGAGATCCGGTCCCGGGTCGAACAGGGGAACCCGGCGGGCGTGCTGCTCGCGGCCTCCCGGGGGGCGGAGCTGCTGGTGGTGGGGAACCGGGGGCACGGCGGGTTCACCGAGGCGCTGCTGGGGTCGGTCGGCCAGCACCTCGTTCAGCACGCGGAGTGCCCGGTGGTCGTCATCCGCGGCCCCGTACCGAGCACCGCCCATGGGGCCGACGGCGTGCGGTGAGGCCATGTGGCCCTATGACGCACGGGGGCTGCCGGGTGACTGTGGAAAGCGCACGCGACCCGAGCGCAGGAGCAGGGAAGAAGGTTGACGGCATGGCCTGGGCATCTTGGACCACCCCCGGGGTCTTCACCGGCCGGGGCGGCGTACGAACGGACGAGGCCGGCGTCGTCACCGGCAATCTGACCGTCCACACGACCTGGGACGGGAACGAGGCCGACGTGACGGTCGGGTACACCGGTACCACCGAGTGGTTCACCCTGACCGGAAGCCCCGTTCCCTGCCGTACCGAGCGGCACAGCCGGGAACTGCACCAGGCCGTGGTGGCCGCCGTCAGCGCGGGTGGCGGAGCCACCGTCCAGCAGACGCGGGTGAGGGAGACGACCTGAAACGCGGCGCTCAGGCGCGCGTGTCGTCGGGTTCGGGACCCCAGTACTCCGGGCCGCCCCCGCGCCAGTCGATCAGCGGGGAGACCGAGACCTCCACGGGATCGACGTCCAGCCCCGCGCGGCGCAGGAACTCGGCGACATCGACGACGCTGTAGGCCAGCCCCAGGATCTCGCCGTTCACGCGGACGCGCCGGCCGCCCGTCGGGGAGGGCGGGTGCACGATCACAGGCAGTGGTCCGGGCATGTACCCAGCATCGGATGCGGGCCGCGCCGCCGCATCCGGACGGCGGCGGTCCACGCCCGGGCCCGCTCCGTGGAGGGCCCGATTACGCTGTCGGGGTGACGGACAGCAACAGACGGCCGCTCGCCGTGTTCGACCTGGACAACACCCTCGCCGACACGGCGCACCGGCAGCGCTTCCTCCGGCGCCACCCGCGCGACTGGGACGCCTTCTTCGCGGCCGCGCCCCAGGATCCGCCGATCGGGCAGGGCGTGGAACTGGTCCGCCGGAGCGCGGCGGAGTGCGAGGTCGTGTACCTCACCGGGCGGCCCGAGCGGTGCCGCCGGGACACCCTGGACTGGCTGGCCGCCCACGGGCTGCCCGAGGGGCGCCTGCACATGCGACGCGACGGCGACCGCAGGCCGGCCCGCCGCACCAAGCTGGAGATCCTGCGGCGGCTCGCCCGCGACCGGGAGATCCGTGTCCTCGTGGACGACGACGAGCTGGTGTGCGAGGACGCCGAACAGGCGGGGTTCCGCGTCCTGCGCGCCCGCTGGACGGCGCCGTCCGTCGAGTTGAGGACCGCGCAGGAGAGCAAGGGGCGTACCTGAGCCGCGGGAGCGCCAGTCACGCATCAAGGGGGACGCGCCAAGGGGGACGCGCCAAGGGGGACGTACGAGAGGGATGTGCGAGAGGGACGTACGAGAGCGAGGGACGCAGGGGCGTCAGTCCGTGTCCTCGATCCGGAAGCCGACCTTCAGGCCGACCTGGTAGTGCTCGATCCGCCCGTCCTCGATCTGGCCCCTGACCTGGGTCACCTCGAACCAGTCCAGGTTCCGCAGGGTCTGCGAGGCGCGGGTGATGGCGTTGCGGATGGCCTGGTCGACGCCTTCGTGCGAGCTGCCGACGATCTCCGTGACCCGGTAGGTGTGGTCGGTCATGAGGGTGGCTCCTCTCGGCGGGCGGCGCCGGTGACGCGAGTAGAGGGCGTCACGACTTCCGGGCGCGCGTGTGGCGCGCGTCACTCCACCGTGCCGTATGCGGAGGCGGGGCGCGAGACGAGGAAGTACGGCAAGCGGGACATCACTTGACCCGGGCATTGGTCCATACCAAAATCGCAGCCACACCCGCGCGAGCCCCTGCTCGTCCCCCCCACGTCGGGCCCCTTCCCTGTGCGTCGGAAAGAACAGGACCCTTCGTGAGACCTCGCCTCCTCGCTCTGGTGTGTGCGTCCTCCTTCCTGGTCAGTGCCTGCGGCGTGCTGTCGCCAGGCGGAAGCGGGCGGCACACCGTCACCGTGTGGATGATGAAGGGCAGCGCGTCGCAGGACTTCCTGGACCGCTTCACCGAGGACTTCGAACGCACCCACGGAGACCTGCGTCTCGACATCCGCATCCAGGAGTGGACCGGGATCGGTCCCAAGGTGCAGGCCGCGCTCACGAATCGCTCCGAGGGCGGCCCCGACGTCATCGAGGTCGGCAACACCCAGGTCGCGCAGTACGCCAAGGGCGGCAGGCTGACCAACCTGACGCTGGAGTCGATGCGGGACTGGGGCATGCGGGACTGGCTGCCCGGCCTGGCCGAACCGGGGCTGGACAACTCCTCCCAGTACGGCATCCCGTGGTACGCGGCCAACCGGGTCGTCATCTACCGCAAGGACCTGTTCGAGCAGGCGGGCATCACCAAGCCGCCTCGCACCCGGGCCGAGTGGCTGGCCGCGAGCGAGAAGCTCAACTCCACGGCCGACCAGGGGATCTACCTCGCCGGACAGGACTGGTACACGCTCTCCGGCTTCATCTGGGACGAGGGCGGCGACCTCGCCACGGAGACCGACAGCGGCTGGAAGGGCGCCCTGGACAGTGCCGCCGCGCTGCGCGGCATGGACTTCTACCGGCAACTCCAGGCGCTGGGCCGGGGTCCGGTCGACGCCGACGAGGAACACCCGCCGCAGGCGGAGGTGTTCGCCGAGGGGAAGGTCGCGCAGATCGTGGCGGTGCCCGGCCTCGCCCAGACCATCGTGGAGAAGAACCCCGACCTCAAGGACAAGTTGGGCTTCTTCCCCGTGCCGGGCAGGACCGCCGCCCGGCCGGGCACGGTGTTCACCGGCGGCTCCGACCTCGTCGTGCCCCGTAACACCACCGACCGGGACGGCGCCGTCGACGTGGTCGCCGCCCTCACCGGCACCAAGTGGGACACCGACCTGGCCCGCACCATGAACTACGTCCCCAACAAGACGAAGCTCGCCACCGCCGTCGCGGACGAGGAGGGGGTCGCGGCCATGGCGGCGGGCGCCGCACACGGCCGGGCGACCCCCAACACGCCGCAGTGGGCCACGGTCGAGGCCGACAACCCGATCAAGGACTACATGACGAAGGTGCTCTCCGGCGGCGACCCGGCGACGGAGGCCCGCCGCGCCTCACAGCGGATCACCGAGCAGTTGGGGTAGCCCCCGGCATCCCCGGGCGATCGCCCGGAGGACCCCGGGGGTATGGAGGTCAGGGTGTCCGGTGTCCCGCCCCGGTCACCGCGCCACACTCAGGGACAGCGCGAAGCGTTCCTCGCCGTCGGTCCACCACCGCTCCAACCCGAGCCCCGCGGCGGCGAGTTCCGCGCTCACCCGGTCCTTGCGGAACTTCGCCGACACCTCGGTGCGCAACTCCTCGCCCGCCGCGAAGTGCACGGCGAGATCGAGCGCGGGCACCTTCACCGTCTGCGCGGTGCGCGAGCGCAGCCGCATCTCGATCCACTCGTTCGTCGCGTCCCAGAGCGCCACGTGGTCGAAGGCGTCCGGCTCGAAGTCGGCGCCCAGTTCGCGGTTGACCACGCTCAGGACGTTCTTGTTGAACGCGGCCGTCACTCCGGCGGCGTCGTCGTACGCCCCGACCAGCACGTCCTCGGCCTTGACCAGGTCGGTGCCGAGCAGCAGCGCGTCGCCGGGGGAGAGCAGGGCACGCACCGAGGCAAGGAACTCGGCGCGTTCGCCGGGCAGCAGGTTGCCGATGGTGCCGCCGAGGAACGCCAGCAGCCGTGGGCCGGGGGAGTGGGGGAGCGTCAGGGCGGCGGTGAAGTCGGCGATCAGCGCGTGCACGTTCAGTCCGGGCCGCTCGGCGACGAGCGCCCGCCCGGCCTGTTCCAGCGCGGTGTCGCTGACGTCGACGGGGATGTAGGTGTGCAGCCGGGGCAGCGCGTCGATCAGCAGGCGTGTCTTCTCCGAGGAACCGGAGCCCAGTTCGACGAGGGTGCGGGCGGGCAGCGCGGCGGCGATCTCGGCGGACCGGCCGGCGAGGACCTCCCGCTCGGCACGGGTCGGGTAGTACTCGGGCAGTTCGGTGATCTGCTCGAACAGCTCGCTGCCGCGCGCGTCGTAGAACCACTTCGGCGGCAGCGTCTTGGGGTCGGAGGTCAGGCCGTTCTGGACGTCGGCGCGCAGGGCCGCGGCCATGGCGTCCTCGGGCAGGGTGCGGGTGATACGGAACTCACTCACGTGCGGGGCTCCTCGGATCGTGCGGATGCCAGGTCCTCGGTGGGGTCCTTCAGCGGGGTGAGCAGGACGTCCGTGCGGCTCGCCGCGAGCAGGGCGCGGTCGGGCACCTGAACCCAGTGCGGGTCGTCGTCGTAGGGTTCGGAGGCCACCACCGTGCGGCGGCCGGGTTCGGCCAGGTACCACAGGCTGTCGCCCCAGGCGGTCGCGGTGATCGTCTCGCCGTTGGTGAGCAGCAGGTTGAGCCGCGAGCCGGGGGCCGCCGCGGCGACCTCCAGGACGGTGTCGGCGAGCGCCTGCCCCTCCTCGTCACCGCCGCGGAGCCGGGCCAGCACCAGCGCCCACACGAGCGCCGAGTCGTTGCGGGCCTCCAGCGCCAGCAGGTCCCGCGGCGGCAGGGTCCGGGACACCGCGGCGAGCGAGTCCGGCCAGCCGGTGACGGCGCCGTTGTGGCTGAACAGCCAGGTGCCTGCGGCGAACGGCGCCGCCGCGGCCTCCGCGTCCGCGCCCGAGAGGGTCGCGTCCCGCACCGCGGCGAGCAGCGCCGAGGTGCGTACGACCCGGGCCAGGTCGGCGAAGGACAGGTCGGCCCAGATGGGCCCGGCCCGGCGGTAGCGGGCCGGCACCGGGTCGCCGTCCGCGTACCAACCCACCCCGAAGCCGTCGGCGTTGACCGTCCCGTGCCGCTGGTACCGGGGCGCCCACGCCTGCCGGTACAGGCTGTGCGCCGGTTCCACCAGATACCGGCCGAGCGGCTCCTCGGGTCCCAGATACGCAAGGTGACGGCACATCAGGTGGCCTCCGAGCGGGCCGTGCGGAACCCGGAGAAGATCTGCCGCCGGATCGGGTGGTCCCAGTTGCGGAACGTGCCCCGGCAGGCCACCGGGTCCACGGCGAACGAACCGCCGCGCAGCACCTTGTACTCCGGCCCGAAGAACACCTCCGAGTACTCCTTGTACGGGAACGCGGTGAAGCCCGGGTAGGGGGTGAGGTCGCTCGCCGTCCACTCCCACACGTCCCCGATCAACTGCCGTACGCCGAGCGGCGACTGCCCGGCCGCATAACTGCCGGCCGCGGCCGGGCGCAGGTGCCGCTGGCCGAGATTGGCGTGCTCCGGCGTGGGGTCGGCGTCGCCCCACGGGTAGCGCGTCGAGCGCCCGGTCGCCGGGTCGTGGCGCGCCGCCTTCTCCCACTCGGCCTCGGTGGGCAGCCGGCGCCCGGCCCAGCGGGCGTAGGCGTCGGCCTCGTACCAGCACACGTGCAGCACGGGCTCGTCGGGCGGTACGGCCTCGGTGACGCCGAAGCGGCGCCGGAGCCACTGCCCGCCGTCACGCCGCCAGTACAGCGGCGCGTCGATGCCGTGCCGCCGTATGTGGGCCCAGCCGTCCGGTGCCCACCAGCGGGGCTCGGTGTAGCCGCCGTCCTCGACGAACGCCTGGTAGGCGGCGTTGGTCACCGGGGTGGTGTCGATCCGGAACGGCGGCACCTCGCGCACGTGCGCGGGGCGCTCGTTGTCCAGCGCCCACGGCTCGGTGGAGGTGCCCATGGTGAACGGGCCACCGGGGACGAGGACTTCGGGCGGACCGGTGAACGGCGGGACCGGCTCCGGGTCCGGTGCGGTCAGGGCCTGCGGGCCCCGGCGGAGCTGGTGGGTGATCAGCATGGTCTCGTCGTGCTGCTGCTCGTGCTGCGCGATCATGCCGAAGGCGAAGCCCGCCTCGGTCAGCCGGGTGCCGTGGAACGCGGTGGACTCCAGTACGTCCAGCACCCGGCCGCGCACCTCGGACGCGTAGCCGCGGGCCTCGTCGGGGGCCATCAGCGGCAGCGAGGGGCGTTCGGCACGCGGGTGCTCGAAGGCGTCGTAGAGGCTGTCGATCTCGGGGCGCATCGCCTCGCGGCCGGCGACCGCCCGCAGCAGCCACAGCTCCTCCTGGTTGCCGATGTGGGCGAGGTCCCACACCAGCGGGGACATCAGCGGCGAGTGCTGGGCGGTGAGGTCGGGCTCCTCCACGCAGGTGGTCAGCAGCGTGGTGCGGTCACGGGCCCTGGTGAGCGAGCGCAGCGCGCGCTCGCGCAGCGTCTCTGCGTCGAAGGTATCGCCGTCGAGGGCGGGATCGGTCATGGCGCGATGTCCTTCCCGTGGACGGTGGGGGTTCCCTGGGGCGTACGGAGGCCGGACCTGGGGTTCTCCGAGCCGTGCAGCCGGTCCAGCAGGTCGTCGGCGGGACAGCGGCCCCGGCGCACGTAGCGGTCCTGGAACGCCGCGACGGCGTCCGTGACCTCGGTGGTGGCGCCGAGCCGGGGCAGGGCCTCCAGGGCGGCGGCGAAGCAGGCGACGGCGGTCTCGCGCAGGTCGGGGTCGGCGAGCCCGGAGCGGGCCGCCTCGGTCCACAGCGGATTGTGCGGCGCGGGCAGTGGCCCGGACCGCTCGGCGAGGGGCTTCACCACCCGGTAGACGGTCTCCGCCGCCTCCGGGTCGTCGAAGAGCGCCGCGGTGACCGCCAGCGGCACGATCCACCCGTCGTCGCCGGGCTGCGCGTCGATCATGCGCAGTTCCAGGTGGCCCCGTGGCCTGACCGGCGGGAACAGCGTCGTGAGGTGGTAGTCGAGATCCTCCCGGGTCGGCGGCCTCGGCCGGCGCGAGCTGATCCACCCGCGGAAGGTGAGCCCGTCGGGCACTTCCCACGGCCCGTCCTCGTGCCGTACACACATCACCGGCGCGTCCAGCACGTGCCGGGCCCAGGCGGTGCGGGGACTGCCGTTCAGCGCGGGGGCGCCGGCCCGGCCGGGGCCGATCTCCATCCACATCAGCTGCCGCGTGGAGAGCCAGCCGGTGGGGCGCCGCGCCACCAGCGGGGAGTGGGCGAACGCGGCCACCAGAACCGCGCCCAGGTGGTGCGCCAGCCACCAGCGGCGCCCGTGGCCGAGCGGTCCGGGCTCCTCGTGGCCGGCGTCCACGCAGACCTGCACGGACGCCGAGGCGCACATCATGTGCCGGCCGGCCGGGCCGGAGCGGTCCAGACAGGCCTCCAGGGCGTCGTAGCGCCGCTCGCGCAGGAATCTGCGGGGGGTGTGCCAGGGATCGTGGCCGACACCGACGAGACGGAGTCCGTCCTCGGCCAGTACGGCGCGGACGGTGTCGAGGTCGGCGGAGACGGTACCGATGCACTCCATCAGGGAGGCGGCGGGCGGCGAGCTCAACTCCAGCTGGCCGCCGGGTTCGACGGTGAACGCCGACCTCAGGGGCATGGTCCGCAGTGCGGCGTAGGCCGCTTCGAGACGTTCGGGTGTCACGGGGAGCCGCGGCGCACGCAGCTCATGGACGAGCCATTCCACTTCGACCCCGAGGGTGCGGGGCGGTCCGGTCTTGAAGCAGATGCCGCTGACCAGAGCCTGGGCCTCGGCTTCGGTGACGGCGGTACGGGGTTCCGCACGGCCGCCCTCCGAGGGGGGTTGCGCATCGGACATGTCGGGATCCTCCTGAGATTCCACCATGCCACCGGCCCGGCGGTCGGAGGGCCGGGCCGGGGCCGCACCGTCCCAGCCAAAACCCTCCGGCCGATTCGCACAAGGGTGCAAATCGCGACAATCGTGGCGCCAAATCTCCGTATCCGCGATATTTCAGACGCTCACCCGCGATGCCGGGGCCCGGCACATCCGCATGGGTCCGTCTCCTTCGCGGGAGTCCCGCGGGCGGACCGGGCCCCGTGCCCGGTGCTACTCCGACCGGGTGATCCGCGCGCCGCGGCGCGCGGTCCACGCGTCAGCTCCAGCCGTAGCGCTCCCGCAGGCGGTGCACCACGAGGCCGAATCGCATCCGGTCCAGCGCGCACGCCTCACGGCGCATGCCGTCGTCGTGCAGCCGCAGCACCCGGTCGACGTCCACCCAGGAATCCCGTCCCGACCGGTCCCAAGGGCCGCTCCCGATGGCCACCCACTCGCGGTCGCCGTCGTGCGCCTTGCTGGACAGCTGCACCGCCAGGAGCGTCCCGGCGGCCTCCCGGGCCACCACCAGCACCGGCCGGTCCTTGCCCCGGCCGTCGTTCTCCTCGAAGGGCACCCAGGTCCAGACGATCTCTCCGGGGTCCGGGTCGCCGTCGTGCGCGGGCGCGTACTCGGTGCGCACCCGGCCGACGTCGCGCGGGTCGGCCTCCGTGGTGGCGGTGGGGCCGTAACGGCCGGGCACGTTCTCGTCGGTCTCATCGGTAAAGGCAGTCACGGGGGAACCCTAGTGCTGTGACCGGAAGGGTTCACCGGCTCGCGACGCCCGGCACGGCACTCCCCCAGCCTTCGGCCGGGGGTACCCCCACGCCGCGTTGTCGCATCACCCGAGTACATCCAG
>NZ_JBIVTV010000004.1:547131-756557 GCF_044756885.1 Streptomyces sp. NPDC091412 | reverse complement strand
CATCCAGCGGCTCGACCATGACAGCCATACCCAGGGCCCCTGGGCCTCGCCGATCTTACGAGTGACCAGTTCAGACCCACATCAATAGATAGGACCCTCCATGCCCGCGGCACCTGAGCCCGCAATCCTCGCCGCGTTCGAGGCCGCGAAGGGGTTCATGCCCACCGACGAGGGGCTCGCGCTGTACGCGGCGGCCGTGGCGGCCGGGCGGCTCGGGCTGCCGCTGCTGGAGGTCGGCACGTACTGCGGGCGCTCGACGGTCCTGCTCGCCGACGCGGCCCGGCGAGCCGGGGTCACCGCGCTCACCGTGGACCACCACCGCGGCAGCGAGGAGCAGCAGCCCGGCTGGGAGTACCACGACCCGGAGACGGTCGACCCGGAGATCGGGCTGATGGACACGCTCCCCGCCTTCCGCAGGACCCTGCACCGGGCGGGTCTCGAGGACCACGTGGTGGCGCTCGTCGGCCGCTCGCCGCAGATCGCCGCCCTGTGGAACACCCCGCTCGGCCTGGTCTTCGTGGACGGCGGCCACACCGACGAGCACGCGACCGCCGACTACGAGGGGTGGGCGCTGCACCTGGCCGAGGGCGGGCTGCTGGTCATCCACGACGTGTTCCCGGACCCGGTGGACGAGTTCACCGGACAGGCCCCGTACCGCGTCTACCTCCGGGCCCTGGAATCGGGCGGGTTCACCGAGGTGTCGGCGACCGGATCGCTGCGCGTCCTGCGGCGATCGGAAGCAGCCGCCCGCGCCCGCCGTTAGAGTCGCAGGCGTGTCGTACCAAGGCCCCGACTTCGATGTCCCGCAGCCCGAGCGCCCCGGCCGCCTCCGCCGGGGGCTGCTGACCGTCTCCCTCGCGGCACTGGTGCCCGGCGCGCTGCTGGGCTGGCTGGTGTACGAGGCGGTGGGCGACCCGGGCGGCTCGGACACGGCGGCACCGCCGTCGGCGACCGGCTCCCCCTCGGCGACCGGCTCCCCCTCGGGGTCCGGCTCGCCCTCGGGGTCCGCGGGGCCGCTCCTGCCCTCGTATCCCGGACAGGACGACAAGGGGGCCGGCCAGTCCGCCTCGCGGACGCCCGCCGCCTCCGGCCCGCTCAAGGGCAAGGTCGTCGTCATCGACCCGGGCCACAACCAGGGCAACTTCCGGCACACGGCGGAGATCAACCGCACGGTGGACATCGGCACCAACCGCAAGGAGTGCGACACCACCGGCACGTCCACCAACGCCGGTTACACCGAGGTCCGGTTCACGCTGGACGTGGCCCACCGGCTGCGCGCGCTGCTCGAAGCGCAGGGCGCGACGGTGAAGCTGACCCACGACGGCGACTCTCCGGCCTGGGGCCCGTGCGTCGACGAGCGCGCCCGGATCGGCAACGAGGCGCACGCGGACGCCTCCGTGTCGATCCACGCCGACGGCGCGGCGTCCGGTGACCGCGGCTTCCACGTCATCCTCCCGGGGGCCGTGCACGCCGGCTCCGCCGACACCCGCCCGATCGTGTCCGCCTCCCGCGATCTGGGCGAGCGCATCGCGGGCAACTTCGTGCGGGTCACGGGCGAGGCGCCGTCCAACTACATCGGCGGCGGCACCGGCCTCGTCACGCGGAAGGACCTGGGCGGTCTCAATCTGTCAACGGTTCCCAAGGTGTTCATCGAGTGCGGCAACATGCGCGATAGCAAGGACGCGGCATCGCTCACCAACGGCGGCTGGCGGCAGAAGGCGGCAGAGGGGATCTCTGAGGGAATCGTGAGTTTCCTGCGCGAGTCGTGATCAGGGCACTCGTCCCGGCGGACATCGTGGCCGTACGGACGATAGTGTCATCCGTACGATGAGGCGCCACCCCCGCGCTTCGCACCGCGGCCTGACGGCGAGATGGTGACAGCGACGCCTCCACCGACGAGACGACGAACCAGAAGGACCTGACGTGAATATCCGCTCCCTCACTCGGGGCGACGGCGTGGTGATCGGAGCAGCGGTGTTGCTGTTCATCGCGTCGTTCCTCCACACCTACTCGAGCTACCTGACCAGCAACGCCTGGGACGCGCTCGGTCTGGGCCTGGGCGTCTACATGGGCGGAGTGATCGGCGCCGCGCTGATCGTCGTCAACCGGTGTCTGCCGCAGCCCCGCAAGGTGGCGGGCCTGGACCTGGGCGCGGTGGGAGTGGCGTTCACGGTACTGGTGGCGTGGATCATGTTCTGGAACCTGGTGGACGCTCCCCAGGTCGGCGCGGGCGCCGGCCTGATCCTGGGCTTCATCGCCGCCCTGGTCCTGGCCGCCGGTGCCGTCGCCACCCCGCTGGTCCCGGCTCTCCAGGCCGCCCTGACGCCCGCGCCCCGGCCGGCCGCGCCGCAGCCCTACGGCGCGCAGCCGCAGGGCGGGTACGGCTACCCGGGCGCTCAGCAGCCGTTCGGCGGGCAGCCGCAGCAGAACCAGCCGTCGTTCGGCGGTGGTCAGCCGCAGCAGGCCTCGCAGGGGCAGCAGCCCGCGGCCGGCTTCTCGCCGTTCTGGTTCGCCGTGCCGGCGCCGCGTCCGCTGTTCGCGGAGGACGGTTCCCCCGCGCCGATCGCCGAGCTGGCGCCGGGCGTGTGGTACCTGGCCGTGGAGCAGCGCGGTCAGGGCCTGCTGACCGAGATGCAGGACGGCCGCCGCGGTGTCCTCCAGGACGCGTCCAACATCCAGCGCGGCTGATCCGGTCCGCCGGACCGGCCCTGCGGCCCCTCGCCCTCGCGGGCGGGGGGCCGTTGCCGTGCCGCACGCGGGGCCTGGACCCGGCAGGCCGTCGGTGAACGGCCCGGAACGGCTCCTAGGAGCCGTGGATGAGCTGCGAGTGGGTCGGCACCTTGTTGTGGACCGGCGCGCCCGCGCTGCTCCCGGCGCCCTTCACCTTGTTGATGACGTTGTTGTAGTCACCGACCGCCGAGGTGTCGCCGTGGCGCAGCTTGGAGGGCAGGGCCTTCAGGTCGTTGATGGCCCTGTTGAGGGGGGCGAGTGCCTTCGACAGCAGGGGGTCGCCGTGGGCGTTGCGCACGGCGGCCTTGAGCCTGTTGTACGTGAAGGCGCCCGCGAGGGCCGCCTTGATGAGGGTGCCCCTGCGGTGGGGAGCGCCCTTCTTGAACTTGCCCTGCTTGTACGGTTTCACGATCCACTCGTAGGTGGCCCCGGCCGCGAGCGCCGCGTTCGCCACGAACCGGGTCTTGGCGAAGTGCTGCCTCTCCGCGGGCGTGGTGGGCTTTGGCGTGGCCGCCGCCACGGCGACCGTCGGACTGTGTTGCGGAGTGCTCTGGGCGCCCACGGCCCACCCGGTGGAACCGGCGAGCAGGGCGCAGCAGAGCGTCAGCGCCAGGGCGAGGCGCCGTATCGGTACGGGCACGGTGTCCTCCCGGTACATGTTGCTGCGGGTGTTGAGAAGATCCGTGTGATCCCGGGTGGCCGCGCCGAAACAGTGCACTGGAGGTACCCTCCGGGTCACTCCCCGTGCGCGGACCGGGTTTCCGGCGGGATTCCGGGGCAGACGCAAGGGCATGTCCCCTCGATATCGCACGGGTCCCAACTCCGCCGGTACGGTCATCGCGGTGGTCGCGGACGTCATGGCCCTCATCCTCGGACTGTGGATCCTGATGTACCTGCTGGACGCCAACCGGGCCAACGAACTGGTCCGGTTCGTCCACGGCGCTGCCGACTGGCTGGCCGGCTGGTCCCGGGATCTCTTCACCTTCGACAGGCCCTGGGCCCGCGTGATCGCCGGCTACGGTCTGGCCGCCGTGGTGTACCTCTTCGTCGGCCATGCCGTCGCCAACCGGATGCACCGGCACTGACGGCGGCGCACCGTTCCAAACCGGGCCGGGCGGGCGCGGGCTGACGAACGGCGTCAGCCGCAGCAGTCCGTGTCGAGGCCCCGCGGCAGGCGGTCGCCCGCCGCGAAGACCGTGCAGGTGGCCTCGTGGCCGCCGAGCGCGGCCACCGCGAGGAGGAGGGATCCGGCGGTCCACGTGGTCAGTTCGCGGGGCCACACGGCGTCGTCCTCGAAGACGTAGCCCGTCCAGTACAGGCCGGTGTCCGGGTCGCGCAGGTGCTGGATGGACTGGAGCACGGCCAGGGCGTGGTCGGATTCGCCCACCGCCCACAGGGTCAGGGCGAGTTCGGCCGACTCCCCGCCCGTCACCCACGGGTTGGGGACGACGCAGCGCACCCCGAGTCCGGGCACCACGAAGCGGTCCCAGCCCTCCGTTATGCGCGCCTTCGCCTCCGCGCCGGTCAGCGCGCCGCCCAGCACCGGGTAGTACCAGTCCATGGAGTAGCGGTCCTTGTCCAGGAACCGCTCCGGGTGCGCGCGGATCGCGTGCCGGAGCGTGCCGACCGCCAACTCCCAGTCCGGTTGCGGCTCTTCACGCTGCTCCGCGATCGCCAGCGCACAGCACAGGGCGTGGTGGACCGAGGAGCACCCGGTCAGCAGCGCGTCCGCGGTGTCCGTGCCGTCGTCCTCCCGCTTCCAGCCGATCTGCCCGCCGGGCTGCTGGAGCCGCAGCACGAACTCGATCGCCGCGTACACGACGGGCCACATGCGGTCCAGGAAGGCGTCGTCGCCCGTCGAGAGGTAGTGGTGCCAGACCCCTACGGCCGTGTAGGCGACGAAGTTGGTCTCCCGGCGGCGGTCGGTGACGTCGTCGTGCGCCCCGTCGGCGTAGGCCGCGTACCAGGAGCCGTCCTGGAGCTGGTGGCGGGCCAGCCACGCGTAGGCACGCTCGGCGGCCTCGTGCTCGCCGGCCGCGTCCAGCGCCATCGCCGCCTCGACGTGGTCCCACGGGTCGAGGTGGTGACCGCGGAACCACGGGATCGCCCCGTCCTCCCGCTGGACGGCGAGTATGCCGCGTACGGTCGCGGCGGCCTGCCCGGCGGTGAGGACTCCGGGCAGGACGAGGTGTTCTGTCCGGGGAGTCGTCACGCTTCGGCGCCCCCGGCCGTGGCGGGCAGCCGCGGCTTGGTCGCGTACGCCACGAAGCTCTTGCCGATCAGCGGGTTCAGCGCCTGCTCGGCCACCCGGGTGGCCAGCGGTTTCTTCATGATGTCCCAGACCAGCAGCTTGTGGTACGCCCGCACCGGCAGCACCTGGTCGTTGTCGACGCCGAACGCGCACTTCAGCCACCAGTACGGCGAGTGCAGCGCGTGCGCGTGATGGGTGCCGTAGGGCTTCAGGCCCGCCTCGCGCATTCTGGCGAGGAGTTCGTCGGCCTTGTAGATGCGGATGTGGCCGCCCTCCACCTCGTGGTAGGCGTCGGACAGGGCCCAGCAGACCTTCTCGGGACCGTAGCGCGGCACGGTGACCGCGATCCGCCCGCCCGGCCGGAGCACCCGGACCATCTCGGCGAGGACGCCCTTGTCGTCGGGGATGTGCTCCATCACCTCGGAGATGATGACGACGTCGAAGGAGTCGTCGGGGAAGGGCAGCGCCAGCGCGTCGCCCTCCATGGCCGTCGCGGTCGCCCCTTGCGGCGCCTCCCCGGCCTCCTTCATCGCCGCGAACCACTTGGCGACCTCGCGGATCTCCTCGCCGTTGCGGTCCAGCGCCACGACCCGGGCCCCACGCCGGTAGCACTCGAACGCGTGCCGGCCGGCACCGCATCCGAGGTCCAGCACGCGGTCGCCCGGGGCGAGCGGGAACCGGGAGAAGTCGACGGTCAGCACGTGGCCCTGCTTTCTCGGTTGAGGTCGGCGTCGATCGTGGTGGTGCCGGTCCGCGCGGGGCCGGCGCCCGGGGTGCCCGCGCTCCGGCCGACGGAGGTGCCCGCACGGGAGCGGTCGAGGGCCTCGCGGTACCGGGCCACGGTTCCCTCGGCGGCGCGGGCCCAGGTGAAGTGCCGCAGGACCCGCTCGCGCCCGGCCCGGCCCAGCCGGAGGCGCAGCTCCGGGTCTCCCAGCAGCCGGCCGAGCGCCGTGGCCAGCGCCCCGGCGTCGCCCGGCGGCACGGCCAGGCACGTCTCGCCGTCGCGGCCGGCGACCTCGGGGACGGCGCCCCCGGTCGTGGCGACCAGCGGAGTGCCCGTGGCCATGGCCTCGGCCGCCGGCAGGGAGAAGCCCTCGTACAGCGACGGCACGCAGGCGACCTCGGCCGAGCGGACCAGGCCGACCAGTTCGGCGTCCGAGATCCCCTTGACGAACTCGACGGCGCCTTCGAGGCCGTAGCGTTCGACCGCCTGCGCGACCGGGCCCTGCTCGGGCCGCTTGCCGACGACGACGAGGTGCGCGGCGGGGTGCTCGGCACGCACCTTCGCCAGCGCCTCGACGAGGAACACCAGCCCCTTGAGCGGCACGTCCGCGCTGGAGGTGGTCACGATCCGGCCGGGCACCTGCCGCACGGCCGGGTCGGGTGAGAACAGGTCGGTGTCGGCGCCGATGTGCACGACGTGGACGCGGTCCCCGCGCACGCCGAGGTGGTCGACGATCTCCTGGCGGGAGGTGCCGGAGACGGTGAGCACGGAGGGCAGCCGGCGCGCGACGCGCTTCTGCATGCGGGTGAAGGCGTACCAGCGGCGTACGGACCAGCGCCGCTGCCATCCCTCGGCGGCGTCCAGCTCCAGCTTCCGGTCCACGGTGATGGGGTGGTGGATGGTGGTGACCAGTGGCGCGCCGACGTCCCCCAGCAGCCCGTATCCCAGGGTCTGGTTGTCGTGGACGATGTCGAACTCCCCGCGCCGGGCGCGCAGATGGCGGCGGGCGCGCAGCGAGAAGGTCAGCGGCTCGGGGAAGCCGCCGGCCCACATGGTGGCGACCTCCAGCGCGTCGATCCAGTCGCGGTACTCGTCGCGCTTCGGGGTGCGGAAGGGGTCCGGCTGCCGGTAGAGGTCCAGGCTCGGCAGCTCGGTCAGGCGCAGCCGGCCGTCGTGGCCGTCGCCGGCGATCCCACCGAGGGTGTCGGGGGTGTCGAGGATGGGGTAGGGCTGGGCGGCGATCACCTCGACCCGGTGGCCGAGGCGGGCCAGTTCGCGCGAGAGGTGGCGGACGTAGACGCCCTGGCCGCCGCAGAACGGGTTCCCCTTGTAGGTGAGGAGCGCTATGCCGAGCGGTCGCTCGCCGTCCGCCGCCAGGTCCGCCGGGGACCCCGCCTGACTGGGCTCAGCGGTCACTCCGGCCCCCCTTCTGACTGCACTGTCCCGCGAGATTACGTCGGGACGCTAATCTAGAACAAGTTTCAGACTTGATCGTTCAGGAGGCTCCGAATCTACCGGCAGGTAGCCACGCTGTGAGCAGCGGATCGGGTGATTCGCACCACGGCCCGCGCCACCGCCCGCGGTCCGGTCCCCCTGCCGGCCTCTGCCTCACCGACTGTCACGGAACGGGATCCATGCCTGCGCGAGCCAGTACCTCCCGGCCGGCCTCACCGCCCCTCACCGAGCGGCAGGAGGCCCGTCGCCGCCGCATCCTGCACGCGAGCGCGCAACTGGCCGCCCGGGGCGGCTTCGACGCCGTGCAGATGCGGGAGGTCGCGGAGTCCTCGCAGGTGGCGCTGGGCACGCTCTACCGGTACTTCCCGTCCAAGGTGCACCTGCTCGTCGCCACGATGCAGGACCAGTTGGAGCGCCTGCACGGCACGCTGCGCAAGAACCCGCCGGCCGGCGAGAGCGCCGCCGAGCGGGTGGCGGAGACCCTGATGCGCGCCTTCGGCGCCCTCCAGCGCGACCCCCACCTCGCGGACGCGATGGTCCGCGCGCTGACCTTCGCGGACCGCAGCGTGAGCCCGGAGGTCGACCAGGTCTCCCGTCAGACCACCGCGATCATCCTGGACGCCATGGGCCTGGAGGAGCCCACCGCCGAGCAGCTCTCCGTGGTCCGCGTGATCGAGCACACCTGGCTGTCGGCCCTGATCACCTGGCTCTCGGGCCGCGCCTCCCTCGCCCAGGCGAAGGCCGACATAGGGACGGCGTGCCGTCTGATCGACCTGACCATGCCCGCCGTGGCGCACGAATAGGACCTACGAGACGGGTTCCCTTCGCCGGTATTACCCGGATCAGGTAATGGGGGTCGCCTTCAGGTCCGACTGCTACCTTCCGGCCTCTCAGCCCGACCGTCGACGTCGGCCCCAGCGGATGCCGTAGCGTCTCGCCAAAGTCGGCTACTCCGGTCGAACTCCCTCACTCGCCTCGTAGGCCACTTACAGAATAAATCCACCCGTACCGGATGGAACCCCCCAATCCGAAGATTTTTTCGGTTTCTCCCGCGCCGGACGAGACGGGCATCGGCCACCCCTCGGGGCCTTTCCGGTAGGCCGGTAGAGTGACCGGGTCGTCATCACACCCGTTCGGGGGGAAGCCGGTGGAAATCCGGCGCTGACCCGCAGCCGTGAGCCGTCCCGCGAGGGCGGCGAGCCGGAATGCCCGGGACGGGACGTGACCGGCTCATGCGTGTCGGCAGTCCGCCGGCGCATCGCACCGTCGAGGTATACGGAGCCGAGCCGCCGGGGTGTCCCGTGCTGTCCGGCTCCCCGCAGGGAGAGGCACCCGCCGATCATGAACTTCCGCCGCAGCGCCGCGGCCCTGGCCGCCGCCGTCGCCGTGATCGGCAGCGCGGCCCCCGCCGTCGCAGACACGTCCGCCGGCCCGTCCCCGTCGTCGCCGGCTCTTCCGGCCGGGCTCTACGGCACGACCGACCCCCAGTACGACGGCGTCTGGCGCCAGTCCCTGGCGCTGCTCGCGCAGCACACGGTGGAGGTGCGGCCCGCCGCCAAGGCCGTGGACTGGCTGACCGGACAGCAGTGCGCCGACGGTTCCTTCGCGCCCTTCCGCGCCGAGCCGGGAAAGGCCTGCGACGCCAAGCTGATGGTCGACACCAACAGCACCGCCGCCGCCGTGCAGGCCCTCGCCGCGCTCGGCGGCCACGACACGGTCACCGGCAAGGCGGTGTCCTGGCTGAAGTCCGTGCAGAACAAGGACGGCGGCTGGGGGTACACGCCCGGCGGGCCCAGCGACACCAACTCGACCTCGGTCGTGATCGGCGCGCTCGCCGCCGTCGGGCAGAAGCCGGAGAGTGTGGTCAAGGACGGCAAGTCCCCCTACGACGCCCTGCTGACCTTCGCCCTGCCGTGCTCCGGCGACGGGGCCGGCGCCTTCGCCTACCAGCCGGACAAGAAGGGCGAGCTCGCCGCCAACGCGGACGCCACGGCGGCCGCCGTCGTCGCCGCGCTCGGGCAGGGCATGGCCCCCAAGGGCAACGCCAAGGGCGCCGAGGCCCGTTGCGAGGACTCGGGCAAGCCCGGCCCGGACCGGGCCGCGGCCAACGGCGCCTCGTACCTCGCGCAGGCCGTCGCCAAGGACGGTCACCTCACCTCCTCCCTCCCCGGTTCCACCGACCAGCCCGACTTCGGCAACACCGCCGACGCAGTCGTCGCCCTGGCCGCGCAGAGCGGGCCCGCGCAGGCGCAGAAGCCGCTGAAGTGGCTGGAGAAGAACTCCGAGGCGTGGGCCAAGCAGAGCGGTCCCGCCGCCTACGCCCAGCTCGTCTTCGCGGCCCGCGCGGCCGGCGCCGACCCGCGTGACTTCGGCGGTGTCGACCTGGTCGAGCGGCTCAACGCGACCGGACCGGCCCCCCAGGCCGCGAAGAGTGACTCCCCCTTCGGCGTCTGGTGGACCGTCGGCGTCTTCCTCGTCGCGGGCGTCGGCATCGGGTTCCTGCTGAGCGGCCGGAAGAAGCAGGGCCAGTCGTGACCCGCCGGCTCCGGGCGCTGTGCGCACCGCTGCTCGCGGCCGCGCTCCTGCTGGTGGCCGGTGCCGGTCAGGCGCAGGCCACCGGCTACCGGTACTGGTCCTTCTGGGACCGCGACGGCGGGAAGTGGACGTACGCCACCGAGGGCCCGTCGACCGCGCGTCCCTCCGACGGCGACGTCCAGGGCCTCCGCTTCGCGGTGAGTGAGGACTCCCAGGACGCGAGCAAGCCGCGCGGGACGGCCGACTTCGAGGCCATCTGCGCGAAGACGCCCGCCGAGAAGGGCAGCAAGCGGGTGGCGCTCGTCCTCGACTTCGGCGTCCAGGCGGACGCCCCGGCCGGCGAGACCCCGCCGGCGCCGCGCACGGCGTGCGCCCGGGTGCCGTCCGACGCGACCACGGCCGAGGCCCTGGCGGCCGTCGCGAAACCGCTGCGGTACGACGCCAACGCCCTGCTGTGCGCCATCTCCGGCTATCCGCGGAAGGGCTGCGGCGAGCAGGTGACGGCGGGCGGGAGCGAGCAGCCCGCCGCGGACGAGCCGCGCGAGGAGGGCCCCTCGGTGGGTCTCCTCGCCGGTGGTGCCGCGGTGGTCGTACTGGGCGCGGCGGCGGTCTGGCAGGCGCGGCGGCGCAGGGATGCGTGACGCCGTGCGGGACCGCGGGCGGGCGGGCCGCTCCGGCGGCGCACCCGCCCGCGGCCCCGCCGGCGTCCACGCGGGCGCCTGGTGGCTGTGGGCGCTGGCCCTGGGCACCGCGGCCACCCGCACCACCAATCCCCTGCTGCTCGGCCTGCTGCTGGCGGTCTCCGGCTACGTCGTGGTGAGCTGCCGCCCCAACACGCCGTCCGCCCGGTCCTACACTGCCTTCGTCCGGCTCGCCCTCGCCGTCCTCGTCATCCGCCTCGTCTTCGCCGTCGTGCTCGGCTCGCCCATTCCCGGCTCGCACGTGATCGTCTCCCTTCCCGAAGTCCCCCTGCCGCACTGGGCGCAGGGCATCCGCCTGGGCGGCCGGGTCACGGCCGAGGCGGTCGTCTTCGCCCTGTACGACGGGCTGAAGCTGGCCACGCTGCTGGTCTGCGTCGGCGCCGCGAACGCCCTCGCCGCGCCCGCCCGCCTGCTGAAGTCCCTGCCCGGCGCCCTGTACGAGACCGGGGTCGCCGTCGTCGTCGCGCTCACCTTCGCCCCGCACCTGGTCGCCGACGGGCGTCGCCTGCGGGCCGCCCGCCGGCTGCGGGGCCGCCCCGACCGGGGTGTCCGCGGCCTGGTGCAGGTCGGACTGCCGGTCCTGGAGGGCGCGCTGGAGCGTTCCGTCGCCCTCGCCGCCGCGATGGACGCCCGCGGCTACGGCCGTACCGCCGAGGTCGCGCCCGCCGTCCGCCGGACCACCGCCGTGCTCACGCTCGGCGGTCTGCTGGGCGTCTGCGCCGGGACGTACGGGCTGCTCACCGCCGAGGGCGGCACCTACGGCCTGCCGGTGCTGCTCGCCGGGGTCGCCGCCGCGCTGGCCGGACTGTGGCTCGGCGGGCGCCGCTCCCCGCGCACCCGCTACCGACCGGACTCCTGGAACCTCCGCTCCTGTCTGGTCGCCGGGTCGGGCATGCTGGTCGCGGCCCTGCTGGCGCTCGCCGCCGCCCGCGATCCCCAGGCCCTGCACCCGGGCGTGGTCCCGCTCGTCCCGCCCACTCTTCCCCTGTGGCCCGCCGCCGCCGTACTCCTCGGTCTGGCCCCCGCGTTCGCCGTACCCGCCAGTCCCGCCCCCAAGGAGCCGTCGTGATCCGCTTCGAGGATGTCTCCGTCACCTACGACGGAGCGGTGGAACCCACCGTCCGCGGCGTGGACTTCGAGGTGCCCGAAGGTGAACTCGTCCTGCTCGTCGGGCCGTCCGGCGTCGGCAAGTCCACCGTGCTCGGCGCGGTCAGCGGGCTGGTGCCGCACTTCACCGGCGGCACCCTGCGCGGCCGGGTCACCGTGGCCGGCCGGGACACCCGCACCCACAAGCCGCGTGAACTCGCCGACGTCGTCGGCACCGTCGGCCAGGATCCGCTGTCGCACTTCGTCACGGACACCGTGGAGGACGAACTCGCCTACGGCATGGAGTCGCTGGGCCTGGCCCCGGACGTGATGCGGCGGCGCGTGGAGGAGACCCTGGACCTGCTGGGCCTGGCCGACCTGCGCGACCGGCCCATCGCCACCCTGTCCGGCGGCCAGCAGCAGCGGGTCGCGATCGGCTCGGTCCTCACCCCGCACCCGAAGGTCCTCGTCCTGGACGAGCCGACCTCGGCGCTCGACCCGGCCGCCGCCGAGGAGGTCCTCGCCGTCCTCCAGCGGCTCGTGCACGACCTCGGCACGACGGTCCTCATGGCCGAACACCGCCTGGAACGGGTCGTCCAGTACGCCGACCAGGTCGTCCTGCTGCCCGCCCCGGGCACCGCCCCGCTGCTGGGGTCCCCGGCGGACGTCATGGCCGTCTCCCCGGTGTACCCGCCGGTGGTGGACCTGGGCCGGCTGGCGGGCTGGTCCCCGCTGCCCCTGACCGTACGGGACGCCCGCCGCCGGGCCGCCGGTCTGCGGCAACGGCTGGACGGACGGGAGCCCGTGCGCTCCGGGACGGCACCGGCCACGGCACTCCCGGTCCCCGCGCCCCGTCCGGCGCCCCGTCCGGCATCCCGGTGGCGGCTGCGCCGCGGCCCCACCCCCGAGCCCGTCCCGGCGGGCGCGCCCGTGGCCGAGGTCCACTCCCTCGGTGTCCGGCGCGCCGGCGTCCAGGCCCTGCGGAACGTCGACCTGTCCGTCGCCCCCGGCGAGACCGTCGCCCTCATGGGGCGCAACGGCGCCGGGAAGTCCACGCTGCTCGGCTCGCTCGTCGGGCTGGTCCAGCCGTCCGCCGGGCGGGTCCGGGTGGGCGGCGCGGTCCCGCACCGCACGACGCCCCGCGAACTGGTGCGCCGGGTCGGGCTCGTCCCACAGGAGCCGCGCGACCTGCTGTACGCCGACACGGTCGCCGCCGAGTGCGCGGCCGCCGACCAGGACGCGCAGGCCGCGCCCGGCACCTGCCGGGACCTGGTCCGCGAGCTGCTGCCCGGCGTCGGCGACGACACCCACCCCCGTGACCTGTCGGAGGGCCAGCGCCTCGCGCTCGCGCTCGCCGTCGTGCTCGCGGCCCGTCCGCCCCTGCTGCTGCTCGACGAGCCGACCCGCGGCCTCGACTACGGCGCCAAGACCCGTCTGGTCGCCCTGCTGCGCGCGCTCGCCGCCGAGGGGCACGCCATCGTGCTCGCCACGCACGACGTCGAACTGGCCGCCGAACTCGCCCACCGGGTCGTGCTGCTCGCCGAGGGCGAGGTGATCGCCGACGGTCCGACGGCCGAAGTGGTGGTGTCCTCCCCCTCCTTCGCCCCGCAGGTCACCAAGATCCTGGCCCCGCAGCGGTGGCTCACCGCCACCCAGGTCCGCGAGGCGCTGGCATGACGGCCCGTCCTGCCGAGGCGAAGGGGAGCCGGGCCGGCGCGATACCCCACCCCCGGGTGCGGGCCGTCCGCCTCGGCCCCCGGTCCCTCGCCGCGCTCGCCCTGGTCAGCGCGGTCGGCGTGGCCGCGTTCGGCTGGCCGTTCCTCGCCCCGCCCGCCTCGTCGCTCAGCGCGCACGCGCAGGACGCGCCCTGGCTGTTCGCGGGCCTGCTCGTGCTGCTCGTCGCCGTCGTCACCGCGACGATCTCCGAGTCCGGCCTCGGCCCGAAGGCCGTCGCCATGCTCGGTGTGCTGGCCGCGACCGGGGCCGCGCTGCGCCCGATCGGGGCCGGGACGGCCGGCATCGAGCCCATGTTCTTCCTGATGGTGCTGAGCGGGCGGGTGCTCGGGCCGGGCTTCGGGTTCGTCCTCGGCTCGGTGACGATGTTCGCCTCCGCGCTGCTCACCGGCGGGGTGGGGCCGTGGATGCCGTTCCAGATGCTGGCCATGGGCTGGTTCACCATGGGCGCGGGTCTGCTGCCGGGCCCCGAGCGGCTGCGCGGCCGCGCGGAACTGCTGCTGCTCGCGCTCTACGGCTTCCTGGCCGCCTTCGCCTACGGCACCGTCATGAACCTCGCGGGCTGGCCCTTCATGGGCACCCTCGCCTCCTCCATCGCCTTCGACCCGCACGCGGGCGTCCCCGCCAACCTGGCCCGGTTCGTGGCGTACTGCCTGGCCACCTCGCTCGGCTGGGACCTGGGCCGAGCCGCCGTCACGGTGATCCTGACCCTCGTCCTCGGCCACGCCGTGCTGCGGGCGCTGCGCCGGGCCACCCGCCGGGCCGCCTTCGAGGCCCCGGTCACCTTCGACGCACCCTCGCCGTGACACGCCCGGCGGGACCGCCCGCATGAGCTGGGTCGCCCACGAGTCCGGGCCGTTGCCCGCCCGGTCTGGCACATATGCGCGTTCACGGCCCTGACCTGCGCGTTGAGAGCCCGCTCACACCCATACGGAGCACCATAAAAGCGGCGGAAACCGGCAAAAGGGGGTGTTTGCGGGCGGAGTTCCCACCTGCTTTTCTGTACGGCGTCGCCAGGCTCCGCCCGGCCCGCACCGGGCGGGCTGAGCCGAGGGCACGCCCCGCCCCACACTCCGTGGTGCGCGGCAGCCCGCGATTCCCTGCCCCCGACGTGAGAGGTGATCCATGACCGTCTCCGCCCTCCGCGCCACCGCCACCCCGAAGAAGGCCCTCACCACCACCACCGTGGCCGCCGCCACCGCCACCCCGAAGAAGGCCCTCACCACCACCACCGTGGCCGCCGCCACCGCCACCCCGCAGAAGGCCCTCACCACCACCACCGTGGCCGCCGCCACCGCCACCCCGCAGAAGGCCCTCACCACCACCACCGTGGCCGCCGCCACCGCCGCCGTCCTGGCCCTCACCTCGACCCCCGCCCACGCGGCCCCGCGGCACTCCGCCGCCTACGCCAAGGCGGCCGCGCGCCAGATGATCCCGGATGCCGCGCAGTTCCACGCGTTCAGCAAGATCGTCCAGCGGGAGAGCGGCTGGAACCCGCGCGCCACCAACGCCGCCTCCGGTGCCTACGGCCTGGTCCAGGCGCTGCCCGCGTCCAAGATGTCCTCGGCGGGCGCCGACTGGCGGACCAACCCCAGGACGCAGATCAAGTGGGGCCTGAAGTACATGAAGTCCCGCTACGGCAGCCCGGCCGGCGCCTGGAGGTTCTGGCAGGCCCACGGCTGGTACTGAGCCCGCCCCACCCGCCGGCCGCCGCCTTCGCCGTGTCCGGCTGCCGACGCCCCCCCCGTTCTGCTTTCCTGAGCCCATGACGACGGACCCACCGCCGGGGGACCCGCCACCGGACGACCCCGACGCACGCGGACTGCGCCTGGTGGCGGTGCTCCTGGGGCTGACCGTGGTCAGCGGACTGATCGACGCGGTCAGCTACCTCGGACTGGGGCACGTCTTCACCGCCAACATGACCGGCAACGTGGTCGTGCTCGGCTTCGCCGCCGCCGGGGCACCGGGCTTCTCGGTGCCGCACACCGTCACCTCCCTGGTGTGCTTCCTGGTGGGCGCGACGGTCGGCGGCCGGGTCGCCCTGCGCTACGGCACCGGCTCGCGCCGCACCTGGGCCAGGGTGACCCTCGCCGCCGAGGCCGTCCTGGTCGCGGCGTCGGCCGTGGTGGCCTTCGCCGCGCCGGGCACGGAGGCCATGGTGTACTCCGTCATCGCCCTGACCGCCTTCGCGATGGGCCTGCGCAACGCGACGGTCATCAAGCTGAACGTGCCCGACCTGACGACCACCGTCCTGACCAGGACCCTGACGGGTCTCGCCGCCGACTCCAGGGCCGGCGGCGGCACCGGCCGCCGCTCCCCGCGCCGCACGGCCTCCGTGATCGCGATGCTGGCCGGCGCCGTCCTCGGCGCCTGGCTGGTCGTCCACCACGACCTGGGCATCCCCCTGCTGATCGCGGCGGCCATGGCAGGCATCCTGGCCGCGGTGACGTCGGGACGCGAATGACGCCCCGCCTCCGGTGGGAGGGGCCGTACTCACAAGGCACTTGATGTGCCAGGATGCCGCCCATGGTGAACGTGCACCGTCATCTGGCCGATGACGAGGAACTGATACATGCGACCCGCCAGCACTGGACGCAGATGGTGGGCGAGTTCGTCGTGCTCGTCCTCGTCTGGGCCGTGGCGGGCGCACTGGCGTGGGTGATCCCGTCCGACAAGGACTGGGGCACCGTCGCCCGTTACGTGGTGCTGGGCGTGGCGGTGGTCATCTCCGTCTGGTTCTGGCTGCGGCCGCTGCTGATCTGGCGCAGCACCGTCTACATCGTCACGACGAAGCGCGTCTCCGTGCGCACCGGCTTCCTGACGAAGACCGGGCACAGCATCCCGCTGACCCGCGTCAACGACGTCGAGTTCCGCGCCACGCTGTGGGAGCGCATCCTGCGCGAGGGGACGCTGACCGTCCAGTCGGCCTCGGAGCACGGAATGCTCGAACTGAAGCACGTCTCGGACCCGGAGGGCCTCCAGGGCCTGATCTACGAGGCCGTCGAGAACGAGCAGCGCAACCACCAGTGGGGCGGACAGGTGCCGCCGGTCGCCGGCTGACGATCAGCCGGCGTCGGCAGCCGCCCACGACACGAACTCGGTGAAGGCGCCGGAGCCTCCCTCTCAGCCCAGCTTCCGGCAGTAGAGGGCGTCCGGGGTGCGGCTGGAGCCCAGCCGGCCGGTGTAGGCGATTCCGGCCAGGTACTCGTCGTTCGCGCACTGGCCCTTGTAGTGGCCGTAGGCGAAGTCGCCGCCCCGGGGGGACGCGCCCCTGTTGTCGCTCCGGTCGAACCAGACGGTCCGGCCGCTCGTGCCGAGTGCTCCGGCCGGGGCCGCGGTGCACAGGGCGGCGGAGACGGCGGAGCCGCGGACGCTGTAACCGGTGAGGAACTGGCCCTCCGCGCACTGGAGTTTGGTGTACCCACTGGCCCAGTCCTGGCCCGGGGCGACATGGCGCTCGTCGGTGACCACCTCGTGGGTGCCGGAGGGGTTCGCCAGGGGGCCCGTGGACACGTCCGTGCACAGACCGCGGTTGCCGGTGTGGCTGAGGCCGAGGAGGCGCTGTCCGTCGGGGCAGACGGCCTTGCGGGCGCCGGGGTTCCAGTCGGGCAGGGCGCGCATCCGCCGTGAGGCGACGAAGTCGCCGTGGTCGGGGCTGAGCATCGACCAGTTCGCCACGGGGGCGACCGGGCCGGTGCGCCCCTGGGCCCGGACAAGCCGGGTCCAGGCGGCGGCCCGCCAGTCGTCGCCGTCGTAGACGCCCATGCGGTGACCGGCCGCGTCCCAGTGCAGCAGGGCCCAGCCGTTGCCCTTGCGGTCCTCGTGCCAGCCGACGAGCGGCCAGTACGCGAAGTCGGCGTCGGCCCGGACGAGGTTGTCGACGAAGTTCTCGAACCAGGCACGCGGGGCGGCGCCGGTCTCCTCGCGGCCGCCGACGCCGAACTCGCTGATCCAGACCGGGGCGGTGAAGTGCTGGTCCTGCTCGGCGGCCACGTAGAGCGCCTGGCGGTTGACCACGTCGGTCAGTTCGGCGGGGCTGAGGTCGCGGTAGCGGGGGTCGCTGGTCTCGCCGAGTCCGGTGGCGCCGCTGTGGTTCGGGCCCGTGTAGTCGTAGAAGTGCGCCGAGTAGACGAGCTTGCCGGAGTCGACGAGCGTGTGGGAGAGGCGGCGTACGGGTTCCAGGGTGGGGCGCCCGTGCGCGAAGCCGTCGACCGGGATGCCGGTCCAGTTGATGCCCTCGACGACGATCAGGAGGTCGGGATCGGCCTCCGTGAGGATGCGGTCGGCGACGTGCTGCGAGGCGGCGAACCAGTCGTGGCCGTCGCCGAGGCCCCAGTTGGGGTCGTCCCAGACGCTGCGGCGCACCTCGTTGTAGAGGTCGGCGCCGACGACGCGCTTGTTGTCCTGGTAGCGGCGGGCCATGAAGAGCCAGTCGTTCTCCCAGGTCTCGGTGGATTGGCCGGCGTTCCAGCGCTCGTTGCCGTCCACTCCGCAGCACCAACGCGTCGTGTTGGTGTGGTTGTTGAGGATCACGGCGAGTCCGGCGTCGGTGAGCCCGCGCACCACCGCGTCGTACACCTGGAGCGGTGTCCTGCCGCGCAGGGAGGGATTGGCGGCGACGGCGCGGTCCGTGACGGGGCGGTCGTCGTGGATCATCTCGTTGGAGAAGGGCAGCCGGATGCTGTTGATCCCGATCTCCTGGAAGCCGGAGACGATCTCGGCCATGGGAGCCCGGTCAAGGCCCAGCGGGACGCGGCCGGAGTTCTCCCCCGCGTGGTGGTTGGCGTCGTCCTCGGTGCTCCCCGAGCCGTTCCAGGTGCCGCTGGCCCCGTGCCAGTTGCCCGACCGCAGCTTGAACCGGTTCCCGTTCGCGTCGACGATCCAGCGGCCGCGGGTGCTGAGCGGCGGCGTCCAGTCCGCGGCGGTTCCGGAGGACGCCGCGGCCTCGCCGCCGGGCTGCTGCGCCACGGCGGCCGCGGGGGCGGGCGCCAGGGGCGCCAGGGGCGCCAGCAGGAGTACGGCGGCCAGTGTGGCCCTGACGGAGAATCCGCGCACGGTGACCGTCCCGAGTGACGTGGATGTCATGGATGCGTCAGCATGGTGGATGGTGGGGCGCCAGTCCAGACCTGGCCGTCGAACCCGAGGTCATCGCGCGCAGTGCCCCACGCGGGCGCAGGCGATCACGTGCGCGCGGCGGACCCGGGTGCGCTCGCAGACCTCGAAGTGCCGCCGCGGTTCCTCCCGACCCCTTCCCCTAGGAAGGGGTCGAGCGGCCGGCCGGGCGGATCGGCCGGCGCGACGATCCGGTCGGCGGCCCGGATGCGTGGCAACGGGGCCCCTTGTTGTGCGGCTCGTCAGCGGAGGGCGGGTTCGGCTGTCGGTTGCCTCTCCGGTGCGGCGGGCGCGGCGACCGCGCGCGGGCCGGACAGCAGGTAGGTCAGCCCGAAGCCCGCGCCGACGACGATCGCGCCGCCCACCGCGTCCAGCACCCAGTGGTTGCCGGTGGCGACGATGGCCGAGACCGTGAAGAGGGGGTGGAGGAGGCCCAGGGCCTTCATCCACCACTTCGGGGCGACGACCGCGATGACCACGCCGCACCACAGCGACCAGCCGAAGTGCAGGGACGGCATCGCGGCGTACTGGTTGGTCAGGGACGTCAGGGTGCCGTAGTCCGGCTGGGAGAAGTCCTGGACGCCGTGGACCGTGTCGATGATGCCGAGGGTCGGCATCAGGCGGGGCGGGGCCAGGGGGTACAGCCAGAAGCCGACCAGGGCCAGGACGGTGGCGAAGCCGAGGGCCGTGCGGGCCCAGCGGTAGTCCACCGGGCGGCGCCAGCACAGGACGCCGAGGACGGTCAGCGGGACCACGAAGTGGAAGGACTCGTAGTAGAAGTCGAAGAAGTTCCGCAGCCAGCCGATCTTCACCACGGCGTGGTTGACGGCGTGCTCGATGTCGAGGTGCAGGAAGCGCTCGAGGGAGAGGATCTCGTGACCGTGCTGCTCGGCACGGGCCCGGCCGCCGGAGATGCTGCCGCCCGTCGCCGCGAGGCGGACCTGCTGGTAGGCGGCGTAGGTCACGCGTATGAGGAGCAGTTCGAGGAACAGGTTCGGGCGGGTGAGCACCCGGCGCAGGAAGGGGAGCGGGGGGACCCGTCGGAAGCGGGCCGGGACCGGGGGCGCGTACTCCGTCGGGACGGGTGAGGCGTAGTGCTCCGAGGTGCGGGACAGGAACGGCACGGCCGTCGCGGCGGCGAGGGCGGCCAGCAGGACGATGTTGTCCCGCAGCGGGTTCAGGGCCGCGATGTGCGGCAGCATCATGTTCGCCGACAGGGTCATGACGAGGATGACGGCGACCGGCCAGACGTACCGGTCGGAGGCGCGGCGGCCGACCCGGCCGACGACCGCGAGGAGCACCCACAGCAGCTGGTGCTGCCAGGTGGTGGGCGACACCGCTATCGCGGCGCAGCCGGTGATCGCGACGGCGAGCAGGAGCTGGCCGTCGCGGGCGTAGCGCACGGCCCGGCGCAGGCCGAGCACCGCGACCGCCGCGCCCAGCAGCAGGAACAGGCCTATCTCCAGCGGGCCCGTCAGGCCGAACCGCAGCAGGGCGCCGTGCAGGGACTGGTTGGCGAGGGCGTCGGCGCGCCCGCCGAGGCCCACGCCCGCCATGTGGTGCACCCAGTAGGTGAAGGAGTCGCGCGGCATCGCGGCCCAGGCGAGCGCGGTGCACGCGGCGAACGTGACGGCGGTGGAGACGGCGGCCTGCCGTCGCCGGGTGAACCACAGCAGGGGGGCGAAGAGGAGCACCGTGGGCTGCAGCGCGGCCGCGAGGCCGATCAGCGCGCCGCCGACCCGCTGCCCGCGCACGACGAAGCAGCCGAGCAGCACGAGCAGGACCGGGATGATGCTGGTCTGGCCGAGCCAGAGCGCGTTGCGCACCGGCAGCGACAGCATGAGCAGGCTGATCGCGACGGGCGCGCCCAGCAGTGAGGTGCGGCGGCCAGCCGGATCGGGCAGGGCGCGGGCGGTGATCAGGCCCAGGGCGACCACCAGCAGCAGCGTGCCGAAGGTCCATCCCCAGCCGAGCGCCTGCTCGGCGGCCCTGGTCAGCGGCTTGAGCACAAGGCCGCCGAACGGGGTGCCGGTGAACTGCGTCGACTCGTACAGCGACCCCTTGACGTGCAGGACGCCGTCGGGTCCGACCCAGGTCTCCAGGTCGGTGAGCCGACTGCCGCGCGGGGTGCTGAGGACGACGGCCACCTGCCGTATCGCGAGGATCCCGGCGATCAGCCACAGGCCCAGGCGGGTCGCGTGCAGGCGGGCCGTGGCCGGGTCCGCCGCCGTTCCGAACACCGCCGTCGGCCCCCCACCGCGCTCCGCATCCGCCACGCCCCCTCGGCCTCCCGCCCCTATGTCCCGCGCGCTCCCGCGCCGGGAACCCATTCGCCATTCCCGGGAGGCTCGCACCTCCCCCGGAGAAGGACGCGGCTACCCCCGATTCACCTGGCGTCCGCTCGCCTTTTGTCAGGATGACGATAGTGCGCGGACGGTTCGGTTCCCCGGCCGGGGCGCGAGAAGGATCACAGTGCGGTGCCGGGAATCACGGTCCGTGCAGGGACTAAACGCCTGTACAGAGAACATTTAGGTGCAGTATGCATTGACACGCGTACGGTGCGTAACGGACACAGGTAACCGTATGGTCGATTTTCGGCCTGCCCCGGTGGGCTGCTTTCGGCCCCCGCGTCAGCGCTGCCGCACGGGCCGGGTCCCTGTCCCCGTCGAAAGGCAGGCGAGCGAAGCCTTGTCAGCTGTCACCGTCACCGCGCCCCGGGCCGTCTCCCTCACCAAGAGCCGCCACACCACCGTCACCGACCCGGCGCTCGTCCGGCGCGCCGTGAAGGCCGCCGCGCTGGGCAACGCCATGGAGTGGTTCGACTTCGGTGTCTACAGCTACATCGCGGTGACGCTGGGCAAGGTCTTCTTCCCCTCGGGCAACCCGACGGCGCAGTTGCTCTCCACGTTCGGCGCCTTCGCCGCGGCCTTCCTGGTCCGCCCGCTCGGCGGCATGGTCTTCGGCCCGCTGGGCGACCGCGTCGGCCGCCAGAAGGTGCTGGCCTTCACCATGATCATGATGGCCGTGGGCACCTTCGCGATCGGCCTCATCCCGTCCTACGCGACGATCGGCGTCGGAGCGCCGCTGCTGCTGCTCGCGGCCCGGCTGGTGCAGGGGTTCTCCACCGGCGGCGAGTACGCGGGGGCGTCCACCTTCATCGCCGAGTTCGCCCCGGACAAGCGGCGCGGCTTCCTCGGCAGCTGGCTGGAGTTCGGCACCCTGGCCGGTTACATCGGCGGCGCGGGCCTGGTCACCCTGATGACGGCCCTGCTGTCCTCGGACCAGATGACCTCCTGGGGCTGGCGGATCCCGTTCCTGATCGCGGGCCCCATGGGCATCATCGGCCTCTATCTGCGGATGCGCCTGGAGGAGACCCCGGCGTTCGCCGCCGAGGCCGCCGCCTGCGAGTCGAACCGCCCGAAGGTGCCGCTGCGCGAGATGATCGCCGACCAGTGGAAGGCGCTGCTGCTGTGCGTGGGCCTGGTCCTGGTTTTCAACGTCACCGACTACATGCTGCTGTCGTACATGCCGAGCTATCTGACCAGCGTGCTCAAGTACGACGAGACGCACGGCCTGATCGTCGTCCTCGGCGTGATGGCCCTGATGATGATCGTCCAGCCGTTCGCGGGCGCGCTGACCGACCGTGTCGGACGCCGTCCGGTGATCGCCGCCGGCTGTGCGGGCTTCCTGTTCCTGTCGATCCCGGCACTGCTGCTGATCCGCCAGGGCAGCCTGGCGGCGGTGGGCCTGGGCATGGCCGCCCTGGGCCTGCTCCTGGTCTGCTTCACGGCCGCGATGCCGTCCGCGCTGCCGGCGCTGTTCCCGACCCGGGTCCGCTACGGCTCGCTGTCGATCGGCTTCAACATCTCCGTCTCGCTGTTCGGCGGGACGACCCCGCTGGTGGTCACCGCCCTGATCGGCGCGACCGGCAACCTGATGATGCCCGCCTACTACATGATGGCGGCCTCGCTGATCGGCGGCGCGGCGGTCTGGTTCATGGCGGAGTCCGCGGGCCGGCCACTGCCGGGCTCGGCGCCGTCGGTGGAGGCTTGAGAGCCTCCTGTTCCGGCCGCCCGGCCCACCTGACTTCCCACCGCCGTCCCCGGCCCCTGCCGGGGGCGGCGGTGCCGTCGCGGCCCGAAGACGGCCGCTGTCGCGGTCCGGCGGCTGCCGTCGCACTCCGAAGGCCGCGGCCGTCACGGCCCTCGGACGCCCGGACCCACGGGCCGCCCCCGAACGACTGACATTGCCTGACAGCACCACCGCACCCGGCTATATTCGTTAGCCCGGCTAGTTAGAGAATCTAACTAGACATACGAAAGGCCTGGTGCATGAGCGACTCGCAGCTGTGGGACGACGTGGACGCCTACTTCTCCACTCTGCTCTCCCCGGAGGACGAACCCCTTCAGGCCGCGCTGCGCGACAGCGACGCGGAGGGGCTGCCGCGCATCAACGTCACCGCGAACCAGGGCAAGCTGCTGCACCTCCTCGCCCAGGTCCAAGGCTCCCACGCCATCCTGGAGATCGGCACGCTCGGCGGCTACAGCACCATCTGGCTGGCCCGCGCGCTGCCCGCCGACGGACGGCTGGTCTCCCTCGAGTACGACCCGCGCCATGCCGACGTGGCCCGCCGCAACATCGCGCGCGCCGGCCTGGACCGGGTCGCCGAGGTGCGGGTGGGTCCGGCCCTGGAGTCGCTGCCCCAGCTCGCCGACGAGAACCCGCCGCCCTTCGACCTGGTCTTCATCGACGCCGACAAGGCCAACAACCACCACTATGTGGAGTGGGCGCTGCGCCTGACCCGCACCGGCAGCCTGATCGTCCTGGACAACGTCGTACGCGGCGGCCATGTCACCGACCCCACCAGCACCGACCCGAGCGTGCTCGGCACCCGGGCCGCCCTCGAACTCATCGCCGAGCACCCCAGGCTGGACGGCACGGCGATCCAGACGGTCGGCACCAAGGGCCACGACGGCTTCGCGCTGGCGCGGGTGCTGGAGTGAGCGGCCGAAATGACCGGGCGGAGTGAGCGGCCGAAGTGGCCGGCCGGAGTGACCGGCCGCCCGTCCGGCACCCGCGCGGTGCTCATACCTCGTGGAAGAACCCGACGTTGACGCTGCGCGGACTCGTACGGTCCTGCACCACGATCTCGCCGGATCCGCCCCGAGGCAGCGCGACGGTCCCGCCGTAGGCGAGCGGCTGAACGTACTCACCCGTGGTCAGCCGGACCTCGGACGACGGCTCCGGCTGGGAGCCGCGCAGCCAGGTGACCTGCCAGGTGCCGTCGGCCGCACACTGGAAGTCCAGGTGGACCCGGGAGACGAACAGCCAGTCGTCGGGCGTCACCAGGCGGCACACGGCCGGGTCCCGGCCCACCCGCAGCGCGGCACCCGGCTCGCTGGGAGCGTCGGCCATGAGCATCCCGGCCGTGGCGCCCGCGTCCGTCCCGGAGACGGAGGCCATGGTCAGTTCGAGCACGTGGGTTCCCCCTGAGACGTCCTTCGCGCGGTGGCCGGATTGCCTGGCCGCCGCCGCATGATAAAGCGCCCGGCCCTGCCGTGTCCGGCACAATGGACCCATGACCGAGCGAAAGCCACCTGGTGTCGCGTTCGGCTCCTGGGTCGACAAGCAGATCCGCGACGCGCAGGGACGCGGAGAGTTCGACCGCCTGCCGGGCGCGGGAAAGCCGCTGCCGGACGACATGACGTACGACGAGCTGTGGTGGGTCAAACGGAAGATGGCCCGCGAGGGCCTGTCCTACCTGCCGCCGTCGCTCGCACTGCGCAAGCAGGCCGAGGACGCGCTCGCGGCGGCCCTCGCGGCCCCCTCGGAACGGATCGTCCGCGCCGTCATCGCGGACATCAACACCAGGATCCTCGACATGATGCTGAAGCCGCCGCCGGGCCCACCGCTCGGCCTGAAGCGGTACGACGTCGAGGAGGTCGTCCAGGAGTGGCGGAGGCGGCGGGAGACGGCCGGGTAGGTCCTGGCGTCCGAGCAGGCCTCCCGGTCCCGTGGGCCCGCGGGACGTCCGGCAGTCGCTTTAACGGGTTGCGTCCGCCGCCCTCCGCGTCCCCACAATGTCGGTCGTGACCTGGACCATCGCCCCCGAGCCCGTCAACTCCCCTGCGGCCGCGGCACTGTGGCGCGCGTACTACACGGAGGTCAGCGACCGCTGGTACCTGCTGCACGAGGGGCGCCGCACCGACCCCGCCGAGCTGAAGCGGGAGATCGCCGCCGGCGCGGGCGCCGAACTCGCCCCACCCACCGGGCAGTTGCTCATCGCCCGGTACGACGGCACCCCGGCCGGCACCGCGGGCGTACGGCTGCTGGACGCGGAACGAGCCGAACTCACCCGGGTGTTCCTGCGCGAGGAGATGCGGGGCAGGGGCGGCGCCGCCCTCCTGGTCGCCGCGGCCGAGGACGCCGCCCGCGCGCTCGGCGCCCGGCGGATGATCCTGGACACCCGCAGCGACCTCGTGGAGGCCCGCGCCCTGTACGCGCGGCTCGGCTACACGGAGAACGGACGACACAACGACGACCCGTACGCCGAGCACTGGTTCGGCAAACCGCTGCGCTGAGCCTCCGTCCCCCACCGGCTTCGGCTGGTGGCTGCCGGCCCCGGTCCGTGACTGTCGCCTTCGGCCGGTGGCAGCCGGCTTCGGCCGGTGGCAGCGCGCCCAGGCCGGCAGCCGAGAACCCCCGGCCGGTGACCGCGCGCCCAGGCCGAGTGACTGAGCACCCGGGCCGGCGGCCGAGAACCCCCGGCCGGTGACTCACATCGGGCGGGGAGCCGGCGTCCGGCCGTCGTGCGGCCACTCCCGGTCCGGGCGCTCCCGATCCGGCCGCTCCCGGTCCGACCCGCACAACTCCCCCGTCAGCTCCTTCACCAGCTGCACCAGGTCGGTGGGCCGTTCCGGCCCCCACCAGTCGCCGAGCAGCCCCGCGAGCGACTCCTCCCGGGCGTGCGCCAGACGCTCGGCGGCCTCCAGGCCCCCCTCGGTCAGTACGAGGTCCACGCCGCGACGCTCACCCAGATGCCGCTCCTCGACCTGGCGGGTGGCCCCGATGATCACGCCCAGCGGGATGGTGGTGCGCTCGGCCAGCAGGGCGGGCTCCACCCAGCCGTACTTCTTCATCCGCAGCAGCAGCCAGCTCGCCGCGGGGTCGAGGTCGTAGCCCGCCCGCACGGTGATCTCCCGGTAGACCTCGCGCCGCCCCTCGCGGGTGCCCAGCACGGACAGCGCCCGGCACACCTCGTCGTACGAGGACCGCTCGACCGGGTTGGTCGCGTACGTCTCCGTCACATCGGGGGCCGTGACCGAGCCGCGCAGCCGGTCCTCCTTCAGGAACCAGGCCAGCACGAAGCCGAGGAGGGCGACCGGGGCGGCGTAGAGGAAGACGTCGGTGATCGCGGACGCGTACGCGTGCAGGGCCACCGGACGCAGCGTGGCCGGCAGGGCGGCGATGCCGCGCGGATCGGACTCCAGGGCGTTCGCCGACACCCCCGGCGGCAGCGGCACGCCGGTGAAGGCGGCGGTCAGTTTCTCGCCGAGCCGACTGGCGAAGACCGTGCCGAAGATGGCCACGCCGAAGGAGGCACCGATGGAGCGGAAGAAGGTGGCGCCGGAGGTGGCGACGCCGAGGTCCTCGTAGCTGACGGCGTTCTGCACGATGAGGACGAGCACCTGCATGACCAGACCGAGGCCCACGCCGAAGACGAAGAAGCAGGCGCTCATCACGGCCGTCGAACTGTGCTCGTCGAGCTGGTGCAGCAGGAGCAGGCCGATCGCGGTGACGGCGGTGCCCACGACGGGGAACACCTTCCAGCGGCCGGTGCGGCTGACGATCTGCCCGGAACCGGTGGAGGCCGACAGCATGCCCACCACCATCGGGAGCATGTGCACACCGGACAGCGTCGGCGAGATGCCCCGCACGACCTGGAGGAACGTCGGCAGGTAGGTCATCGCGCCGAACATGGCGAAGCCGACGATGAAGCTGATGACCGCGGAGAGGGAGAACGTGCGGATGCGGAACAGCTTGAGCGGCAGCACCGGCTCGGCCGCCCTCCCCTCCACGGCCAGGAACGCGAGGACGAGTGCGACGCCCACCACCACCAGTCCGATGATCTGCGGCGAACCCCAGCCCCAGGTGGTGCCGCCGAGCGAGGCGACCAGCACCAGGCAGGTGGCGACCGAGGCGATGAGGAAGGTGCCGCGGTAGTCGATGACGTGCCGCTGCGACCGGTGCGGGATGCGCAGGGCGGCCGCGATCACGGCGAGGGCGACCATGCCGACGGGCAGGTTGACGTAGAACACCCAGCGCCAGCTCAGGTGCTGGGTGAACAGCCCGCCGAGCAGCGGCCCGAGCACACTGGTCGTGCCGAACACCGCACCGAACAGGCCCTGGTAGCGGCCGCGTTCGCGGGGTGAGACGACATCGCCGACGATCGCCATCGACAGCACGATCAGCCCGCCGCCGCCCAGGCCCTGCAAGGCCCGGAACCCGATCAGCTCGGGCATGTTCCGCGCCATGCCGCACAGCGCGGAACCGATCAGGAAGATCACGATCGCGGCCTGGAAGAGCTTCTTGCGCCCGTACAGGTCACCGAGCTTGCCCCACAGCGGAGTCGCGGCGGTCGACGCCAGCAAATACGCCGTGACCACCCAGGACAGATGCTCCAGGCCGCCGAGGTCGCTGACGATGGTGGGCAGCGCGGTCGACACGATGGTCTGGTCGAGCGCGGCCAGGAGCATGCCGAGGAGCAGCGCGCCGATCGAGACGAGGACGTTGCCCGACACCTGCTCGGGCGGGGCCGCGGGGTCGCCGGGCGGGGGCTGGGGGGCTTGTGGGGGCGGCGGCGACTGCGGCAACTTCGGCGAATTCGGCGACGCGGGCACGGCCGACGACGGCCGGTCGCCGTCGGGGACGTCGCCCGTCGTCCCCGTCATGCCGGTCCTGCCGTGTCCATCGCCGGCCATGGAGTCCTCCCGACGCTCTCGTGACATCTTCCATCGTCATCGGAGTGTCCCGTTATGGCCTGTTGAGTCCTGCCGGAAGCCGCCATTCCGGGGGCCCTTCGGGGAGAAGGTGTGTGGACGATCTGCATAATCCTTGGAGTTCGCACGGGAGGGGACCGACGCGTGGAAGAGCGGAAGGGGCATGCCTGCCCCGAATGCGGGGTGCCCCGGGGCACGGACAACACCCCGTCCTGCGCCTGCGGAAGCCGGGCGTCCGACGCTCTCCGCGACGCCCGAACGGCCGAAGCCGCGGCGGCGGAGGACTTCAATCCACTGCGGATTCGGCCGTACGTGGACATCGGGGAGACGCCGAGGGAGAGCGGCGCGCTGACTGGGGACGTTCCGGCGGGGGGCACCCCGGCAGGGGGCACCGCCATGCCGGGGGGCGCCCCGGCTGGGGGCGGCGCGGTCGCAGGGGCCGCCGGGGTCGCTGAGGCGATGGGAGTCGCTGGAGCCGCCGGGGTCGTTGGGGTCCCAGCAGCCGCCGGGGCCGCCGGGGTCGCTGGAACCGTCGGAGACGCTCAGAGCTCTGGAGCCACCGGAGCCACCGAGGCTTCCGGGGCGATCGGGGTCGCCGGAGCCGCTGTGGCCGCTGGACCCGCCGAGGTCGGTAGGGCCACCGGAACCGCCGGAGTCACTGGAGACGCCAGGACCACCGGGGGCGCCGGATCCGTCGGAGACGCCCGGGTTGCTGGAGCCACCGGAGATGCCAGGGCCGCCCGAGCCACCGGGGCTTCCGGAGTCACGGGAGCCGCTGGGGCCATCCCTGGAACCGCCGGGGCCGCCGGGGCCGCCGAAGCCACCGGTGAGCAGCCACGGCCCGCCTCCCCCGCGGAGGCCACGATGGCCCTGCGGGCCATCCCCGCGGAGGCCGTGTCGGCACGGCAGACCGCACCCGCTGATACGCCGACAGGGCAGCAGGGCACCCCCACCGAGTCCTCACCGTCACAGCAGGACACCTCCACCCAGCCGTCGACGACACAGCTGGGCGCCCCCACCCAACCCTCGACGACACAAGAGGGCGCCCCCGCCGAGGCCACGATGGCTCTGCGGGCCATCCCCGCGCAGCCGCCGACCCGCACCACCCCACCCGGCCTGTTCGCACCGCCACCGGGCGCACCGAGCGCGGCCGACGTGAGCCTGTTCGACCCGGCGACGGAGGCGGACCCGGCGACCGCCCCGGAGCCGACCGCCGGCACCGAGAGCCCCAAGGGCCGGGCGGGCAGCCACCGCGGCGGCCGGCGGACCCGCCCCGTCGTCGTACTCGCCGCGTGCGCGGTCGTGGCCACGATCGTGGCGGGGGCCGGGTTCGCGAGCGGGCTGTTCTCCTACGAGTCGCCGGAGCGGGACCATGCCTCCCGTCAGGTGCGGGAGAGCGTGCCGGACGTGTGGGTGGAGACACCCACGGCATCCGCGCCGACGGCCGCCGCGCCGTCGTACGCGTCGTCGGCGCCGACGACGGCGAGCGAGCCGCCGTCGCCCGGCGCGAACGCCTCGCCGTCCGCGTCGGCCTCGGAGTCGGGGACGGGGGCGGCGGAGCCGTCGCCGTCCGGATCCCAGGAGGGGAACGCTCCCGGCACGGGGTCGGAGCCGGACGGGCCGACGCAGACCGCGACGACGATGCGCGCCAGCGCCCCGGCGGCCCCCGCCCCGGTACTGCGCCGCGGCGACCAGGGCTCGGAGGTGACGGAACTGCAGACGCGGCTCGCCCAGTTGTTCCTCTACCCGGGGAAGGCGGACGGCGTCTTCGGCCGCCGGCTGGAGAAGTCCGTGCGCGCGTACCAGTGGTCCCGCGGTATCACCGACGACGAACTCGGGGTCTACGGACCGGCGACGAGGGCCCGCCTGGAGTCGGAGACGACGGCGCCCTGAGCCTGGGGTGCGGTCGACGGACTGTAATTCTCGACCCGGCGATCCGGCTGGGTCGGGCTGCTGTCGGGCTGACACGTCACACCTGCCTGCCGAGGTGACGGCGTGTGATCTGCGGCACCTGCGCCCCGGCGGACGCGGTCGGCCGGTCGGGTGGTGACACTGGACACTCCGCCCGTCAACGCCGCTGTTCAGGCACCGCCACAAGGGGCCCATTCCAGGAGCAACGCCCTTTGCCCAATGGAAGGTTGGGGCCTCCGTAATGGCGTGCTCACGGGGTGACCGATGGGGAGGTCGGGATCGGTCCCGGCCGCAACCAGGCCACGGGGGTCTGCTGGGAGAAGCCGGGTCAGGAAGGGCCGCCATGACCAAACGGTCCGATGTGGTGAATCCAGCCTGTTCGTACCGGCGCACGGGACACAACCCGGGGTGCGGGGTGTGGAGGCTGGAGAGCCTGACCGGGTGGGAGCGGGAAGTGCTTCTGCTGCTCGGGACGGGCTTGGGCAACCGGGAGTTGGCCCGGGAGCTGGGGATCGCGGAGCGCACGGTGGCGCGGCCTGGGCCGGAGCCGACAACAGGCGCGCCTACTGACCCCGCCTCCGACCCCGGGGCCCGTGACCGGGGCCCGTGACCGGGGCCCCTGCCCTGCCTCTGCCCCGGTCGTCGGGGCACGGGGAGGACAATGATCGGTGAAGCGGGCCGTCGCCGCGCGGGCGGCCCGTGACCAAAGGGGGAATGACGTGACTGTCAGCTGGCGCAGCGCCGTGTCCTACGCGCTCACCGTCATAGTCCTGTCCTGGCTGACCGGGGCGGCCGTGGACCTGGCGTGGACGGCCGCTTCCGGCAGCGGCCTCGGGGGGTGGGCCTCCCTTTGGGTGAGGGACCCGTGGAATGCGGTCTTCGTCGTGGCTGCCACCGCGTCCCTGACGCTGGCCAGGGGTCTGCTGGCCGCGCTGCCGCGCTGGCGCGTGGTCCTGGTCGACGGATTCGTCTACCTGGTGATGCTGCTGGCCTGCTCGGGGCTGTCGGCGTGGGCCGCCGGCGACGACGCCCCGGCGGACACCGCGTCCATGATGGCGGTCTACGCGCTGTTCACGCTTCAACTCCCCGCGGCGTGGCTGCTGTGCGTGTGGCGGACGGGGCACCTGGAGGTCGTTCTCAGCCGGGCCGGACGGAACGGGACGCACAGCGGCCACAAGAACCACATGGACGACGGGGACGACCAACGGGACGCGACCGGGCGATGACGACGACCCGACGCCCGTACGCGGCCGTGGTGGTCGTCGCCACCTGTGCGATCCTCGTCGGCTGCTCGACCCCGGACCCGATCGGCGACACCACACCAGGGGAGCAACTCACCAGGGCTCTGAAGGAGGGCGAGCGCCCCGCCGCTCCCGACTTCTCCGGCACCTCGCTGGAGGGCGACGAGATCCACCTGTCCGACTACCGGGGCAAGGTCGTACTGGTCAATGCCTGGGCCTCCTGGTGCGGTCCCTGCCGGGCGGAGGCGCCCGAGTTGAAGAGGATCCAGGAGAAGTGGGGCGGCCGCGGCGTCCAGGTACTGGGGCTCGACAACGACGGCAGCCGAGCCGACGGACTCGCCTTCCAGAGGGAGTTCCGTCCGGGCTACCCGTCCCTGCACGATCCGGCGGGCAAGCAGGCCCTGAGGCTGCCGCACGGCCTGGTGAACACGCAGACGCTCCCGTTCACGATCGTCATCGACCCGGCGGGAAAGGTGGCGGCGACTCGCTTGGGACCGGTGACGGAGCCTCAGATCGAGAAGGTCATCGCCCCGCTGCTGGCCGCCGCGGGGCACCCTTCCTGAGGGCACGCGGCCGGAACAGCGCACCTGGGGTCTCTCGTTCGGACCGTGCCGGGCTGATCCCGAACGAAAGACCCCCAGTGCCGCGGCAGGCAACGTTTGCCCGTGAAGGAGCGGCGTCCGGTGCGTGCTCCGGGGACCCCTGCTCGAAGAGCCGGGGGGAGCGTGCCGGGCGTCGCGACGGGGCAAACGTTGCCTTCCGCGGCACCAGCTAGGCCACGTGCAACCGGACGCTCCCGTCGCCCACGGCCTCGACCCGCACCTCTGTCAGGTCCCGCACGACCGCGTCCGGCCGGTGGAACCCGGCACGCGGACCGACACCGATCACCCGCATGCCCGCGGCGCGGCCCGCCGCAATGCCCGCCCCGGAGTCCTCGAAGACGACGCAGTCGGCGGGCGCGACACCCAGTTCGGCGGCGCCCTTGAGGAAGCCCTCGGGATCGGGCTTGCTCGCCCCGACGGACTCGGCGGTGACGCGCACGTCGGGCAGGGACAGGCCGGCGGCGGCCATCCGGGCCGTGGACAGGGCCACGTCGGCCGAGGTCACGAGGGCGTGCGGCACCTCGCGCAGCCCCGCGAGGAACTCCGCCGCCCCCGGGATCGGGATCACGCCGTCCATGTCCGAAGTCTCCTCGGCGAGCATGCGCGCGTTCTCGGCGAGGTTCCGCTCCACGGGCCGGTCCGGCAGCAGCAGGGCCATCGAGGCGTGCCCCTGCCGACCGTGGACGACCTTCATCACCTCGTCACCGTCCAGCCCGTGGCTGTCGGCCCAACGGCGCCAGATCCGCTCGACGACGGCGTCGGAATTGACGAGGGTGCCGTCCATGTCCAGCAGGAGGGCGCGGGCGGTGAACACGGCGGTGGCCGTCATCGGCAACTCCAAGACACAGCGAAAGGGGGCGTGGGAGCACGCCCCCGAAGAAACAAGGCGGCCCCGTCCACCGGTCAGGGAAAGCGGACGGGAGCCACTTTGTTTCTCCACGGTACAAAACATCCGGGCATCTGGCCACCACACCCCCGGAGCCGGGGCCGAAGCGGCCGGGCAAAGCGGGGTGCAGGGGCAGAGCCCCGCCGCCGGATCCGGGGCGGGGCCCCAAGGCAGGACCCCCTGACCAAAACCCCCGTCACGCCACCGCCTCCCACAGGCTCCACGCCCCCAGCCCCGCCATCAGCAGCGCCGCGACCTTCGTGATCAACGCCAGCGGCACCCGCCGCATCAGCGCCTTGCCGCCCACGATGCCCAGCCCCGCCACCGCCCACAGCGCCAGCACCGCCCCCAGCCCCACCGACAGCGGATCGTCGTAACGAGCGGCGAGGTTCGCCGTCATGATCTGCGTGAGGTCACCGAACTCCGCGACCAGGATGAGCATGAACCCCGTCCCCGCGACCTTCCAGAAGGACTGGTCCTCGGGCCGCCGGACGTCCTCCTCGCCGTCGTCCTTCTTCAGCAGCAGCATGGCCGCGCCACCGAGGAACAGCACGCCCGTCAGCGCGTGCACGATCCGCTGCGGCAGAAGCGTCAGCACGCTGCCGGCCGCCACGGCCAGCACCACGTGCAGCAGAAACGCGGCGGCGACGCCGGCGAAGACGTACGAGGCCCGGTAGCGCGTACCGAGGACGAGCCCCGCGAGTGCCGTCTTGTCCGGCAGCTCCGCGAGGAAGACGACGCCGAAGACGAGCGCCAGGACGCTGAAGGTGATCACTGTTCCTCAATCGGTCGGGGCCACCCCGCCGAGAGTGCTGCGACTGGTGCGACAAGACGCCTCGGCAGGGCAGCACACGGTTCACCCCGTGCCGTACGGCACGGGCGTGCACTGCTTACCGAAGGTCTCGCTGGCCGACCTCGCTCACGAGGTCCGCCTCCGGGCGCCGGCTCAGCCGAGCTGAGCAGTATGTCGACGGTCCGGCGAAGAGCTACTCCCCTTCCGCGCCCCCATCGTACGCGACCGCCCGCGCGACCCGCCCGGCACCGAGATCCACATCACAGCGAACAGCAAGTCCAGTCGCACCCCTTGCCGTGTCATGCACACGTCACTAACTTCTCACCGCACGCTCACCCGCCCGCAACACTGCGCGGCGAGCATTCCCTCGCCCCCCCTGCTCGCACCCAACGCCCCTCACCCCCAAGGGAGTTCGCATGTCCCGCAGGTTCAAGCTCTACGCGCGTCAACGACTCAGCATAGTCGCGGCGATCACCGGACTCATAGCCTCCATAGGCCTGTTGAACGGCCCGACCGCCTCCGCCGCCCTCCCCACCCCCGTCAGCGCGGCCACCGCCCGCACCTACCTCGCCTCGCTCACCGTCGCGACGCCGAACCACACCGGCTACGACCGCGCCCTCTTCCCGCACTGGATCACCATCAGCGGCAAGTGCGACACCCGCGAGACGGTCCTCCAGCGGGACGGCTCGAACGTCGTCACCGACGCCAACTGCGCGGCCGTCAGCGGCAGCTGGAAGTCGGCGTACGACGGCGTCACCTTCACCGTCTCCTCCAGCCTCGACATCGATCACGTCGTTCCGCTCTCCGAGGCCTGGGACTCCGGCGCGAGCAAGTGGACCACCGCCCAGCGCCAGGCGTTCGCCAACGACCTGACCCGCCCCCAGCTGATCGCCGTGTCGGCCAGCTCCAACCGCTCGAAGGGCGACAAGGACCCGGCGCAGTGGATGCCGACCCAGACGTCCTACCACTGCACCTACGTCCGCGCCTGGGTGCAGGTGAAGTACTACTACAACCTCTCCGTCGACACGGCTGAGAAGAGCGCGCTCCAGAACTACCTCGCCGCCTGCTGATCCCCCGGCCCTCCCCACCCGCCTCCGTCGCCCCGTACCGCCGCCGTGCCGTACGGGGCGACGGAGACCGGCCGGACGGACGCCGAGGCCTCGGTAATCACATCAACCCCCAATGAAACTTCTGTCACACTTCGGCGTACGCTGTATGGCTGTTCAAGGCCGCTCCTGCCGCTCCCGCGCGACACCGCGGCACGGTCCGCGGTTCACGGGGGTGACGGGGGGAGTTCTCGGTGCTGGAGAGTGTGGCGAGGGTGGGGTCACTCATCGGCACTCCATGGATCTACGTCATGGTGGCCGCGTCCGTACTGCTGGATGTGTTCCTGCCGGTCCTGCCCAGCGGCGTGCTGATAGTGACGGCCGCCACGGCGGCGGCCGCGGGCACCGGCGCGGCGACCGGTCACGTCCCGCAGAACGTGCCCGACATCCTGGCCCTGACCCTCTGCGCGGCGACGGCGTCCGTACTGGGTGACCTCGTCGCCTACCGTCTGGCCCGGCGGGGCGGCGAGCGCCTGGACCGCGCGATCTCCCGCTCCCGGCGGCTGAGCAGGGCGCAGGAACGGCTCGGCGCGGCCCTGTCCCGGGGCGGCGGCGGCGCGCTGGTGGTCCTCGCCCGCTTCGCCCCGGCCGGCCGCTCGGTGGTCTCCTTCAGCGCCGGCGCGGCACACCGCCGGGTCCGGGAGTTCCTGCCCTGGTCCGCGCTGGCGGGCCTGTCCTGGGCCACCTACAGCGTGGCCCTCGGCTACTTCGGCACCCGCTGGCTGGGCGCCGCCTGGCTGGCGACCTGCGTGTCGGTGGCGGCGCTCTTCGCGGCGGGCGCGGGAGCGGCGTACCTGATGCGTCGCCCGCTGAAGCCGGCCGAGGCGTCGTAGGCAAGTCCGGCGACGGACGCCGCACCCGGCGCTCACCGTCACCCGCCACTCGGCCCCGCCCGGCCGTCACCCGGCCCTGGACGCCGCCCGCCCCCGCACTTCCAGCCCCGCCAGCAGCTCCTGCGTGGCCTGCGCGATCACGTCGACCGCCCGGTCGAAGACCTCCTGGTTGTGCGCGGCAGGCGCCCGGAACCCCGAGACCTTCCGCACGTACTGCAACGCGGCCGCACGGATCTCCTCCTCGGTCGCCTCCTCGGGCAACACGGGCGGGCGCAGTGTCTTGATGCTCCGGCACATGCCCCCAGTGTCAGCACGCCCCGCGCCCACCGCGCAAGCACCCCGCCGCACCATCCTCGGGCGGCGACCCGACCGAGGGCCGGCATCCATCAGTGCGGCACGCCCAGCAGCGCCGGCGTTCCACGCGCGGGTGTTCACGGTGTTCTCCACGGCCGGGACGGTACGGGCCGTGCCCCGGCCCCGACATCCGCGTTGCTACGTGAGAGCCCCTGCTCGAAAGCCGCTCCCGCCACCCGGAGCGAAGTCGAACACATGAACCCCCCGCATTGCGGTCGCGGGCCAAATTCGAACAGGCGTAGCATTGCGGCGTGCCTACGCGCTATGACTTCCCGAGTGACCTCCTCGCCGGTCAGGAGGAGCTGCACCAGGTACGGGCCGAGCTGTCGGCCCTGCTCAAGCGGCTGCCCTGGTCGGTCGAGCCGCTGGACGGGTTCAGCGACGACGGCGGCTGGCGCAAGGTGGAGCGGCCGGCCTCACCGGGCTGGACACCGGACGAGCAGGCCGCGGTCGAAAAGCTCCGCCGCCGCGAGCACGAACTCGCGGTGTTCGTCAGCACCCACCGCTACTGGTCGGAACTGCCCGGCCCGGACGGCGTCAGCGCCCGCAGCCACCTGAAACACACCCACGAGCCCCCGGAAATCGAGGACGGGAGCCCGCCCTCGACCGCCTGACCCACGCCTCGCTCCTGGCAGCGCCACGGGACGCCGAGGGCCGGGCAACGAGTTTGCGGGACAGCTCCCCCGGCAAGGTAGGCTGTCCATTCGTCCGGGTGCGTAGCTCAGGGGTAGAGCGCCTGCCTTACAAGCAGGATGTCGGCGGTTCGAAACCGTCCGCGCCCACCGGTTGCAGCACGACCAAGGCCCAGGTCCACGGGTGACACCCCGGAGACCTGGGCCTTCGTCGTGTCAACGGATCGGCGCTGCGGGGGTTTACCCCACCCTCCGTCCGGTAGCCCGCCGGATTCTCCGTGGCGGAGGTTCTTTCTACGGTCTTCACAGAGCCGTGGGGGCTCGTCGTCCGTCGTCAGGGGGAGATCGTCATGTCCCGTTCCGTGCCCGCTCGTGTCGCCGCCGTCGCCGGTGTCGTCGTGGTCCTGGTCGCCACGGCCACGGCCTGCGGGGGCTCCGCCGAGGACGACACCAGCCCCGAGCGGCACTCCTTCGCCCTGCGCGGAGACACCCTGACCGTGGACTCGGACGACTCGGCGCTGGAGATCGTCGCCGCCGGTTCGGCGAAGCCGGGGACCGTGGAGGTCACCCGCTGGTTCCGCGGGTCCGTGCTGGTCGGGAACGATCCGCGGGTGACCTGGTCCATGAAGGACGACCGGCTGGTGCTGCGGATGAAGTGCTCGGGGTTCGTCGCCGACTGCTCGGCCAAGCACCGGATCGAGGTCCCGCGCGGGATCGCCGTGAAGGTCGAGGACGGCGACGGCAGCGTGCGGGCGCGCGGTTTCAAGGACGCGCTGAGCATCCGTACCGGCGACGGATCCGTGCACGTCACCGACTCCACCGGGCCCCTGGAGCTGCGCTCCGGCGACGGGACCGTACGGGCGGAGGTCTCCTCCCGCCGGGTGCGGGCCACCACCGGCGACGGCTCGGTCCGCCTCGAACTGGCCATCGTGCCGGACCGGGTGGAGACGCGTTCCGGGGACGGCTCCATCAGCGTGGTGCTGCCGCACGCCGCGTACCGGGTGACGACGAAGACCGGCGACGGCTCGGTGGACGTCTCCGTGCCCCGGAACGACGCCAGCTCCCACGTGGTGTCCGCGACCACCGGCGACGGAAGGATCACAGTTCGTACGGCTGACTGACCGGCCCGTGTGTTCGTCCGCCGCGAATGGGAGAATGACCGCACGCATGGCGGACCACAGCACGGGAGAGGGATGTGACGGCGACACCGGCGACCCCCGCACAGCCGCACTCGCCGTATGCACGGCCCCGGCCTCGGAGCGCCTGTCCGAGCCCGGCGCGCACCTCGGCCGCCCGTGACGTCCGTGACGTCCGTGACGTCCTCGTACTGATGGGCCTGCCGGTGCTCGCCCTGCTCGCGCTGCCGGCCGCCTTCGCGGGCGGCGGCACCCGGCGCTGGTTCGGCGGGCGGGCCGAGACCCAGCGGGCCGAGGCGCAGGCCGCCAAGGACGCCGCCGCGGCCGCCTTCTACGAGCTGGACAGCGCACAGCGCGACCTGCGGATCTCGATCGAGACGATCACGGCCGTCGACGACTCCCCGGACGCCCGCCGCGCGGTCGCCGCCTTCGAGGCGCTGGGACGGCGCATCGACGAGGTCAGTCAGCGTTACATCCAGGCCGTCGACGCCCAGGACCTGGACCGTGACGACCTGGAGGCCTCCGTGGCCTCCCGGGCGCGCGTCGACCTGACCGCCGCCAAGGACGAACTGCTGGGCGTCAAAAGGGAGCTGGACCGTTTCGGCAGTGGCCTCGGTCCGCTGCTCGGCAAGGCGGAGACCCAACTGGCGCGGGTGGCGCCCTCCGTGGAGCGGGCCCGGCAGGCCCTGAGCGCCGCCGCCGGCGCACTCGACGACGTCCGCGGCTCCGGGCTCAGGGCGGACGACCTGGCCGCCCGGCTCGCCGCCCTCTCCCCCGAGCTGACCAGGCTCAACCAGGGCGCGGGACAGCACGGCGTGCAGCCGACGCTGGAGCGCGCCGAGCGGGTGGCGCGGGAGGCGGAGGCGATCCGGGCGGACGCGGTGCGGCTGCCGGAGCAGGCCGCCGAGATCGATCACCGGCTGGTGTCGCTGCGCACCCGGGCGCAGGCGCTGAGTACGCGCGCCGGGCAGGTGGAGCCGGTGCTCAGCGAGCTGCGGCGGCGGTTCACGGTCGCCTGCTGGCAGGACCTGCAACAGGTGCCGGAGCAGGCCGCCGGGAGTGTGCGGGAGGCGGAGGCGAAGCTGCGGGAGGCGCAGTCCGCGCGGGACGCCCAGCGCTGGCCGGACGCGACGGCGCTGCTGTCGACGGTACGGGCGCTGCTGAACACCACCGACGAGGCGGTGTCGGCCGCCGGGGACCGGCTGCGGCGGCTGAATTCGGTGCAGAAGGACCCGCAGGCGGAGGTCGAGCGGACCCGGTTCGCGATCCGGGACGCGCAGCGGCTGGCCATGTCGGGCCGTACGACGCCGGATCCGCGGCACGCCCGCCCGCTGGACGACGCGGTGGGCCGGCTGGAGCGGGCGGTGGCCACGCTGGAGGGCCGCCATCCCGACTACTGGCACTTCCTGACGGAGACCGAGGCGGTCCGGCAGACGGTGGCCGCGGTGGTGTCCCGGATCCGCGAGGAGCGGGGAGCCGGCCACTGACGGCCCGCCCCCCGCTCCCGGAAGGCACCGCTCAGGTCCGGTAGGCGTAGTAGTACGCGTCCGGGTAGGAGGCGATGATGCTCGCCACCGACCTGTTGTAGGTGTTGGTGGAGTGGTACGACAGGTACGGCACGCCCTGCGCGGTGCGGGACGTGACGATCATGGAGTGGTCCTTGGACCCGTCCCGGTTGAAGTCCACCTGGAGCACGTCGCCGATGTCCATCTGGTAGACGTTGGCGAGGCTGGTGACCCGCTTGGAGGACAGGGCGAACCAGGAGAACTCGTTGACGCCGACGAACGAGTCCGACTGGATCTCGGAGTTCCCGAACCACTTGTGGAAGTCGTACGTGTAGCCGGGTTCGTGCTTCCAGCCGCCCGCCTTGAGGGACTGGCTGACGAAGTTGGTGCAGTCGCCACCGGCTCCCGCCCCGTTGAAGTCGGGGTAGTCGGGGTTGTAGTTGTTCCAGTACTTCGTCGCGTACGCCGCCATGGCCTTGTAGTCGTAGGCGCCGCCGGAGAGGTTCTTCGGCGCGGCGGGCGGCTTCGTGGTGATGGCCGCGCGGGGGGCCGACGGCGGGTTGCCGTCGGCGGCGACGCTGGGGGCCGTGCTGGAGGCAGCCGGGGCCGCGGTGGTCGGAGCCGCGGTGGTCGGGGCCTGGGTGGTCGGAGCCGGGGTGGGCGCCTTGGTCGAGGCCTTCGCGGTCGGTGCCGTGGTCGACGGCTTCGCGGTCGGAGGCGTGACCACGGGCGGTGCGGCGATCTGGTTGACGGCGACGCCGTCGTCCGTGTCGCGGATGCGCGTCAGCTGCCAGTTGCCCTGCTGGTCGGCCCTGAACGTCAGCTCGTGGTGGGCCTGGAAGCCGGTGGTCTTCGGCTCGTTGCCGCGGACCTTCCGGTACGTCAGGGTCGTGGTCTCGGTGACGGCGACCTTGGCGTCGCGGCCCTTCACCTGGGTGGCGTCCAGCGACACGCTGGTCTTGGCGGCGCTGTACTTCTCACCCAGCTTCGCGAGCCGCGCCTTGCGGCCGCGCAGTTGGTCCAGGGCGGAGGTCTCCTCGCGCGACTGCGTGCCGGACAGGCGGACCTTGCCGGAGAAGCCGGACGTCAGCCGGTGGTGGCGTCCCCTGCTTCCCGGGGCGTCGTCCACCAGGGCCTGGGTGCGGTCGGTGAAGACCGCGTCGGCCAGCTTCTGGAAGGTGGCCCTGGTGGCCGCGTCCACCGTCGGGTCGTCGGTGACCGCCGCGCCCGCGCTCCAGTTGGGCACCAGCGCCACGCCGGCGACGACCGAGGCGGCCGCCGCCGAGACTATGGTGGCGCGACGCCGTTTACGGCTTAATTTTCTTGATTTCAATGGTGTTCCCCTCTACGCCGGTAGACCTACCGGGCGACGGCATCTTCGCATGCGGTGTGGAGCTGCTGTGGAGCGGGGGCCACAAGCGGAACTCCTCAGTCCCACACGTCAGTTGACCACCGACGACCAGTCGGGGGACTGGGCCGGGTCCAGGGCGCGCAGCCGTTGCAGCGTCTCCGGCTTCTGGACGTCCAGCCAGTCGGCGAGCTCCCGGAACGAGACGCACTTGACGTCCTTCTTGGTGCAGATGTTCTTGACGACCTGGTCGATGGCCTTCATGTAGATGCCGCCGTTCCAGTCCTCGAAGTGGTTGCCGACGAACAGGGGCGCCCGGCTGCCGTAGTAGACGCGGTTGAATCCGGCCATGTAGGAGTCGACGGTCTGCTGCTCCCACTGCGGGAAGTTGGCCGGATCGCCCTGGGTCTCACCGTTGGACTGGTTGTAGAGGAAGTTGAAGTCCATCGACAGGCCCTGGTACTTGCCGTCCTCGTAGGGGAGCATCTGGAGCGGGAAGTCCCAGATGCCCTCCTTCTTCGACGGCCAGATCTGGAAGTCGCCGGGCGAACTGGCGTCGTAGCGCCAGCCGTAGTCCTTGATGGCCTTCAGCAGGTTGGGCTGCCCCTCCAGGCAGGGCGCGCGTCCGCCGGTGATCTCCTTCCTGAAGTCGAAGGGCAGCGGCGGGACGTCGGTGAGGCCGCTGTTGGTCTTCCACTTCTCCGCGAAGGAGTAGAACTGGTCGATCTCGCTCTTCCACTCCTTGACGCTCCAGTCGCCGCCGCCCTTGGCGCCGCAGAAGTGGCCGTTGAAGTGGGTGCCGATCTCATTGCCGTCCTCGTACGCCGCGCCGAGCTGCTCCAGGGTGGTGCGGATGTGGTCCACGGTGGCGTAGTCGATGGCGGCGGCGCCCGCCGAGTGCTGCGGCGGGTGGTAGAGGTCCTTCTTGGCCTTGGGCAGCAGGTAGATGCCCGTGAGGAAGAAGGTCATGTGGGCGTCGTACTCCCTGGCCAGCTCGCGGTAGTGCGAGAACAGGCGGTCGTCGCCCTCCAGGGCGCCGTCCCAGGAGAAGACCACGAACTGCGGCGGTTTCTCGCCGGGTTTGAGCGGCTTCGGCTTCCACTCGGCCTTCTGCGGGCCGGTGTAGGAGGTGGAGCCGTCGCCGAGCACCCGGACCTTCCCGTCCCACTCGGGCTCCTCGGCCGCCCCGGACGGGGAACCGGCGTCCTTGGGGCCGTCCTTGGGGCCTTCCTCGGGGCCGGCCTTGGCATCCGCTTTCTTGGATCCGGCGGACGCGGTCGGCGTGGTCGAGTCGGCACGGGTCAGCGTCAGGAACCCCGCCACCACGGAGGCGACGACCAGCAGGGCGGCCAGGGTCAGGAACTCGGGGCGGGTGGCGCGGCGGGGCGCACGGGCCTTGCGCCGACGGCCGGTTGACTTCATGGGGGGCTCAATCTGCGAGGGGGGGTGGTGGGGGGTGGGTGCGGCCGGGCCGCCGGGTTCAGCCGAGTGGGTTCATGGCACCGGCCCAGATCCCGTAGGGAACGCCGTCGGCCGGGCTGCCGGCGACTCCTTCCAGCGGCAGCGGTTCGAGGCTCTTGGCCAGGTCCATGCGGTAGACGACGACCGCCGTGGACACCGACTCAACCGTGCCCGCGTACCAGGCGGCGGTGTCGTCCTCGGTGGTGCCGGCCTTGCCCGCGACCGGCGCCGTGCCGGACGCCGCGCCCGGGTGGGCGGTGCGGAAGGAGTCGCCGAGCGCCTCGGTGACCGCCTCGGCCACGCCCCGGCCGAACGCGCGCCGTGTGGCCGGGGTGTCCAGCCGGACGGAGGAGCCGTTGCGGGTGATGCGCCGCACCGAGTACGGCTCGGTGTGCGTGCCCTTGGCGGCGAAGGTGGCGTAGCCGCTGGCCATCCGGATCGCGCTCGGGGTGGAGCTGCCCAGGGACAGCGCCGGCACCTGCGGGCCCATGCTGGAGGGCAGCAGTCCGGCCGCCTGGGCGGTCTGCTTGACCCGGTCCAGCCCGGTGTCCATGCCGAGTTGCATGAACGGCGTGTTCACGGAGTTCGCGAGCGCCTGGTGCAGGCTGATCCGCCCCCAGGACTTCTTGTCGTCGTTGTGGGCGGACACCTTCTTTCCGCTGCGGTCCCAGTAGGGGCCCTCGGGGGTGGTGACGGGCACGTCGTCGTCGCCGTCGTAGAGGGTCTGGGGGGTGACCTGCTCCCTGGGGACGTCACGCCGCTTGGTGACGCCGTGCTCGAGTCCGGCCGCGTAGACGAACGGCAGGAAGGCCGAACCGGCGGGGACGGTGGAGGCGTTGGACTCGTTGTAGCCCTGGGTGCGGTGGTCGGGGCCGCCGTAGACGGCGAGGATGCGGCCGTCGGCGGCCACGGAGGCGGCGCCGTAGTGCACGGTCGCGGCCGGGCCGGGGCTGGTCTTCCGCGCCTTCTTGCGGGCCTTGGTGACCTCGTCGGTCAGTGTGCTCTCCCGCTTGCGGTCGAAGGTGGTGTAGATCTGGTAGCCGCCCAGGTCGAACTGCTGGTCGGTGATGTGCGCGGTCTTCCTGGCGTACTGCGAGGCCAGTTCGACCAGGTAGTCGCTCTGCTGACCGGTGTCGTAGAGCGGGTTGCGCTTGAGCGGCTCGGGGAACGTGCGGAACTTGGCGCGTTCGGCCCGCGACAGCTTGCCGATCTTGACCATGCGGTCGAGGGTCCAGGTCCAGCGCTCCACGGCCCGGCTGTGGTTGGCCGGGCTCAGGGTGGGGTCGTAGAGCCCGGCGCCCTTGAGCAGGGAGGCGAGGAAGGCGGCCTCGCTGGCGTCGAGGTCGCCGACGTCCTTGCCGTAGTAGGCCTGGGCGGCGCGCTGGATGCCGTAGGTGCCGCGGCCGAACCAGCTGGTGTTGAGGTAGCCCTCGAGGATCTTGTCCTTGCTCATCCGGTTGTCCAGCTTGAGCGCGATCATCGCCTCGGTGAACTTGCGGCTGACGGACTGGTCCTGGGAGAGGTAGACGTTCTTGACGTACTGCTGGGTGATGGTGGAGCCGCCCTGGGTGTCGCCCTTGCCGACGGTGCGCCACAGGGCCCGGCCGATGCCCGTGAAGGAGATGCCGGGGTCGCTGTAGAAGCTCTCGTTCTCGGCCGCGAGGACCGCCCAGCGGACGTCCTCGGGTATGTCCTTCAGCGGCATCGCCTGGCGCTGCACCCAGCCGGTACGGGCCATGGGGGTGCCGTCGGACCAGAAGTAGACGTTGTCCTGCTGGGTGGCGTAGGTGTTCAGGTTCCGCGGAATGTCGGTCGCGGCGTAGGCGATGGTCAGGAGGACGGTGCTCAGGCCCAGGGCCGAGAGGGTGGCGCCGAGCCACTGCTTCCAGGAGGGCAGCCAGCGCCGCCAGCCGGTGCGGCCGGGGCGCGGGTAGACCGGTTTCAGTTTCCGTGCGTACGGCGCGGCCACCGCGACGAGGGGGGCGAGGCGCCGGGTCAGGGCCGGGGGGAGCGTGGGGCCGTTGCGCGGCTTGCGGCGGTCGGCGCGCCGCCGGGGCGGACCGTCGGGCGGGTCGGGCGGGTCGGGCGGGTCGGGCGGTTCGGGCTGCGTCTGTAAGGCGCGTAACTGCATCGTCTCGTGCGGCTGCGCGCTCGTGTGCCGGCTGCGGAGGGCGTCGACCTTCAGCTGCATGGTCTCGTCCGCCCGGCGCAGCGCGTCGACCTTGAGCTGGATCGTTTCCTCCGCACGCACCGACCGGTCGGTCCGCGACGGGTCCGGTGGTCCGTCCTCGGCGCGGCTCCCGCCGGTCCGGCGGTCCTCCTCCGGAAGGCCGTCCCCCCGCCCTGCCTCCGTCACTACTGCGTCCTCCTCCGCACTTTCGTCTTGCTCGCGCGGGTCGACACAGTCACCGCAACTGCGGCTGCCCTCCCCCTTGTTCGCAGCCGCCACGCGGCCCTCGCGGCGCTACAAAATTATCAGCCGTCTTTTCAATTTCTCCGCACAAGAACTGGACAGAAACCAAGACATAAGAAACACGAAGGGCTGTGCGTCCGGTCACGCCCGTTAATCTGGGCACATGCCTCGCTACGAGTACCGCTGCCGGAGCTGCGGCGACACCTTCGAACTGAGTCGTCCCATGGCGGAGTCGTCCGCCCCGGCGAGCTGCCCCGCCGGGCACGACGACACGGTCAAGCTGCTGTCCACGGTCGCGGTGGGCGGCTCGGCGGCCACCCCGGCACCCGCGCCGCGGTCCGGCTCGGGCGGCGGCGGGTGCTGCGGCGGAGGCTGCTGCGGCTGACGCTCCTACCGGCTGCCGCGGCTGACGTTCCTACCGGGGCGCCCGGGCCGCCCTGAGGAACTCCCGCACGATCCGCTCGCCGGCGAGCACCCCGCGCTCGGGCAGGGCGGCGATGCCGGGTGCCGTCCAGCCGGTGTCGGCCAGTTCGCCGTGTCCGGGCCGCCAGCCGCGGTCCACGGCGTGCAGCAGGTCGGCGTCCAGCAGCGAGTCGCCGGCGCCGAGGACGAGGTCGGCGCCGGTGCGGCGGGCCACCTCGCGCACGGCGGCGCTCTTGGTCAGCGGCTTGGGGACGGCGTAGAGCTTGCGGCCCTGCAACGAGACCGTCCAGCCCCGGCCGGCCGCCCACGCGGCCAGCTCCTTCACCCACTCCTCGGGCAGCAGCTCGCGCTCCACCACGAGGTAGGCGAACAGATCCTCGGCGACGCGGTGCTTGCGCACCCAGGCCGGGTCGGCGGTGCGCAGCAGGTGCTCCTGGACCTCCGCGAGCGACGCGCACTCGTCGGCCAGCCGCGCGAGGACCCGCCGGTGCCAGTCGCCGTCCGACACGCCGTCCACCAGCAGATGGCCGCCGTTGGCGCAGACGGCGTACGTCGGGGCCGGGCCCGGCAGGTTGATGCGCAGGTACTGCTTGCGGGTGCGGGTCGTGGCGGGCACGAACACCGCCGCGTCGGCGAGATCGGTGAGCAGCTGGGCCGCCGTCTCGGTCAGGTACGACAGCGGCCTGCTCTCGTGCACCTCCACGCACAGCAGCCTGGGTGCCCGCGCGTCCGGCATGGTCAGCGCCAGGGCGGCGGAGGAGTAGATGAGCGTACGGTCGAGATCGCTCGCCACCAGGACCGGCATCAGAGGGTCACCGCCCTGCCGTCGGCCCCGGTCGCCCCGCGCGTGTACCGGGGGTGGATCAACCCCACGCAGCTGTACGGCAGTTCGTCCACCTCCTCGACCGGGACCCCGCGCTGCGCGGCCAGCAGCCGTACGTGGTCCAGGTCGGCGCCGGCGCCGGCCCGCGCCAGGATCTTCCACGGCACCCGGCGCAGCAGCACGCGGGTGGTCTCGCCGACGCCGGGCTTGACCAGGTTCACGTCGTGGATGCCGTACTCCTCGCTGATGCGCTCGACCGCCGCCCAGCCCTCCCAGGTGGGGGTGCGGTCGGTGGACAGCAGTTCCTTGGCGGCGGTGTCGACGCTGTCGGCGACCTCGGGGAAGCACTGGGAGACGGCGCCGAGGAAGACGTTCGACACGTCGGCGCCGGCCAGTTCGCGGTAGAACTTCGCGCCGTGGAAGTCGTGCGGGCCGACCAGGTCCGCGCGCAGCACGGTCCGCGAGATCAGGCCGGACACGGTGGAGTTGAGGCAGGCGGAGGGTATGAGGAAGTCCTCCCGGGTGCCGTACGTCCGCACGCACGAACCGGGGTCGGCCAGCACCGCGATCTCCGGGTCGAACCCGGTGATCCCTTCGCGCTCCTCGAACTCCCTGATCGCCCGCGTCAGTTCGCGGGTGATGGCGCCCTTGCCGGTCCAGCCGTCGACGAAGACGACGTCGCGGGGGTCGTGGTGGGCGGCCAGCCAGCGCAGCGCGTTGGTGTCGATGCCGCGGCCGCGCACGATCGACACCGCGTAGTGCGGCAGGTCCCGGCCGTGCCGGAACCGGGCCCAGCGCCGCATCAGTACGCCGACGGGTGTCCCGGCGCGGGCCAGCGAGACGAGCACGGGGCCGGCGCCCGAGGTCTCCTCCGCCCCGGCCGGGTTCCTCCGGCGCAGGGGGAGTTCGGCGAGGATCGTCTCGGTGACCACGCCCACGGCCCGGGCGATCCGCGCGGCGGAGGCCGTCAGGGCCGTGTGGAACAGCTCCTGGTACTGCTCGCTGGGCTGGTACTCCACCGGCAGCGACTCGGCGTAGTGGGCGCCGCCGCTCTGGATCGCCTCCTCGCGCTCCTCCGTCGGCGCCTCCAGCGTCGCGTCCGAGAGGTCCTGGAGCAGCCAGCCGACCTCGTCGGGCGCGTACGAGGAGAAGGCGGGGCCGCGGAGGGGCTCGGGCAGCATCGGGGACCTTTCGGGGGCGTGCGGGGGCACGGGGTGGTACGAGGGCACGACCGCGAGCAGGACGTGCGGGGTGTGCGCGGCGAGCCGGGCCAGCAGGCCGGTGGGCGCGTGCAGTTCGGGGGTGTCGGCGGCGGAGTCGACGACGGCGACCACGGCGTCGAAGCCGCCGCCGGCGACGTTGTAGGCGTAGCGCTCGCCGGGGCCGTCGGCCGGGTCGTCGTGCGCCGGGAAGACCAGCCGGGTGCGGATCGCGTAACCGGGGTCGTCCACGGCCAGCACGGGCGAGCGGGTGGTGGTGGAGTACCGCACCTCGGCCTCCACGACCTGCTCCACCTCCCGCGCCAGCCGCAGCGGCGCGTACATCAGCTCCTCGCAGCCGAGCACCAGCACCTGCCGCGCGTCCCGGGGCAACGCCTCGGCGATCCGGGCGGCCATGGCGGGCAGCGCCCACTCCAGCCGGTCCCGGTGCACCGGCGTGAACCCGTGCCGCCCCCCGTCCGGCACCCCCCGGGGCCAGCGCAACTCGACCCGCCGGACCCGCCCGGCCCCCCGCTGCCCCGGAACGACGGACGCCTCACACACGGCAGTGCCCTCCGCCCCCGCCGAAGCACCGGCCGGGGGTGGTACCTGCGCCGTGCGGAACGCGGCCGGTTGGGCTGCCTCGTGGTGTGCGACGAGGTCCTGGCCCCTCTCCAGGACGTCCGCGGGGAGGCGGACCGTGCCGGAGGCGGTGGTCACCAGGGACACCTGGGCGTCGATCCGGTCGGCGAACTGCCGCAGGCGGTCCGCGTCGGACGGGGTCCGCATGTCGACCAGCGCGACCACGACGTACCGCTTGCGCGGATAGCGGGCGTGCAGGTCGCGGATGGTGTTCAGGACCGTGTTGCCGGTGGAGAACTCGTCGTCCACCAGGACCAGCGGGCCGTCGGAGGCCAGCAGGGCGGGGTTCTCGGGCAGCAGGAGGTGGGAGGTGGCGTGCGAGTGGGACTCCTCGAAGCCGCCGGCCGGGGCGACGCCGGGGACCGGGCGGCGTGTGGAGTGCAGGTACGGCGCGGTGCCGAGGCCGTCCGCGACCGCGTGGCCGAGGCCCGTCGCGGTCTCCGCGTAGCCCAGGACGACCGCCCGGCCGCACTGGTCGGCGCCCAGCAGGTCGCGGACCCGGCGGCCCAGGGCGAACCCGTGGCCGTACACGACCGAGGGCGACTGCGGCACGTGCTTGCCGAGCACGTTGGACACGAGCAGGTGCGCCCGCTTGGGGTTGCGGCGCAGCGCGAGACCCAGCAGGCCCGTCAGCCGGTCGTCGCCCACGAGTTCGACCCCGAGTCGCTCGGCGACCCAGGTGCCGGACCAGAGCCCGTCGTTCACTGGCTTGTTCATGCCTTCCTTGTGTGCCCTCGGCGGTGATGCGGTGCGGTCAGTCGGAGACCGCGGCGGCCAGCAGTTCCACGAAGCCGACGTCCTCCCGCGCGACACCGAAGACCTCGGCGCGCAGCAGGGTCCGCTCGGCCCAGGCGCGGTGCGGCTTCACTTCGTTCATCTTGTTCGTGTACGCCGACCTCAGGACGCCCCCGCCGCCGCGCTCGGGCCGCAGGATGTCCGCCGCGTCGCTGAACTCCTCGTGGCTGACCACCGACAGCGCGTGCACGGGCAGGACGTGGGAGGGGTGGATGCAGGTCTTGCCGAGCAGCCCGTTGGCCTGGTCCAGGGAGATCTCCCGCAGCAGCCCGTCCATCGCGTGCTCGATCAGCTTCTCGCGAAGCTCGACGGCCTGCACCTCCATGAAGGGGCTCTGCCGCAACTGTGGCTTGAACATGCGCTCCTGCACCCGGAAGTACTCCCACACCGGCCCGGTCACCGTGAACCCGGTGCCGTCGGCGCGCCCCAGCATGTTCACCACGTCGGCGATCACGGAGGCGACGACCTGGAGGTCGTAGGCGGTCATGTCGGGGGCCCTGCGCAGCCCGTACGAGGAGCAGAAGTCCGTCACGCCGAGGCGCAGCGCGAGCACCCGGTCGCGGTACTTGTCGACCGCGCGGAAGATCCCCTCCAGGGTCTCCACCCGCGACTCCCGGTAGAGCAGCTCGGGCGATTCGAGGACCGGCATGGCGAACAGCCGCCGTCCGCTCCCCGCCTCGGCGGCCTGCACCGCCTCCAGGAACGGAATGCCCCGCTCCGCGGTGAACTTCGGCAGCACGAACCCGGACAGCAGCCGCACCGCGGGCCCGAGGCGCCGCACCAGGTCGGGGATCTGCTCGGGGACGCGGACCCGGATGAACAGCAGCGGGAGCTCCACGGAGCCGGACGCCCGCTCGAGCGCGGCCAGTTCGGCGAACTGCCGGACCAGGTTCTCCTCGCCGTGTTCCACCTCGGCGTCGTCGATCGAGTCCTCCAGGCACAGCACCATCGAGACCACACCACGCCCCGCCTGCTTGACGATGTCGTCGGCGAGCCGCGGCCGGGTGGCCGGGCTGTAGAGCGTGGCGCCCAGGGCCGCGGAGAGCGTCCGCGCCGGGGAGCCGGCGGTGAACTCGCACGGCTCCTGATGGAACAGGCGCTGCCGCACCTCGGTGGCGAGGTGCCCGAAATGACGCATGAAGCTCCCCCCGTGGCGCATCGAGCGGCCTGCGAAGACTGTCAAAAGGTGGCCGGTAATAGTACGTACGAATCCATGTCCGAGGTTCCCGTGGGGCATGAATTTCAGGTAACCCGGCCGTGTCCATGCCCCGCGTTGTCGTGACCAGGACGGAGAAGGCAGGATGACCGCATGACGCACGCGATGCTGAAAGGGTCGAACGTCCCACTGGACGTCACCACGGTACGGGCCGTGGTGCGCTGGACGCCCGGGCAGGGCATCCCGGACGTCGACGCCTCCGCGCTGGTCCTGGGTCCCGGCGGCCGTGTGCGCTCCGACGAGGACTTCGTCTTCTACAACCAGCCGCGGCATCCGTCCGGGAAGGTCTGGCGGCTGGGCAAGAAGCGGGTCGCCGACGGCCTGACGGACACGGTCCAGACGGATCTCGCCGGGCTGGACCCGGACGTGCTCCGGATCCTGCTGGTCGCCTCGGCGGACGGCGTCGCCTTCGACGTCGTCCAGGGGCTGCGCATCCTGCTGTACGACGCGACGGCCGCCGATGAGGAGCCGCTGGCCTACTTCGACATCAAACCGGAGACCGGCCAGGAGACCGCGCTGATCTGCGGTGAGCTGTACCGGCGGGGCGACGGCTGGAAGTTCCGCGCGCTCGGCGAGGGCTATTCGAACGGCCTGAAGGGCCTCGCCACGGACTTCGGCATCTCGGTGGACGAGTCGGAGGAGGCGCAGGGCTCGCAGGGCGCGGGCGCCGCTCCGGCCGCGCAGCCGCTGCCGCCGGAGCAGCCCGTGCAGGTGCCCTCGGCGGCTCAGCCGGCCTACGGGTATCCGCAGCCGGTGTACGGCTACCCGCAGCAGCCGGTGGCGGCCACGGCCCCGTCCGGGTACGGGTATCCCCCGCCGGTGGCGGCCGCGCCCGACCCGGAGTTCCGGCTGCCGCCGCAGGGGCCGCAGTTCATCGGGCGGTAGGCGGTACGGCCGGGGGACGCCCGGCTCGCGCTACCGGTCCGCCTTGGACTTGTAGCCCCGCCCCCACTGGAGGCCCCAGCCGTACAGGCGGTCCAGTTCCGACTGGAAGCCGTAGACGAACTTGACCTCGCGGCGGACGACCAGTTCACCCTTGACGTTCTCGATCAGGACCACCGCGCACGAGCGTGCCTGCGGGTGGCGTTCGTCGAGGCCGATCTCGATGCGCGGGCCGTTGCTCGGATACATCGTGACGATCGCGTGGGTGCGGTCGAAGGCGGGTGTCTGGTCGTAGATGTAGACGAAGACCAGCAGCCGTTTGATCTCGTCCCGGTGGTCGAGGTTGATGTACATGGTCTCGCCGGACGCGGACCCGAACCGGTCGTCGCCGCTGAGCTTGACGTACGGCGGTGCGTTCACGTCGCCGAGGAAGCCGCCGAGGGGCTGTACGACGCCCTTGGTGCCGTCGGACAGCTCGTACATGCAGCCGAGGTCGAGGTCGACGTTGACCATGCTCTGGCTGTGCCCTTGCACCTCCGGCGGCTTGAGCGCCTTGAACGGGTGCCGCAGCAGGCTCTGCCGGGCCGGACCGTCGAAGTCCGAGGTGCGCATCCGCCAGGTCAGGTTGACGCGCAGATGCCCGGTGGCCGCGCCCTGCTTGGTCAGCGACACCTGATGGTGCCGCTTGGTCAGCTCGATCGCGTTGGACGAGGCGCTGCCCGAGTCGAAGTCGGCCGCGCGTCCTCCCAGCAGACCGTCGAAGAAGCCCATGTCCCTTTCCGCCCCCAGTTCACCGCACACCGGACCCATGCGACGGGGCGGCCCCGAAGGACCGGTTCGACCCGGTCCTCGTCGGCCGCCCCGCACAAGAGCGTTCCCTCACCCGGAGGGCTGTCACACCCCTGAGGAGACCTCGCTCTGCGCGTCCGCCCCCGCGGCGCTCGTCTCGGCCGCCGCCAGGGCGCGGTTGCGGCGCACCGAGGACCAGAAGGACCAGGCGATGAGGACCACGCCGACCAGGCCGGTGATCACCTCGTTGATCTCGTACTGGATGGTGACCATGAGGATCACGGCCAGCGCGCCGATCGCGTAGTGCGCGCCGTGCTCCAGGTAGACGTAGTCGTCGAGGGTGCCCTGGCGGACCAGGTAGACCGTGAGCGAACGGACGTACATGGCACCGATGCCGAGGCCGAGGGCCATCAGGACGATGTCGTTGGTGATGGCGAAGGCGCCGATCACGCCGTCGAAGGAGAAGGACGCGTCGAGCACCTCGAGGTAGAGGAACATGAAGAACGCGGCCTTGCCGGCCAGGGCGACCGCCGAGCGCTTCTTGCCGGTGCGCGCGGCCTCTTCCTCCTCCTCGTGCTCGCGTTCCTCCTCTTCCTCGAGCTTGTCCTCGAAGTAGCCGGACAGTCCGCCGACGACCATGTACGTGATCAGACCGGCGATGCCGGCGATCAGCACCGTCTGCGCCTTGTCGATGTGCGCGCCGCCATGCTGGTGGGCGTTGGCGGCGAAGGTGAAGGAGGTGACGAGCAGCACGGCCAGGGCGATGCAGACCGACAGCATGTCGATCTTGCCGAGCTTGGCGAGCGGCCGCTCGATCCAGTGCAGCCACTTGATGTCCCGGTCCTCGAAGATGAAGTCCAGGAAGATCATCAGCAGGAACATGCCACCGAACGCGGCGATCGCCGGGTGGGCGTCCGTGACCAGCTGCTGGTAGCGGTCCTTGTTGTTGAGCGCGAGGTCGACGGCCTCGATGGGGCCCATCTTGGCGGTGATGGCGACGATGACGACGGGGAAGACCAGCCGCATGCCGAAGACCGCGATGAGCACACCGACCGTGAGGAAGATCTTCTGCCAGAAGGCGTTCATCTTCTTCAGGATTCCGGCGTTGACGACCGCGTTGTCGAAGGACAGCGAGATCTCGAGGATGGACAGGATCGCCACGATCCCGAAGGCGGTCCACCCCCCGTACAAGACCGCCGCGGCCAGGCCGAGCGCGGTGACCGCGAACGACCAGCCGAATGTTTTCAGAAGCACTGGCTACCCAATCCGTATCCGGTACGGGTCTCCCCCGCGCCGCACATGCCTTTACGAAACGTTGACCCCGAAGTCTAGAGCGATCCCGCGCAGTCCCGACGCGTACCCCTGGCCCACGGCACGGAACTTCCATTCGCCGTGGTAGCGGTAGAGCTCGCCGAAGATCATGGCGGTTTCGGTGCTGGCGTCCTCGCTCAGGTCGTAGCGGGCGAGTTCCGCGCCGTCCGCCTGGTTGACCACGCGGATGAAGGCGTTGGAGACCTGGCCGAAAGTCTGGCCGCGCTCGTCGGCCATGTGGATGGAGACCGGGAAGACGATCTTCTCGCACTGCGCCGGCACCCTGGTGAGGTCCACCAGGATCGTCTCGTCGTCGCCCTCGCCCTCACCGGTGAGGTTGTCACCGGTGTGCTCCACCGAGCCGTCCGGGCTCGTGAGCTGGTTGTAGAACACGAACCAGTCGTCGCCCAGCACCCGGTTGGCGCCGCTGCACAGCAACGCGCTGGCGTCGAGGTCGAAGGGGGCTCCGGTGGTGGAGCGCTCCTCCCAGCCGAGTCCGACCATGACGTTGGTCAGGTTCGGTGCGGCTTTGGAGAGGGAGACATTGCCTCCCTTGGCGAGCGTGACGCCCATGATGCTGGTCCTCCCCGAGGTGGTGCCTGTGTGGTTGTCCTGCGCGTCCGGCGCCGCGCTGAAACGCGCGGCGCCGGACGGGTCGGGATTGGTGCGAAGCCGTGCAGACCTGGACTCAGACGTTCACGCCGAAGTCCTGCGCGATACCGCGCAGGCCCGACGCGTAGCCCTGGCCGATGGCGCGGAACTTCCACTCCGCGCCGTGGCGGTACAGCTCGCCGAAGACCATGGCCGTCTCGGTGGAGGCGTCCTCGCTGAGGTCGTACCGTGCGATCTCCTGGCCGCCGGCCTGGTTCACCACGCGGATGTAGGCGTTGCGCACCTGTCCGAAGGACTGCTGGCGGTTCTCGGCGTCGTAGATCGAGACCGGGAAGACGATCTTGTCGACGTCGGCCGGGACGCCGGCCAGGTTGACCTTGATCGTCTCGTCGTCGCCCTCGCCCTCACCGGTGAGGTTGTCACCGGTGTGCTCCACCGAGCCGTCCGGGCTCTTGAGGTTGTTGAAGAAGACGAAGTGCTGGTCGCTGACCACCTTGCCGGAGTTGTTCAGCAGCAGCGCGCTGGCGTCGAGGTCGAAGTCGCTGCCGGTCGTGGTGCGGGCGTCCCAGCCCAGGCCGACGAGGACCGCGGTCAGGCCCGGGGCCTCCTTCGTCAGCGATACGTTGCCGCCCTTGCTGAGGCTGACTCCCACGAGTCCTCCATTGGTGTCCGGGGGCGGAAGCCCCGTCGTGCATCGGATATGGGATCAACGACTCGATCCTAGTGACGGGTTCCCGCGCCACGCAGGCCCTGGAGCCGAAGAATCACAGGTGTCGGGGACACCGGGTCACAGGGTGTCGAGCGCCTTCACGTAGTCGTTGAGGTCGCGCGCGTCCGGCAGGCCGTTGACCACGGTCCAGCGCACGACGCCCTCCTTGTCGATGATGAAGGTGCCGCGCACCGCGCAGCCCTTGCCCTCGTCGAAGACGCCGTAGGCGCGCGAAGTGTTGCCGTGCGGCCAGAAATCGCTCAGCAGCGGGTACTCCAGGCCCTCCTGCTCGCCGAAGACGCGCAGGGTGTGGATGGAGTCGTTGGAGACGGCGAGCAGCTGGGTGTCGTCGTTGACGAACTTCGGCAGGTTGTCGCGCAGGGCGCACAGCTCGCCGGTGCACACACCGGTGAAGGCGAACGGGTAGAAGAGCAGCACCACGTTCTTCTCGCCGCGGAAGTCGGACAGCTTCACGGTTTGGCCGTGGTTGTCCTTGAGTTCGAAGTCGGGCGCCTTGTCGCCGACCTGGATCGCCATCGTCCTGCTTCCCTTCGGTGGGACTGTTCGGGTGATACCACCCTACGCAGTGATCACCGCAAGCCAACGGACGGGCCGACACGAGTCGGCCCGTCCGGGGTCCTGGGACGAGGTGGAGCTACTTCTTGGACTTGGCTGCCTTGGGCGTCGCGAGGCGGCTGCCGCTCCAGTCCTTGCCGACGCTGACGCTCTTGCTCGCCGACAGACCCGCCGTGGTCGCGGCTTCCGAGATGTCGCTCGGCTCCACGTAGCCCGAACGGCCCGTCTTCGGTGTCAGGAGCAGGATCGCGCCACCCTCTTCGATGTACGTGGTGGCGTCCACCAGCGCATCCGTCAGGTCGCCGTCGTCGTCGCGGAACCACAGCACCACGGCGTCGGCCACGTCGTCGTAGTCCTCGTCCACGAGCTCGCTGCCGCTCGTTTCCTCGATGGCCTCGCGGAGGTCCTGGTCGACGTCGTCGTCGTAGCCGATCTCCTGGACCACCTGCCCGGGCTGGAATCCCAGCCTGGCGGCCGGGTTAGTCCGCTCCTCCGCGTGGTCCGCGGTCGCGCTCACGGGTTGCCTCCTGATGATGTTGCGATTTAGGTCTTCAGCCACGCGCGTGCGCGAAGCATTGGCCGTAGTCCACACGGGCGGGCCGGATCGCGCAAGTACCCGGCGGTTCAGACCGCCTAAACGGTGACGATCCCGGCTGTGTCGCCGCAACTCCTGACACGGTATCGCGATCAGCGGTGACACACACCACACCGTTCTGTCCGGTTCGCGTGTTCGGGAGCACGCGTCCGGGCAGGGGACGCCCGATGAAACCCCAGGGTTACCTCGCGGTAGAGATGACGTGCGGCTTGCGCGAGGTACACGATGGGGAACGGTGCAGGCACAGGCAGACAAACCTACAGGAACCCAGGAAACCAACAGAACGAACCCAGATACGCCCCAGACATGTCAGCCCTCTGACAGGTAAGGAACAGCGTGGCTTCCGGATCCGATCGAAACCCGATCATCATTGGCGGCCTCCCGAGTCAGGTTCCTGACTTCGATCCCGAGGAGACCCAGGAGTGGCTCGACTCGCTCGACGCCGCGGTCGACGAGCGGGGCCGGGAGCGGGCCCGCTACCTCATGCTCCGGCTGATCGAGCGCGCCCGCGAGAAGCGCGTGGCCGTGCCCGAGATGCGCAGCACGGACTACGTCAACACGATCCCCACCAAGAGCGAGCCGTTCTTCCCCGGCAACGAGGAGATCGAGCGCAAGATCCTCAACGCCACGCGCTGGAACGCCGCGGTGATGGTCTCCCGCGCCCAGCGGCCGGGCATCGGCGTCGGCGGCCACATCGCCACCTTCGCCTCCTCCGCCTCCCTCTACGACGTCGGCTTCAACCACTTCTTCCGCGGCAAGGACGACGGCCGGGGCGGCGACCAGGTCTTCTTCCAGGGGCACGCCTCACCGGGCATCTACGCGCGCGCGTACCTGCTGGACCGGCTCACCGAACAGCACCTGGACGGCTTCCGCCAGGAGAAGTCCAAGTCGCCGTACGGCCTGTCCAGCTATCCGCATCCACGCTCGATGCCGGACTTCTGGGAGTTCCCGACGGTCTCCATGGGCCTCGGCCCGATCGGCGCGATCTTCCAGGCCCGGATGAACCGGTACATGCACGCGCGCGGGATCGCGGACACCTCCGACTCGCACGTGTGGGCCTTCCTCGGCGACGGCGAGATGGACGAGCCGGAGTCGCTCGGCCAGTTGTCCATCGCCGCCCGTGAGGGCCTGGACAACCTGACCTTCGTGGTCAACTGCAACCTCCAGCGCCTGGACGGCCCGGTCCGCGGCAACGGCAAGATCATCCAGGAGCTGGAGTCGGTCTTCCGGGGCGCCGGCTGGAACGTCATCAAGCTGATCTGGGACCGCACCTGGGACCCGCTGCTGGCCCAGGACCGCGACGGCGTGCTGGTCAACAGGATGAACACCACGCCGGACGGCCAGTTCCAGACCTACGCCACCGAGTCCGGCGCCTACATCCGCGAGCACTTCTTCGGCGACGACCACCGGCTGCGCAAGATGGTCGAGAACATGACCGACCAGCAGATCCTGCACCTGGGCCGCGGCGGCCACGACCACCGCAAGATCTACGCGGCCTACAAGGCGGCCCTGGAGCACAAGGGGCAGCCGACGGTCATCCTGGCCAAGACGATCAAGGGCTGGACGCTCGGTCCGAACTTCGAGGGCCGCAACGCCACCCACCAGATGAAGAAGCTGACGGTCGACGACCTCAAGCACTTCCGCGACCGGCTGCACCTGCCGATCTCCGACCGGGAGCTGGAGTCCGGCCCGCCGCCGTACTACCACCCGGGCCGGGACACCGAGGAGATCCAGTACATGCACGACCGCCGCAAGGGCTGCGGCGGCTACGTGCCGACCCGGATGGTGCGCTCCAAGCCGCTCGAACTGCCGGGCGACCGGACGTACGCGTCGGTGAAGAAGGGCTCGGGCCAGCAGTCCATCGCGACCACCATGGCCTTCGTGCGGCTGCTGAAGGACCTCATGCGGGACAAGGAGATCGGCAGGCGGTTCGTGCTGATCGCGCCGGACGAGTACCGCACGTTCGGCATGGACTCCTTCTTCCCGAGTGCGAAGATCTACAACCCGCTCGGCCAGCAGTACGAGTCCGTCGACCGCGATCTGCTGCTCGCCTACAAGGAGTCGCCGACCGGGCAGATGCTGCACGACGGCATCTCCGAGGCGGGCTGCACGGCCTCGCTGATCGCGGCGGGCTCGGCCTACGCCACCCATGGCGAGCCGCTGATCCCGGTGTACGTCTTCTACTCGATGTTCGGTTTCCAGCGCACCGGCGACCAGTTCTGGCAGATGGCCGACCAGCTGGCGCGCGGTTTCGTCCTGGGCGCGACCGCCGGCCGCACGACCCTGACCGGTGAGGGTCTCCAGCACGCCGACGGCCACTCCCAGCTGCTGGCCTCCACCAACCCGGCATGCGTGGCCTACGACCCGGCGTACGGGTACGAGATCGCGCACATCGTGCAGGACGGCCTGCGCCGCATGTACGGCGGCGACGAGCGGCATCCGCACGGCGAGGACGTCTTCTACTACCTCACCGTCTACAACGAGCCGATCCAGCAGCCGGCCGAGCCGGCGGACGTCGACGTCGAGGGCATCCTCAAGGGCCTGCACCGGCTCGGCGAGGGCACGGCGGGCGACATCCCGGCGCAGATCATGGCGTCGGGCGTGGCGGTCCCGTGGGCCCTCGAGGCCCAGCGGATCCTCGCCGAGGAGTGGAACGTCAGGGCCGGCGTCTGGTCCGCGACCTCCTGGAACGAGCTGCGGCGCGAGGCCGTGGCATGCGAGGAGTACAACCTGCTGCACCCGGAGGAGGAGCAGCGGGTGCCGTGGTTGACGCGGAGGCTGAGCGCGGCCGAGGGGCCGTTCGTGGCCGTCTCCGACTGGATGCGCTCGGTGCCGGACCAGATCGCGCGGTGGGTGCCGGGGACGTACCAGTCGCTGGGCGCCGACGGCTTCGGCTTCGCCGACACCCGTGGGGCGGCCCGGCGGTTCTTCCACATCGACGCCCAGTCGATCGTGCTGGCGGTGCTGACGGAGCTGGCCCGTGAGGGCAAGGTCGACCGGTCGGTGCTGAAGCAGGCCCTCGACCGCTACCGGATCCTGGAGGTGTCGGCGGCCGACCCGGGCACGGCGGGCGGCGACGCCTAGAGCCGGAGAAACGTCTGGAGCCGGAAACCCGAAAAGGGAGGGCGGCGGACCGATGGCCCGCCGCCCTCCCTTTTCCGGTGTCAGAACAGGTTTTCCGGTGTCGGAACAGGCCGTTGCCCGGGGTCGCCGCTCCGGCAAGCCGGACGACGGCCAGGAGCGTGTCGATGGCGCCCAGGACCACGGCGACCAGCGCCGGGAGCGAGCGGCCGCCCGTCCAGGTGCGGCCCATCGCGAGCCGGCCGCAGGCGACCGCCGCCGGGCCGAGGACGATGCCCAGCGCGAAGAAGCCGGCGATCGCGCACCCCGGTTCCGGCCGCCGAAGCCGCCCGCGCGCCGCTCCCCTCCGGCGGCGCGCCGCGGCCGCTTCTCCCCCGTCCTCTGCGGAGGACTTGACCCACTGTCACCTGCGGTGCGGGCGAAATCCAGGGAACGTCGGCGGAGTCCCCCTGACGGGCGAACTCCGCCGCTCGAAGGAGTCCTCAGATGTGGCCGACGCCCGCGCCCGCCTCCGCGTTCTCCCCGCGCTTGGTGAGCAGCGCCACGAGGACGGCCACGGCCGCGATCGCGGCGGCGACGAGGGAGGCGAGGCTCATGCCGGAGATGAAGGTGTCGTGCGCGACGGTGGTGATCTTCGTGGCAATCATCTCGGGCGTGCCCTGCGGCACCGGCGCCGCGCCGAACTGGACCGCCTCGGAGGCCTGGTCCAGCTGGGCGGGGGTGAGCGGCGGGAGCCCCGCGTCCTTCCAGTTGCCGGCCAGGTCGTTGTTGACCTTGGAGGCCATCACGGCGCCCAGCACGGCCGTACCGAGGCTGCCGCCGATCTGCATGGCGGACTGCTGGAGCCCGCCGGCCACACCGGACAGCTCCAGGGGCGCGTTGCCGACGATGACCTCGGTGGCACCGACCATGACGGGGGCGAGGCCGAGGCCGAGCAGGGCGAACCAGAGCGACATGGTGAGGCTGCTGGTGCCCGTCTCGAGCGTCGACATGCCGTACATGGCGAGCGCGGTGGCGGCCATGCCGCCCGCCAGCGGGATGCGCGGGCCCACCTTGGTGATCATGAAGCCCGCGAGCGGGGAGCCGACGATCATCATGCCGGTGAGCGGGAGAAGGTGCGTACCCGCCTCGATCGGGCTCATCCCGTGCACGTTCTGGAGGTAGAAGGTGACGAAGAACAGACCGCCCATGAACGCGATGGCCATCAGCACCATGAGCACCACGCCGGCGGACAGCGGGACCGAACGGAACAGCGCCAGCGGGATCAGCGGCTCCTTCACCTTCGTCTCCCAGAGGGCGAAGGCGGCGAAGCCGAGCACGGACGCGGCGATGAACGTCCATGTCGTGCCGTCGCCCCAGCCCCAGGCCGGAGCCTTGATCAGGGCCCACACCAGGCAGAACATCGCGCCTGAGAGCAGGACGATGCCGGGGATGTCGAAGGAGCGCGGCGCGTTCTCGGCGCGGTGGTCGAGCAGGATCAGCAGGCCCAGGACCAGGGCGAGAACGCCGACGGGCACGTTGATGAAGAACACCGACTGCCAGTTGACGTGCTCGACGAGCACACCGCCGAGGATCGGGCCGCCGGCGGTGGAGGCACCGATGACCATGCCCCAGATGCCGATGGCCATGTTCAGCTTCTCGGCCGGGAAGGTGGCCCGCAGCAGGCCGAGCGCGGCCGGCATCAGCAGCGCCCCGAACAGGCCCTGGAAGACCCGGAAGGTGATGACCATGGCGATGCTGTTCGACAGGCCGATGGCGCCCGAGGCGGCGGCGAAGCCGGTCACGCCGATGAGGAAGGTCTGCCGGTGTCCGAAGCGGTCACCGAGCTTGCCCGCGGTGATCAGGGAGACCGCGAGGGCGAGGAAGTAGGCGTTGGTGATCCACTGCACGTCGGCGAGGGTCGCGTGCAGTTCCTTGCCGATGACGGGGTTGGCGATGGCCACGATGGTGCCGTCGAGGGCCACCATCATGACCCCTACGGCGACGGTGATCAGGGTGACCCACGGGTGCCCTCGCAGCCCCTTGGCGGGCGTGGGGTCCGATGGGCCCGCTGGGGCTTTGTCCCCCGGCCCCGTCGTGTCGATGGTGGTCTGACTAGTCATGCATTCGAGGCTAATGACAGTCACTGACAAACGACAAACCAATTCACAAGTCGGTAACTGACATGCCACTCCCCTATAGTCTGATCAGGGGAAACTGTTCGCGTTCGGGGAAGCGGTGCGGAAGAGAAGTCCGGAGAGGTCCATGGAGACGGCGGGGACCGCCGGGACGGCGCCACGGACGGTGCCGCGGACGCCGGCACGGCCGGGGCTGCGGGAACGCAAGAAGCGGCGCACCCGCGACGCACTGCTGCGGGCGGCGCTGGAACTGTTCACCACCCAGGGGTACGAACGGACGACGGTCGACGAGATCGCCGAGGCCGTCGACGTCTCCCAGCGCACCTTCTTCCGCTACTTCCCCAACAAGGAGGAGGCCGCCTTCGCCGTGCAGGAGATCGTGGAGGCGCACTTCGTCGACTCGCTGCGCGGCCGCCCGCCCGGGGAGGCTCCGCTGGAGGCGCTGCGCCGGGGCCTGCTGGAGGGCTGGGACACGATCAGCGACGCCGTGGGGAGCGTCGTGCCCGTGGAGCTGTACCTGCGCATGTTCCGGGTGATCGAGTCGACGCCGGCCCTGTTCGCCGAACATCTGCGCCGTTCGGCGGAGACCGAGGAGCAGATCGCGCGGCTGCTCGCCGAGCGTGAGGGCCTCGACGTGGACGCCGATCCGCGGCCGCGGCTGGCGGTGGCCGTGTTCGGCGCGGTGATGCGGGTGACGAGCCGTCAGTGGAGCACACGCGAGGACGCCGGCCAGGAGGCCATGCGGGAACTCACCGCCGCGTACCTCGACCAGGTGGGCCCCGCACTCACCGGGAACTGGCGTACGAGCCCGCGGCCTTGAGCCCGGACATTCAACCGATCTTGAACTGCCGTACGCAGGACCGATCTTGAAAACGCTCACCGGCTGAGGTCACCGTCACACTGCTCGAAACGTGATACCTGTCACTCGGTTAACGCGAGACCGTCCCGTTCTCCTAGTGTGTCCTCCCAGTGACTTCCTTCGACACCTCCCCACAACTCAACGTCTGGCGCGCACTGCTCGCGCTGGCCGTGGTCTTCGTGATGCTGGCCACCACCGGCTGGACCGCGGTGCGCGGCCATCGCGGAACCACCGCCCTCCAGGCGTCGCTGACCGCCTGGGACCACGGCCGCCTGCACGGGCACCGGCTGCCGGACGCGGACGCCTCCCCCACCCTGCTGCGGCGCTACTTCGCCTCGCTCGGCGCGCAGGACCGCGGCCGGCTCGCCCGTCGCTACCCGCTCGCGGTCGGCAACATGGACGGCGCGCCGGTCCGGCTGCGCTACCAGGCCAACCGGATCGCGCTCCACCAGGCACGCAAGGTCGAGCTGGCCCGTATGCACGACAGCCGGCTCTCACCGGTCGGGCAGCAGGACGCGGGCCGCCGCATGCAGCGCTACACCTCGCTGATGGCGAAGGACCGGCAGATCCTGGCCTTCGATCCCGACGGGACGGGCCGGGTCGCCGAGGTCTTCGGCGACCTGGGGAGAGCCCAGCGGGTCTCCGTCGTCGTCCCCGGCGTCGACACCGACCTGTTCACCTTCCGGAAGACCTACCGCCCGTACTCGGCGCCGTACGGCATGGCGAAGTCGCTGTACGCGGCCGAGCGCAGGGCGGCCCCCTCGACCCGTACGGCCGTGATCGCCTGGGCCGACTACACCGCGCCCAGCGGGCTCGGCGTGGACGCGGCCACGGCGATGCGCGCCGAGGAGGGCGCGGTGCGGCTGAACAAGCTGCTGCGGGGACTGCCCGGCGACTCGTCCGTCTCGCTGTTCTGCCACAGCTACGGGTCGGTGGTGTGCGGTGTCGCCGCGCGGGAGCTGCCGCAGCGGGTGTCCGACATAGCGGTGGCCGCAAGCCCCGGCATGCGGGTGCGGAGCGCCTCCCAACTGCACACCTCCGCCCGGGTGTGGGCGATGCGGGACGCCACCGACTGGATCCAGGACGTGCCCTACCTCGAACTCGGCGGCCTCGGCCACGGCGCCGACCCGGTCTCCGCGGACTTCGGGGCACGGGTGCTGTCGGCACGGGGCGCCAAGGGTCACGCCGGTTACTTCGAGCCGGGCACCGACAGCCTGGCGAACTTCGCCGAGATCGGGGTCGGCTCGTACGGGTCGGTGCGGTGCGCACATGACGATGACGGATGCCGGGCGGATTTGTCCGGCGCGACACCGGCCGGACGCGCGTAGAGACAGCAGGAACTGCGGTCTGTCCGGGGAGGGACGAAGGAGCTTTGCGCCCCCTACGATGAGCCGCATGGGTGACGTACTGACCGGATTTCACGCTGCCTGGGAGTTCGAGTCCGATTCCGTGCTCATCCGTTACGAACGGGGGATTCGAACACCCAAGCTCTTCCAGGCCCTCGGTGCCCGCCGGATCCCGCTGGCGGCACTCGCGGGTGTGACACTCACCGCGGGCCGACGCGGCACCGTGGTCCTGAGTGCCGAGCCCAGACCGGGCGCCGATCCGCTGATGGAGGCGGCCGACGGGCAACTCAAAGAGGGGTGCGACCCGTATCGGCTGGTGCTCCCCGCCGAGCGGGAGACGCTGGCCGAGTACTACGCCGAGGAACTGCGCGCCCGCCTTTCCGCGAACGGGCCGGCCGACCGCCACCTGGTGGCGGCACCGCAGGCCCCTCAGCAGTTCAAGGCCTACGACGGGAAGGCGTCCTTCGACGGTACGGCGGTGCGGTTCCGGTGGTCGTGGACGGGAGCCTCCTCGGCCAAGTGGAAGGCCGGCGACCAGAGCTTCCCCGTCGCCGACATGGGCGGGGTGGAGTGGCGCTCGCCCGAGGTGTTCGAGGGGCATCTGCGGCTGCTGCCGCGCGATCCGGGTGCCGCCGCGCAGTCGCGGCAGCCGGATCAGGATCCGGCCGCGGTGGTGTTCGGGCTCGGGTACGGGCCCGTGCACGAGTCACTGCCGTTCGCCGCGGCCGTACTGGCCGCCGTGCGGGCGGCGGGCCCGGCGACGCCGGTGCCGGTACCGGTGCCGGCCCCGCGCCGCGACCCCGCGGACATCGCGGAGCGGATCCGCCACCTCGGGGAGCTGCATCGGGCGGGGCTGGTGACCGACGAGGAGTTCTCGCTGAAGAAGGCGGAACTCCTGGCCGAGCTGTAGCGGCCCGGCCAGGAGCGCCCGTGCCGCCGGCGCGGCACGGGCGGGCTTCCGTCCGGCCGCACCCGGCGGCGGGCGGTCACCGCTGTTCCCGGCCCCGCGACGTGAACGACATGTCGGCGTACCGCGCGCCCGACACCTGCGCGGCGATCGGCTCCAGCAGTGCCAGCTCCTCCCCGGTCAGCACGATCCGCGTCGCCGCCACGTTCTCCTCCACCCGGCTCGGCCTGCGGGTGCCGGGGATCTGGACGACCGGGAGGCCGTGCACGGACGACCGCTGCTGCACCCAGGCCAGGGCGATCTGCGCGAGCGAGGCTCCGTGGGCCTTCGCGACCGTGCGGATCGGCTCCAGCAGGGCGGCGTTGGCCACCGCGTTCTCCCCCTGGAAGCGGGGCATGGTGCGGCGGAAGTCGTCGTCGGTCAGCTCCTTCGCGGCGTCGACGAACCCGCCGGTCAGAAAGCCCCGCCCGAGCGGCGAGTACGGCACCAGCGCCACGCCGAGGTCGCGTGCTGCGGGCACCACGTGCGTCTCGATGTCACGGCTGAACAGCGACCACTCCGACTGGACGGCGGCGATCGGATGCACGTCCCGCGCGGCCCGCAGCTCGTCGGCCGTGGCTTCGCTCAGGCCCAGGTGCTTCACCTTGCCCTCGCGCACCAGGTCGGCCATGGTCCCGACGCTCTCCTCGATCGGGACGTTCACGTCACGGCGGTGCATGTAGTAGAGGTCGATCACGTCGACGTCCAGGCGCTCCAGGCTCGCCTCGACGGCCTGCCGTATGTAGGGCGGGTCATTGCGGATGATCCGCTTGGCCGGCTCGTCCGGCGGGATCGACAGGGCGAACTTGGTGGCGATCACGACCTCGTCCCGGTGCGCCTTCAGGAACGGGGCGAGGAACCGCTCGTTCTCGCCCTGCCCGTAGGCGTCCGCCGTGTCGTAGAGGGTCACGCCCAGTTCCAGGGCCCGCTCCAGGGTGGCGCGGGACTCCCCCGCGTCCGCGGGGCCGTAGGCGAAGCTCATGCCCATGCATCCGAGGCCCTGTACGCCGACCTCCGGTCCGTCCTCGCCCAGCCGTACGGTCGGGATCCTGCTTTCGGTCATCGCGTTGTCTCCGCTTCTCAGGGACGTTCGCTTCTTCGGTGGCGTCCGGCTTCTGAGCGGCGCCGCGGTTCAGTGGCGTCCGTGGTTCAACGGCGTCCGTGGTTCAACGGCGTCCGTGGTTCAACGGCGTCCGGCGTCCGCGTAGAAACTGATCTTGCGGTCCAGTACCGCGAGCGTGTCCCGCAGTTCGGCGATCCGGGCCAGGACGTCCCGGCGGGTCGCCTCCAGCAGCGCGTGCCGGTCGCCGTAGGTGCCCTCGCCCGCACGCACCAGCTCCGCGTACCGGACCATGTCGGCGACCGGCATCCCGGTCAGCCGGAGCTTGCCGACCAGGTCGAGCCAGTCGAGGTCGCGGTTGGTGTACCGGCGCTGGCCCGTGTGCGAGCGGTCGACGTGGGGCATCAGGCCGATCCGCTCGTACCAGCGCAGGGTGTGGGCCGTCAGCCCGGTGAAGGCGACGACCTCGCTGATCGTGTAGCCGTCCTGCCCGTCGGGGCGCGGGTGCCGCCGGGGTGGGGCGGAGCAGAGGTCGGCGCCGGTGGGGGCTTCCTCGGTCTCCTCGATGGTCACGGCCGTGGTCTGCGTCACCGTCATGGCCCCACGCTATGACCTTGGAGTGCACTCCAAGCAAGCGGAACCCGGCAGGGCGGCGAGAAATGCGCGCGACGCGGGGCGGGCGCGGTGACTAGCGTGCCGGACATGAGTCTCGTACGACGTGCTGAGCCCGGGGACGCCGCGGAAGTGCTGCGACTGCGCCAGGTGATGATCGACTCGGTCCACGGCACCGATCCTTCCACCGACTGGCACGCGGAGTCACTGCCCACCCTGCGCGCGAAGCTGGCGGACCCGGACGGGGACTTCGCGGCGTATGTCGTGGACCATCCGGAACGACCGGGGGCGCTGGCCGCGCTGGTGGCGGGCACGATCGACTACCGGATCGGCCGGGCGGGCCATCCGGGAGGCTCGGTCGGCTACGTCTTCAGCGTCGCGACGGACCCGGACGCCCGCCGTCGCGGGTACGCGCGCGCGTGCATGGAGACGCTGCTGGACTGGTTCCGCGAGCGCGGTGCCGGCCGGGTACAGCTCACCACGTCCACCGAGGGGGCACCGCTGTACACCTCCCTCGGCTTCCGGCCCAAGCCCGACCCGTTGCTGGAGCTGTGGCTGTGAGCGCTTAGGCTCGACGTCATGTCGTTGAACTCCCTGGCGTCGATCGAGAACTGGCCGGTCCCCACCGCGGCGGCGGGCGTGGTCCGCGCGGACGGCACGGTCCTGGGCACGCACGGCCCGACCGCGCGGCCCTTCCCGCTGGCCTCGGTCACCAAGCCGCTGGCGGCGTACGCGGTGCTCGTCGCCTACGAGGAGGGCGCGATCGAGCTGGACGAGCCGGCCGGTCCGCCCGGGGCGACCGTCCGCCATCTGCTCGCCCACACCTCGGGCCTGGCCTTCGATGAACACCGGGTGACCTCCCCGCCCGGCGAGCGGCGGCTCTACTCCAACGCCGGCTTCGAGCAGCTCGGCGACCATGTGGCCAAGGCCACGGACATCCCGTTCGCCGAGTACCTGCGCCAGGCGGTCCTGGCCCCGCTGGGCATGACGCGGACGACCCTGGAGGGCTCCCCGGCGAAGGACGGGGTGTCCACGGTCGAGGACCTGCTCCGCTTCGCCGCCGAGATCCAGGCCCCGCGCCTGCTGGACCCGCGCACGGTCGCGGAGGCGATGACGGTGCAGTACCCCGGCACCAAGGGCGTCCTGCCGGGCTACGGCCACCAGAACCCCAACGACTGGGGCCTGGGCTTCGAGATCCGCGACTCCAAGTCCCCTCACTGGACGGGTACTTCCTCGTCCCCCCGTACTTTCGGCCACTTCGGCCAGTCCGGCACGTTCCTGTGGATCGACCCGGCCGCCGGCGTCTCCTGCGCAGCCCTGACCGACCGCGCCTTCGGCCCCTGGGCCATCGAGGCCTGGCCCCCGTTCACGGACGCGGTACTGGCCGAACTGCGCGCCGCCTGAGAACAGGCCGACCAATGGACATCACTTTCCGGCGTCTGCTCCCCTCGGACACCGAGCCCCTGGTCCGCTTCCTGACCGGCGAGAGCTGGCCGTTCCACAGCGTCGGCGAGGTCGACGGCGACACGGCGCGCCGGTGGATCGCCGAGGGACGCTTCGAGAGCGGGGAGAACAGGAGCTTCTGGATCCTGATCGGTGCGGAACCCGTCGGCGTGGTCCGGCTCATGGACCTTGCCGACAGCACGCCCCTGTTCGACCTTCGCCTGCGGGCCGGGCACCGGGGTCGCGGCATCGGCCGTGAAGCCGTGACCTGGCTGACGCGGTACCTGTTCGAGGAGTTCCCGCACGCGCACCGCATCGAGGGAACCACACGCCGGGACAACCACCCGATGCGCCGCGTCTTCCTGCGCTGCGGCTACGCCAAGGAAGCGCACTACCGGGACGCCTGGCCGTCCCAGGACGGAACGCTCCACGACACGGTCGGCTACGCGATCCTGCGCCGCGACTGGCTGACCGGCCGAGTCACGCTCCCCCAGTGGAACGACGAACCCGTCGACCGAGGGCCGACGAGGTAACGGGGCCGGGCGTCGACGCCGTTCACGGCGTCAGTGGGCCGCCATCTCCCACATCAGCAGTTCCGCGTTCGTCAGTGCCAGCGTCTCCATGTCCCTGGCGGACGTGATGCGGGCCGCGTCTCCTGGGCCCAGCCGGGCAGCGCCCAGGCGTACTTCGCCGCGTACGACGTGGACGTACACATACGGCGCGTCCGGGATCGCCGTTCGTTCGGTCGGGGCGAGGCGGCGTACGTGGAGCATGGCGCCGGCCTCCGGGACGGCGTAGGGGGTGGAGTCGGCGATGCCGTGGACGAGCTCGTAGCAGGGGGTGCCGCCGGGTTCCAGGGGGGCCAGCCAGGTCTGGACGAAGGTCAGGGGGATGGGGCCCGCGTTGCGTTCCACGTGGTGGACGCCGCCCGCCGAGCTCAGGCGCTGTACGTCGCCGGGGCGGACCACCGTCTCATGGCCCGTGGAGTCGCGGTGGGTCAGCTCGCCCTCGACGACCCACGTGACGATCTCGGTGTGGCTGTGCCGGTGCTCGTCGAAACCGGCACCGGGGGCCAGGTGTTCCTCGTTGCAGGCGATCATCACGCCGAAGCGGAGGTTGTCCGGATCGTAGTGCGGGCCGAAGGAGAAGGCGTGCCGGGAGGTGATTCCGGCGGCCGGCTCGCCGCCCTCGTAGCGCTCAGCCGCGCGCCGTACTTCCGTCGTCACGCGGACCACCGTAGTGCCCGGCCGTGACGGGCCGGAGCAGCCCAGGCCCGACCCGGCGACACGCACGCACGTCCGGATGAGGCAGTCTTGTCCCCGTGCCCGAACCCGAATCCCGCCAGGCCGAAGCCGCAGCCCACTCCGTCCATCCGCATTCCGCGACCCTGAAAAGACTGGAGAAGTCCTCCGGGTCGCTGGCCGCGCAGGCGATCGCGCGGATGGACGAGACGCTGCCGTGGTACCGGGCGATGCCCCCGGAGAACCGTTCGTGGATCGGGCTGGTCGCCCAGGCGGGCATCGCCGCCTTCACCGAGTGGTTCCGGCACCCGGACGCGCCCCAGGCGATCTCCACCGATGTGTTCGGGACCGCGCCGCGCGAGCTGACGCGGGCGATCACGCTGCGGCAGACCGTGGAGATGGTGCGCACCACGATCGAGGTCATGGAGTCGGCCATCGACGAGGTGGCGGCGCCGGGGGACGAGGCCGTGCTCCGGGAGGCGCTGCTCGTCTACGCCCGCGAGATCGCCTTCGCCACCGCCCAGGTCTACGCGCAGGCCGCCGAGGCACGCGGTGCCTGGGACGCCCGGCTGGAGTCCCTGGTCGTCAACGCGGTGCTCAGCGGGGAGGCCGACGAGGGGGCCGTGTCGCGGGCCGCCGCCCTGGGCTGGAACTCCCCCGAACACGTGTGCGTGGTGCTCGGGACCGCGCCCGACGGGGACTCCGAGCTGACCGTGGAGGCCATCCGGCGGGCCGCCCGGCACGCCAAGCTCCAGGTGCTCACCGGCGTGCTCGGGGACCGGCTGGTCGTCATCGCGGGCGGGAGCGACAACCCGCTGGCGGTGGCCAAGTCGCTGATCGGGCCCTTCGCCGCCGGGCCGGTCGTCGCCGGCCCGGTGGTGCCGGATCTGCTGGCCGCGACCCGGTCCGCGCAGGCAGCCGCGGCCGGACTCAAGGCGTGTTCCGCCTGGCAGGACGCCCCGCGGCCGGTGCTGGCGGACGATCTGCTGCCGGAGCGCGCCATCGCCGGTGACCCGGGCGCGCGGGAGCAGTTGGTAGAGGAGATCTACAGACCGCTGGAGGAGGCCGGCTCCGCGCTGCTCGAAACTCTCAGCGTCTATCTGGAGCAGGCGAGCAGTCTGGAAGGCGCGGCCAGAATGCTCTTCGTTCACCCGAACACCGTGCGCTACCGGCTCCGACGTGTGACTGACGTCACCGGTTGGTCACCCTCCGATGTACGATCCGCGTTCACCCTGCGGATCGCACTGATCCTGGGGCGTCTGGCCGACGGAGATCCCCAGGCCTAGGCTTTTGTCGGGGGCCCACAAAACCCCCTGCCGTTCTTCGTCCCTGTCCCCACGGGCGGCCGCGGCCGTCCCCAAGAGAGAGTGTGAGAGTGCTCGTACTCGTCGCTCCCGGCCAAGGCGCCCAGACGCCCGGCTTCCTGACTCCCTGGCTCGAACTGCCCGGCGCCGCCGACCGTGTGGCCGCCTGGTCCGACGTCATCGGCCTGGACCTCGTGCACTACGGCACGCAGGCCGACGCGGACGCGATCCGCGACACCGCGGTGGCCCAGCCGCTGCTGGTCGCCGCCGGGCTCCTGTCGGCCGCGGCACTGGGTGACACCGGCGCGGACGTGGTCGCCGGCCACAGTGTCGGCGAGATCACCGCCGCCGCCTTCGCGGGCGTCCTGGAGGACACCGCCGCGCTGACCCTGGTCCGCCGCCGGGGCCAGGCCATGGCCGAGGCCGCCGCGATCACCGAGACGGGCATGTCCGCGCTGCTGGGCGGCGACCCGGAGGTGTCCGCCGCGCACCTGGCCAAGCTGGGCCTGACCCCGGCGAACGTCAACGGCGCGGGCCAGATCGTGGCCGCCGGCACCATGGAGCAGCTCGCCGCGCTGAACGAGGACAAGCCCGAGGGCGTGCGCAAGGTCGTCCCGCTGAAGGTGGCCGGTGCCTTCCACACGCACCACATGGCCCCCGCGGTCGAGAAGCTGGCGGAGGCCGCCAAGTCGCTCTCGCCCGTCGACCCGAAGGTCACCTACGTCTCCAACAAGGACGGCCGGGCCGTGCACAGCGGCGACGAGGTCGTCGAGCGGCTGGTCGGGCAGGTCGCCAACCCGGTCCGCTGGGACCTGTGCATGGAGACCTTCAAGGAGCTCGGCGCCACCGCCCTGATCGAGGTGTGCCCCGGCGGCACCCTGATCGGCCTGGCCAAGCGCGCGCTGCCCGGCGTGAAGACGCTGGCGCTGAAGACCCCCGACGACCTCGACGCGGCCCGCGAGCTCATCGCCGAGCACGCGAGCGCCTGACGCCTTAAGGAGCCGACGAGCATGTCGAAGATCAAGCCCAGCAAGGGTGCCCCGTATGCGCGCATCCTCGGTGTGGGTGGCTACCGGCCCACACGCGTGGTGCCCAACGAGGTGATCCTTGAGCGGATCGACTCGTCCGACGAGTGGATCCGCTCGCGCTCGGGCATCGAGACCCGGCACTGGGCGTCGCCCGAGGAGACCGTCGCGGCGATGTCGATCGAGGCCTCCGGCAAGGCGATCGCGGACGCCGGGATCGACGCCTCCCGGATCGGCGCGGTGGTCGTCTCGACGGTCTCGCACTTCAGCCAGACCCCGGCCGTCGCCACCGAGATCGCGGACAAGCTCGGCACGAACAAGGCGGCCGCCTTCGACATCTCGGCGGGCTGCGCCGGCTTCGGCTACGGCCTCACCCTGGCCAAGGGCCTGGTCGTCGAGGGTTCGGCGGAGTACGTGCTGGTCATCGGGGTGGAGCGGCTCTCCGACCTGACCGACCTGGAGGACCGGGCCACGGCCTTCCTCTTCGGCGACGGAGCCGGCGCGGTCGTGGTCGGCCCCTCGCAGGAGCCCGCGATCGGCCCGACCGTGTGGGGCTCGGAGGGTGACAAGGCCGAGACCATCAAGCAGACCGTGCCGTGGGACCGCTTCCGGATCGGCGACGTGTCCGAACTCCCCGTCGACAGCGAGGGCAACGTCAAGTTCCCCGCGATCACGCAGGAGGGCCAGGCGGTGTTCCGCTGGGCCGTGTTCGAGATGGCGAAGGTCGCCCAGCAGGCACTGGACGCGGCCGGGATCACCCCGGACGAACTGGACGTCTTCATCCCGCACCAGGCCAACGTGCGGATCATCGACTCGATGGTGAAGACGCTCAAGCTGCCGGAGCACGTCACGGTCGCCCGTGACATCCGCACCACCGGCAACACCTCGGCCGCCTCGATCCCGCTCGCGATGGAGCGGCTCCTGGCGACCGGCGAGGCGAAGAGCGGCGACACCGCGCTCGTCATCGGCTTCGGGGCGGGTCTCGTGTACGCCGCGACGGTCGTTACCCTCCCCTAGGCACTCCGTGCCGGATCATGCTTCCGGTGCGGGACCGCACAACCCTGCCGCTGACGCGGTGGGCGCCACACCCTCTGGAAAACTACGAAGGAGCGCCGACATGGCCGCCACTCAGGAAGAGATCGTCGCCGGTCTCGCGGAGATCGTGAACGAGATCGCCGGGATCCCGGTCGAGGACGTCCAGCTGGACAAGTCCTTCACCGACGACCTGGACGTCGACTCGCTGTCCATGGTCGAGGTCGTCGTCGCCGCCGAAGAGCGCTTCGACGTCAAGATCCCCGACGAGGACGTCAAGAACCTCAAGACGGTCGGCGACGCGACCGACTACATCCTCAAGCACCAGGGCTGATCGACCGATCACAGCCTTGGGCTGACTGCCCCGCCACCCGGCGGTGGCGCCGTACGAATCCTCGTTCCGTTGGAGAAAGAATTCCCGTGAGCTCGACCAATCGCACCGTGGTCGTCACCGGTATCGGCGCAACCACACCGCTGGGTGGCGACGTAGCCTCTACGTGGGAGGGCCTGGTCGCCGGCAAGTCCGGCGTGAAGCCCCTGACCCAGGAGTGGGCGGCCGACCAGGCCGTCCGTATCGCCGCTCCGGTGGCCGTGGAGCCGACCGAGGTCATCCCGCGGCCGCAGGCTCGCCGTCTGGACCGCTCGGCGCAGTTCGCGCTGATCGCGGCCCAGGAGGCCTGGAAGGACGCCGGTTTCACCGGCAAGGCCGGTGAGGACGGCTCCGTCGACCCGGACCGGCTCGGCACGGTCGTCGCCTCCGGCATCGGCGGCGTGACCACCCTGCTGGACCAGTACGACGTGCTGAAGGAGAAGGGCGTCCGCCGCGTCTCCCCGCACACCGTCCCCATGCTGATGCCGAACGGCCCCTCGGCCAACGTGGGCCTGCTCGTGGGCGCCCGCGCGGGCGTGCACACGCCGGTCTCGGCGTGTGCCTCGGGTGCCGAGGCCATCGGCTACGCCATCGAGATGATCCGCACCGGCCGTGCCGACGTGGTCGTCGCCGGCGGTACGGAGGCGGCGATCCACCCGCTGCCCATCGCCGCGTTCGGCAACATGATGGCGATGTCGAAGAACAACGAGGACCCCGAGGGCGCCTCGCGCCCCTACGACGTCGACCGGGACGGCTTCGTCCTCGGCGAGGGCGCGGGTGTGCTCGTCCTGGAGTCCGCCGAGCACGCCGCCAAGCGCGGTGCCCGCGTCTACGCGGAGGCGGTCGGCCAGGGCATCTCCGCCGACTCCCACGACATCGTCCAGCCCGAGCCGGAGGGCCGGGGCATCTCGCACGCCCTGCAGCACCTGCTCGACAGCACCGACCTGGACCCGGCGGAGATCGTGCACGTGAACGCGCACGCCACCTCGACGCCGGCGGGTGACATCGCCGAGCTGAAGGCGCTGCGCAAGGTCTTCGGCGACCACGCCGACCACATCGCGGTCTCCGCGACCAAGTCGATGATCGGTCACCTGCTCGGTGGCGCGGGCGGTGTGGAGTCGGTGGCGACCGTGCTGGCGCTGTACCACCGGGTGGCTCCGCCGACCATCAACGTCGAGAACATCGACCCCGAGGCCGAGGCGAACGCGGACGTGGTCCGCGGGGAGGCGCGCAAGCTGCCCGCCGAGGGCCGTATCGCCGCGCTGAACGACTCGTTCGGCTTCGGCGGGCACAACGTGGTGCTGGCGTTCCGGACGGTCTGAGAACCCCCGGCAGCGGATGTCCGAAGGGCCCCCACCGATTCGGTGGGGGCCCTTCGGACATCCGCAAGCGGTCGTACTCCGGAGCGGCCGGATCCTGAAGCCGTCAGACCACCTGGTGCAGCCAGCGCACGGGGGCGCCTTCACCCGCATAGCGGAACGGCTCCAACTCGTCGTCCCAGGGCTTGCCCAGGAGCTTGGCGAGTTCGGCTTCCAGGTCGGTCTCGCCGCGCTGAGAGCGCAGCAGGGCGGCGCGCAGCCGGTCCTCGGGGATGAGGATGTCGCCGTGGATGCCGGTGACGGCGTGGAAGATACCGAGGTCGGGAGTGCAGCTGTAGCGCTCGCCCTCGGCGGTGGGGCAGGGCTCGGCGGTGACCTCGAAGCGCAGCAACTGCCAGCCGCGCAGCGCGGAGGCGAGTTTGGAGGCGGTGCCGGGCTGGCCCTGCCAGGAGAACTCCGAGCGCCAGGTGCCGGGCGCGGCGGGCTGCCGGATCCAGTCCAGGCTGACGCGCGTACCGAGCACCCCGGCGACGGCCCACTCGACGTGCGGGCACAGCGCGCGCGGCGCGGAGTGCACGTACAGAACTCCACGTGTCGTCACCGGGACCTCCGGACAGAGCGGGACATGGTGCGGGCGGGCGGACAGCGGTGGCGTGTGAGGCCACGTTGATGGCGAGGCTACCGTGAGACGGGGCAAGGAGTGTGACGTACCGTCGGTCCCGGTGCCAGGAAACGCCCTCCATTCACCCAGGGGGACGCTTGTACGGGTGCGAGCCCCCCACTCGAGTGGGGGCGGGAACCCTCACGCGTTCTCATGGAGGGAAGCACTTCACGACGACCGAGGGGAACACCAGGGCATGCGGAAACAACTTCACCGTACCCGGGCCGCTCACGCCGTCGTGGCGGCGGCCGTACTGGCCACCGCGGGCTGCAAGGCCGTCGGACTGGAGGCCGGAACCGGAGCCTCCCGCCCGTCCGCGGCACCGCCACCCGTCTGGAACACCAGCCCGGACTCGATCGCCGCGGTCGGCGACTCCATCACCCGCGGCTTCGACTCCTGCATGGTGCTCACGGACTGCCCGGAGGCGTCCTGGGCGACGGGCAGCGACGCGTCGGTCAACAGCCTGGCGGTGCGGTTGCTCGGGTTGACCGGGGCGGCCCAGCGCAGCTGGAACTTCGCGGTGACCGGGTCCCGGATGGCCGATCTGAACGGCCAGATGGCACAGGCCGTGCGGAAGAAGCCGCAGTTGGTGACCGTCATGGCCGGCGCGAACGACGCCTGCCGGGACTCCCTGGACACGATGACGCCGGTGTCGGTCTTCCGGGCCGAGTTCGAGGCCGCGATGGACACACTGCGTCAAGCCCTGCCCAAGACACAGGTGTACGTCTCCAGCGTGCCGGATCTGAAGCGGCTGTGGTCCGAGGGCCGTACGAACGCGCTGGGCAAGCAGATCTGGAAGCTCGGCATCTGCCCCTCCATGCTGGGCGACGCCGACGCGCTGGACGCGACGGCCACCAAGCGGCGCGACACGGTGCAGGCCCGGGTGCGGGCGTACAACAAGGTGCTGAAGGAGGTCTGCGCGAAGGACCACCGCTGCCGCTTCGACAACAACGCGGTCTTCGACTACCGCTTCGGCACCGACCAGCTGAGCCACTGGGACTGGTTCCACCCGAGCCGCGACGGCCAGGCCCGGATCGCCGAGATCGCCTACCGGACCGTCACCGCGAAGACCCCCTGAAGGGCCCTTGAAGACCTCCGCGGAGCCCCCGCGGAGCCCCTGCGGAGCCGCCGGAAGGCCCCTGACGACAGGACTTAGGGTTTCCCCATGAGCGACCCCACGAGCGACCCCGTGAGCGAACCCTTCGGCACTCTGGCCGACGGCACCGAGGTGCACCGCTGGACGCTGGAGCGGGCCGGGGTGCGGGTACGCGTGCTGTCCTACGGCGGGATCGTGCAGTCGGTGGAGGTCCCGGACCGGGACGGGCGCACCGCGGACGTCGTGCTGGGCTTCTCCGGCCTGGACGGCTATCTGGCCCACCCCGAGCCGTTCCTCGGCGCGCTGATCGGGCGGTACGCCAACCGGATCGCCGGGGGCCGCTTCCCGCTGGACGGGCGGACGTACGCGCTGGAGCAGAACGAGGGCGGCAACTCGCTGCACGGCGGTGACGGCGGCTTCGACAAGCGGATGTGGGAGGCGGCGCCGGTCGAGCACGGCGTGCGGCTCAGCCGGGTCAGTCCGCAGGGCGAGGAGGGCTTCCCGGGCCGTCTGGAGGTCTCGGTGACGTACACCCTGGACGAGGCGGGCGCCCTGCACATCGCCTACACGGCGGTCACGGACGCGCCGACCGTCGTCAACCTCACCAGCCACTCGTACTGGAACCTCGGCGGCTTCGGCGACGCGGGCAGGCACGAACTGCGGCTCGCCGCCTCCCGGTACACGCCGGTGGACGCGGATCTGATCCCGACCGGTGCCCTCGACGAGGTGGCGGGCACCCGTTTCGACTTCCGGCAGACGCGGAAGGTGGGCTCCGGCTACGACCACAACCTGGTCCTCGACAAGGGCGTCACGGACGAGCCGGTGGAGGTCGCCGAGCTGCACGATCCGGCGTCCGGCCGGGTCCTGACGGTGGCGACGACCGAGCCGGGCCTCCAGCTCTACACCGGGGACCATCTCCCCGCGCCCTTCGCCCCGGGCGACGGGATCGCCCTGGAGACCCAGCACTTCCCGGACTCCCCCAACCGCCCCGGCTTCCCGAGCACCCAGCTCGGGCCCGGCGAGGTCTTCCGCTCGCGCACGGTGTACGGCTTCTCGGCGCGCTGAGCGCGCCGGCCCAGCCCCGGCCCAGGGGTCAGGTCCCGGACCGGGGCTGCCGGTGGGCGGACTCGGCCCGGACCCGACGTTAACCGCCGGGGGGGAGAAGCCGGCCGGTCATCGGGCCCTGTGCCGCGATCTCGTACGAACCCTTCACAAACGAGGGCGGCTTCGCCGGGCTGTGCCCGGCCCCCGCGTCAGGCGGGTGCCGCCGACTGCGACGACGGCGTCGTCCGCGGTACCGGGGTGACCGCGTCTCCGGTCTCCTCGTCCAGCAGCTCACGGGCGAGCAGGGTGGCGCCCGCGACCGCGCCCGGCATCAGGAACACCGCCACGAACGGCACCAGGAAGGCCAGGCCGAGCGGGGCGCCGAAGCCCCAGACCAGCAGCTTGCGTGAGCGCAGGAGGGCCAGACGGTCGCCGAGCCCGACGCCCCGGCGCTGGAGGGCGACGGCGGTGAGCTCCTCGGTCAGGAAGAAGCCGGTGACGAAGAAGCCGAGCACCGGCACGACCGTCTGCCCGACGAACGGCAGGAAGCCCAGCGCGAAGAGCAGTACGCCCCACAGCGCGGCCCGCACGACGATGCGCAGGCTGTCGCGGGCCGAGATCCACAGGTCGCGCCAGAGCGGCAGGCCGGACTCGGGCGCCGTGCCGTCGGGCGACACGTCCCGGTCCACCTGCTCGGACAGGCTCTCGTAGAAGGGCTGGCCGACCAGGAGGGTGACCGCGGTGAAGGTGACCACGGCGAGGAGCAGCCCCAGGGCGAACAGCACGGCGGTGAGCAGGCCGCGGAAGAGACCGGTCCAGGGACCCGGCCAGTCGTCGGCGAAGGGGGTGGCCCAGGTGACGGCGTCGCCGCCCCACAGCGCGAGCGCGGTGAGCGCCGCCGCGTACAGCACCAGCGTGAGCAGGCCCGGGAGCAGTCCGAAGCGGTACGACTGCCCGTGCCGGGCCATCCAGCGCTGGCCTTTGAGGAGATGGGCGAAACCGGCCCCGAGGTCACGCATGGAAAAACTGTATGCGGGGCCCCCGCCCGCCCGTCCTCCGGGTACGCGCCCGCGGATGACCCGGGGGATCCACGGCACCGACACCGGCGGCTGCGAACCGGTGCGGGAGGAGTTCACCGCAGTCGTGGCGGGTCAGCGGCCGGACCACGAGGGGCAGTTGTGCGCGTACGTCCTCGGGCGGAGGATGACCGACCTGCGCAGGCCCCACCCGCGGTGGGGGCGCGCCGGTGTCGAGGGAGCGAACGCGCGAAGGCACGAAGCGCGTATCACGATCGGGCCCTCGACACCGACTGGAAGCGCCCGCAGGCGACCGAGCCGTCGGCTCAGCCCAGCGTCACCGTGATGTTCCCCCGGGTCGCCTTCGAGTACGGGCACACCTGGTGAGCCTTCTCCACCAGGCTCCTGGCCGTCGCGGCGTCGACGTTCGGGATGTCGGCCGAGATCTCCACGATGATCCCGAACCCGTCCTCGTTCTTGCCGATGCCGACCTTCGCGGTGACGGTGGAGCCGGAGATGTCGGCGCCCTCCTGGCGGGCGACGACGCCGAGGGCGCCCTGGAAGCAGGCGCTGTAGCCGGCGGCGAACAGCTGCTCCGGGTTGGTGCCGGCGCCGCTGCCGCCCATCTCCTTGGGCGGGTTGACGACGACGTCGAGCTTGCCGTCGTCGGTGGCGACCCGGCCGTCGCGGCCGTTCTCGGCGGTGGCGACGGCGGTGTACAGGACGTCAGAACGTCGGATTGCAGGGCTGGGCATGGGGTGCGTTCCTTCCTTCGTCCGCCGCGACTCGCGCCCACGGTCGCACCTGGCGGTTTCGGGTTCCGGAAAGAAGTTACCGCATACCGAAACTTCAGGGAACGGCCGCCGGGTGGCTCACAGCTTGACGATCATCTTTCCGGTGTTGTCGCCGCGCAGCACGCCGAGGAACGCCTCCAGCGTGTTCTCGATGCCTTCGACGAAGGTCTCGCGGTACTTCAGCTCGCCCGAGCGCACCCAGGCGCCGACCTCCCGCACGAACTCGGGCTGGAGGTCGTAGTGGTCGCCGACGAGGAAGCCCTCGATGCGGCCACGGGTCTGGATCAGGCGGGCGAGGTTCCTCGGGCCCGGGGCGGGCTCGGTGTTGTTGTAGACCGAGATCATTCCGCAGATCGCGATGCGGCCGCCCAGCTTGAGGGAGCCGATGGCGGCCTCCAGGTGCTCGCCGCCGACGTTGTCGAAGTAGACGTCGATGCCGTCCGGGGCGGCGGCCCTCAACTGCTCGGCGACCGGGCCGCTCTTGTAGTTGAAGGCGGCGTCGAAGCCGTACTCCTCGGTCAGCAGCCGGACCTTCTCGTCGGAGCCGGCGGAACCGATCACCCGCGAGGCGCCCTTGAGCCTGGCGATCTGCCCGACCTGGCCGCCGACCGCGCCGGCCGCGCCGGAGACGAAGACGGCGTCGCCCTCCTTGAAGGAGGCGGTGCGCAGCAGACCGGCGTAGGCGGTCAGCCCGGTCATGCCCAGCACGCCGAGGTACGCCGGCAGGGGCGCGGCCGCGGGATCGACCTTGACCGCGCTGCGGGCGTTCACGGCGGCGTACTCGCGCCAGCCGCCGAAGTGCAGGACGTGGTCGCCGACCGCGATCCCCTCGGCCTCGGAGGCGACGACCTCGCCGACGGCGCCGCCCTGCATGGGCCTGCCCAGTTCGTACGGCTCGGCGTACGACTTGGCCGCACTCATCCGGCCCCGCATATAAGGGTCGACGGAGAGGTACTCGTTGCGTACGAGGACCTGCCCCTCGCCCGACTGCGGGATCTCGGTCTCGACCAGGTCGAAATCCTCGGGCTTCGGCCAGCCGACCGGACGGCTGAGCAGGTGCCATTCTCGGTTGATCACGACAGCGCCTTTCGGTTACCTCAGTTACTTCAGTTACTGAAACAACCATGCGCCTAAATATTTCATGAAGTCAAGTAAGCCGGTACGCTGGACGCATGGCCGCTGCACCGAACACCCGCCGACCCGACGCGCTGACCCTGGAGGTCGTCGAACTGATCGGCGACGTCGTGGCCCGGTTCTACGAGGACTACGAGGAAGCCGCCGGGGAGCACGCGCTGACCGGGGCGCAGGCGCGGCTGCTGAGCCTGCTGTCGCTGGAACCGCTGCCGATGCGGAAGCTGGCGCAGAAGCTGAAGTGCGAGCCGTCGAACGTCACCGGGATCGTGGACCGGCTGGAGACGCGGGGACTGGTGGAGCGGCAGCAGGATCCGGGCGACCGGCGGGTGAAGCTGGCGGCGGCGACCGAGGACGGACGACGGGTGGCCCGGGAGCTGAGGGAAGGGCTGCGCTTCGCGCGGGAGCCGCTGGCGGGCCTCTCCGAGGAGGAGCGGACGGCGCTGCGGGACCTGCTGCGGCGGATGGTGGACCAGGGGGAACCCGGCTGACCGCGGCCGCCGCCACGGCGACGTGGGGCCCGGCGCCGACAGCGCGGCCCGCGGGCCCGTGGACCGCTCCCTACGTGCACCACCACAGGAAGCGGTCGCACGTGCGCGTCGGCGTGGGGGTCGGATCCGGCTGAGGGGCTGGTGGGGCGGGGTCCGTCGCCGGCGGGTCCGCGGGCCGGGGCGCCTCCGAGGTCGCCGGGTCCGGCGCGCCCGGCCCGTCCGAGCCCCCGCCCGTGCCGTTCTGCGCCGTCGCCTCCGCCGACTCCCGGGGGCTGCTCGCGTCGCTCGCGTCCGGTTCCGGTTTCCCGCCCTTCGCGGAGGCCGAGGGCGAGGCCGACCTGGAGGCGTCCGGTGACGCCGTGCCCGTACCGGTCCCCGGAGCGCCGTCAGCCGGCGCGGTCGTCCCGCCGGTACCGGTCGGGGACGCGTCGCCCTCCTCCGCGTCGTCACCGACCGCCGCCGGTTCGGGGTGGGAGAAGCCGGGCAGGCCCGGTGCGTCGACGCCGAGTTCGGCCAGGCTCAGGCCACTGCCCGCCAGTACGAAGCCGACGGCCATCAGCAGGACCCGGCGGCGGCGCCGGCGGTGGGCCGCGGCCTTGCGGTCCCGCCGGCTCGCGCCCCGGCGCCCCTCGGCCTCCGCGCTCTCCGTGCCCTCGGCGTCCTTCGCGTCTCCCGCGCCTCCCGCGTCCCCTGCGTCCTCGGCGTCCGTCCGGGCCGCCTCGACGGCTCCGCCCCGGCCGCGGCCGCGCGGGCGGCGCCGCCCGGCCCGCCCCTCCGGCTCGGCAGGACCGCCGTCGAGGCCGTCCCCGTCGCGGCTGTCGTCCCCGTCGCGCCCGCCGTACCCGTCGTGGCTGTCACGCCCATCCAGCCCCTCTTCGGGGTGGAACTCACCGCTCTCCTGCGGGACTTGAACGTTCGCCGCCTCCGCGCCCACCCCCGGATCCCCCGCGTACGCGGGAGGGGTCTCCACTGGGGTGCCGCACCCCGGACAGGCGAGGGCGCCGTTGAGGTGCCGTCGGCACGGGTGGCAGTAGTTCATGACGCGGGAAGAGTAAGTTCCGGATGGGCACGGTTCCTAGGCACCCCTGTGAAGGTTCTGTGCGGGATCGAAAGAGTTGTCGAAAGTCTCGCCGAAACCGTTATCTGTCGGACCCATTGACACCCTCACCACCCTCTCCCTACTGTCACGCCAGCATTTCGAACGTCTGACGAAATTTCGAACAGCGACATCGATGTCGAGCAGCCGAGAGGCGGGCACCGTGCGCATCACCGGAATCAGCACCCATGTGGTCGGGACGCCGTGGCGCAACCTGACCTACGTCCAGGTGCACACCGACGAGGGCATCACGGGGGTCGGCGAGACCCGGATGCTGGGCCACACCGACGCGCTCATCGGCTACTTGAGGGAGGCCGAGGCCAACCACATCCTCGGCTCCGACCCGTTCGCCGCCGAGGACCTCGTCCGCCGGATGAAGTACGGCGACTTCGGCCGTGCGGGTGAGATCGTGATGTCCGGCATCGCGGTGGTGGAGATGGCCTGCTGGGACATCAAGGGCAAGGCGCTCGGCGTCCCCGTGTGGCAACTGCTCGGCGGCAAGGTCACCGACCGGGTCAAGGCGTACGCCAACGGCTGGTACACCACCGAGCGCACCCCGGAGGCGTACCACAAGGCCGCGCGGGAGGTCATGGAGCGCGGTTACCGGGCGCTCAAGATCGATCCCTTCGGCACCGGGCACTTCGAACTCGACCACGAGGGAACCCTGTACGCCGTCTCGCTCATCGAGGCCGTACGGGACGCCATCGGCCCGGACGCCGAGTTGATGCTGGAGATGCACGGCCGCTTCTCCCCCGCCACCGCCGTCCGGCTGGCCGGGGAGATGGCGCCCTTCGCCCCGGCCTGGCTGGAGGAACCGGTCCCGCCGGAGAACCTGAAGGCGCTGCGGAAGGTCGCCACCAAGGTGGACGTACCGATCGCCACCGGAGAGCGCATCCACGACCGGATCGAGTTCCGCGAGCTCTTCGACGACCAGTCCGCCGACATCATCCAGCCGGACGTCGGCCACATCGGCGGCATCTGGGAGACCCGGAAGCTGGCCGCGACCGCCGAGACGCACTACATGCTGGTCGCCCCGCACAACGTGGGAGGGTCCGTGCTCACCGCGGCCTCGCTCCACGTCGGCTTCACCACACCGAACTTCAAGGTCCTGGAGCACTTCAACGACTTCGCGGACGCGGAGATCAAGAAGGTGGTCAGGGGCGCGCCGCGGGTGGACCCGGAGGACGGCTGCTTCCATCTCTCCGACGCGCCCGGTCTCGGCGTCGAGCTGGACGTCGACGCGGCGGCCGAATTCCCCCAGCAGCAGGCCCGGTTCGACCTGTGGGCCGAGGGCTGGGAGCAGCGCAGGCCGAAGGGGACGAAGTGAGCGCCGAGGTCGTCGTCGAGGCCCCGGGCGCGCACCGGATCGCCGGGCACACGCCGCGCGACCCGGGTCCGGGTGAGGCGCTGGTCGCCGTGCACGCCGTGGGGATCTGTGGCAGCGACCGCGAGGTGTACCAGGGCAACCGGCCCGAGGGGTACGTCCGTTACCCGCTGACGCCGGGCCACGAGTGGTCCGGGACGGTCCGGCGGGTGGGCGCCGGGGTGCCCGGCGGTCTCGTGGGCCGCAAGGTGGTCGGCGAGGGTTTCCGCAACTGCCAGGTGTGCGACCGCTGCCACGCGGGCGAGACGACCCTGTGCACCGCGGGCTACGAGGAGACCGGCTTCACCCGGCCCGGCGCGATGGCCGCCACGCTGACGCTGCCGGCCAGGCTGCTGCACGTGCTGCCCGAGGACGCCGACCTGACCGCCGCCGCCCTGCTGGAGCCGGCCGCCTGTGTCGCGGCCGCCGCGCTGAAGGCCGATGCCCGGCCGGGCGAGCGGGTCGCCGTGGTCGGCACCGGCACGCTCGGGATGTTCGCCGTGCAGTTCCTCAAGGCCCTCTCCCCGGCCGAACTGCTGGTCGTCGGCACCCGCGACGACCGCGAGGCCCTGGCCCGGCGGTTCGGCGCCAGCGGCTTCTGCACCAAGGACCGGCGGCTGCCCGGCGGCTTCGACGTGGTGATCGAGACCGCCGGGTCCGCTGACGCGGCACGGACCGCCGCCGCGCTGCTCAGACGCGGTGGGCGGCTGGTCCTGACGGGCATCCCGGCACCGGGCGCCGAGGGACTGGACCCGACCGACCTCGTCGTACGGCAGCTGGAGGTGCACACCGTCTTCGGAGCGCCGCCGCACGCCTGGGCGCACACGGTGCGGGTGTTCGCGGCCGGGCTGCTCGATCCGCTCCCGCTCGTCACCCACGAACTCCCGCTCGCCGAGTTCTCGCACGCCATCGATCTGGTGGGGGCGGGCGATCCGAAGGTGGGCAAGGTACTGCTCCGCCCGTGAACACGCGCCGCTCACGGCGTGACCCGACGACGCCGTGAGCGGCGCACCGGGGCCCGGATCGCCGGCAGCGGTACCCCGGGCCCGGTTCACCGCCGGTCCCCGTGTACGTCCCACCGCACCCGGAGTCGCGAACCTTGTCCGAGATACCGAACACGAAGGACTGCCTGTGACCGACGCTTCCGCAACGGCCGCCCGCAGGCCCGGTGAGCAGGCGCTCACCGCGCTCGGCCTGGGCGCCCGCGCCCTCGACCCCGCCGACGCCTCGCCCCACGCCTTCCCGGGCGGCGGCCGCTGGCGCACCGAGATCCCCTCGTGCGAGGGCCCGGAGGCGCTGGCGGTGGTCCTCGACGAGGCCGCACGGCTCGATGTGCCGATCCACCGGATCAGCCAGGGCAGCGGCGTGTGGATGCTGACCGACGCCGAGATCACCGAGATGGCCGGGGCGAGTGCCGCACGCGGCATCGAGCTGTGCCTGTTCACCGGCCCCCGCGGCACCTGGGACACCGGCGGCTCGGTGCGCTCCGACTCGCGCGGGGCGGGACTGCGCGCCCGCGGCCACGACGCGGTCGCCGGGTGCGTCGAGGACGCCGTACGGGCCACGGAGTTGGGCGTGCGCTGCCTGCTGGTCGCGGACGAGGGGGTGCTGTGGACACTGCACCGGGCGCGTACGACGGGGCTGATCCCGGCCGACACCACCCTGAAGGTGTCCGCGTTGATCGGCCCGGTGAACCCGGCGTCATACGCCGTCTTCGAGCGGCTGGGCGCCGACTCCGTCAATGTGCCCAGTGATCTGATGCTCGATCACCTCACCGAGATACGGCGGGTGTCGGGCGCCCCCATGGACATGTACATCGAGGCACCCGACGACCTCGGCGGCTATGTGCGGATGTACGAGGTCGCCGAGCTGATCCGGCGCGGCGCACCGCTCTATCTGAAGTTCGGCCTGTCCAAGGCGCCCGGCATCTACCCGTACGGACACCATCTGCGCGAGCTCACCCTGGCCACCGCCCGGGAACGGGTGCGGCGCGGCCGGCTCGCCCTGGACCTGCTCGCCCGACACGGCGCCGCCGGTGACATGGCGCCGCTCGGCTCCCGGCTGCCGGGCCCGCTCCACCGCTTCCCCACCGGCGCCTGACAGGCGCCGGGAGCACCTCCCCACACCCCACCCCGACCAGACGGACAAGGACTGATCACCATGCGCAACCGCAGAGCCGCCCTCGCCGCCACGGCCGCAGCCGCGTCCCTCGCCCTGACCCTGTCCGCCTGCGGGCAGAACAGCGAGGGCGGCAGCAAGGAGAAGGCGGGCAGCACCAAGGACGCCACCATCGGCATCGCGATGCCGACGAAGTCCTCCGAGCGGTGGATCTCCGACGGCGACAACGTCGTCAAGGACCTCCAGACCAAGGGCTACCGGACCAAGCTGGTCTTCGGCGAGGACAACCCCGACACCCAGGTCTCGCAGATCGAGAACCTGATCACCCAGGGCGTCAAGGGCCTGATCGTCGCCGCCATCGACAACAAGTCGCTGAACAACGTGCTCCAGGAGGCGGCCGACGCCGGCATCCCGGTCATCGCCTACGACCGGCTGATCCTCGGCACGGAACACGTCGACTACTACGCCTCGTTCGACAACGAGAAGGTCGGCCGGCTCCAGGCCGGCTACATCGTCGACAAGCTCGGCCTGAAGGACGGCAAGGGCCCGTTCAACATCGAGCTGTTCGCCGGCTCCAACGACGACAACAACACCAAGTACTTCTTCAACGGCGCGATGAGCGTCCTGCAGCCGTACCTGGACAGCAAGAAGCTGGTGGTGAGGTCCGGCCAGACGCAGCTCACCAAGGTCACCACCCTGCGCTGGGACGGCGCGACCGCGCAGCGGCGCATGGACGACATCCTCACCTCCTCCTACAAGAGCGGCCGGGTCGACGCGGTGCTCTCGCCCTACGACGGCATATCCATCGGCATCCTCTCCGCGCTGAAGTCGGACGGCTACGGCTCGGGGAGCAAGCCGCTGCCCGTCGTCACCGGTCAGGACGCCGAGCTGGCCTCGGTGAAGTCGATCATCGCGGGCGAGCAGACGCAGACCGTCTACAAGGACACCCGCAAGCTCGCCGAGGTCGCCTCGGCCATGGTCGACGACGCTCTGAAGGACAAGAAGCCGCAGGTCAACGACACCAAGACCTACGACAACGGCGCGAAGGTGGTCCCCGCCTACCTGCTGCAACCGGTGAGCGTCGACCAGAGCAACTACGAGGAGGTCCTGGTCAAGGGCGGCTACTACACGGACGCCGAGCTGAACAAGTAGCCCGGGAAGCGACCGCCGCATCCACCGACCCCAACCGACTGGAAGGCACGACCATGGCGGGACCCGTCCTGGAAATGCGCTCGATCGGCAAGACCTTTCCCGGTGTCAAGGCGCTGTCGGACGTCAGGCTGACGGTTCGCCGGGGCGAGGTGCACGCCATCTGCGGGGAGAACGGCGCCGGCAAGTCCACCCTGATGAAGGTGCTCTCCGGCGTCCATCCGCACGGAAGTTACGAGGGCGAGATCCTCTTCGAGCAGGAGGTCTGCCGCTTCAAGGACATCCGGGCCAGCGAGCGGCGCGGCATCGTCATCATCCACCAGGAACTGGCGCTGGTGCCGTACCTGTCCATCGCGGAGAACATCTTCCTCGGCAACGAACACGCCACCCGCGGGTTCATCAACTGGAACGACACCCTCCGGCACGCCACCGAACTGCTGCGCCGCGTCGGCCTCGACGAGCACCCCGAGACCCGGGTCGCCGACATCGGCGTCGGCAAGCAGCAGCTCGTGGAGATCGCCAAGGCGCTGTCGAAGTCGGTGAAGCTGCTCATCCTGGACGAGCCGACGGCCGCCCTGAACGACGAGGACAGCGGCAAACTCCTGCGTCTGATCCTGGAATTGAAGAAGCAGGGCATCACCTCGATCGTCATCTCCCACAAGCTGAACGAGATCCGCCGGGTCGCCGACTCGGTGACGATCCTGCGCGACGGCCGCACCATCGAGACCCTGGACGTGAAGGCGGCCGGCACCACCGAGGAACGGATCATCGCCGGCATGGTCGGCCGCGACCTCGACCACCGCTTCCCCGAACGCACCCCGCACCAGCCCGAGGAGGGCGCGGCCCCGGCGCTGGAGATCCGGGGCTGGACGGTGTTCCACCCGATCGACCGGCAGCGCCGGGTCGTCGACGACGTGTCGGTCCGGGTGCGGCGCGGGGAGATCGTCGGCATCGCGGGCCTGATGGGCGCCGGCCGCACCGAACTGGCGATGAGCGTCTTCGGCCGCGCCTACGGCCGGTACGCGGCCGGCACGGTCCTCAAGGACGGCCGGGAGATCAACACCAGGACCGTCGCGGAGGCGGTCGGGCACGGCATCGCCTACGTCACCGAGGACCGCAAGCACTACGGCCTGAACCTCATCGACACCGTCCACCGGAACATCTCGCTGACCGCGCTGCGCAAGGTGGCCCGGCGGGGCGTGGTGGACGAGCACGAGGAGCGGCAGGTCGCCGAGAGCTTCCGCACGTCCATGAACATCAAGGCGCCGACCGTCTTCGAGCCGGTGGGCAGGCTGTCCGGCGGCAACCAGCAGAAGGTCGTCCTCAGCAAGTGGATCTTCGCCGGTCCGGACGTGCTGATCCTGGACGAGCCCACGCGCGGCATCGACGTGGGCGCCAAGTACGAGATCTACACGGTCATCGACCGGTTGGCCGCCCAGGGCAAGGCGGTCGTCTTCATCTCCTCCGAACTGCCGGAGCTGCTCGGCATGTGCGACCGCATCTACACGATGGCCGCGGGGCGGCTGACCGGTGAGGTGCCGCGGGCCGAGGCCACCCAGGAAGTGCTGATGCGCCACATGACGAAGAACACGAAGGACGAAGAGGTGACGCGATGAGCACGGACGTGACCGCGCAGACCCCGGCCCCCGCGCCACCGGAGCGCGGCGCGGCGGCCGCCGGACGCGGCCTGCTCCGGCTGGTGCTGAACGGCCTGCGCCGCAACATGCGGCAGTACGGCATGCTGATCGCGCTCGGCCTGATCGTCGTCCTGTTCGAGATCTGGACCGGAGGGGACCTGCTGCTGCCGCGCAACGTCTCCAACCTGGTGCTCCAGAACAGCTACATCCTGATCCTGGCCATCGGGATGATGCTGGTGATCATCGCGGGCCACATCGACCTGTCGGTCGGCTCGCTGACCGCCTTCGTCGGCGCGGTGGCGGCGGCGCTGACGGTCAGTCACCAGGTGCCGTGGCCGGTCGCGGTGGGCCTGTGTCTGCTGGTGGGAGCGGCCGCGGGCTCGCTGCAGGGGTTCATGATCGCCTATCTGGGCATACCGTCGTTCATCGTCACCCTCGCCGGGATGCTGCTCTTCCGCGGTCTGACGGAGATCCTGCTCAAGGGCCAGACCCTCGGCCCGTTCCCGGGCGGGCTCCAGAAGATGGGCAACGGCTTCCTGCCCGAGGTCGGCCCGAACACCAACTACCACAACCTCACCCTGCTCCTCGGCCTCGTCCTGATCGCCTCCGTGGTGTGGCAGGAGGTGCGGGACCGGCGCCGGCAGCAGGAGTTCTCCCTCGACGTCCCGCCCGCTCGGCTGTTCGCGCTCAAGCTCGTCGCCCTCGTCGCCGCGGTCCTGGTCGTCACGCTGCTGCTCGCCAGCTACAAGGGCGCGCCGATCGTGCTGATCGTCCTCGGCGTGCTGGTCGTCGGCTACGGCTACGTGATGCGCAACGCCGTCTTCGGCCGCCACATCTACGCCATCGGCGGCAACCTGCCGGCCGCGAAGCTGTCCGGCGTCAAGGACAGGCGGGTCACCTTCCAGGTGTTCCTGAACATGGGCGTGCTCGCGGCCCTGGCGGGTCTGGTGGTGGCGGCCCGCCTGAACGCGGCCTCTCCGAAGGCGGGCGTGAACTACGAACTGGAGGCGATCGCCTCGTCGTTCATCGGCGGCGCCTCCATGAGCGGCGGTGTCGGCACCGTGCTCGGCGCGATCATCGGCGGCCTCGTCCTCGGCGTGCTGAACAACGGCATGAACCTCCTCAGCGTCGGCACCGACTGGCAGCAGGTCATCAAGGGCCTGGCGCTGCTGGCGGCGGTCGGGTTCGACGTGTGGAACAAGCGCAGGTCCGGCTCGTGAACCGGCCCTCGACGCACCCGCGCGGGGTCGCGGTTACCCGGGAATCACACTTCCCACACATGAGTTGAACAACGCCGCCCCCGTCTCCGTATCCATGGGTGGCCCGTGCTCCCCCGCGCGGGCCACCCCAGGACGACGGGCCCGGTCGTCCCCGCCGGGCCCGCCACACACGGAGGTTCCATGGCCGACAACGTCACCTCGCTGTTCCGCAGCACCGCGGCGCACAGCCCGTCGATGGCGGCGCTGACGCGGGAGGGCGGCGACGGGGCCGGGCCGGTGGACTTCTGCATTCCGTGCAACCCCTACTTCCCCACGCCCGCCATGTTCCAGGACATGGCGGCACGGCTGCGCGAGATCGTCACGTACTACCCGTCCAGCGCCGACACGATCACCGCCGAGCTGTGCAGCCTGCTCCAACTGCCGCCCCAGTGCGTGGCGATGGGCAACGGCTCCACCGAGCTGATCACCTGGATCGACCACCTGCTGGTGCGTGAGTCCCTGGCCGTCCCCGTCCCCACCTTCGGCCGCTGGACCGACCAGCCCATGGAGACCGGCAAGCGGGTCGACATGTTCCCGCTCCAGGAGTCCAACGGCTTCGCCCTGGACCCGGCGCAGTACGTCGAGTTCATCCGGGCGCGGGGGACCAGGGTCGCCGTGGTCTGCAACCCCAACAACCCCGACGGCGGCTTCGTGCCCAAGCACGCGTTGGTGCAGTTCATGGACGCCCTGGCCGATCTGGACCTGGTGGTGATCGACGAGTCGTTCCTGGAGTTCGCCGACGCCGAGGCCGAGCCGAGCGTGGTGCAGGAGGCGATGCTGCGCCCGAACGTGGTCGTGCTGCGCAGCCTGGGCAAGAACTTCGGCCTGCACGGCATCCGCTTCGGGTACCTGGTCGCCAATCCTGCGCTGGCGGGCAAGGTCCGTTCGATGCTGCCGAAGTGGAACCTCAACTCCTTCGCCGAGCACGTGGTGTTCATGCTCAAGGAGCACGGCGCGGAGTACCGGCAGAGCCTTCAGCAGGTGCGCCGCGACCGGCTGGAGATGGCCGCCCACCTCTCGGCGCTGCCCGGCCTGACGGTCTACCCGTCCCAGGGCAACTTCCTCTTCGTCCGCCTTCCCGTGGGCGCCGAGGGCACCGTGGTCCGGGACCGGCTGCTCACCGAGCACCGGATCCTGGTCCGCGAGTGCGGCAACAAGATCGGCTCCTCCAGCCGCTTCCTGCGGCTTGTGGTGCGCCCCGAGGTGGACGTTCGTCGTCTCGTCTCCGCCTTGGAACAGGTGCTCTACGGGAGCGGGAGGGGAGCGGCCGTACCCGAGCCGGGTCATGGGACCAACTACAGCTCGGGTACGGCCGCGGTGGACCGGCTGGTGAGCGAGACCAACGGGGGCGGGCTGCGTATGCCGGCCGCCGTTCCCGGGACAGCCGCCGCCCCGGGGATACCCGCCCCGGCCGCCGGCACCGCGATGCCGCTCCCGCTCACGGCGTCGGCGGCCCCCGCCCCGCAGCAGGTCACCCCCGGCACCCCCCTGCCGGCGGCCACCGCCCAGCCGCCGGCCCCCGCACCGGCCCCGATACACCCCCTGGCACCGGCGGCACAACAGGTCCCGGCTCCCGCCCCCGCCGCCGCTCCCGCCCCGGCACCGGTACCGGCGCCCGCTCCCGGGCCGACCCCGCCGGGCGTCCCCGCCCGCGGCGGCCTCACCGCCGCCCAGGTGCGCGGCATGACCGCCCCGCCCCCCGGCGCCCCCGGCCTGACCCCGGCCCCGGCGACCGGCTGGCCCAGCCCCCAGAACTGGCCGAACGCGGCAGGCATGGGACAGGCGGGCTAGGGCCTCTCGTCTGGATCATGCCGGGCTCGCGGGCCCTGGCACCGTTCCCCCAAGCTCTTCGAGCAGGGGGTACCCCCAGCCGCGTTGTCGTCGGTCGGCAGGGCTCCGCCCTGCCGCCCTCCTCCGCCGTGCGATCCACGGCACCGGACCCCGCTCCCTGATCCGACCTGATCCAAACGAAAGACCCTGGGCGACGAGGCCAAGGGCGCCTCTCCACGGGCCTCCGGCGCCGTTCGTACGCCGTCGTGCGATCGCGGCGAGTTCCGTGTGCGTGCGGGGCGCGGGGCGGCTTCCGTGCAGAATGGCGGCACCCGCGCCCCGTAAGATCGCCCCGGAGGCACACCCTTGGCGCTCAGCAGACGTTCATTCAGCGCCCTCGCCGGCGCCGCCGCGCTCGGACTGGCCCTGGGCGGCAGCGGCGGACCGGGGGCGCCGTCGGCCTACGCCGCCCGCTCCGTGCCCACCGGCCCGCCGCCGCCCCCGCCGAGCGCCGACGGACGGCGCCACAGCGTCGGCTTCGACCGCTACTCGCTGCTGGTCGACGGCCGGCGGCTGGTGCTGTGGTCGGGCGAGATGCATCCCTTCCGGCTGCCGAGCCCCGCCCTGTGGCGGGACGTGCTCCAGAAGATGCGCGCGTACGGCTACAACGCCGTCAGCGTCTACGTGGCCTGGAACTACCACTCCCCCGCCCCGGGGAAGTACGACTTCACCGGGGTGCGGGATCTGGACCTGTTCCTGCGCATGGCCGCCGAGACCGGCCTCTACGTCATCCTGCGCCCCGGCCCCTACATCAACGCCGAGGTCGACGGCGGCGGCTTCCCCGGCTGGCTGACCGCCACCGAGGGCACCGCGCGGACCGCCGATCCCACGTACCTGACACACGTCGACGAGTGGCTGGGGCACGTCGACGCCATCGCCACCCGGCACCTGTTCACCCGGGGCACCGGCACGGTCCTGCTCTACCAGATCGAGAACGAGTACGACGCCCACGTGGACGAGCCGACCGGGCGCGCCTACATGGCCCACCTGTACAAGAAGGTGCGCGCCGACGGCATCGACGTCCCCCTCTTCCACAACGACAAGGGCAGGAACGGCCACTGGATCCCCGGCTCGTTCGACACCGGCGGTGAGAAGCGGGGGTGGCTGTACGGGTTCGACGGGTACCCGTCGCCGTCCCAGACCCCGCCCGACTGGGGGTACTTCGGAAGCGGTGGTAGGCCCGGCGGGGCGAGCGCCAGTCCGCGCACGCCCGGGTTCATGCCGGAGTCCGGCGGCGGCTGGTTCGATCCGTGGGGCGGTGCCTGGTCGAAGGGCAAGGGGTACGCGGAGTCGCGGCGCACCCGGGACGCGGCGTACGAGCGGCGCTTCTATCTGACCCACCTCGCCAACGGCATCACCGTCCACAACGTGTACATGGCCTTCGGCGGCACCTCCTGGGGCTGGCTGCCGGCGCCGGTCGTCTACACGTCGTACGACTACGGGGCGGCCCTCGACGAGGGGCGCCGGCCCACCGACAAGCTGGTGCCGATGCACCAGATCGGGCACATGCTCCAGCGCATCCCGGACTTCGCCAGGCTGGACCGCGCGGCCGATGTGAAGGTACGCGGACTGAGGACGTACCACCTGAAGAACCCGGACACCGGCACCCACGTCTACGTCCTGCGCAACGACGGCGACCAGGAGGTCTCCTCGACGCTGCGCGCGGCCGGCGCCGACCTGCCGGTGACCGTGCCGGCCCGGGACGCCCGGATGATGGTCACCGGGCTGTCGCTGGGGCGGCGCACGGTGCGGTACTCGACCGCGCAGCCGATGCTGTTCCTCACCGCGGGACAGCAGGACGTCGCCGTGTTCTGCGGGCGGCAGGGCGAGCTGGCCCGCGTGGTGCTGGAGGCCGACGAGGAGCCGCTGGTCACCCGGATGAGCCAGGAGGCCGCGTACGCCTACGACCGCGGCCTGCTGCGCCTGACCGTCCCGCTCGGCGCCGGCGGGCTGATCGGGGTCCGGGTGGAGGGCGACGGGAACGACCGCCCGCTGCTGCTGCTCTTCGCCGACGAGGCGACCTCGATGCGTCTGTGGCCGTACGACACCCCGTCGGGTTCCCTGCTGGTCCACGGCCCCGCGCTGCTGCGCACCGCCACCGTGCGCGGCTCCACGGTGCACCTCACCGGCGACACCGTCGGGGAGACCGGGCTGGAGATGTGGGGGCCGCGCGGAATCGACGGTATGACGTGGAACGGCCGCGCGATGCCGGTGTCGGCCACCGGCTCGGGGAGCGTGCGGGCCGGTGCGCCACTGCCGGGCGTGCCCGAGGTGACGCTGCCCGCGCTCGGCGGCTGGCGGGCGCGCACCGAGAACCCCGAGTCCGGTCCGGGCTTCGACGACTCGGCGTGGAAGCCCGCCGACCGGACGTCCTCGCACAGCACGACCCCCGTGCCGAAGGGGCAGCCGGTGCTGTTCGCCGACGACTACGGCTTCCACTACGGGGACGTCTGGTACCGCGGCACGTTCACGGACTCCACGAGCGTCGAATCGGTCTCCCTGGCCTACAGCACCGGCACGCAGGGACTGCTGATGGCCTGGCTGGACGGCGAGCCGCTGGGCACCCACCGGATGCCGGTGCCCGACAACAGCACCATCCGGCGGGGAAGTTGGACGGACACGGCGGTCTTCCCGGTGCGCGGCCCGCAGCGCGGACCCGGCCGGCACGTGCTGTCGGTCCTGGTGCGGCGGATGCAGCACGACCAGGACGGCGCGGCGCGCGACACCCACAAGGCGGCGCGCGGTCTGACGGCGGTCACCTTCACCGGGGCCGCGCCGAAGGTGCGGTGGCGGATCCAGGGCGAGGCCGCGCCCGACCCGGTGCGCGGGCCGCTGAACAACGGCGGGCTGTACGGGGAGCGGGAGGGCTGGCACCTGCCGGGCTTCCCGGACCGCGACTGGGAGCCGGTCACGTTCCCGCGCGCGGCGCGGCGGCAGGGCGTGACCTGGTACCGGACCACGTTCCGGCTGGCCGTGGAGCAGGGCGTCGACGCCTCGATCGGGCTCACCCTGGACGACGACCGGTACCGCTCCTACCGTGCGCAGATCTTCCTCAACGGCTGGAACATGGGCCAGTACATCAACGATGTCGGTCCGCAGCACACGTTCGTCCTGCCGAACGGGATCCTGCGCACCCGGGGCACCAACACCCTGGCCCTGGCGGTGCTGTCGGAGTTCACCACGCTGTCGGGCCCGGGGCGGGTCCGGCTGACACTGCTGGGCGCGGCGGCCGGCGGGGTGCCGGTGACACCGCTGCCGTCGCCGGGGCGGTGACCCAGCAAGCGCTCAACGAGCCGAAGGACAGCGGTCGTTCCCGGTCGTACAACGGTCACCGGATCGCATGGCGCGGGCAACTCCCGCCGCGTAGGCTCGGACGGCCCTCCCATGACGGAGGGCCGGAAGGGGTGTGGCGATGGACTCAGCGGGCGGGTCGGTCCGCCTCGCCCCGGACCCCGCCGTACCGGCCGGGCGGTGCTCCGTCTCCGTCCGGATCCCGGCCGCCGTGCTCACCGCCTCCCTGGTGATCAAACCGTCCACGGCCATCCGGTTGTGGCAGGACCCGACGCCGCGCGGATCGGCGCGGCCTCCCGGGCCCCGCGCGACCCCGACGGCGTCGCGGCGGTACGCCGCGCGGCCGCCGTTCCGGCGGGGAGCGTGCCCGTTCACGAGGGGCACGAGTGAGGGAGGAAAGACCTTCCGCCACCGCGGGCGGCGCGGGGATGATGGGGGCAGGCCTGGGAGATGCGCGGGAGAACATGGTGCGTAGGAAAAGGGAGATGCGGCGGCTCGCCGACGCGCTCATCGACCCCATCCAGGTGCCGGTACCCGCCGACCCGGAGGTGCTGTTAACCGCGCTCGTCGACTCCGTCAGCGCCTGGCGGGGCCGCCGGGTCGTCGTCCGGCGGGAGGTGTTCCCGCCGCACACCGCCAGCGGGCTGTGGCTGGAGGGCGAGACCCAGGACGTGGTCGTCGTCGACCAGCGGGCCGCCGTGTGGCACCAGATCGTGATCTTCTGTCACGAGGTGTGGCACATGAACCGGCGGGAGGCCGACGCGGACGCCGCGCCCGCCGCGGGTCCGCCCCGGCCGGTCGCGGCGCGCACCGACTTCAGCCTGGCCGACGAGCAGGAGGCCGACCGGTTCGGCATGCTGATGGGCCGTCGGCTGCGGACCTGGCTGGAGGCGTCGGCGGACCCGGCGTTCGGCGACGGCCCCGACCACGGCCAGGACCTCGCCGGACGCATCGGGGCAGCGCTCAACTACCGGGGGAACCGGGGAGCATGAGCGGTCTGATCAACTACGTCAGCTGCGGTGTGCTGTGGCTGGGTCTGGCGGTGAAGGCCCCCGATCTGGCCCGCCACCGGAGCGATCCCTATCTCCGCGCGATCTGCGCGGTGCTGGGTCTGGGCGGCTTCTGCTTCCTCCTCGGGGCTCCGCCGACGGTCGGCGCGATCAACCGGCTCAGCGGTGTGCCGAATCTGGCCGCGCCGCTCACGTACGCGTCGATCACCGCGTACAGCGCGGCCTCCCAGGTCCTCGTCGTCCACTGGCGGGGCGGCGAGCACGTGCACCGGGTGGCCCGGCGCTGGATCGTGGCCTACGCGCTGGTGCTCGTCGGCATCGCCGTCACGTTCGCGCTCGGCGAGGCGCCGGTGGAGCGCCGTACCGACCTGGACACCTACTACGCGACGACGCCGTTCCTCGCCGAGATGATCGTGCTGTACCTGGTGGGGCATCTCTGCGCCGTCAGTGTCACCACGGTGTCCGCGCTGCGCTGGGCGCGCGAGGTGGCCGGCTGGCTGCGTGCGGGGCTGGTGGTGCTGGGGGTGGGGTCGCTGTGCGCCGGCGGGTACAGCGTGACCAAGCTCGTCGCCGTGGTCGCCCGCTGGTGCGGGCGGGACTGGTCGTCGCTCGGCACGAACGTCTCGCCGGCCGCCGCCGGGATGGGCGCCCTGCTGACGTCGGCGGGCATCCTGGTGCCGCTGGCCGGGCCCCGCCTCACCGAGTGGCGGCGGTCCCGGCTGGCGTACGCGCGGCTGGAACCGCTGGAGCGCGAGCTGGACGACCTGCTCACCCGCCGCTGTCTGCGGCTGCCGCGGCCGCGCTGGGCGACGCCCACCACTCGGCTGATGTGGCGTCAGACCAGCATCCACAACGCGCTCAGCTATCTGGACGCGTCCTTCGACCGGTGCCTGTACGAGCGCACCCACGAGGCGGTGCTGGGGTCGACCGGTGACACCGAGCGCGCCGAGGCCGCCGCGTGGGCGGCGGTCATCGCCGCCGCCGTGCGCGAGCCCGGCGAGCCGCTGCCCGGCGAGGCGGACCGGCTGACCGTCCGGGTACCGGGCCCGGCCACCCTGGTCCGCGTCGCGGACGCCCTGGCCACCCCCACCCCCGCTACGGCCACCCGCGTCCCCACCGGCCCGACCCCCACGACCACACCATGACCGACTCCCACGCGGCCCGACGACCGCCACGAGAATCTCCCGAAGCCGCGCCCACGGCCCACACGACGACCACACCCGCCACCACCACCCGGGGCCCGGCGGCACACCGGCCGTCCACGCACCCCCCGACCGCCCACCGGACCGACCCACGCGGAATCGCCACGCACGGCACAACAGCACCATCGCCCAGCCGACGAGCGACCTCCCCGCACGCGACCGCCACCAACTCGCCGTCCAGCAAGCGTGGGATCACCCCCCGCCCGGCACCCGCGCACCCGTCGGCCGCCCGCCGGACCGACCCGCGCGGCACCGCCACGCACGGCACCGCCACGCACGGCACAACAGCACCATCGCCCAGCCGACGAGCGACCTCCCCACACGCGACCGCCACCAACTCGCCGTCCAGCAAGCGTGGGATCACCCCCCGCCCGGCACCCGCGCACCCGTCGGCCGCCCGCCGGACCGGCTCGCGCGGGACCGCCGCACACGGAGCAGCGACACCGCCGCCCGGCGAGCGTGGAGCCACCCCGTGCCCGGCGCCCCGGACAGCCGTCCCCCGCGGGGGCGCCACACACAGAGCAGCGACACCGCCACCCGGCACGCGCGCGGCCGACCCGCGCCCCACCGCCGCCCCCCGGACGGCCGTCCGTGAAGCCGGGGCGGTCATGGGAGTTCGGGGTGGCAGCGCTGCGGGGCGGGTCGGGCGTGCGGGGAAGTGGTCGGCGTGAGTCTCGTCGTTTATCTGGCGGCCGGGATCTTCGGACTGTCCGCGACCGTGTTGCTGCGGCGGCCGCGCACCGCGGTGCGCAATCCGCTGACCATGTCCACGTGTGCGGCGATCGTCCTCGGCTCGCTGGTGTTCGTCTGTTCGGCGCCGCTGACGCTGGCCACCGTCAACGACCTCATGGGCATCCCCAACTTCGGTGCCCCGCTGACCTACGGGATGCTCTCCGCGTACAGCTGCTCGCTGCTCATCCTGCTGATCAACTGGCGGGGCGGACCGCGTGAGCGGGTGCGGCGCACGGTGCTGCGGAGCATCGCCGCCTACGCTCCGCTGATCGTCGTCATCGTCGTGCTGTTCATGCTGGGCGACGCCCGCACCGAGCGGCTGACCGACCTGGACACCTACTACGCCAACACGCCGTACCTGCGCGAGATGATCCTGCTCTACCTGCTCGGGCACAGCGCCGCGACACTGGCGGCGTGCGCGCTGTGCGTCAAGTGGAGCCGCGAGGTCACCGGGCTGCTGCGGGCCGGGCTGCGGCTGATCCTGGCCGGCTCGGTGCTGGACGTGGTGGGCTTCCAGCTGACCAAGTACACGGCGATCGCGGCACGTTGGACGGGCCACGACCTGGACGTGCTGTCCACGAAGGTCGCCCCGCCGATGGCCTCGCTCGGCGCGCTGCTGTGCTCGGCCGGCTTCGTGCTGCCCAGGCTGCTCCCGGTGGTCCTCGCCCAGGCGCGCGGCCTGCGCGACCACCGGCGGCTGGGCCCGCTGTGGTCGCGGGTGCGGTTCGTGTCCACTGCGCCCAAGCCGCCGAGCCCGTGGTGGCAACTGCCGCTCGCACGCCTCCAGTGGCGGGAGGTGTCCATCCACGACGCGCTGCTGGGCCTCGCTCCGTACTTCGACGACGAGGTCCGCGAGCGGGCGCTGGCCGCCGCCCGGCGCGCCGGCCACGGCGCCCACGAGGCGCGGATCGCGGCGGAGGCGGCGATGCTCGCCGACGCCGCGCGCCGCGCCGCCGCCCGCGAGGAGCCGCTCGCGGCGCCGAGCGGATACCGCCTCCACGCCACGGAGGTGTCCGGAACCAGCGGTCTCGTGGAACTGGCGCAGGCGCTGGTCCCCACACCCGCCGAAACCGCCGTACGAGCAGGAACGGTGAGGACCTCCCATGGCTGAGGCCATGGCCGACTCCGAGGAGCCCCATGCCCCGTAGAGCTGTCGTCATCGGTGCCGGACTGGCCGGCATGCTGGCCGCCGCCGTGCTCTCCGACGTCGTGGACGACGTGGTCGTAGTGGACCGCGACGACCTGCCCGAGGGGCCCGAGCACCGCCGGGGACTGCCGCAGGGGCGCCATGCCCATCTGCTCATGGCCGGTGGCCTGGCCGCCATGGAGGAGCTGATGCCGGGCGGGAGCATCCGGGAGCGGCTGCTGACCGCGGGCGCCCGGGAGATACCGCTGGGCCACGGCATGGTGGCCCTGACCCCCGAGGGCTGGCTGCGGCGCTGGCGGCACGACGGACCGCGGATGCTCAGCTGCACCCGCGCCCTGCTGGACCACACGGTCCGCTCCGCCGTCCTCGCCCACACCGGGGCGGTGATCCGCACGGCGCAGGCGGTCGGCCTGGTGGGCGACGCGCGGCGCGTACGCGGTGTCCGCGTCGCCACCCCCGCCGCGGAGGAGGTGCTGGCCGCGGACTTCGTGGTCGACGCGAGCGGGCGCGGATCGCGGGTGGTGACCTGGCTCCGCGAGCTCGGGATCTCCGGGGTGCGGGAGCGCGGCGTGGACGCCGGGCTGGTCAACGCCACACGCGTGTACCGCACGCCCGCCGGGGCCGAGCAGTTCCCGCTGACGATGGTGCAGGCGGACCCGTACGTGGGCCGGCCGGGCCGCAGCGGCATGGTGCTGCCGATAGAGGGCGACCGCTGGATGGTCAGCCTCGCCGGCTCGCGGGGCGGTGAGCCGCCGGCGGACCCCGACGGGTTCCTGCGCTACGCCCTCGATCTGCCGTCCCCCATCGTCGGCCGGCTCGTCTCCGGCGCCGAACCCCTCACCGACGTGTACATCAGCCGCAGCACCAGCAACGCCCGCCGTTACCTGGAGAAGCTGCCGCGCTGGCCGGAGGGCTTCGTGGCACTCGGCGACGCGGTGGCCACCTACAACCCGGCCTACGGGCAGGGCATGTCGGTGGCCGCGCTCGGTGCGCGGCTGCTGCGCGACGAACTGCGCCGCTCCGGCCCGGACGCGCCCGGTCTCGCCCGCCGTGTGCAGCGCGGCGCCGCCCGTCCGGTCGACGCGGCCTGGGCGGCCGCGGTCGGCCAGGACGTCTGGTACCCGAACAGCCGCGGCGCCTCGCCCGGAGCCGCCGACCGCCTGGTCACCGCCTACAGCCGCCGTCTGACACGGGCGGCCGCCGGCTCCTACCGGGCCGCGGCCGCCCTCTGGGAGGTCACCAGCCTGCGCACCGGGCCGCAGCGCCTCCTCCGCCCCGACACCCTCCTCGACGTACTGAACGGCCCTCTGCTCCCCCCGCTGGCGGGTCCCCCGCTGACCCCGGCCGAGCGCAAGATCCTGGAGGGACTGGACCGGGCGAACACCTGACCGGGCCCGACCGCCGAAGCGGGCCGGCGGTGTCAGCCCGCGAAGGCGGGTTGGGCCAGGCCCTGGCCCGCGTCGGGGACGACGAGGAGTGAGCCCGCCAGGGAATGGGGGGCGGCCAGGCCCGTACGGGCCGTGGTGACGTAGAGGTCGGTCAGGCCAGGGCCGGCGAAGGCACAGGCCGTCGGGCGGGAGACCGGGAGGTCGAGCACGCGGTCCAGGGTCCCGGCGGGGGTGTAGCGGCGGATCGCGGCGCCGTCCCACAGGGCCACCCAGACACAGCCGTCGGCGTCGACCGTGAGGCCGTCCGGGAAGCCGGCTCCCTCCTCCACCTGGGCCAACTGTCGTCTGCCCGTGATCCGTTGCCCGTCGAAGTCGAAGACGTCGACACGGCGGGTCGGTGAGTCGACGTAGTACATCAGGCGGCCGTCGGGGCTCCAGCCGGTGCCGTTGCTCACCGCCACGGCGGGCAGCACCACCTCGGCCGCGCCGTCGCCGGTCAGGCGGGTCAGGGTGCCGCCGCCCGGTGCCTCGTCGTAGCGCATGGTGCCGGCCCACAGGGAGCCGTCGGGTGCCACGGCGGCGTCGTTGCCGCGCCGGCCGGGAACCGGGTCGCGGTGCAGCCAGCGGAAGGCGCCGTCGGGGTCCACCAGGCCCACCCCGTCCCGGAGGTTGAGGACGAGCCCGCCGCCCGCGCGGGGCTTCGCCGCGCCCACGTGCTGCCCGGTCGTACGGACCGTGCACCGGCCCGAGGAGGGGTCGTAGCCGTGCACCCGGGAGGAGAGGATGTCGACCCAGATCAGCCGCCCGGCCTCCGGGTCCCAGGTCGGGCCCTCGCCCAGTTCCGCCCGCGCGCGGACGGCGACCTCGTACCCCGTCATGCCGTGCCCCGGTGGCCGAGCCGCTCCGACAGCTCGGCGGCGCCCTTCGCGGCGAGCCGCTCCAGCTCCGCCCGCCGCTCCTCGCTCCAGCGGATCATGGGCACCGAGATGGACAGGGCCGCGACCACCTGCCCGGTGCGGTCGCGCACCGGCGCGGCCACACAACTGACGTCCGGGTTGGATTCACGGCTCTCCACCGCCATGCCCCGCCGCCGGATCTCGCGCAGGGCCTCGCGCAGCGCGGCCGGGTCGGTGATGCTGTTCGGCGTCATCGCGACCAGTTCGGCGTCGTCCGGGACGCGCGCGCCCAGCTCCTTCTCGGGCAGGGAGGCGAGCAGCATCTTGCCGACCGAGGTGCAGTGCGCCGGGAGGCGGCGACCGGCCGCGGAGACCATGCGCACCGCGTGCGTGGAGTCCACCTTGGCGATGTAGATGACGTCGGTGTCCTCCAGGATCGCCACGTGCACGGTCTCGTCGCAGGTCTCCGCGACCGAGCGGGCGACCTGCTGGCCCTCGGCGGCGAGGTCCAGCTGCTCGGCGTAGCGGCTGCCGAGCTGGTAGGGGCGTACACCCAGCCGGTAGCGTCCGGGCTGCCCGGTCACGGGCACGATGTACTGGCGGGCGGCGAGCGTGGTGACCAGCTCGTGCACCGTGGTGCGCGGCAGTCGCAGCCTGCGCACGATGTCGGGGGCGGAGAGCGTCCCGTCCCCGTCGAGGAAGAGCTCGAGGATGTCCAGAGCCCGGGTCACGGCAGGTACGAGACGTCCCACGACCGGCCCCCTCCCTTGATCCAAGTGATTCCGAGTGATCCGAGTGATCCGATTGATCCAAGCCTGTGTTCGAAATATCAAAAGGCGGTCGGCATGACGAACACAGGCTAGTCACCGCGGAATGCGCGGGCAATGGGCGGGCGCGCGGGCATCGGGCGGGCGCGTGAGCAATGGGTGGGCGCGCGGACATTGGGCGGGCGCGCGGGCATCGGGTGGCAAAGGGCCGGGCGGAACGGGGTGGGCGACGATGGATCCCATGACCACGCCCTCCGGAAAGCGCCCCGCCGGCCCCTTCACCCCGCTGGACTTCCAGTTGGTGCTGCTGCGCCGCATGGCCGACCACAACCCGGACCTGGTGGAGGACGCCCGCCGCACGCTGGGCGCCTCCCGGGCGCAGATGCGCGAGGCCAACAAGCGCTGGCAGGCGATGGCCCGCTCACCACGGTCCCGCTCGGCGGCCTCCCGGTACCGCTCGATCCTCGGCGAGCCCGAGTCGACGACCGCCCGACGCATCGGCGACCTGGACTGCGAGGCCCGCAGCTGGCCCGTCCCGCTCTGGCCCGATCTGCGCCTGGAGGTGCTGGCCGCCCCGGACGGCCGGGTCTGGAACGAGTGGCTGGTGCGCGCCCCGGGGGCCGCGGGACCCGACCTGAGGACCGTGGCCGACCTGACCCCCTGGTCCTGCACGGTCGACGAGGCCGCCCGCGCCTTCGCCCCGGCCCGCCCCCTGGAGGGCACCGCCCCGACCCGCTGGGGTCTGTCCTTCCAGGCCCCGGACGGGCAGGGCGTCCGCCGGGAGGTCGTGGCCGAGTTCACCTGGGGCCTGCTGCAACGGACGCGGATCGGCGGCGGGTGACCCTGCCGGGGGCGGTCGCCCGGCAGCGGCTCAGTCCGCGGCGGCCAGGATCGCCTCCGTCACCGCCGCCACCGACTCCGGATGCAGCCACAGGAACAGGTTCGGCTCCACCAGCTCCAGCTCCATGAGACGGGGTTCGCCGTCCTCCCCGTCCACCAGGTCGACCCGGGCGCAGAGCAGTTCGGGGGCGCCGGGCACGGCGCCCAACGCGCGCTCGGCGACGGAGAGTTCAGCCGGGGTCGGGGTCCACGGCGCGATGCCCGGGTGGGCCGCCTTGCGCTCGTCGTAGGCGATGCCGGGGGCGAGGACGGCGCCCTTGCGGCCGGCGTACAGCAGGCGTCCGCCGAAGAACTGGAGCGCCCGCTCCCCGCCCGCGTCGATGCGCCGCATGTACGGCTGCACCAGGGCCGTGAGCCCTTCGGCGTGCATCCGCGCGAGCTGTCGTACGGCGGTGTCACGCTCGTCGGGCGTGTACCGGGCGGCGAAACGCGCTCCGGCCCCGGACGCCGGTTTGATCACGTACTCGTGGTCGTCGGGCAGGTCGGCCGGGTCTCCGGGAGCCAGGTACCGGGTCGGCACGACGGGCACACCGGCCGCCCCGAGCTGACCGAGGTACCGCTTGTCGACGTTCCACCGCACGACCTCGACGGGATTGGCCAGCCGCGTCGCCTTCGCGCACCGCTCGGCCCACTCCGTGAACTCCCCCACCCGCCAGCTGTAGTCCCACGTCGACCGGATCACGGCGAGATCGAACCCGCCCCAGTCGGCCCCGGGGTCGTCCCACGCCACGGCCCGTGCCTCGGCCCCGGCCGCCTCCAGCGCCTCCACCAGCACCGGAAGGTCCGGGTCGTCGCTGATACCGGGCGCGGGCCGGCAGGTGACGAGCGCGATGCGGGGCACGGTGGGGCTCCATCCTCGTAGTCCCTCGTGGATGCGCGTTGGATCCGTGCAGATCCACGCGGATCCTGGTACGAGGCGTCGAACAGTGACGGGCCCGCAGGCTAACAACCTCCCCTGTCGGCGCGTGCGGTCGCCCCTGGTGCAGGAACGGAGTCACCGGTCCCGGCCAGTCGGCCCGTACGAGAGTCGCAGAGTCGCAAGGAGTCCCTTACGTGCCCTCCGGGCTCTTCTCCCGCCCCCGTCCCCGGACCCGGTCAGGACGGGGGACGGTCCTCCTGCCCGATCCCCACCGCCCGGACGACCTCCTGCCGTACCGAACCGCCCCGGTCGTCGCCCGCGGTGGCCCGCAGCGAGACGGACGAGGCGCCGCGCGGCACCGACAGGGTGCCGCGCCAGGAGGCGTGGCCGCCGGTGAGCGGGACCGGCCGCCAGGTCGCGCCCTCGTCGTAGGACACTTCGAGGCTGCCGTCACCGATGGTGCCGGTGCCGGTCGCGCCCGCCACGTACCGGGCGCGGACGCCGACCGGCACCCGGCCGCCGCCCCGCAGGTCGCCCGCGAGGTCGGTGCCGATGTCGAAGGCGAGGTTGATCAGGGGCAGGGTGGTCCAGCGGTCCTCGGGGGTGGCAGACGAGCGGAACGTCCACTCGGCGTGCCCCCTCGTGGCGAGCCGCCACCTGCCGGCGTCCAGCGCGGTGTCCGTGACGAGCCGGTACGTGTGCTCGGCCGGGGGCGCGTCCGTCACGAACACGGCCGCGCCCGTGCGCCGGTCGGCCAACTGCCCGTCCAGATGGACCGCCGTCGTCTGGGACATGCCGCTGTCCGCGCTCCACACGTCCCCGGAGCCGGTGTGGTCGGGCCCGGAGTCGCCCCAGCCGGGCACGTTGAACTGGAGCCGGTCGCCCGCCCGTTGCTGCCCCCAGTCGATTCCGGTGCCGAGCCACGGGTGCCAGACCGGCTTGAACCAGTCGAGCACGGGGTGCGTTCCGCCCTCGTAGCGGACCCGGCCACCGCGCTGCTCCAGCGTGCCGTCGCCGACCGTCACCGACTCCTGCCAGCGCTCGCCGGGCCCGGTGGAGACGTAGTCGGTGCGCTCGGCCGGAAGGTCGATCCGCTCCTGGAAGCCGATGCCGACGGGGAAGGTGTCGGTGACCGCGTACCGGAACTCGCTGCCGCCCGTCGGCCGCGCCGCGTGGAACCTGGTCCGGATCGCGGCCAGTTGGCGAGGGCCGGGCGCGTACGTCAGCTCCGTGTCGGGGATCGCCCCGCGATGCCCCCGCGAAAGGTCGTACACGTACGGGGTGTTCCGTGTCCCCGTCATGTCGACGCGACCCGCGGTCCGCAGCCGTGCCGCGTCGGCGGCGTCGACCGTGGCGATCTGGAGGGGGCGGTCGGCGTTGTCGTCGGTGCCCCACCAGGCGCTCAGCCGGCCGGGCAGGTCGTCCGTCACGAACAGGGCCTTCACGCCCGCCTCCTGGGCCGCCTGGGCCAGTGCGGCCGGTTCGGCGGAATCGGTGAGCCGGGCCAGGACCGCCTTGCCGCGTACGTCCCCGCCGGTGAAGTCCCCGTCGCCGACGTCGACGAGCGGCAGCCTGCTGCGGCCCTCGATCAGCGTGCCGCCGGGCTGGACGAGCGCCTCGCCGACGCCCTTGACCTCCAGCGGCGGCTTGCCGAGCCGCCACACGGTCCGGTACTCGAAGGTGCCCCGCGTGACCGGCTCGGTCGGCGCGGCGAAGACGCTGTCGTACGCCACGGGCACCTGGACGGCGCCGAACAGGTCGGAGCCGTCCGCCGTCCGGTCGTACTCCATGAGCAGTTGCCGGGTCTCCGTGCGCCGTCCGGTCTCGGCCCTGATCTCCCGAAGGCGGCGCCCGTCCAGGGTGACGTCGCGGTCCCGGTCCAGCGTGATCTCGGGGGCCGCGAGGAAACCCAGGCCGAGGGAGTCGGCACCGTGGCCGCCGCGTACGTCGAGGAAGGAGGTCAGGCTGTACGTGCCCGGCTCGAGGCGCAGGCGGAGGGTGCCCGAGTCGCCGACGTGCGCGGGGTACGGATCGGCGCCCGCGGCGAGCCGCTGCACGGTGAGGTCGGCGGGCACGGGTGCGCCGTCGCGGTCCGTGACCCGCACGGTGAGCGTGTACCGCTCGTCCTCCTTGACCAGCCCGAACACGGTGTGCGCGACCGGGGTGCCGGACGCGGAGGCCACGATCCGCCCGGTGGTCCCGCCCACCGGCGCCTCGGCCGCGTCTCCGGTCACGGTGGTGGTGGCGGTGCCGTGGGCGGGCACGGTGAGCGCGGAGGCGGCGAGGGTGGCCACGCTGTCCGGGGCGCCCTGGACGGCGAGACTCAAGTCGACGTCGGTGTCGGAGGAGTTGGCGTAGGTGAGCGTCCTGGTCACCGGCTTGTCCGTGTCGGGGGGCCAACGGTGGAACCCGAGGTCGGCGCTTCCGGTGGCGGTGATCCGCGCGTGCACGGCGTCCGGGACGCTCACCCGGCCCGCCCCCAGCAGGTAGGCGGACGCGTCGAGTTGCCTCGACGTCGACATCAGCGCGTCCTTGATCCGTTCGCCGCTCCAGTCGGGGTGCTGCTGGGCGAGCAGCGCGGCGGCACCGGCGACATGGGGCGTCGCCATGGAGGTGCCGCTCATGGAGGTGTAGGCGCCGTTGCCGGGCGCGAGCCGGGAGCGGGCGGCGAGGATGTCGACGCCGGGTGCCGCGAGGTCGGGTTTGAGGGCGTTGTCGCCGGTGCGGGGCCCGGCGCTGGTGAAGTGGGCGGCCCGGTCGGAGGGGTCGACCGCGCCGACGGTGAGGGCGGCGTCGGCGGAGCCGGGCGAGTCGATGGAGGAGGGGGCGCCGGTGTTGCCCGCGGCGACCACGAAGAGGGCGCCGGTCTCCCGGGAGAGGGTGTCGACGGCCCGCGCCATGGGATCGGTGCCGTCGCTGGGCTCGCTGGAGCCGAGACTCATGGAGACGATCCGCGCGCGCACGTCCCGGGCGGCCCACTCCATCCCGGCGATGATCTGCGACTCGCTGCCCGACCCCTGGTCGCCGAGCACCTTGCCGACGGCGAGGGTGGCGTCCGGGGCGACCCCCTTCTCCGCACCGCCGGAGGCCGCGCCGCTGCCGCCGACGGTGGACGTCACATGGGTGCCGTGGCCGTTGCGGTCGGCGTCGCCCTCGCCGTCGACGAAGTTCCTGGTGACGGCGACCCGTCCGGCGAGGTCGGGGTGGGAGGTGTCGACGCCGGTGTCGAGGACGGCGACGGTGACGCCCTGGCCGGTCAGGCCGGACGCCCAGGCCTCGCGGGTGCCGATCTGCGCGTTGCTCTCGGCCATGTCTGCGGTGACCCGCCCGTCGAGCCACACCTTGTCGATACCGCCGGACGGGGTGCCGCGCCCGGTGAACTCCCGCCAGAACACCCGCCCCTTGGCGGCCTCCACGGCGGTCCCGCGCACACTGGTGAGACTCCGGGTCCGCTCCGTCCCGCGCAAAGTCGCCGCCCGGACGCCCTTGCCGTAGGTCACGATCAGCGGCAGCTCGCCGGTGCGGGCGTCCGCGAGCCCCTGCCGTAACAGCGTGTCCACGTCGAACAGTCGCCGGTCCAGCCGGCCCCCCCGCAGATACGGCAGGGCCTCGTCCGGTACGACGCTCAGGGCGCCGCCCGCCATCTGCGTGCGCACGGCACCCGTGGCGCCCGGGGGCCGGCGCACCGTGACGGTCCTCTTCCCGCCAGCGAGGTCGGTGACGGTGACCTTGTCTCCGGTGACGAGGGTGACGGTGCGGGCGCCGCCCGGGGTGGCCGCCGGGGAACCGGGCGGCCCCGCGGGCTGCCGCGCCGCCGCCGGTCCGGCCGGCAGCAGGGCGATCACGAGCCCGGCCGACACCAGGGCCGCTCTCCGTCCGGGGGATCCTGCGCGCATCCTGCCTCTCCTCTCCGCGCCACACGTCCTCGGTGCTGCGAAGAGTGGCAGAACCCTTGTGTGGTAGGGGAGTTGGAAGACGACAGCGAGTCGGCGCCTGGCGGGTTCCCGCCAGTGGGACAGGCCCCGGACGGCCGGCGGCGGAAGCCGTCCCTGTGTCCCTGACTCTCACTTGTTACGCACGGAGCGCCGGAATCCACCCGTCCAGCGGCGCCCCGCCCGGCCCCCTTGAACAGGCGCCCGTACCGGCGCGACCGCACGATGCCAGGGAGGCCGCCGCACGGTGGCCGCCACGGTCCGCGCTCTCAGGAGGCTCCGCCATGTCCGCCAGTCTGGAGCAGTTGCGCCGCTGCCACTTCGCCGTCGACCTGGGAGCGGCCCGGACCCGTGTCTACGTGAAGGGCCCGGGGCTCGTCGTCGACCAGCCCTCCGTCGCGGCCGTGAACACCCGTAACGGAGCCCTGATCGCGGTCGGCGAGTTCGCGGAGAGGATGACGGGCCGCACCCCCGCCTACATCCGGGTCGTCCGCCCGGTCTCCGGCGGCACGGTCGTCGACATCGAGATGGCGCAGCGCATGCTGCGGCACCTGCTCGGCGACGGGATGCGCCGCTCCCTGCGCCGCAAGGCGCCCCGGCTGCGGGCCGCCGCCTGCACCCCGCACGACGCCGATCCGCTCGCCCAACGGGCCACGATCGAGACGCTCGTCGGGCTCGGCGCGCGCCGCGTGGAACTCGTCGACACGCTGATCGCCGCCGCCGTCGGCTGCGGGCTGCCCGTGGAGCGGGCCGAGGCCACCATGATCATGGTGTGCGGGGCCGCGGCCACCCAGGTGGCCGTCCTCTCGCTCGGCTCGATCGTCACCGCCGAGCGCATTCCCGTCGGCGGGGAGGCCGTCGACCACGCCATCGTGCAACACCTGCGCCTCGCACACGCGTTGATGCTGCCCAGCCAGTCCCTGCGGCCGCTCCAGATCGCCCTGTCCGGGAACGGGCTCACCCCGTACGGCCCGGCGTCCACCGAGATCCACGGGCGGGACGTGGCCACCGGACTGGCCCGGTCCGTGCGGATCGACACCGCCGCCGTACGGGTGGCCATCCAGACGCCGCTGACCGCCGTGCTCGACGGCATCTACAAGGTGCTGCGCGTGTGCCCGCCCGATCTGGTGGCCGACCTCGCCGACCGCGGGATCATGATGGTCGGCGGTTCCGCGCTGCTGCCGGGCCTGGACCAGATGCTGCGCGAGGCGACCGGCATGCCGGTGCACATCGCCGAGCGCCCCGACGTGTGCGCGATCCAGGGGCTGGGCGCGATGCTGGAGGGCGAGGTCGAGCCGCTGGTGCTGAACCCGCTGGGCGCGTAGGCGCGTTGACCGGTCGGGTCACCCGGGCCCCGGTGGCGGTCGGTCGGCGAACCAGCAGCGGACGGTGGTGCCCTCCGCGCCCGAGTGCACGCGGACCAGGTCGGCGACGAGGTTGACCAGCAGCAGACCGCGTCCGCCGCGCTGCTCGCGGGGGACGGGCCGGCGACCGGCCAGCGGATCGTCCAGGCGGCCCTTGTCCCGCACCTCGCACAGCACGCAGCCGTCCTGCGCCCACACCCGCAGCTCGCCCGAACCGCCGCCGTGAACCACGCTGTTGGTGGTCAGCTCGGCCACGGACAGGGCCAGGTCCTCCAGCCGGGTGGCCGCGGGCCCGAGCCGCGCGCCCTCGGCGACGGCGACGTGCCGGGCCTGCGACAGCGTCTGCTCCGTGAAGGAGAAGGACAGCGCGTCCGGCACCGGCGGCAGCGGCTTGTTGTACCGGTCGACGACCTGCTCGGGGGCGTAGGCGGCGCTCTCCCGGTGCCCGGTGCCGCCGGAGGGGATGACCACGGGGTGGGTGGCGTGCGCGTCGGCGAGGGCCCGCCCGTCGAGGCGGGTGGCGTCGTAGGGGCACAGGATGGTGACCTCGCGGCCCTGGAAGGCCGGGTTGATCAGTGCCTCGTGCTGGGCGCAGGCCGGGTATTCGACGGACGTACGGCCGGCCCAGACCGGCTCGCCGATGATCCGCACCCGGCGGCCGGGCGGCTGGGCGTCGGCGAAGGCCCGCAGCACCGCGGGGATGATCCGGCCGGGGTTGCGCCCGACCTCGCGCATGTCGAGCAGCCGTACGGACCGGGCGTCGGCACCCAGACCGGTCTCGATCAGACGGAGGTTGTCGCCGGGGACGGCCACCGCGACCGGCTCGCCCGACGCCAGTCCGTCGCGCACGAAGGGCACGGTGCCCGCGAGGTACTCCCGCTCGTCCCGGTAGAACAGGGCGGGGTGGACGAAGGGTTCCGCGGTCGCGGTCATGACGTCGACACCTCCATCCCCGGCAGCTCGGGCCAGAACATCTCCGTTGCCCCGGACGCGACGCCCCCTGTCCCGCGCCGTCCGGCACCTACGCCTTACGCGTACCCCACCGCATCCACGACAAGGCTCGTTCCCGTGCGTGTGCAGTCGTACGGGGAGCGGGCAGGCGCAATGGCAGCACCGCCGGGGTTCCGTGGCTCCGCAGCGCCGCGGTGTGCCCGGGGGCGCGGGCCGGCCGGGGCGAGGAGGAAGGCGACGTCGCGAAGACGCGCGAGGGCCGCCGAGGACGGACGGGGCGGGGACATGGCCGCGGCGGCATCACGATCTCACTCACGACGGCGGAACACCCCGGCCGGCACGCTCCGCGTCGACGTCCGCACGGACCCGGTGGCCGACCGGACGTCGCTCACCGCACGCGGGGAGCTGGTGCACGGCTGCGCGGAGGCCCTGGCCCGTGCGCCGGCCGAGCTGCCGCCCGACGTCGGCCGGGTCGATCTGGACGTGTCCGGGGTGACGTTCATGGGCACCGCCGGACTGGAACTCCTGGACAGTCTCGACGACCACGGCCGCCGTCCCCCGGTCCGGGTGACCGCGACCGGCTGGACGGGCCGGCCGCGCCGCGTCCTGGAGCTGACCGGCCTGGACACCACGGACCCGCCGCACCCGTAGGCCGACATCGCGGGACCGGAGCGGCCCCGGCCGCCGGTCACCTCCGCGGTGGCCCTGGAGCGGGCGGAACGGCTGCTCCAGCTCCGGACGGAGGTCGAACAGCTCCGCCGGGCCATCTCCTCCCGCCCGGTGATCGACCAGGCCCGCGGCGTCCTGATGGCCACCCACGCGTGCACCGCGGAACAGGCCTGGAACGTCCTCCGGGAGGCCTCCCAGCGCTCCAACACCAAGCTGCACGCGGTGAGCGCCTCGATCACCGCGGGCGCGCGCGACGACGGCCCCGCACCGCCGGGGAAGATCCGTTCCGCGCTGCGCACCGCGCTCGCGCGTCACACGGGCCCCCGGCCCCGACACACCGCGGCCCGCGGACGGCACGGAGCAGCACGGACACGGTGACGGTCCGGCTACCGGGGTACCCGATGTGCGGACGAGTGACCAGTCCCGTCCGCAGGAGTCACCACCATGAGAGAGCACACCCCATCCCAGGCAGAGGGCGAACGCGACGACGAGGACACGCAGCGCGCCGCAGGACCGCCGGACACGCCGTACCCGACCCCTTCCCAGGCCGAGGGCGACCGCGACGATCTGCCGGAGACCGCCGACCCCGCCGACGACCGTTCCTGAGCGGCCCGTCAGTAGCCCGTCCGCGCCTGCCGTTGCTCCGGCCGAGTGCAAAACGGGCCAACATGCGCCGATGGCCCCCGGATCCACATCCGGGGGCCACAGACTTGCTGGGAGTGACCCGCGAAACCGCTGGTCACATCGATTCTGCGCGGGTAGCGCCTGGTGGGGCGGGTGGGACTCGAACCCACGGCCGACGGATTATGAGTCCGCTGCTCTAACCGGCTGAGCTACCGCCCCGTTGCGGCGCGTCGCGTACAAGTGTGCGCGCCGTCTGCCGCAGCATAGCCGCTCATACGATCTCCTGCTTCGGATGGTCGTCTTCCGCGGCTGTTCACGACCTTGAGGACTTCACCGCGGCCGCGGCGGTTCCCCGGGGACATGAAACCGGACATGAAAAAGGACCCCGGAGGGTCCTCGTTCAGCATGCTCCCCCGACTGGACTCGAACCAGTAACCTGCCGGTTAACAGCCGGCTGCTCTGCCAATTGAGCTACGGAGGACCGAGCTCCCCCGACTGGACTCGAACCAGTAACCTGCCGGTTAACAGCCGGCTGCTCTGCCAATTGAGCTACGGAGGAATGCCTCGTTGCATCGAACGCACCTACCTGGGTATCCGCCAGGGGGCGCGCGCTCGCTGCGACACATACATTAGCGCAAGCAGGGGGGTGCTCCGCCAATCGGTTCTCCCCGGCTGTGACCTCGAGGCAAGGGAAGGGTGGCCGTCATGCGTTACCGGCTCACGTTCATCGCAGGGATCGCCGTGGGTTACGTGCTGGGCACGAGGGCCGGACGTGAGCGCTACGAGCAACTGAAGAAGTCCGCCCTTCAGATCGCCCAGAACCCCGCCGTGCGCAACACCGCCGAGACCGCGGCGCAGCAGGGCCGGCAGTTCGCGGGCAAGGCTTACCACACGGTCAGCGAGAAGGTCGGCGACCGCGTTCCCGAATCGGTCGCCCAGCGGGTGCGCTCCCTGCGCGCCCACGCCAACGGCAGCGGCGAGGACGACTGGGGCACCAGCAACACGTGAGCGGCCCGCGCCGACGGGACCGCGCGCACCCACCGCGACGCCGGGGCGACCGCGGCCCGAGCAAGCACGGCGGTACGGCAGAATTTTCGCCATGGGGATAGTCGCCGGGTTGGACAGTTCGCCCGATTTCACTCGTATCGTCGTTTGTGACGCGGACACGGGGTCCGTACTCAGGCAGGGATTTGCGCCACATCCGGTGGAGACCCCGGAGGGCGGGGGGCGCTCCGCCGACGTCGATCCGCAGGCCTGGCTGCTGTCCCTCGGGGAGGCCGCGGGTGGCGGGCTCCTGGAGGGCGTGCAGGCGATCGGCGTCTCGGCGCAGCAGAACGCGCTGATCCCGATCGACGCCCAGGGCGCCACCGTGCGGCCCGCACTGGTCGGCGGCGACCGGCGGGCGCAGGTCGCCGCGGCCGACCTGATCGACGCGCTCGGCGGCCGGGAGGCCTGGGCGCAGGCGGTCGGCTGTGTGCCGCAGGCCCCGCTGCCGGTGACCAAGCTGCGCTGGTTCGCCAAGAACGAGCCCGAGGCCGCCGGGCGCACGTCCCTCCTGCTCCAGGCGCACGACTGGCTGGTGTGGCAGCTGCTGGGGCGGCCGATGCGCCGCACCACCGACCGCGGCGGCGCCTCCGGCACCGGCTACTGGTCCGCCGCCACCGGCGCCTACCGGCCCGACCTGGTCGAGCTGGCGCTCGGCCGGCAGGCCGCGCTGCCCGAGGTGATCGGCCCGGCCGAGGCGGCCGGCACCACCCCGGAGGGGCTGCTGATCTCGGCCGGGACCGGGGAGACCATGGCCGCCGCCTTCGGGTTGGGGCTGGGCCTGGGCGACGCGGTCGTCTCCCTCGGCGCCTCCGGTTCGGTGATGGCCGTTCACCCCGAGGCGCTCGTCGACCAGACGGGGATGATCACCTCGCTCGCCGACGCCACCGGCATGCACCTGCCGGTCGTGACCACGCTGAACGCGGTGCGGGCGCTGCGCGGCACCGCCGAACTGCTGGGCATGCCCGACCTGGAGGGTCTGTCGGACCTGGCGATGAAGTCGACGCCGGGCTCGCACGGACTCGTGCTGCTGCCCTACCTGGAGGGCGAGCGGACGCCCAGCCTGCCGCACACCGCCGGGATGCTCGCCGGGCTCCGGCGCGAGTCGATGAAGCCGGAGCATGTGGCACGGGCCGCGTTCGAGGGCATGCTGTGCGGGCTCGCGGACGCGCTCGACGTGCTGCGCGGCCGGGGCGTGGAGGTGCGCCGCGTCTTCCTGCTCGGTCCCGCCGCGGAACTGCCCGCCGTACAGGCCGTCGCGCCCTCGGTGTTCGGCGCACAGGTCGTCGTACCGCAGCCGGCCGACTACGCCGCGATCGGCGCCGCCCGGCAGGCCGCCTGGGCGCTCGGCACCTCCCAGGGCACCCTGAACCCGCGCACCCCGCCGGCCTGGCAGGGCGCGGTGGCCCAGATCCTGGAGCCCGGCGAGGATCTGGCGGTGGGCCAGGCGGTGCGCCAGCAGTACGTGTCGGTGCGTGAGCAGGTTCACCCCGGGGCCTTCCTGGGGTGACGACCACCCTCACGAGCCTTTTTGTCCACGCAAGCCTTTTCGACTTATCGGACATAAGGGTCGGTCACGTTGCCCACAAAAGGCATCCTTACGCGGGCGTTTGGGACATAACGGTTCACTCGTGCGGTGGGCCCGACGACGTGAGGCCGAGGGACGACCCGGCCTCGGCCGTTGACCTGCGGTCGGGTTAATCGGTTGAGGTAACACGGGTGGAGTGTTCGACGATGGGTGCCAGGGGACATCGACCGCCCCCACCGCCGACTCCGAGAGACCCAGCGTGCTCCTACGACTCCTGCGGACCTATCTCAGGCCCTACAAGAAACCCATAGCCCTCCTGGTGCTGCTGCAGTTCCTGCAGACCTGCGCCACGCTCTACCTGCCCACCCTGAACGCCCACATCATCGACAACGGTGTGGTGAAGGGTGACACCGGTTACATCCTGACGTTCGGCGCCGTGATGATCGGCATGTCGCTCGCGCAGGTCGTGTGCAACATCGGCGCCGTCTACTACGGTGCCCGCACCGCCTCGGCACTCGGCCGGGACGTACGGGCGGCGGTGTTCGACCGTGTGCAGTCCTTCTCCGCCCGCGAGGTCGGCGGCTTCGGGGCGCCCTCCCTCATCACCCGCACGACGAACGACGTGCAGCAGGTCCAGATGCTGGCCCTGATGACGTTCACCCTGATGGTGTCGGCGCCCATCATGTGTGTGGGCGGTGTCGTCCTGGCCCTCGGCCTGGACGTGCCGCTGTCCGCGGTGCTCGTCGCCGTCGTCCCCGTGCTCGGCATCAGCGTGACCCTGATCGTGCGCCGGCTGCGTCCGCTGTTCCGGTCCATGCAGACCCGCCTGGACACCGTCAACCGGGTGCTGCGCGAGCAGATCACCGGCAACCGCGTGATCCGCGCCTTCGTCCGCGACGAGTACGAGAAGGACCGCTTCCGCGGGGCCAACGGGGACCTGACGGAGATGTCGCTGGCCACCGGCCGGCTGCTCGCGCTGATGTTCCCGATCGTGATGACGGTGGTGAACCTGTCGTCCATCGCCGTGGTGTGGTTCGGCGCCCACCGCATCGACAGCGGCGGGATGCAGATCGGCGACCTGACCGCGTTCCTCGCCTATCTGATGCAGATCGTGATGTCGGTCATGATGGCCACCTTCATGTTCATGATGGTGCCGCGCGCGGAGGTGTGCGCCGAGCGCATCCAGGAGGTGCTGGACACCGAGTCCAGCGTCGTGCCGCCCGTCGCGCCCGTGACCGAGCTGCGCCGCCACGGCCATCTGGAGATCCGCGGCGCCGGCTTCCGCTACCCGGGCGCCGAGGAGCCCGTCCTGAGGGCCATCGACCTGCTCGCCCGCCCCGGCGAGGTGACCGCCGTCATCGGCTCGACCGGCAGCGGCAAGTCCACCCTGCTCGGCCTGGTGCCCCGGCTGTTCGACGCGACCGACGGGGAGGTCCTCGTCGACGGCGTGGACGTACGCACCGTGGAGCCGGAGCTGCTCGCCAGGACGGTCGGCCTGGTGCCGCAGAAGCCGTACCTGTTCGCGGGCACGGTGGCGACCAACCTGCGCTACGGCAACCCGGACGCCACCGACGAGGAGCTGTGGCACGCGCTGGAGGTGGCACAGGCCAAGGACTTCGTCAGCAAGCTGGAGAGCGGCCTGGACGCGCCGATCGCCCAGGGCGGCACCAACGTCTCCGGCGGCCAGCGCCAGCGCCTGGCCATCGCCCGCACCCTGGTGCAGCGCCCGGAGATCTACCTCTTCGACGACTCCTTCTCGGCCCTCGACTACGCCACCGACGCGGCCCTGCGGGCGGCGCTGGGGCACGAGACCTCCGAGGCGACCGTCGTCATCGTCGCCCAGCGCGTCGCGACCATCCGCGATGCCGACCGGATCGTCGTCCTGGACGAGGGACGGGTCGTCGGCACCGGCCGCCACCGCGAACTGATGGCGGACAACGAGACCTACCGGGAGATCGTGCTCTCCCAGCTGACGGAAGCGGAGGCTGCCTGATGGCCGGGCCGATGGGGCGGATGATGTCCGGGGCCGGGCCCGACAACCGCTCGATGGATTTCAAGACGTCGGGCAAGCGGCTCATCACCCAGTTCAGACCCGAACGGATCACGATCGCCGCACTGGTGCTGTGCGTGGTCGTGAGCGTCACGCTCAGCGTGATCGGGCCGAAGATCCTCGGCAAGGCCACCGACCTGGTCTTCGCGGGGATCGTCGGCCGGCAGATGCCGGCCGGGGCGACCAAGGACGAGGTCCTCGCCTCCATGCGGGAGCGCGGCGAGGGCTCGATCGCCGACATGCTGAAGAGCGCCGACTTCACGCCCGGCAAGGGCATCGACTTCGGTGCCGTCGGCGAGGTCCTGCTGTTCGCGCTGGGTACGTTCCTGGTGGCCGGCCTGCTGATGGCGGTGGCGACGCGGCTGGTGAACCGTTCGGTGAACCGGACCATGTTCCGGATGCGCGAGGACGTGCAGACGAAGCTGTCGCGGCTGCCGCTGTCGTACTTCGACAAGCGCCAGCGCGGCGAGGTGCTCTCCCGCGCCACCAACGACATCGACAACATCGGGCAGACCCTGAACCAGTCGATGGGCCAGCTGATCAACTCGATGCTGACCATCATCGGCGTGCTCGTCATGATGTTCTACGTCTCCTGGATCCTGGCGCTGGTCGCGCTGGTGACCGTGCCGCTGTCGTTCGTCGTCGCCACGCGCGTGGGCAAGCGGTCGCAGCCGCACTTCGTGCAGCAGTGGCGCTCGACGGGCCGGCTCAACGCGCACATCGAGGAGATGTACACCGGGCACACCCTGGTGAAGGTGTTCGGGCGGCAGGAGGAGTCGGCGAAGCAGTTCGCCGAGCAGAACGAGGCGCTGTACGAGGCCGGGTTCAAGGCGCAGTTCAACAGCGGCGTCATGCAGCCGCTGATGATGTTCGTCTCGAACATCAACTACGTGCTGGTGGCCGTCGTCGGCGGTCTCCGGGTCGCGTCGGGCACGCTGTCCATCGGCGACGTGCAGGCCTTCATCCAGTACTCGCGGCAGTTCTCGATGCCGCTGACCCAGGTGGCGTCGATGGCGAACCTGGTGCAGTCCGGGGTCGCCTCGGCCGAGCGCGTCTTCGAACTGCTGGACGCCGAGGAGCAGACGGCGGATCCGGTGCCGGGCGTGCGGCCGGAGGAGCTGCGCGGACGGGTCGCGCTGGAGCACGTGTCGTTCCGCTACGACCCCGACAAGCCGCTCATCGAGGACCTCTCGCTGACGGTGGAGCCGGGCCACACGGTCGCGATCGTCGGCCCGACCGGCGCGGGCAAGACCACGCTGGTCAACCTGCTCATGCGGTTCTACGACGTCACCGGCGGGCGCATCACGCTCGACGGCATCGACATCGGGAAGATGTCGCGTGACGAACTGCGGTCCGGGATCGGCATGGTGCTCCAGGACACCTGGCTGTTCGGCGGCACCATCGCGGAGAACATCGCCTACGGCGCCTCCCGCGAGGTCACCCGCGGCGAGATCGAGGAGGCGGCGCGGGCCGCGCACGCCGACCGGTTCGTCCGTACGCTGCCCGACGGCTACGACACCGTGATCGACGACGAGGGCTCCGGGGTGAGCGCCGGTGAGAAGCAGCTCATCACCATCGCGCGGGCGTTCCTGTCCGACCCGGTGATCCTCGTCCTGGACGAGGCGACCAGCTCGGTCGACACCCGTACCGAGGTGCTGATCCAGAAGGCGATGGCCAAACTCCAGCACGGCAGGACGTCGTTCGTCATCGCGCACCGGCTCTCCACGATCCGGGACGCGGACACCATCCTCGTCATGGAGAACGGCTCCATCGTCGAGCAGGGCGCCCACGACGAGCTGCTGACGGCCGACGGGGCGTACGCGCGCCTGTACAAGGCGCAGTTCGCGCAGGCGGTCGCCGAGGTGGACTGACCGTCGGTGCTTCTGCCAGGGGCCGCTCGCCCGGGGTGAGCGGCCCCTGGGGTCAGTCCAGGTAGCCGCGGAGCTGGTCGGCGAAGGCGTGGTCGCGCAGCTTGTTGAGGGTCTTGGACTCGATCTGGCGGATCCGCTCCCGCGTCACGCCGAAGAGGCGCCCTATCTCCTCCAGCGTGCGCGGGCGCCCGTCGACGAGCCCGTACCGCAGCTGCACGACCTTGCGCTCGCGCTCCCCCAGCGTGGACAGCACGGCCTCCAGATGCTCGCGCAGCAGCAGGAACGCCGCCGACTCCACGGGCGAGGCGGCGTCTCCGTCCTCGATCAGGTCGCCGAGGGCGACCTCGTCCTCCTCGCCGACCGGGGCGTGCAGGGAGACCGGCTCCTGGGCGAGCCGCAGGACCTCGCTCACCCGCTCGGGCGGCAGGTCGAGGTGGGCGGCGACCTCCTCGGGGGCCGGTTCGTAGCCCCGCTCCTGGAGCATCCGCCGCTGCACCCGTACGACCCGGTTGATGAGTTCGACGACGTGCACGGGCACACGGATGGTGCGGGCCTGGTCGGCCAGGGCGCGGGACATGGCCTGGCGGATCCACCAGGTGGCGTAGGTGGAGAACTTGTAGCCGCGGGCGTAGTCGAACTTCTCCACGGCCCGGATGAGCCCGAGGTTGCCCTCCTGCACGAGGTCGAGCATGGTGAGCCCCCGGCCGACGTACCGCTTCGCCACGGACACCACGAGCCGCAGGTTGGCCTCGATGAGCCGGCGCTTGGCCATCCGGCCGAGGACGACGATCCGGTCCAGGTCCAGAGCGAGCCGGCTGTCCAGGTCCGGAGTGGTGGTCAGCTTCTCCTCCGCGAACAGGCCGGCCTCCACACGCCGGGCCAGTTCGACCTCCTCGGCCGCGGTGAGCAGCGGGATCCGGCCGATCTCCCGCAGGTACTGGCGGAACAGGTCGGAGGAGGGGCCGCCGCTCTCGGTGCGGGCGGGAACCGGCTCGGGGACCTCGGACGGGGCCTCCGGCTCCGCCTCGGGGCGGTGCGCGCCCCGGCCCTGCGGGGGTACGGCCGGGACGGCGTCGGCCTCCCCCATGTCCGGGTCCGGTCCGGTGAGGCCCGGGCCGGTGGCGATGTCGGTCTGGGTGAGGGTCTGGGTCTGCACGGGGGCGACCTCCAGGATGATCGCTGCTGAGGTGTGCGGCAGCGGTACTAGGGGGGCGGAGTCGGCGGCCTCGCCGCCGTCCGTCCCGTACGCGAGGAGCACAGCCGCTCAGGTGTGGGACCCGTGGGGGACTCAGCGCTCCGAGGACTCAGGCAACCGGACCCAGTGTGGGGTACGACACATCGCCGCCACGAGGGGCGTGCGATGACTTTTTGCGTCCGGTCCGTGACCGGCCGGTCACTCAGACCCTCCGACGGTCGGGCCGATGCTCACAGCGCCGCCGTGCCGCGCTCCCGCAGAGCCTGGTCGTACTGCTGGAGGATCCACAACTCATTCTGAGCGGAGGCCAGTTGGGCGAGGTCGCCGCCGGTGCCGAGGCGGGCGACCGTGCTCTGGAGATCGCGGATGCGGCGTTCGACCGCACGGCGGCGGACCGTCACCAGCTGGGCACCCGCGTAGGCGTCGTCGACCTCCCGGCGGAGCAGGATCGCCTCCACCGCCAGCTCGGTGACCATCGCGCGGACCGTGTCGTCCGGGGCGGCCTCGCGGACGCGGGCCAGGTACTCCTGGGGGTCGCCCACGCCGTACTCGGCGCCGCCCGCGTCCAGGACCGCCTGGCGTACGGCGGCGTAGGACGGGGCGGTGAACTCGTCCACGCCGTAGGCATCGAAGGCCGGTGAGACCAGCTCCGGGCGCTGCAGGGCGAGTTTGAGCAGTTCGCGCTCGGTGGCGAAGACCGGGTTGCGCAGGTTGAGCGCCGGGCCACGGGACGCGGGACGCGTCGGGGCGTACTCCTGCTGCGGGCCCCGCTGCCGCTGGTCCGGCGCCGGGCCGCGGCCGCCGCGCTCGCGTGCCCAGCGGGCCAGCTGGGCCACCCGCTTGACCACGAACTGGGTGTCGAGGATGCCGAGCAGTCCGGCGAGCTGCACCGCGACCTCGTGCTGGGCGCCGCTGTTCTTGATCCGGGCGACGACCGGCGCGGCCTCGTCCAGGGCGGCGGCGCGGCCGGCCGGGGTGTCGAGGTCGTAGCGGGCCACGATCTGGCGCAGCGCGAACTCGAAGAGCGGGGTGCGCGGTTCGACCAGGTCGGAGACCGCCTCGTCGCCCTTGGCCAGGCGCAGGTCGCAGGGGTCCATGCCGTCCGGCGCGATGGCGATGTAGGTCTCGGCGGCGAACTTCTGGTCGTCCTCGAAGGCCCGCAGGGCCGCCTTCTGCCCCGCCGCGTCGCCGTCGAAGGTGAAGATCACACGCGCCGAGCCGTTGTCCATCAGCAGCCGGCGCAGGATCTTGATGTGGTCGCCGCCGAACGCCGTGCCGCAGGTGGCGATGGCGATCGGCACGCCGGCCAGGTGGCAGGCCATGACGTCGGTGTAGCCCTCGACCACCACCGCGCGGGAGGTCTTCGCGATCTCCTTCTTCGCCAGGTCGATCCCGTACAGCACCTGGGACTTCTTGTAGATCGCCGTGTCGGGGGTGTTGAGGTACTTCGGCCCGTTGTCCGCCTCGTACAGCTTGCGCGCGCCGAAGCCCACCACGTCGCCGCCGATGTCGCGGATCGGCCACATCAGCCGGCCCCGGAAGCGGTCGATGGGCCCGCGGCGGCCCTCCTGGGCGAGGCCGGAGAGGATCAGCTCCTTGTCGGTGAAGCCCTTGCCGCGCAGAAAGCGGGTGAGGTGGTCCCAGCCCTGGGGGCTGTAGCCGACGCCGAAGTGGACGGCGGCGCCCTGGTCGAAGCCGCGCTCGGCGAGGAAGACCCGGCCGGTCTCGGCCTCGGCGGAGGTCGCGAGCTGTTCGGCGTACCAGTCGGCGGCCAGCTTGTGCGCCTCCACCAGGCGGATGCGCTCGCCACGCTGGTGGGCGGGGTTGTACCCGCCCTCCTCGTAGCGCAGGGTGATGCCGGCCTGGGCGGCCAGCCGCTCGACCACCTCCGAGAAGGAGAGGTGGTCGATCTTCATCACGAACGTGATGGTGTCGCCGCCCTCCTGGCAGCCGAAGCAGTGGAAGAGCCCCTTGCTCGGACTGACCTGGAAGGACGGAGACTTCTCGTCGTGGAACGGGCACAGGCCCTTGAGGTTGCCCCCGCCCGCGTTCCGCAGCTGGAGGTACTCGGACACCACGGCGTCGATCGGGACCGCGTCCCGTACCGCCTTCACGTCCTCGTCGTTGATCCGTCCTGCCACGCCAGAAGTCTACGGTGGTCCGCCCAGGCTCCCGTCCGGCTACGGGACCAGGCTGTCCAGCGGCACGTGCGGGTCCGCGAGCGCCTCCGTGTCCACGTGTGCCTTCGTGCGGATCAGGCGCTGGATCGGGTCCGTGACGTCCCACACGTTCACGTTCATCCCGGCCAGGACGCGGCCCTCCTTCACCCAGAACGCGATGAACTCGCGTTTTCCGGCGTCCCCGCGGATCACCACCTCGTCGTACGAGCCGGGGGGTGCCCAGCCGCTGTACTCCATGCCCAGGTCGTACTGGTCGGTGAAGAAGTAGGGCACGCGGTCGTACACGGCCTCCTGGCCGAGCATCGCGCGGGCCGCGGCCGGGCCGCCGTTGAGCGCGTTGGCCCAGTGCTCCACCCGCAGCCGGGTGCCGAACAGTCCGTGCGGGAAGGAGGCCACGTCGCCGGCCGCGTAGATGTCCGGGTCGGACGTGCGCAGCCGCTCGTCCACCTTGATGCCGCCGCCGTGGGCCCGGTCGGCCAGTTCCAGGCCCGCCGACTCCGCCAGGGCGAGGCGCGGCGCGGCGCCGATCGCGGCGAGCACGTCGTGGCAGGGGTGCTCCTCGCCGTCGTCGGTCCGGACGGCGAGCACCATGCCGTCCTGCCCGACGATCTCGGTCAGCCGGGCGCCGAAGTGGAAGCGGACGCCGTGCTCGCGGTGCAGGTCGGCGAAGAGCTGGCCCAGCTCGGGGCCGAGCGCGCCGTGCAGCGGGGTGGCGGCCGGCTCGACGACGGTGACCTCGGCTCCGTACTCGCGGGCCGCCGCCGCGACCTCCAGGCCGATCCAGCCGGCGCCCGCGATGACGAGGTGGCCGTTGTTCCGGCCGAGATGGGTCAGGACGTGCTTGAGGCGCTCGGCGTGGGCGAGGCGGCGCAGGTGGTGGACGCCGGCGAGGTCGGTGCCGGGGATGTCCAGGCGGCGCGGTTCGGCGCCGGTGGCCAGCAGCAGCTTGTCGTAGCGCACATGGGTGCCGTCGTCGCCGTAGTGGACGGTCCTGGCGGCGCGGTCGATCGCGACGACCGTCTGGCCGAGGTGCAGCTCGATGTCGTTCTGCGCGTACCAGGCGGGCTCGTGCACGAAGACGCTGTCGCGCTCCTCCTTGCCGAGCAGGTAGCCCTTGGACAGCGGCGGCCGCTCGTAGGGGTGGTCGCGCTCGTCGCACACGAGGATCACGCGGCCGCTGAAGCCCTCCGCGCGCAGGGTCTCGGCCGCCTTGGCGCCGGCGAGACCTCCTCCGACGATGACGAATGTCTGATCCGCGTCGACCACTTGATGCCTCCTCGTAAGGGTGCCGCCACATGGGAGCGTCCCGCACGGAGCGTGGTGCGGGAAGGGGGAGTGGCCCGATCAGGCCACGGAGGGTCACCTGGGGACCCGGTCGGGGTCACTGGGTTCACTCGGGTCCCACCCGTACCACGGGTGTCCGTAAACCTGCTGTCAATGTCATGCGCGCTCTCCCGAAGTCATGCGTGCCCTCTCAGGCGCGCGTGGAGCGAACGGGCCGAGGCGTCGGTGAGGGAGGCGATCTGGTCGACGAGCACGCGCTTGCGCGCACGGTCGTCGGCGGCCTGGTCGAACAGGGCGCGGAACTGGGGGTCGAGGCCGTGGGGGGCGCGGGCGGTCAGTGCCTCGGCCAGCTCGGCCACCACGATCCGCTGGTCGGCGCGCAGCCGCTCCTGCTCGGCGCGCTGCATGACGTACCGGTCGGCGACGGCCTTGAGGACCGCGCACTCCATTCGGGTGGTCCGGGGGACGACGAGCTCCGCGCCGTAGCGCGTGAGACCGCCGCTGCCGTACGCCTGCCGGGTGGCGCCCTCGGCGGCCAGGCAGAAGCGGCCGATGAGCTGGCTGGTGGCGTCCTTCAGGCGGGCCTGGGCGACGGCCGATCCGTCGTATCCGTGCGGCCACCACTCCTGGTCCAGGAGGCGGTCGAGGGCCTCGGCAAGTTCCTCGGGGTCGGTGCCGGCCGGGACGTAGCGGCCGACGGCGACCGCGAACACCTCCTGCCGCTCGGGTTCGGCGTGCAGGCAGCCCGGGTCGATGTGGCCGGCGTGCAGCCCGTCCTCCACGTCGTGCACCGAGTACGCCACGTCGTCCGCCCAGTCCATGACCTGGGCCTCGAAGCAGGTGCGGGTGCCGGGCGCGTCCTTGCGCACCCAGTCGAAGACCGGTCTGTCGTCCTCGTAGACACCGAACTTGGGCGAGGCCGGGTCGGTGGGGTGGGCGCCGCGCGGCCAGGGGTACTTGGTGGCGGCGTCGAGGGCGGCGCGGGTGAGATTGAGGCCGACGCTGACGAGTTCGTCCGTGGCGGCGTCGACGACGAACCGCTTGGGCTCGATGCGGGTGAGCAGGCGCAGGGACTGGGCGTTGCCCTCGAAACCGCCGCAGTCCCGCGCGAACTCGTTCAGCGCCTGTTCGCCGTTGTGCCCGAAGGGCGGGTGGCCCAGGTCGTGGGAGAGGCAGGCCGCCTCCACCAGGTCGGGGTCGCAGCCGAGGGCGGCGCCCAGCTCACGGCCGACCTGGGCGCATTCGAGCGAGTGGGTGAGCCGGGTGCGGGGACTGGCGTCCCAGGCCTGACCGTACTCGCCGGGTGTGACCACCTGGGTCTTTCCGGCCAGCCGTCTGAGGGCCGCGGAGTGCAGTACGCGCGCGCGGTCGCGCTGGAAGGCGGTACGCCCCGGCCGCTTGTCCGGCTCGGCGGCCCACCGCTCGACGGCCGGCGCCTCGTAGCCGGCGGGCGGCACGTGGTTCTCGGGCGGCCGGGGGGTGTGCTCGCGCGGCCGGGCTGCTTCGGATGCGGTCCCTTCCATGATTCGACAGTAAGCGCAGGTACCGACAATCGGGATGTCACCGTCCGTCTCCGGTGCGCGACGGTGTGCGTGTCCCGCCCGCCGGGCCGTGGCGGGCGCGGGCCCCTGCCCGGACTCCGCCGGCTGTTGTCTGCTCTGTCTGCCGTACCCGCCGTAACCGCCGTACCCGCCGTACCCGCCGTACCCGCCGTACCCGCCGTACCCGCCGTACCCGCCGTACCCGCCGTACCCGCCGTCACGAGAATGGGGGCAGGGGCGGGTGAACCGGGGTGGCGTGCGCCGCGTCCTTGCTGATCGAGGGCCGTGGGGCCGCCTGGGGAGGGGACTGACCGATGCGCCTGACGCATACGCCGCGCCTGCCGCGCCGACCGTCGTGGACACGTCCGCGCCTGCCGCGCACCCGTGCCGGGCGGCGGCTGCTGGTGCGGGCGGTGATGGCCGGGTGCGTGCTGGCCCTGCTCCCTGCGACCTGGATGTACGTCGTGGCCGGCGACCGGCTGCGCACCACGGCGGACGCGCCGCGCACCGACGTGGCCGTGGTCTTCGGCGCGGGCCTGTGGGACGGGGAGCCGTCGCCGTACCTGGCGCACCGGCTGGACGCGGCGGCGAAGCTGTACCACGAGGGCCGGGTCAAGGTCCTCCTGGTGACCGGCGACAACAGCCGCGAGGACTACGACGAGCCGGACGCGATGCGCACGTACCTGACCAAGCGGGGCGTGCCCGGTGTCCGGATCGTGAGCGACTACGCCGGCTTCGACACCTGGAGCTCCTGCGTCCGCGCGAAGAAGATCTTCGGCGTGGACCGGGCGGTCCTGGTCACCCAGGGGTTCCACGTCCGGCGGGCGGTCGCCCTGTGCGACGCGGCGGGCATCGACTCCTACGGTGTCGGCGTCGACGCCAAGCACGACGTCACCTGGTACTACGGCGGCACCCGCGAGGTGTTCGCGGCCGGCAAGGCGGCCCTGGAGGCGGTGTTCCAGCCCGACCCGAAGTTCCTGGGCCGCACGGAGCACGGGGTGGCCAGGGCCCTGGCCGACGCCGGGTAGGGCCCGCCGCAGGGCGGGCTAACGCGGCAGGGCGGGGCGGACGCCGCAGGGCAGGGCGGACGCCGCAGGGCCGAGCGCGTGTCGGCCGGCGGTGAACCGGCCGGCGCCGAGACGGACTTCCCGCACGCCATGCTCGTGCCCACGGCAGGCGGTCTTCGCACCCGGAAGGCCGCCGACCCGGCCCCCGGCCGCGACGCCGCCCGTCAGACCCGGTGCCGCGCGTGCCGCGTTCGCCAGTCCCCGCCCTCGATGCGCACGCCCTCGGTGCGCAGTTGGCGGGTGACGGACGGTCCGGCGACGTAGACCCAGGCGCGTACGGTCGCTCCGTCGGTCTCGCGGACCACCTCGCGCTCGATGCGTTCGTAGAGGCTGCGCGGGTCGCCGGCCACGTATCCCTCCAGCCGGTCCAGGGCGGTGAGCACCTCGCCGTACTCGTCCGGCCGGGCGGCGACGAGGTCGCCCCGCACCAGCCCGCCGGGTTCCTCCACGGCGTAGGGATAGCCGGGCCCGTCGTAGAGCACCACGCCGGACAGCCGGGCGGGCTCCTCGGAGCGGGTGCGGCCGCGCAGGAACAGGCCGTGGTTGCCCTCGCCGGGGCGCAGGGTGCCGTAGACGAAGAACGGAAGCGGTGCGGGCGGCGGCGTCGGAGCAGTCGAAGTCGTCACGGAAACGATTCTCTCCCCCCACACACCCATCCTGTGGACGCTATGGACATGACATGTCATGAGCACTTAAATCTTCTGTCAACGCCAGCGCAACCCCCAAGCGCCCGCTGGGCGCCCGCGCTCAAGGAGACCGATGAGTCGGACACGGCACATCCGAGCTTCCCGCCTTGCCACGGCCGGTGTGGCCGCCACCACCGCCACCCTGCTGGCCGCCGCCCTCTCCCCCGCCGCGCACGCGGAGGGCAGACCCGACCGGGCCGCCGCGATCCACAACGCCGCGTCGGCGCTCGTGAACCACTCCACCGCCCTGGGCCTCACCTCAGCCGAGGCCACCACCGTACGGGACGTGATCGTCGACAAGGACGGCGCGCAGCACGTCCGCTACGACCGCACGTACCACCAACTGCCCGTGCTGGGAGGTGACTTCATCGTCCATCTAGCTGCGGACGGCAGCTACCGCGGCGCCAACCGGGCCTCGAAGGGCACGGTCTCCCTCGCGAGCACCACGCCCGGGCTCCCCGCCCCGAAGGCGGCCGACCTCGCGGTGAACGCGCTGCGCGCGGAGAACCAGGACACGAAGCTGCAACAGGTCAAGGCCAAGCCGGAGTTGATCGTCGACGCCCTGCACGGCGCCCCGCGCCTGGCCTGGCGCACCAACGCGGTCGGGCTGGACTCGCTCGGCAACCCGGTGGCCCGTACGGTGCTGACCGACGCCCGCACGGGCGCGCAGATCGACGCCTGGGACAGCGTCGAGACGGCGACGGGCGACGGCCAGTCGCTCTACAGCGGAACGGTGCCCCTGGAGACCACGCTCTCGGGCTCGACGTACCAGCTCAAGGACCCGACGCGGGGCAACACGTACACGGGCGACGCGGAGAACAAGACCGACCTGTGCATCTTCGGCATCTGCTTCCAGCGCGCCCCCGCCACGCTGTTCACGGACGCCGACAACCACTGGGGCACGGGCACGACCGCGGACCGCGCGACGGCGGCGGTCGACGCGCAGTACGGCACCAACGAGACCTGGGACTACTACAAGAACGTCCACGGCCGCAACGGCATCGCGGGCGACGGCAAGGGCTCGTACAACCGCGTCCACTACGGCAGCAACTACAACAACGCCTTCTGGGACGACAGTTGCTTCTGCATGACGTACGGCGACGGTGACGGCACCACGTTCGGCCCGCTGGTCGCCCTCGACGTGGCCGGCCACGAGATGAGCCACGGCGTGACGTCGAAGACGGCGGCACTGACGTACTCGGGCGAGTCCGGCGGTCTGAACGAGGCCACCTCGGACATCCTGGGCACGCTGGTGGAGTGGTACGCCGACAACCCCTCGGACCCCGGGGACTACCTGATCGGCGAGAAGATCGTCCGCTCCGGCTTCGGCAAGTCGGCCCTGCGCTACATGGACAAGCCGTCCAAGGACGGCAGTTCGGCCGACTGCTGGAGCAGTTCGGTGGGCAACCTCGACGTCCACTACTCCTCCGGCGTCGCCAACCACTTCGCCTACCTGCTCGCCGAGGGCAGCGGCGTCAGGACCGTCAACGGCGTCGCCTACGACTCCCCCACCTGCAACAACTCCTCGGTGACGGGCATCGGCCGCGACAAGCTCGGCAAGATCTGGTACCGGGCCCTGACGGTCTACATGACGTCCTCCACGAAGTACGCGGGCGCGAGGACGGCGACCCTGAACGCCGCCAAGGACCTCTACGGCGCCGGCAGCACGGAGTACAACGCGGTGGCAGCGGCCTGGAGCGCGACCAACGTGAACTGACCGCCCCGTCCCCAAGCACTACGGCCGCCCTCGCCTTCCCGGCCGGGGCGGCCGCAGTACGCCCGGCTCCACCGGACAACCGCCTGAACGGCCTTCCGGCCGGCCGTGTGAGTGTCTTCAGCGCCGGTGACTCGGGAACGTCCCTGTGGATCACCGTCACACGGGAACAAGAGGAAGAGCTTCTGGTCCGGTTGAACGCGCTGAAAATTCCGTCGACCGCGCTTGCCGTCCGACGACGTGAACGCTGAGGCACCTCCGGGCAGCACGTCAATGGCGGACCTTGCCATGCAGGTCCGGCAACGGGTCAGGCCCTGGTGATGTTCCTGCCCGGCATCGGCTCCGCGAGTGCCGTGCGCCATTCGGGTGCGCCGAAGGCGTCCGCGAAGTACTGCGTCTCGTGCACCACTTGTCCGTGGGCGAACTCCATGATGCTCACCGAGTAGGTGGGCACCCCGTCGTAGGTGATGACACACTCGCTCACCCACAGAGCCCCGCCGCCGGTGATCCGCTGGACGGTGAAGTGCCGACTGGCGGGGTGCCCGCCGCGTTGCGCCGAGATCGTCGCGCGGCCCCGGAACCGTTCACCCGACTGGGGGTAGTCGAGGATCGCGTCCGCGGCGTAGATGGCGTGCTCGGCTTCGGTGTCCCCACGTTCCGACGCCAGCCAGTGTTCCTCGATCGCGGCCCTGGTCCAGATGTCAGGAGCCATCGCATCGTCCCTTCCTCGGGCGGCCGGAGCGAACCGGGTACCCGGGAACGCTTCGAGGCGTACTCCCAGGGCGCTCGGCCGTCGAACGTCATGGGCAACGGTGGCAGCGTAGACCGCCCGACGCGGCGACTCGGGGACCCTGCGCGTGGCGCTGGGAGCCAGGGGTCACGACGCCCGTGGTCGGCACCCGTTCACCCCCACGCGCCGCGCCCTTCCGGGTGGTCTCCGACATGCCGTCAGGAGATCGGCCCTGACCTGCGGAAACGTTGACCGCGGGGCGGTCCGGGGCGGGTGGTCCGGCCACCCGTTCGCCGTATTTCTGACGGACCTTCAGCAAGCGGGAGCGGCGCCGGGCCACTTACCTCGTCAGGGCAGGGGCACGGCCGACGGCGGCACACCCGGGTGTCGCGGGCCGCGGCCCCACCGCAGAGCCCGGAGGAGCACCGATGCGACGTATCGCCCGCCGGCCGGCCAGGGCCATGGCCGGGGCCGTGCTCACCGCGGCCGCCGTGGGCGGTCTGGCCGCGCCCGCGTACGCCGCGGCCGGTGGCCGCCTGGAGGTGAATCCGTACGCGGTCCAGCCGGGCGGTCAGGTCACGGTGAACACCACGGGGTGCGGCAAGAAGGCGTCCGCGGCGGGTGACGCCAGCGCGGTCGGCGCGGGTCCCTTCATGCTGGCGCCCAGCACGCGCGAGGGCGAGGCGGTCGGGCGGTTCCGGGTTCCGGACAGCGCGCAGCCGGGGACGTACGAGATCGTCGCGCAGTGCGCCGAGGGCGACCAGGAGGTCAGGGGCGACCTGGTCGTCACGCTGATGGCCGCGCAGGAGCAGGTGGAACCCCGGGGAAGCATGAAGACAGGGGTCGGCGGCGCGCAGGACCGCGACCCCGTGAAGACCGCGGCCGGTGTGGCGGCTCTCGCCGTCGCCGCCGCGGGCGGTACCTGGCTCCTGCATCGCCGGGCGAGAGGCGACGGGATCTGACGGACACCCTCCGCTGTCCGTCCGCCGGTACCGCATACCCCCGCCCCCTTCCGGGTGCGACGCCCCTCGCGGCCCGGAGGGGGGTGCGGGGCACCGAGTCCGGGAGGGGTCCTGAGGGGCCGAAAGGGGGGCCGGAAGGAATCCCGCGGGGTTCCGAGAGGGGTCGTCCGTATGCGCATAGGCAACACCGCGATAGCGACCGTCACCGTGGTCGCCTTCTGCTCCGGCGCCTGGCTGCTGCACAGCGGCGCCGAGTCGCAGGCCCCGCCCCAGCCCGGTGCGGCGGAGGGCGTGCTCGACCCCGGTGAGGAAGCCCGCGCCGCCCCCGCGCTGCCGCCGTCCCCGCCCCTGCGCATCCGCATCCCCTCCATCCGGATCGACGCCCCCCTGACCGGCCTCGCCCTGACGAAGTCCGGCAGCCTCGAAGCCCCTCCCGCCGACAACAAGAACCTGGCCGGCTGGTACGAGGCCGGCACCACCCCCGGCGAGCGGGGCACCGCGATCGTCGCCGGCCATGTCGACAACGCCCGGGGACCGGCCGTCTTCTACAACCTCGGCGCCCTGAAGAAGGGCAGCACCATCGAGGTGGACCGCCGGGACGGCGGGGTCGCCGTCTTCACCGTGGACGCCATCGAGGTCTACGAGACCAAGGACTTCCCCGACGAGAAGGTCTACGGCGCCGCCAAGCGCCCGGAACTGCGCGTCATCACCTGCGGCGGCGGCTACTCGAGGACCACCGGCTACCAGGGCAACGTGGTCGTCTTCGCCCACCTGACCGGCAACCGCTGAACCCGGCACCAGGCGCCGACCAGACCCTAGGCCACCCACTGCTGGTAGGCCATGTTCGCCACCAGCGCGAACACCACCGTCAGCAGCACGATCCGGACAAAGCCGCTGCCCTTCTTCAGCGCGGTGTGCGCGCCCAGGGCGCCGCCCCCCAGGTTGAACACCGCCAGGACGGCCGCCAGTTGCCACAGGATCGCGCCCTGCCAGGCGAAGGTGGCCAGGGCGCCCGCGTTGGTGCAGCAGTTGACGATCTTGGCGGTGGCGGAGGCGGTCACCAGGTCCAGGTGGAGTACGGCGGTCAGCGCCAGGACGAGGAACGTGCCGGTGCCGGGGCCGATGAGGCCGTCGTAGAAGCCGATGCCGAGGCCCGCGAGGCCGATCGCCGCGAGGATCCGGCGGCGGGTGGCCGGGCCGGGCGCCGGGGCGGTGCCGAACGAGGGACGCAGGATCACGAAGGTTCCCACCCCGAGCAGCACCACCATGATCACCGGCTTGAGCACCTCGGTGCTCATCCCGGCCGCGAAGAACGCCCCGGCGGAAGAGCCGGCGAGCGCGGCCAGCCCGATGCGGACGGCGGTGCGGACGTCCACGGGGGCCCGGCGGACGTAGGTCACGGCCGCGCCGGTGGTGCCGACGATGGCGACCGCCTTGTTGGTGCCGAGCGCGGCCGCGGCCGAGGTGCCGCCGGGCAGTCCCAGCAGCAGCGCCGGCAGCAGCAGGAGTCCGCCCCCGCCGACCACGGCGTCGATCCACCCGGCCGCGAACGCGGCGAGGCACAGGAGGACGACCACGGTCAGCGATATGTCGGGCATGATCGCGACCCTAGGCAGGGATCCGTGCCCGGTCCACGTATCTGAGGGACTTTTGAGGTCCGAGGGGCATGTGAGGTGCGGCCGGGTCAGTCCTTCAGGGCGCTTCAGCCCCTCGGGACGCCTCAGTCCTTCAGGACGCCCCAGTACCTCAGGACGTCCCAGTCCCTCAGGACGCCTCAGCCCTTCAGCGCGCCGTACGACACCCCGGTGAGCCGCTCGGACGCCTCCCAGAGCAGCCGGCCGCCCCTGTCGTCGAGGGTCCAGGGCGCCCGCCAGGACGGGGCCGGGGCACCGCGCCACAGGGCGAAGGACGGGCCGTGGAAGGAGTCGGGACGCACTCCGGGTGCGGTGGCCGCGTACAGCGTGGGCAGGGCGCCCGCCTCGGCCCGCTGGGCGAGGACCCGGTTGCCGGCCTCCATGAGCCGTTCGGCCGTCCGGCGGCCCTCCGCCCGGGGTCCCGCGGTCTGGAGGTTGGTGGCGGCGTAGCCGGGGTGGGCGGCGGCCGCGACCACGTCGGACCCGGTGGCCGCGAGCCTGCGCGCCAACTCGTGCGTGAAGAGCAGGTTCGCGGTCTTGGAACGGGCGTAGGCGATCCAACGCCGGTAGCGGCGCTCGCTGTTGAGGTCGTGCAGATCGACGTTGGCCAGCACGTGCATCATGCTGGAGACGGTCACGACGCGGGCGCCCGGCGTGTCGAGGAGCCTGGGCAGCAGCAGCCCGGTGAGGGCGAAGTGCCCCAGGTGGTTGACCCCGAACTGGGTCTCGAACCCGTCCGCCGTCGTCCCGTACGGCGGCGCCATCACCCCGGCGTTGTCGACGAGCAGATCGAGCCGCTCGTACGGGTACGCGTCCGCGAACTCCCTTACGGATAACAGGTCTCCGAGATCCAGTCGCGCGAACTCGATCTCTGCGCCCGGCACTTCACGCGTCAGCCGATCGGCCGCCGCACTCCCCCGCGCCTCGCTCCGGCACGCCAGCACCACCCGGGCGCCCCTGCGCGCCAGTTCCCGCGCGGTGACGAGACCGAGCCCGCTGTTGGCCCCGGTGACGACGGCCGTACGGCGGCTCTGGTCAGGTATGTCGTGCGTGTTCCAGCCCGGCATGGACGGCTCCCTGGTGACGGTGGGACGGCGGACACCTGAGAGCCAACGTAGGAGAGGGGTGGCACCCCCGCACGGGGTGCAAGACCAATCGCCTGAACAGGGGATTCGGGGTCTGCCGTCCCTCACAGGGCACTCTCAGGGGCACATCGCTCAGCGCGGCCTCCACCATGTCGGCAGTCCGGTCTTCCTCCGCCTCCCACAAATGCGTGTGGACGTTCAGCGTGATCGACGGCTCAGAGGTTGTCTCACGTGGCACGTTTCGCGAGCTTCTTGTAGCAGGTCAGGGCGGCGGCCATGGCCAGGCCTCGGCTCTGCCAGTCGTTGCGGACCATGTACGGGATCTTGAGACCACGAGCAGCCCATGGCAAGCTCGTGCCGCATGATCGCTGAATTCGCGAAAGGCAACCTGCACGGGAGACTGCGGCGGGACCGCAAGGCGCTGCTCTGGAAACTCGACGGCTTGTCCGAATACGACGCCCGCCGGCCTTTGACAGCGACCGGGACCAACCTCCTCGGCCTGGTCAAACACGTGGCCAGCGTCGAGGCCAGGTACTTCGGCGAGGTCTTCGACCGCCCTTCCCCGGAACCGCTGCCCCGGTGGCAGGACTCCAACGGCAGCGATCTGTGGGCGACCGAGGACGAGACCCACGATCAGATCATCGGGTTCTACCGGCGCACGTGGGAACACTCGGACGCCACGATCAACGAGCTTCCCCTCGACGCCCCCGGCCACGTGCCGTGGTGGCCGGAGCCTTATGCCGACACGAACCTGTTCGCCGTCATGGTCCATGTCCTCGGCGAGTCCATCCGGCATGCCGGGCACGCCGATATCCTGCGCGAGGGCCTCGACGGCCGGACCGGGTTGCGCGCCGAACACGAGAAGCAGATCGACGAGGAAGCCCGTGCAGCCTACTGCGCGAAGATCGAGCAGGCCGCCAGGTCGGCCGCACCAATCAAGGCATAGAGGTTGTCTCACGTGACTTGATGTTCGTGCAGCATGATGCCGGTCGTGGGTGCTGATCTGTCGAAGCGTCTGGTTCCTGATGAACTCTGGGAGCTGGCCGCCCCGTTGCTGCCGTCGTTCGCTGCTCGTCCGCAAGGTGGTGGGACCGCTCCGTGTGACGAGCGGGCCGTGTTCACGGCAGTGGAGTACATGCTGACCAGTGGCTGTGCCTGGCGGCATCTGCCGCCGACGTTCGGCACGTCGCCCGCCACCGCGCATCGCCGCTTCACGGTATGGACCGAGGCCGGCCTGTGGCGTCGGCTGCACCGGGCGGTGCTGGACGAACTCGGGGCCCGGGGCGAGGTGGACTGGACCTCGGCGATCGTCGACGCGGCCTCCGTTCGCGCCAAAAGGAGGGATCGCTGACCGGGCCGAACCCGGTCGATCGCGGCAAGCCGCGTCCTCGTACGGCGAGATCGCGCTTACCGCACATCCGACATAAAGCCCACTCGCTGCCCCGAGTCGCCCCCATGTGTTCGAGTGTGAACAGATGCGCAAAACCTTGACTATGTCCTGGCCGAGGTCGTCGCCGACCTGAAGGCGACCTCCTGGGTCCGCGAGGGCCGCCCGTTACAGCCGCACGAAGCTCACCATGAGCACAGCCAGGGACAGCAGCAGCATGCCCAGGCAGTTGACCCAGAACGCGGAGTTCAAGGCTCGCGCGCGAATGTGGGATGCGGCGGCCGCCAGGAAGTAGACAACGATCGCAGCAGTGGTCGTCATGGCGACGCCGGGCACCCAGAGCCCGACGATGAGCCCCACTACGGAGGCCGCCTTGAGGGTGATCAGCGCCCACCACCAGTCGCGCGGGAACCGTACGCCGTCCAGGCAGTCGACGATGAATCTCGGTGGACGGAGCATCATTGCGGCGTCGCTCGCCTGTATCCCGAGCAGGATCAGGATTGGCCAGACGGGAGACGGGAGTTCAGAGAGGGTCATCGGTCATCCTCTTCGTGTGCGGTGACGAATTCGGCGGTGCGCCGGATCCCGGTTGCCGTCTGCTGCCGGTCGGTGGATCCCGCGGCAAGCAGCATCAGCTCCCCCAGGTAGCTGGTGAACATCACCTGCGCACCGTGCCGGGCGCGGGGGTTGGGTATTCCCGCCTTCACCATCGCGGCGGTGAGATTGTCCTCGGTCAGCGTGCGCAGCGCGCCGAGGGCCGCGTTCTCGGGTTGACCTCGGGCCAGGGTCCGGAAGTACGAGCGCGCGAGTTCGTCGTTCTCGGCGAACAAATCGAGGAACGGGTCGAAGTAATGGGCCAGGTAGTCGACTGCGGAGACTGCGGACTCCGCCGCCGGTGGCGCGGGGATGCGGGCGGCGATGGCTTGGTCGTAGACAAGGCTCAACAGAGACTCCTTGTCCCCCACTGCCATGACGGCACCCACGGAAACACCCGCCTCCGCCGCGATCTGCCGCACCGTTGTGCCCTGGAAGCCACGCTCCTGGAAGAGTCTTTCGGCGGCTTCGATGATGTGGGTGGTGGTCCTCCGTTTTCGTTCGGCGCGAGTTGCCTGAACGCGTTCAGTGAACATGTTCAGAAGGTAGTCGGCGCGGCTGCACCGAGGCAATAGTGTCGGTCTGCACGGTTTCAGAACTCGGCACGCCGGGCCGGGGAGGGCACGGGGGCACGCACGCGGAGTGACACCACAGGGCGATGCCGACGTCCTGAATCTGAACAGGGCTCAATGTCTCGCAGGACGACGAGCGTGGGCAGCGCGCGGTACATGCCAGGCAGGCGTCTCCTCGATCAAGACGACGCTGATCGTGTGGATGCGCGTGGCGCAGGCCCAGTCCTGCCCATCACGGGTGCAGTGGAGGCAGCTTCCGGCGCTTCCGGCCGCCGCGGCCGTTTCGGAGGATGTCGCGGTCGCGCACCACCAGAATGAAGCCAGTAATGCTGAATGCTGCACAACAGGCAGCCAGGATGAAGCCGAGGGGCTGGCGACTTCCGGCCAAGGAGCCGGCTGCGTGAAACAACTGCCCCAGTCCGATCGCTATGGCGCCCCAGCCCGCACGGGTGCCCGCGCGCCGGTGGTGCTGCCGCCCGACGAACCACACGCCAAACGCCATGCAGATGACACTACCGACGCTGATGATCACCGCATCGAACATCCTCACCTCCGCGGGAAGCGTACCGATCGCGGGGCGACGAGGACCCGATGAGATGACAGCAACGTTGACGGCAACGACGACACGGGAGGGCACAACGAGGGCACACGGCTTCGCGCGAGTTCAACGGCAACCAACGCCACCAAACGCCGTTTTGCCTGCTCAGCGAATTGGCTTGGCAGGCTCCGCAGATGATGCATGGAGGGGGCGGCACCCCCGCACGGGGTGCCGCCCCTCTTCTTTCGCGGACCGGAGTCCTCGTCGTAATCGGTGGTGAGGGTCGGGGACCACGACGAGGACTCCGGGGTCTTTACCGGTGGTCGCTGCCCTCCGCCTCGACCGAGGCCCGGCCGGCCTCCAGGCGTGCCACCGGGATACGGAAGGGGGAGCAGGAGACGTAGTCCAGGCCCACCTCGTGGAAGAAGTGGACGGACTCGGGGTCGCCGCCGTGCTCGCCGCAGACGCCGAGCTTGAGGTCCGGGCGGGTGGCCCGGCCGGCCTGGACGGCGGACTTCACCAGGGAGCCGACACCGTCCTTGTCGATGGTCTCGAACGGCGACACCCCGAAGATGCCCTTCTCCAGGTAGGCGGTGAAGAACGACGCCTCGACGTCGTCGCGGCTGAAGCCCCACACCGTCTGGGTCAGGTCGTTCGTGCCGAAGGAGAAGAACTCCGCCGCCTCGGCGATCTGGCCCGCGGTCAGCGCGGCGCGCGGCAGCTCGATCATCGTGCCGATCGCCAGCTTGAGCTGCGTGCCGGTCGCCGCCTCGACCTCGGCGATGACCTGGTCGGCCTCCTCGCGGACGATCTCCAGCTCCTGGACGGTGCCGACCAGCGGGATCATGATCTCGGCGCGCGGGTCGCCCTTGGCGGCCCTGCGCTCGGCGGCCGCCTCGGCGATGGCGCGCACCTGCATGGTGAACAGGCCGGGGACGACCAGTCCGAGGCGTACACCGCGCAGTCCGAGCATCGGGTTCTGCTCGTGCAGGCGGTGCACGGCCTGGAGCAGGCGCAGCTCGTTCTCGTGCGGCTCCTGGCGGGACTCGGCGAGGGCCACGCGCACCGACAGCTCGGTGATGTCGGGCAGGAACTCGTGCAGCGGCGGGTCGAGCAGGCGGACCGTGACCGGCAGGCCGTCCATGGCCTCGAACAGCTCCACGAAGTCCTTCTTCTGGAGCGGCAGGAGCTGCTTGAGGGACTCCTCGCGCTCGGCCTGGGTGTCGGCCAGGATCAGCCGCTCCACCAGCTCGCGGCGGTCACCGAGGAACATGTGCTCGGTACGGCACAGGCCGATGCCCTGGGCGCCGAAGCGGCGGGCGCGCAGCGCGTCCTCGGCGTTGTCGGCGTTGGCGCGCACCCGCAGGCGGCGCTTGCGGTCGGCGAAGGCCATCATCCGGTGGACCGCCTCGACGAGTTCGTCCGCGTCGTCGGCGCCCGGGTGCATCCGGCCCTCGAAGTACTCGACGACCGGGGACGGGACGACCGGGACCTCGCCCAGGTACACCTTGCCCGAGGAGCCGTCGATGGAGATCACGTCGCCCTCCTCGACGACGTGCCCGCCGGGGACGGTCATCCGGCGGCGCTTGGTGTCGACCTCCAGGTCCTCCGCGCCGCAGACGCACGTCTTGCCCATGCCACGGGCGACCACGGCCGCGTGGGAGGTCTTGCCGCCGCGGGAGGTCAGGATGCCCTCGGCCGCGATCATGCCGTCCAGGTCGTCGGGGTTGGTCTCCCGGCGGACCAGGATGACCTTCTCGCCCGAGCGGGACCACTTGACGGCGGTGTACGAGTCGAAGACCGCCTTGCCGACCGCCGCGCCCGGGGAGGCGGCGATGCCGCGGGCGACCTGCTCGACCTTGGCCTGCTCGTCGAACCGCGGGAACATCAGCTGCGCGAGCTGGGCCCCGGTGACCCGCTTCAGGGCCTCGGCCTCGTCGATCAGGCCCTGGTCGACGAGCTGGGTGGCGATGCGGAACGCGGCGCCGGCGGTCCGCTTGCCGACCCGGGTCTGCAGCATCCACAGCTGGCCGCGCTCGATGGTGAACTCGATGTCGCAGAGATCCTTGTAGTGGTTCTCCAGCGTCTCCATGATCTGCATCAGCCGGTCGTACGACTTGCCGTCGATCCGCTCCAGCTCCGCCAGCGGGACGGTGTTGCGGATGCCCGCGACCACGTCCTCGCCCTGCGCGTTCTGAAGGTAGTCGCCGTAGACGCCCTGCTGGCCGGAGGCGGGGTCGCGGGTGAAGGCGACGCCGGTGCCGGAGTCGGGGCCGAGGTTGCCGAACACCATCGAGCAGATGTTGACGGCCGTGCCGAGGTCGTGCGGGATGCGCTCCTGACGGCGGTAGAGCTTGGCGCGCTCGCCGTTCCAGGAGTCGAAGACCGCCTTGATGGCGAGGTCCATCTGCTCGCGCGGGTCCTGCGGGAAGTCCCGGCCGGCCTCCTTCTTGACGATCTTCTTGAAGGTGGTGACCAGCTTCTTCAGGTCGGCGGCCTCGAGCTCGGTGTCGACGGTGACCTTCTTGGTCTCCTTGGCCTTGTCGAGGGCGTCCTCGAACAGCTCGCCGTCGACGCCGAGGACGGTCTTGCCGAACATCTGGATGAGGCGGCGGTAGGAGTCCCAGGCGAACCGGTCGTCGCCCGCCTGCTTGGCCAGGCCCTGGACGGACTTGTCGGACAGGCCGATGTTCAGGACGGTGTCCATCATGCCGGGCATGGAGAACTTCGCGCCGGAGCGGACGGAGACCAGCAGGGGGTCGTCGGGCTGGCCGAGCTTCTTGCCCATCTTCTGCTCGAGCGCGTCGAGGTGCGCGCTCACCTCGTCACGGAGTGCCGCGGGCTCCTCGCCGCTGTCGAGGTAGACCTTGCAGGCCTCGGTGGTGATCGTGAAGCCCGGCGGGACCGGAAGGCCCAGGTTTGTCATCTCGGCCAGGTTCGCGCCCTTGCCGCCGAGGAGGTCCTTGAGGTCCTTGTTGCCCTCGGTGAAGTCGTAGACGAACTTCACGCCCTCAACACTGTTGCCGCGATCGGCTACCTGGAGATCTTTGTTTTCCGACACGGGTCTCGACTCCTCGAGGACGCGGTGGCTGCCCTGACGGCGAGGAACATACCCAGATCAAAGGCCGATGGGTACGTCCACTTGTGGGTCATGCGCCCGTAACCAGTCGTCCGCCAGCGGATTGAAAGTCAAGGCTTGGCAAGCCGTCGGGTGCAGATGTTTTCACTTCTTGAACGAATCGACGCCCGTAGACGCGCCCAGTCGCTCAAACGAGCGGCCCTCAGCACGTCTGTTTTCGATCGATGAACGATCAAGGTCTGGCACTGAGTGCCACACCTTGGAGAAGTGCAGCCGCTCATGATCCGCTCATCTGAGCGCAACCCTTATCAAGGGTGGCGAGAATCACGCTGCCACAGGCGCTCGGATTTCACCATGCGGACGGCTCCCGGCCCCTCGGTCGGGGCTCCGTTTGCCGGGTGTTTGCCCGGCACCGGTGAACACGGGTGAGGGCCCGGCCGTACGGGAGTGCGGTGGGCCCCAGCGTGGCCCACCTCCTCAGCGACGCCGCGCACGGAAGGACCTTCGGGTGCCTCAGCACACGGATACACGCCAGTCATCGGGTGCACCATCGGACTCGGCCGGAGAACCGGCGTCGCGCGGGGGCGGGACCGAGGCGGCCGCTCTGCACCCGGCGGAGGCGGGGGCGGGCGCCGAGGCGGGGGGCGCGCAGGCGGACGCGGGCACTGAGACGGGCACGGAGGCGGAGGCCGGCACCGACTCGGGGGTGGACGCCCGCGTCGAGCCGGGGTCCGAGGCGCCCGCTGCCGCACCGGCCCGGACCGCCAGGTCCCTCCCCGTCCCCGCCGCGCGCAAGTCCAGGGAAGCGAAAACCACCTCCCGCGCCGGGGACACGCCCGCCCCGACCACTCCCGAGGTGGACGACGCCCCGCAGGCGGTGGCGGCGACGGCCGAGGGCACCTCCGGCGGCACCGGGACTCCCGGGGACGACGAATCCCCAGCGGCATCCGGGACCGACGAACCCGCCCCGGCCGCCATGTCCGCGCAGGCCCGCGAATCCGCCCGGACCACCAAGACCCCCGAGCCCGCCCAGGCCGCCGGACCAGCCCAGCGCGCCGAACCCACCGAACCCGCCGAATCCGCCCAGGCCACCGAACCCGCAGAACCCGCCGAGCCGACCGACGCCACCGAACCCACCGAACCCACCGAACCGACCCACGCCACCGAACCCACCGAGGCCTCCGCATCCGGCGCACCCCCGGCAGGGGCCGCCGCATCCCGCGCAACCCCGGCAGGGGCCCCCGCCTCTCCGTCCCTCCCCCTCCGTGTCCTGCGGGCGATACGGCCCCGGGCCGTTGGCCAGGTCTGGCGTGGCTGGAAGGAGGCGCATCCCGTGGCCGCGAGAAGGGTGTCCCACGGGGGCACCCTTCTCGCGTTCCTGCTCGTCGCCGTCGCGCTTCTGCTGCCGAACAAGGAGGCGCAGTTCCAGGTCGCGGCGTTCACGCGGCTGCCGGTGGAGGGGCTGCTCCTGGCGGCCGTGCTGCTGGTGCTGCCGCGCCGGCCGCGGGTGGCCGTGGCGGTGCTCGGCGGGCTGGGGCTCGGCGGGCTGACCGTGCTGAACCTGACGGACATCGAGTTCAACCAGTACCTGGGCCGCAGCTTCAACGTGGTCCTCGACTGGGAGCTGCTGGACGACGCCCAGTCGTACCTCGCGGACACCCTCGGCAGAACGACGGCGCTGCTCGCCGCCGTCGGTGTCGCTCTCCTCGTACTGGCGGTGCTCGCCGTGATGGCCCTCGCGGTCGTGCGCGTCGGCGACTTCCTGGGCCGCGACAAGGCCCGCTCGACGCGCGGACTGCTGCTCGCCAGCGTGGTGTGGATGACGTGCTCGGCTCTGGGCGTCCAGGTCTCCGGTGTCCCGGTGGCCTCCGAGCACACGGTCGTCATGGTCAAGTACCACGAGGAGGCGCTGCGCTCCACGATCCGGGACGAGCGGGAGTTCGCGAGGACGGCGGAGGCCGACCCGTTCCGCGACACCCCCGGCAGCGAGCTGGTGCCGGACCTGCGCGGGAAGGACATGATCTTCACGTTCATCGAGAGCTACGGCCGCACCGCGATCGAGGACCCGATCACCGCGCCGGGCGTCAGCAAGACCCTCGACGCCAGTACGCGGGCCCTGGCCGAAGCGGGCTTCCACGCCAGGAGCGGCTGGCTGACGTCGGCGACGTACGGCGGCGGCAGCTGGCTCGGCCACTCCACGTTCATGTCTGGCCTGTGGGTCGACAACCAGAACCGCTACCGCACGGTGACCTCCGGCGACCACCTCACCCTGACCGAGGCGTTCAGGAAGACCGGGGCCTGGGACACGGTCGGCGTCATGCCGGGTGTGCAGAAGGGCTGGCCGGAGGCGAAGTGGTACGGCCTGGACAAGGTCTACAACGCCTTCGGGATGGGTTACGAGGGGCCGAAGTTCAGCTGGTCGACCATGCCCGACCAGTACGCGCTGGAGGCCTTCCAGCGTCTGGAGCACGGCAGGAAGCGCGACAAGCCGCTGACCTCGTTCGTCATCCTGACCTCCAGCCACCAGCCCTGGGCGCCGGTGCCGGAGATGGTCGGCTGGGACCAGCTCGGTGACGGCTCGGTCTTCAGGGGCATCGAGGCGGCAGGCACCAGGCCGGCGGACATCCTCACCAGTTCCACCCGCTCCCGCGAGGAGTACGGCAAGTCGATCGAGTACTCGGTGACCGCCCTGACCCAGTGGATGGAGCGCTACGGCAAGGACGACACCGTGCTCGTGGTCCTCGGCGACCACCAGCCCAACGCCCGGGTCAGCGGCGACCACGCCAGCCGTGACGTGCCCTGCGCGATCCTCGCCAAGGACCCCGAGGTCCTGGACAAGATCGACGACTGGGGCTGGACCGAGGGCCTGCGCCCCGACCACGACGCGCCGGTGTGGAAGATGAGCGCCTTCCGCGACCGCTTCCTGACGGCGTACGGCTCCACCCCGCACCCGTCGAAGGGCTGACGGCGGGCGGGAGGCGCGGCGGCGCGGGCCGGGCTCGGTCCTGGTGCCCCAACGGCGACGTTCGCACCGTCGCGGCTGTCGAGACCGTCAGCCGCCGGAGGTGTCCAGTTCGGCGTCCTCGCCGACGCCCGCGCAGTCGTAGGGGTCCTTCAGCCAGCCGTCCGGCAGTACCACCCGGTTGTTGCCGGAGGTGCGGCCGCGGGGCCCGTCGGCGCCGGCGGGCCAGGGCTGGTCGAGGTCCAGCTCGTCCAGGCCGGCGCGCAGCTCCTCCAGCGAGGAGGTGACCGCGAGCCGCCTGCGCATCTCGGAGCCGACCGCGAAGCCCTTCAGGTACCAGGCGACGTGCTTGCGGAAGTCGACGACACCGCGCGACTCGTCGCCGATCCACTCGCCGAGCAGCGTGGCGTGCCGGACCATGACGTCCGCGACCTCGCGCAGGGACGGGCGGGCCAGGTCCTGGACCCGCCCCTCGAACGCCGCCACCAGGTCGGCGAACAGCCACGGCCGGCCCAGGCAGCCGCGGCCCACGACCACACCGTCGCAGCCGGTCTCCCGCACCATCCGCAGCGCGTCCTCGGCCGACCAGATGTCGCCGTTGCCGAGCACCGGGATCTCGGGCACGTGCTCCTTGAGACGCGCGATGGCGTCCCAGTCCGCCGTGCCGCCGTAGTGCTGGGCGGCCGTGCGGCCGTGCAGCGCGATCGCCGTCACGCCCTCCTCGACCGCGATCCTTCCGGCGTCGAGGTAGGTGATGTGGTCGTCGTCGATACCCTTGCGCATCTTCATCGTGACCGGCAGGTCGCCGGCCCCGCTGACCGCCTCGCGCAGGATCGCCCGCAGCAGGTTGCGCTTGTAGGGGAGGGCCGAACCGCCGCCCTTGCGGGTCACCTTGGGCACCGGGCAGCCGAAGTTGAGGTCGATGTGGTCGGCGAGGTCCTCCTCCGCGATCATGCGGACGGCCTTGCCGACCGTGGCCGGGTCCACGCCGTACAGCTGGATGGAGCGCGGGCGCTCGCTCGCGTCGAACCTGATGAGCTGCATGGTCTTGTCGTTGCGCTCGACCAGCGCCCGGGTCGTGATCATCTCGCTGACGTACAGGCCCTTGCCCTGGCTGAACTCCCGGCACAGGGTGCGGAAGGGCGCGTTGGTGATACCGGCCATGGGGGCCAGCACCACGGGCGGCCGGACGGTGTGCGGGCCGATCTGGAGGGGGGACTCGGGCTTGGGCATTCCCTCATTGTCGCGTATCGGCACAGACCATGTATCAATCATTAGTTAACCGCACTATTGAAATCCCGTACCATGGAACGCATGCCCGAGCTCAGCCACCGACGACGGCTCCTGGTTCTCGCGATCTGCTGCATGAGCCTGCTGATCGTGAGCCTCGACAACACCGTTCTGAACGTCGCTCTGCCCTCGATGCAACGCGAGCTGCACGCGAGTACCTCCGGCCTTCAGTGGACAATCGACGCGTACACGCTGGTGCTCGCCGCGCTGCTGATGCTCGCCGGTTCCACCGCCGACCGGATCGGCCGCAAACGCGTGTTCATGGCGGGTCTGGTCGTCTTCGGCATCGGCTCCCTGCTGTGCTCCCTCGCCCCCGACCTGGAACTGCTGGTCGTGTTCCGCATGGTGCAGGCGGTCGGCGGGTCGATGCTCAACCCGGTCGCCATGTCGATCATCACCAACACCTTCACCGACCCGCGCGAACGCGCCCGCGCCATCGGGGCCTGGGGCGCGGTGGTCGGCATATCCATGGCCGCCGGCCCGCTCGTCGGCGGCCTGCTGGTGGAGTCGGTCGGCTGGCGCTCGATCTTCTGGGTCAACCTGCCGGTGGCCCTGGCCGCACTGGTGCTCACCGCGCGCTTCGTCCCCGAGTCCCGCGCCCCGAAGGCCCGACGGCCCGACCCGGTCGGCCAGATCCTGGTCATCGCCCTGTTCGGCGCCCTGACCTACGCGATCATCGAGGCCCCGGTCTCCGGCCTCGCCACGGTCCTGCCCTTCGCCGTCGTCGCGCTCGCGGCCCTGCTCGGCCTGCTGTGGTACGAGCCGCGCCGCACCGAACCGCTCATCGACCTGCGTTTCTTCCGCTCGGCACCGTTCAGCGGGGCGACCGTCATCGCGATCAGCGCGTTCGCGGCGCTCGGCGGCTTCCTGTTCCTGTCCACGCTGTACCTGCAGAACGTGCGCGGCCTCGACGCCCTGCACGCCGGTCTGTGGATGCTGCCGATGGCGGCACCGACCTTCCTGTGCGCGCCGCTGTCCGGGCGGCTCGTCGGCACCCGGGGGCCGCGGCTGCCCCTGCTGATCGCCGGAACGGCCATGACGGTGAGTTCGGTGCTGTTCGCCGCGTTCGAGGCCGAGACCTCCGACGTCACGCTCGTCATCGGGTACGTCCTGTTCGGCATCGGCTTCGGCTTCGTCAACGCGCCGATCACCAACACGGCCGTCTCCGGGATGCCGCGCGCCCAGGCCGGGGTCGCCGCCGCGGTCGCCTCCACCAGCCGCCAGCTCGGGCAGACCCTCGGGGTCGCGGTGGTCGGCGCGCTGCTGGCCGCGGGCGTCGGCTCCTCGTCCTACCGGGACGCGTTCGTCCCGGCGGCCCGGTACGGATGGTGGGTGCTGGTGGTGTGCGGCGCCGCGGTGCTGGCACTGGGCGCGGTCACCAGCGGCCGGTGGGCCCGGCGGACCGCCGAGCGCACGGCCGAACGGCTCCAGGAGCACGAGGTACGGCAGGCGGCGGGCGTCGGCGCCTGAGCTCCCCGGACGCGCGAAAGAGAGGCCGGCGGTCGCGCCGAAAAGGGCCCCGGGGACTGCTCACGTATCGCACACGGATGTTTGCGGGGCGTGAGAGCCGGTTTGGGGCGGGGCGCGACAGGAGAGCTTGGTAAGAAAGAAGTAAGCGCGATCATGGCCGCTGAGCTGCGGATTCTCATCAAAGCTCCGCTCACTCACAGCCCCGCGTTACTCCTCCCGAGTCGCCGCGCGGGCGATCAGAGGCAAATCTGGATGAGCGCGATGAGCCCCCTGCGGGGCACGCGTGACACAGGGGGGAACCACCAACGGGAGACCACCATGCATCTCACCCTCCGCCGCTGTGCCTGTGGAGTCGCCGCGGGCGCCCTGTCCGCCGCGCTGGTGTCGGCCGGTTCTGCCGGAGCCTTCGCCGCGAGCGACCCGAACCCGATGGCGACCCGCACACACAGCCCCATGCCGACCAAAAAGGCCGAGGAGATCACGGCCAGGGTCAACCACTCCTCGATCAGGCACGGGGAGAGCGTGACGCTCACCGGGCGCACCGCGAACATGGCGGCCGGCGCCAGGCTGACCGTCCAGCACCTGGACCACGGCAAGTGGACCACGCTGCGAGCGACCACCGTGGTCAGGAAGGGCGACACCTTCACGGTGTCCACGAAGCTCCTGGCCAAGGGCAAGAACGACCTGCGTGTGGTGTCCGGTCCGACGCGCTCCAAGACGATCACCGTCGACGTGACCTGACCCAGGTGACACGGTGCTAACGGGCTCGTAGCCCGCCCAGCACCAGTTCGAGCACCGCCTCGAACTCCTCCTCGACCGCCGGCCGCTTCCACTCCCGGGCATGACCCGGGTCGTGGAAGCGGCCGGTGGCATGAAACAGGGCCCGGGCCGCGACGGCCGGGTCGGCGGCCGTGAAGACACCGGCCGCGACGCCGTCCCGGACGATCCGGGTCAGCTGGCCGGTCAGGTCGGCGATGTGCTCGCCGACCGCCACGCCGTTCTCCCCGGTGAGCACCGAGTACGTGGCGAACAGCTCGGGGTCGTCGCCCGCCTTGCGGCGCTTGGCCTCGAACAGCCCGCGCAGCCAGTTACGAAGCCGCGCCTCCGGGTCACGGTGCTCGGCGGCGATGCCGGCGAGGGCGTCGGACGTGCGGTCCAGCCACCGCTTGGTCACCGCCTCGCGCAGCGCCGCCTTGGTACGGAAGTGCCGGTAGACGCTGCCGTGACTGACACCGAGCGCGCGGGCCACGTCCACCACGGTGGCCTTGGCCGGCCCGTGGCGGCGCAGCACCTCCTCGGTCGCCTCGAGGATGCGCTCGGCGGTCAGGGTCTCGGTGGTGGGTGGCATGCCCTAGACCGTACCCGGCGGCCGGGTCAGCCTTCGCTGTCCAGGTGGGCCATCTGCGCCTCGGGGTAGCGCGCGCCCGCGGCCGCGTCCGCCGGGACGGCCTCCTCGATGGCCGCCAGGTCGGCCTCCTCCAGCGTGACGGCCGTGGCGCCCAGTGCCTCCGCCAGCCGCTCCCGGGTGCGGGCGCCGATCAGCGGGACGACGACCGTGTCGTGCCGCGGGCCCCGGGAGAGCGCCCAGGCGATGGCGATCTGCGCGACCGTGACGCCCTTGCCCTCGGCGACCTTGCGCAGGGCCTCGACGAGGTCCAGGTTGTGCTGGAGGTTCTCGCCCTGGAAGCGGGGCGAATGGGCCCGGAAGTCGTTCGCCGCGAGCTTCCGGTCGCGGGCGAAGTGCCCGGAGATCAGACCGCGCGAGAGCACCCCGTACGCCGTGATGGCGATGCCGAGTTCGCGGGTGGTGGGCAGGATCCGGTCCTCGACGCCACGGGAGACGAGCGAGTATTCGATCTGGACGTCCGAGATCGGCGCGGTGGCGGCGGCCCGGCGGATCGTGTCGGCTCCGACCTCGCTGAGGCCGATGTGCCGAACGTGTCCCTTCTCGACGAGCTCCGCGATGGCGCCGACGGTCTCCTCGATCGGCACGTCCGGGTCGACCCGGGCGATCCGGTAGACGTCGATGTGGTCGACGCCGAGGCGCTGGAGGGAGTAGGCGGCGAAGTTCTTCACGGCGGCCGGACGGCCGTCGTAGCCGGCCCAGTTGCCGTCCGGATCGCGCAGGGCGCCGAACTTCACGCTGAGCAGGGCCTGTTCGCGGCGGGCCGCGGGGGCGGTACGCAGTGCCTCGCCGACCAGCATCTCGTTGTGGCCCATGGCGTAGAAGTCGCCGGTGTCGAGCAGGGTCACGCCCGCTTCGAGAGCGGCGTGCACGGTGGCGATGGACTCGGTCCGGTCCGCCTCGCCGTAGAGCGCGGACATGCCCATGCAGCCGAGGCCGAGGGCGGAGACCTGGGGGCCGGTGGTTCCGAGGTGGCGGGTGTCCATGAGAGAGGGCTCCTTGGGGGCTCGGAGTGCGGGTGGGACGGGTACCCCGAAACAGCCTGACATGACAGCTGACAGATATCAATATCTGTCAGCTGTCATCTGTCACGACGAGCGATGCCCAGCGGCCCGCGGATTTGGTCCAGACCTATTGACGAGAGGTCTGGACCACGAGCACTGTCATGCCTACGACACCTCACCGCACCCCCACCGGGAGGCTCCGCATGATCCGCCGCAGACTGCGTCTGCTCGCCGCCGCCCTGGCGACCGCCTGCCTCACCCAGCTCTCCATCGCCCTGGCCCCCACCGCATCCGCGGCCGACACGTGCGCCGTCAAGTCCCGACCCGCCGGCAAGGTGCTCCAGGGTTACTGGGAGAACTGGGACGGCTCCGCCAACGGTGTCCATCCGCCCTTCGGCTGGACACCGATCACCGACTCGCGCATCGCCGCACACGGTTACAACGTGATCAACGCGGCCTTCCCGGTCATCCGCTCCGACGGAACGACCCTGTGGGAGGACGGCATGGACGCGGGCGTGAAGGTGGCGACGCCCGCGGAGATGTGCGCGGCCAAGGCGTCCGGGCAGACGATCCTGCTGTCCATCGGCGGCGCGACGGCCGGTATCGACCTCAACTCGACGGCCGTGGCGGACCGGTTCGTCGCGACGATCGTCCCGATCCTGAAGAAGTACAACTTCGACGGCATCGACATCGACATCGAGACGGGCCTGACCGGCAGCGGGAACATCGGTCGGCCGTCCGCGTCCCAGGCCAACCTGATCCGGATCATCGACGGAGTCCTCGCGCAGATGCCGTCGAACTTCGGCCTGACGATGGCCCCGGAGACCGCCTACGTCACCGGCGGCAGCGTCGCCTACGGCTCGATCTGGGGCGCGTACCTGCCGATCATCAAGAAGTACGCCGACAACGGCCGCCTGTGGTGGCTGAACATGCAGTACTACAACGGCAGCATGTACGGCTGCTCCGGCGACTCCTACCAGGCCGGCACCGTGGCCGGCTTCACCGCCCAGACCGACTGCCTCGCCAAGGGCCTGGTGATCCAGGGCACGACGATCAAGGTCCCCTACGACAAGCAGGTCCCGGGCCTGCCCGCCCAGCCCGGCGCGGGCGGCGGGCACATGGCGCCCGCGCTGGTCTCCGAGGCCTGGCGCCACTACGGCACCAGCCTGAAGGGCCTGATGACCTGGTCGATCAACTGGGACGGGTCGAAGAACTGGACCTTCGGCGACAACGTGAAGGCCCTGCAAGGCCGTTGAGCAACGGCGAACGCCGGACGGCCGCCGAGTGAGGTCTCGGCGGCCGGCCGGCGCTGAGGGACTGCCGGGTTACCGGGTCAACAGCCGACGAGGCGGCCGGCCAGGTAGCCCTCGATCTGGTCGAGGGAGACGCGCTCCTGCTTCATGGTGTCGCGCTCGCGGACGGTGACCGCGTTGTCCTCGAGGGTGTCGAAGTCGACCGTGACGCAGTACGGCGTGCCGATCTCGTCCTGGCGGCGGTAACGGCGGCCGATGGCGCCGGCGTCGTCGAACTCGATGTTCCAGTTCTGGCGCAGGGCCTGGGCCAGGCCCTTGGCCTTGGGCGACAGCTCCGGGTTGCGCGACAAGGGCAGCACCGCGACCTTCACCGGGGCCAGGCGGTGGTCCAGGCGCAGCACCGTGCGCTTCTCCATCTTGCCCTTGGCGTTGGGCGCCTCGTCCTCGACGTAGGCGTCGAGCAGGAAGGCGAGCATCGCCCGGCCGACACCGGCCGCCGGCTCGATGACGTACGGCGTCCAGCGCTCGCCGGCCTCCTGGTCGAAGTAGGAGAGGTCCTGGCCGGAGGACTTGGCGTGGGAGGAGAGGTCGTAGTCGGTGCGGTTGGCGACACCCTCCAGCTCGCCCCACTCGCTGCCGCCGAACTGGAAGCGGTACTCGATGTCGGCGGTGCGCTTGGAGTAGTGGGAGAGCTTCTCCTGCGGGTGCTCGTACCAGCGCATGTTCTCCTCACGGAGACCCAGGCCGGTGTACCAGTTCCAGCGCTGCTCCATCCAGTACTCCTGCCACTTCTCGTCCTCGCCCGGCTTGACGAAGAACTCCATCTCCATCTGCTCGAACTCGCGGGTGCGGAAGATGAAGTTGCCCGGCGTGATCTCGTTGCGGAACGACTTGCCCATCTGGGCGATGCCGAACGGCGGCTTGCGGCGCGAGGTGGTCTGCACCTGGGCGAAGTTGGTGAAGATGCCCTGGGCGGTCTCCGGACGCAGGTAGGCGACGGAGCCGGAGTCCTGGGTGGGGCCGAGGTGGGTGGAGAGCAGCCCCGAGAACTGCTTGGGCTCGGTGAACTGGCCCTTGTTGCCGCAGTTGGGGCAGTTGATGTCCGCGAGACCGTTCTCCGGGGCGCGGCCCTTCTTCTCCTCGTAGGCCTCTTCCAGGTGGTCGGCGCGGAACCGCTTGTGGCAGGAGGTGCACTCCGTCAGCGGGTCCGTGAAGGTGGCGACGTGACCGGAGGCGACCCAGACCTCGGGCGCCAGGATCACGGACGAGTCGATGCCGACCACGTCCTCGCGGGACGTCACCATGTAGCGCCACCACTGACGCTTGAGGTTCTCCTTGAGCTCGACACCCAGAGGCCCGTAGTCCCAGGCGGCACGCTGACCGCCGTAGATCTCACTGCAGGGGAATACGAAGCCACGGCGCTTGCTCAGGCTGACGATGGTGTCGATCTTGTCGGCGGCCACGGTGCTCTCTTCATTACGACGACGGGCGACGAAGCGAGACGCTTCACGAGCGAATGCTTCAGGGTACCGGCGGTGGCTCCCCCTCGACCAAATCGGTGCCGGGTAAGGGCCCTTTTCGGGCTTGCCGCGAGCCTTGTTGACAACGGTTTCCATCTTCGTTGAAAATGACTGTCATGAACGTACGACGACGCCTCATATCCGGTTCCACGGCCCTGACGGTCACCGCTCTCGGCCTCGGAGCGCTCTCCGCCTGTTCCTCCGCCGGCGCGGCCGGCGGCAGCGGCGGGAAGTACGACGTCGTCGCGTCCTTCTACCCGATGGCCTTCCTCGCCGAGCGGATCGGCGGGAGCCACGTGCACGTCACCAGTCTCACCCAGCCCGGCCAGGAGCCGCACGAGCTGGAGATCAGCGCCCAGCAGACCGTGCAGCTCGAGAAGTCCGACGCGGTGCTCTACCTCAAGGGCCTCCAGCCCAACGTCGACAAGGCCGTCGCCCAGTCCGGGATCGCGACGAAGGTCGACGCCGCGTCCCTGACCACGCTGGAGGAGCACGGCACCGACGTCGGCGGCCACGCCGACCAGCACGACGCCCACCACGACGAGGAGCACGGCGGCAAGGACCCGCACGTCTGGCTCGACCCGGTGCGCTACGCGCAGATCGCCGAGGGCGTCGGCAAGGCCTTCGAGAAGGGCGACCCGGACCACGCGGCCGACTACCGCAAGAACACCGCGGCCCTGGTCAAGGAGCTCGGCGAGCTCAACACCCGGTACGAGACCGGACTGAAGGACACCAAGAGCACGGTCTTCATCACCACCCACGCCGCCTTCGGCTACCTCGCCGAGCGCTACGGCCTGACCCAGGAGGCCATCAACGGCCTCGACCCCGAGTCCGAGCCCAGCGCCGCCCGGGTGAAGGACCTCCAGGAGACCGCGAAGTCCGACGGGGTCACGACCGTCTTCTACGAGACGCTGGTCAGCGACAAGACCGCGAAGACCCTCGCCAGGGACGCGCATCTGAAGACCGACGTCCTCGATCCCCTCGAGGGCATCACCGACAAGTCCCGGGGCACCGACTACTTCCAGGTCATGGACGCCAACCTCGAGGCGCTGCAGAAAGCCCTGGGCGCCAAGTGAGCGCGACGGAGGGCGTCATGGACGCCGGGAGCGAACCCGCCGAACCCGTCATCTCCCTGCGCGGTGTGCGCGCCGACCTGGGCTCGCGTCCCGTCCTGCGCGGCATCGACCTCACCGTGCGCCGGGGCGAGGTCGTCGCGCTGCTCGGCGCCAACGGCTCCGGCAAGTCGACGGCCGTGCGCAGCGTCATCGGCCAGGTGCCGGTGAGCGCCGGTGAGATCGAACTGTTCGGCACCCCGCACCGCCGCTTCCGCGACTGGGCGCGCGTCGGCTACGTACCGCAGCGCACGACCGCCGCGGGCGGCGTCCCGGCGACCGTCACCGAGATCGTCTCCTCGGGCCGGCTCTCCCGTACCCGCTTCGGGGTCTTCCGCAAGGCCGACCACGCGGCCGTACGGCACGCCCTGGAGCTCGTCGGCATGGCGGACCGCGCGAAGGACTCAGTGGACGCCCTCTCCGGCGGTCAGCACCAGCGCGTGCTGATCGCCCGCGCCCTCGCCGCCGCACCCGAGCTGCTGATCATGGACGAGCCGATGGCAGGCGTCGACCTGGCCAGCCAGGAGGTGCTGGCCCGCACGCTGAAGGAGCAGGTGGCGGCCGGGGCGACGGTGCTGCTCGTGCTGCACGAGCTGGGCCCCCTGGAGCCCCTGATCGACCGGGCGGTGGTGCTGCGCGACGGCTGCGTCCTGCACGACGGGCCGCCCCCGAAGGCCGTGGGCCAGCATGCCCTGCCCGGCCACGACCACGTACACCCCCACGACGCCTCGGGCGCCGATCCGATCCGCACGGGACTGCTGAGCTGATGGACCTGTTGAACTACGCCTTCATGCAGCGGGCCCTGCTCGCCGCCGTCCTGGTCGGCATCACCGCCCCCGCCGTCGGCATCTACCTCGTCCAGCGCCGCCAGGCCCTGATGGGCGACGGCATCGGCCACGTCGCCATGACCGGCGTCGGCCTGGGCTTCCTGCTGTCCACCTCCCCGGTGTGGATGGCGACGGCGGTCTCCGTCCTGGGCGCGGTCCTCATGGAGCTGATCCGCTGGTACGGCCGCACCCGCGGCGACATCGCCCTCGCGATGCTCTTCTACGGCGGCATGGCGGGCGGCGTCATGTTCATCAACCTCGCCCCCGGCGGCTCCAACGCGAACCTGACGTCGTACCTGTTCGGCTCGCTCTCCACGGTCTCGCAGTCCGACGTCACCGCGATCTGCCTGCTGGCCGCCTTCGTCGTACTGGTCACCCTGGGCCTGCGCCGCCAGCTGTTCGCGGTCAGCCAGGACGAGGAGTTCGCCCGGGTGACCGGGCTGCCGGTGCGCGCCCTGAACCTGCTGACGGCGGTCACGGCGGCGGTGACGGTGACGGTCGCGATGCGCGTGGTCGGGCTGCTGCTGGTCAGCGCGCTGATGGTGGTCCCGGTGGCCGCGGCCCAGCAGCTCAGCCGCAGCTTCGCCGCGACCTTCGCCATCGCCGTCGCCATCGGGGTGAGCGTGACGATCGGCGGCACGGTCACGTCGTACTACCAGGACGTGCCGCCCGGCGCGACGATCGTGCTGCTCACCATCGCCGCGTTCATCGCGCTCACCGTACTGGCCACGCCGCTGGCCCGGCGACGCGCGCGGGCACTCGCCGCCGCGCGGCCCGCCGGGGACCCCGCGGAGTGCGCGATTCCGGCCACCCGGGCCGCCGGCGACGGGGCCGGCGCCTGACCGCGCACGGCCCGGGCTGGCACAATGGCCCGCAGGCGAGACGTGAGGAGGCCGACCGGTGACCACCGCTGGACCGCCCGTGAAGGGCCGCGCCACCCGGCAGCGTGCCGCTGTCGCGGCGGCCCTCGACGAGGTCGACGAGTTCCGCAGCGCGCAGGAGCTCCACGACATGCTCAAGCACAGGGGCGACTCGGTGGGCCTGACGACGGTCTACCGCACCCTTCAGTCCCTCGCCGACGCGGGCGAGGTCGACGTCCTGCGCACCTCCGACGGCGAGTCGGTCTACCGCCGCTGCTCCACCGGCGAACACCACCACCACCTCGTCTGCCGCGTCTGCGGCAAGGCGGTCGAGGTGGAGGGACCGATGGTGGAGAAGTGGGCGGAGGCGGTCGCCGCGGAGCACGGCTACGTCAACGTCGCCCACACGGTGGAGATCTTCGGCACCTGCGCGGACTGCTCCGCGGGGTGAGCCTGTTCTGTGCGGGTGGTCCGGGGTGGCCGGCCCTGGAGGGCTGCCACCCCCGGACCCCCGCTTCGGCCTGACGGCCTCGTCCACGATCTCCCCCGAGCTCTACGAGCAGGGGGCACCCCGAGCGGGGCTGATCTACTCGTCGTCGCCCTTCATGGCGAGGAGTTCCTCGTTCGGGATCGCGCCGCCGAAGCGGCGGTCGCGGGAGGCGAACTCGATGCAGGCCCGCCACAGGTCGCGGCGGTCGAAGTCGGGCCACAGGACGTCCTGGAAGACCATCTCCGCGTACGCGCTCTGCCAGAGCAGGTAGTTGGACGTGCGCTGCTCACCGCTCGGGCGCAGGAACAGGTCGACGTCCGGCATGTCCGGGTAGTACAGGTACTTCTGGATGGTCTTCTCGGTGACCTTGGACGGGTCGAGCCGGCCCGCCCTGACGTCCTCCGCGAGCGCCTTGGCCGCGTCCGCGAGTTCGGCCCGGCCGCCGTAGTTCATGCAGAAGTACAGCGTGAGCCGGTCGTTGTCCTTGGTCTGCTCCTGGGCGACCTGGAGCTCCTTGGCGACCGACTTCCACAGCTTGGGCATACGGCCCACCCAGCGCACCCGGATGCCGAGTTCGTCGAGCTGGTCGCGGGTCTTGCGGATGAAGTCGCGGTTGAAGTTCATCAGGAAGCGCACCTCGTCGGGCGAGCGCTTCCAGTTCTCGGTGGAGAAGGCGTACAGGGAGATGTTGCCGACGCCGATCTCGATCGCGCCCTGCAACACGTCCAGCACCCGCTCGGCACCGACCTTGTGCCCCTCGGTGCGGGGCAGCCCGCGCTCCTTGGCCCAGCGCCCGTTCCCGTCCATGACGATCGCCACATGCTCGGGGACCAGCTCTCCGGGGAGCTTCGGCGCGCGGGCGCCGGACGGATGCGGCTCGGGCGCCCTGTACTCCGGGCGCCGGCGCCCCAGGATCCCGCGTACGGCCATGTGCTTCTCGTCTCCCTTGTTTTCGGGCGTACTGACGTACTGCTTGGTGGGCGTACTACTTTTCCACGTACCGGAGTGAGCGCAGCCCGCGCTCCAGGTGCCAGTGCAGGTAGGCGGAGACCAGCCCGCCGCCCTCCCTGACGTACCGCGGCTCGCACGCGTCCGCGGTCTCCCAGTCCCCCGTGAGCAGCGCGCCGAGCAGCGCGAGCGTCTGCGGCGAGGGTACGACGCTGCCGGGCACCCGGCAGTCGGCGCAGACCGAGCCGCCGGAGGCCACCGAGAAGAAGCGGTTCGGACCGGGCATCCCGCACCTGGCGCAGTCGCCGAAGGTGGGCGCGTAGCCGTTGACGGCCAGCGACCGCAGCAGGAAGGCGTCGAGCACGAGGTGCGGGGCGTGCTCGCCCCGGGCGAGGGTGCGCAGGGCGCCCACCAGCAGCAGGTACTGCTGGACGGCCGGCTCGCCCTCGTGGTCGGTGAACCGCTCGGCGGTCTCCAGCATGGCCGTCCCGGCGGTGTAGCGGGCGTAGTCGGTCACGATCCCGCCGCCGTAGGGGGCGATGGTCTCGCTCTGCGTGCACAGCGGCAGCCCCCGCCCCACCAGCTCACTGCCCCGAGCGAAGAACTGCACGTCCACGTGCGAGAACGGCTCGAGCCGGGCCCCGAACTTCGACTTCGTCCGCCGCACCCCCCGTGCCACGGCCCGCACCCGTCCGTGCCCGCGGGTGAGCAACGTGATGATCCGGTCCGCCTCACCCAGCTTCTGGGTGCGCAGCACGATGCCGTCGTCGCGGAACAGACTCATGGGGTCCATTGTCGCTCACGGCGGATGTGGGCGTGGCCGCGCCCGCGCCCCCGTCGGGCTCCCGGCGCGGCGCAACCGCGATGTCCCCGGCGGCGTCGGTCACTGTGGAGATCGTCCTGTCCGCACCGACGGATCGTTCCGTCCGCACCGACCGGAGGAGAGCGCCATCCGAGCCCCGAGGAAGTCCGCGCCGACCCGACGTGCCCTGCTGACCACCGCCGCTCTCGCCGCGGCGACGGCCGCCGCCACGGCCACGCCCGCGCACGCCCTGCCGGACGACGGCACCACCGCGCGCCTGCGCGCCCTGGAGCAGGGGCACGGCGCCCGGCTGGGCGTGTTCGCCCACAACCCCGCCACCGGCCGGACTGTCCGGTACCGGGCCGACGAACGCTTCCCGATGTGCTCGGTGTTCAAGACCCTGGCGGCGGCAGCGGTCCTGCGGGACCTGGACCGCCACGGCGAGGTCCTCTCGCGTCGCGTCCACTACACCGAGGCCGACCTGGTGCTGGAAGGCTCCGACCAGACCCGTGCGCACCTGGCCACGGGCATGACCATCGCCGAACTCGCCGACGTCGCCATCCGCTTCAGCGACAACACCGCCGGCAACCTGCTCCTGCGCGAGCTCGGCGGCCCCACCGCCGTCACCCGCTTCGCCCGCTCGCTCGGCGACCCGGTGACCCGCCTGGACCGCTGGGAGCCGGACCTCAACACCGCCGAGCCCTGGCGGCTCACGGACACCACGAGCCCGCGCGCGATCGGCCGCACCTACGCCCGTCTCGTCCTCGGGGACGCGCTGAACCGTCACGACCGCCGGCTGCTGACGCACTGGCTGCTGAACAACACCACCAGCGCGAACCGCTTCCGCGCGGGCCTGCCGCCGACCTGGACGGTCGCGGACAAGACGGGCTCCGGTGCCCACGGCACCACCAACGACGTGGGTGTCGCGTGGACCGGGTCCGGTTCCCCCGTGGTCCTGGCCGTGCTGTCGACCAAACCGGCCCGGGACGCCCCGTACGACGACGCCCTCGTGGCCCGGACCGCCGCCGCGGTGGCGGAGGCACTGGGATAGGGCACGGCGCTCGGCGCTCAGGGCGCCTCGCCGCGGCTGCGGGCGTCGGCGTACGCCGTCGCGTGAGCCGCTGGGTCAGGGTCGCGATTCCCGGGGAACGCCCGCCGGCGCAGGAGCAGTCACAGCGACGGTCACAGCGGCGGCGTGAAGCGCCGTACGTACCGCTTCTGCCACGGTGTCTCCACCGCGTGCCGGTCGTAGTGGGTTCTGACGTAGGCGACGGCCTCCTTCGCCGGTACGCCGTCGAGGACCGCCAGGCAGGCCAGGGCCGTGCCGGTGCGGCCGCGGCCGCCGGCGCAGGCGAGTTCGACGCGTTCGGTGATGGCGCGGGCCCAGGCGTCGGTGAGCACCGAGCGGGCCTCCTCACGGTCCGCCGGGAGGCGGAAGTCGGGCCAGCGCAGCCAGCGGAGCGCCCAGGGGGTCGCGGGCGGCTGTTCGCCGAGGAGGTAGACGCCGTACGACGGGGTCTGCGCCGACGGGTCGAGGGCGTGGCGCAGTCCTCTGCCCCGTACCAGCCGTCCGGACGGCAGTCGCAGGACGCCCGGGGTCCGCTCGTCCCACGGCTCCTCGTGTCCGGCGTAGTGCTCGTGCTCCCCGTTCACGGCTCCGGCATCCCCTTCCGACATGTCCGTCGCGGCGCGGCGACTATACAAGCCGGGTGTCCGAAGCCGCTGCCCCCAGGAAGTCGTCCCCGCTCACGGGGCAGACAGCCGGCGGGTGGTCGGCAAGGCCAGGGCAGGGCAGGGCAGGGCAGGGCAGGCCACCGAGCATCACCGACCGGGGGACTGCGCAGGCAGGACCCGCACCCCCCTGTACATCAGACCTTCGATCTGTAGGATCCCCCCACACTCCGACCGGCTGAACGGACCCCATGGACATGGCCGCATGGTCTACCCGGATGGCCCTCCCCGTTGATCTCGCCCAGATCCGAACCCTGTTGGCCGATACGTGTGACGCGGCCGTCGTGCCGTCGCCGGCACTCCTTGCCGAGGCCCTTGAGCGCAGGCTGGTTCGAGTGGCCGAGTCCTCGGGCGAGTTGGTGGGTTGCGTCGCCGCGGAGATGCCTTCCCCGGGGCACGTGCGCCTGTCGGTGATCGCGGTCCGGGCCGGGATGCGCCGGAACGGCGTGGCATCACAGCTCCTGGCCGAGATGCTGCGGCAGGTTCCGCGAAGGTCCGGCGAACCGCCGCTGGTCTCCGCGGTGGCGAACACCGGGCAGCCGACGGTGACGCGCCTCTTACTGGCGTGCGGTTTCATAGGAACTCGGGTCATGCACACCAGCGGTACGGATGACGCGCTTCCCCTCCACTTCCAGCACACAACGCGCGTCGCATACATCGATCCGGATGCGCGGCATCTCGTTCACACAAGCGCCCGTGAACAGCTCATGGAATCCTTGGCACCCGCCGACCACGCCGTAACGGCCCTGGTCACCCTGTCCGGTGCACCCGCGTTCGAAATCGCACGCTTTGAGCGGGACGACCCGGCGACCCTGCAGTCCGGGGAAGCCGCGGCGGGCATAGCCTTCTCCGGTTCCATTCTCGCCGCTGTGACGTTCCTCCTGGGCTTCGCCTTTGCATCGAAACGATTCCCTGACGATGTCCGTCTGCTGCTCATCGGAGCAACCTTCAGCACCGTGCTCTCTCTGATCGTGTACGCGAGCGCCTCCGGCGAACTGGCCCGAATACGCTCGAACTCGTTCGGCAAGATCATGAAGTGGGGGAACGTGCTGTCCGAGTACGGCGGCGTGTTACCTTTCGTGATCTCACTTCCCGTCACTTACGCCCAAGTCAGCAGCAATCCATGGACGGCCATGGTCCTGGCCGTCGTGCTGAGTGCCGCAATCGCCTGGTACGAGCATTCCGAGTTTTCCATCGCTTTCCGATTTCGCCGGAGCCGGAGCGAAATCGCTTTGATGGTGTTCACCGCTGTCTCGCCGGTACTCGGTGCGGCGCTCGTGACAACGAAGACCACCAGCTGGCCGTGGACAGCCGCCCTGGGCGCCGCGCTGGCGATGCGGACCTGGTTGTACCTCTTCCGCAGAGGCTCGGAGCAGGGAATCACGGAGCGCCGGCAGTGGCAGATCAGGGAATGAGTCCGGTCGCCCCGCGGATCCGCTCGGCGACCTCACGGGCGCACCCCCACGACAGGGTCAGTCCAGCTCCGCCATGACCGTAGTTGTGCAGGAGCAGTGTGCCCTCACGGGACTCCCCCTCGAGTCGCACCTCCTCCCGCGCCGGCCGCAGCCCGACCCGGTGCTCCAGTACGCGGGCACCCGCGAGGGACGGTTCGACCGCGACGCAGCGCTGGACGATCTCCCGAGCCGCGGCCTCGTCGGGGCGCAGGTCCCAGTTCCCGGACACCGCAGTCCCCCCGAGGACCACGGCGTCGGAGTGCGGGTAGATGTAGGTGAGCTCGTCGGCCCCCGGGGTGTCGTCGCAGAAGAACGACCGAATACCCGGGTTCTCGACCACCACCAGTTGGCCGCGCACCGCCTCGACCGAGCGGTCCGCCGCCAGCGAACGGGCTCCCGCGCCCGAGCAGTTGACGACCACCGGCGCTTCGCGCACCGCTTCTTCGAGCGTGTGGTAACGGCGACGGCGGAGGTGACCGCCGGCCCGCTCGAGCCGGCGGGCCAGGTAGCGCAGATATCGGGGCATGTCGACGACGGGGGCACGATAACGCCACCCGGACAGGAAACCCGGGCGGAGTTCACCGGGTTCACAGACGCGGGCTTCGACCAGGCTGCCCCACTCCGGCATCCCGCGGGAAATCCGGGACTCGTGAGTGCCTTCCACCTGTCGGATCCCCGTCTCCGCATCGGCGCTCAACGTGTTCAGCACCGACAGGGTCACGCGGCTCCACCGGTCGACCAGGTGAGCGGGCTCCACCAGGTACGGATCCCACATCGCGCCCGCGGCTGCCGAGGTCGTCTCGCCCGGGGACCGATCCGTGTCCACCCGTACGTCCATTCCGGACTCCGCCAGACACACCGCTGTGGTGAGTCCCACGACTCCGGCACCGATCACCACCACGCCGGCCGACAATGCACACCTCCGTGTGGTTGTTCTCCTCGCCCTCGCCCTCGCCCGGGCAGCGTCCCTGCGTCGCACCTGTTCGAACCACCGTACGCTCCACGTCTGCCACGACGTCGCCGCGGTGTGCCCGGCGTGGCGACAACACTCTTCCCCGCCCCGTGACCTGCCGCGGCCTGCCCGGCTCACGTGGACAAGGCACTCGTGCACAGAGCGGTGCGTAGGCGACGCGGGCGAGGTCCGCCACCAGGTCCTCTCGGGGCTGGAAGCCGACAGGCTCGCGGGGCAGGTCGCCCATGCGAACGGGGAGGCGGGCGGACGCCGCGGGCGAGGCTCCGTGCACGGTGACCGTCGCGTGCCGCATCTCCAGTCGCACGTCGGTCCGGGGGTGCCTGGGCCCCGTCGCATCGGTCGAGGACGGGGCCGGTCCGAGTCCCGGAGACGCGGGGTGCCCACCACGCGCCCCATGTGCCGCCCACGGGAGAGACCGGGTCCAGCCGGGCAGCGGGTGCTACGAAGGTGTGCGCGCCGCCGTCAGCAGCCGGGTCACCTCGTCCGTGCAGATGGTCAGGGCCGCGCCGACGGTGCTGAGGGTGTCGTGTTCGGCGGGGGTGTAGGGGCCGTCGGCCAGGGCGATGCGGGCGGCCTGGAGGAGGATCGACTCCCGGCCCGCGGGGGCCAGGTGCGGGGCGAGCGGGTCGAGGGCCTCGTGCAGCTCTATGGCCAGGCCCGCGCCGCACGGCTGGTCGTCGTAGGCGCGCCCGGTGTCCGCGGCCAGCGCCTCGACCAGGGCGGCCAGCTGCTCTTCGGTGCAGTCGGCCAGGCCGGCCGCGCGGACGGTGGCCGCGGCGGTCTCCAGGGCCGTACGGGAGCCGGTTCCGCCCGCGGACAGCACCGCCAGGGCGACCGTGTGCACGGCGTCGCGGAGCATCGCGGAGAAGCGGGTGGTCGTCGGATGGTCCAGGACGTCCGTGCCGAAGTGGCCGCCGCAGGCGGCGCACTCGACGACTGGCCCGGCCGTGCCGCGCGGCAGCAGCGGCACGCCGAGGACGGTGAAGCGCCGACGCCCGCTCAGCCGCTGGTAGTTGCGGTCCCCGCCGCAGCCGGGGCAGAAGAACTCGCCGTCGCCGACCGGCGTCCACGCGGTACGGGTGCCCAGCAGCCGGGCAAGCCTGGTGACACGGCCGTTTCGTCCCCGTACTGGCAGCACGTCCCACCTCCGTAACGGCGCGGCAACATCGCCGCACTGGCGTGATGTTAGCCACATTGTCGAGGTGTCGTCAGTACCCCGGAGGAGACCTTTCCGTGACCTGCGGCGGAGACTGGCCGATACTCGTCGGGCGCACGACGGGGCCCCGGCCGCCTCAGCAGGCGGCCGGGGCCCCGAAAGCGCCGGTCAGAGCGGTCAGCGCGCCGCGCGGTTGACGGCCGAGACGACCGCCTTCAGCGACGCACGTGTCGTGTTCGCGTCGATGCCGATCCCCCACAGGACCTTGTCGTCGATCGCGCACTCGATGTACGAGGCGGCCTGGGCGGAGGCGCCCTCGCTCATCGTGTGCTCCTGGTAGTCCAGCAGGCGTACGTCGACGCCGATGGAGTGCAGGGCGTCGAAGAAGGCCGAGATCGGACCGTTGCCGGAGCCGGTGAGAACGGTGTCCTCGCCGTCGACGGTGGCCTCGACGGTGAGCGTGTCGACCCCGTCGGTGTCCGTCGTCGACTGGCCGGTCCTGACCTGGATGCGGCCCCAGGGGTTCTCCGGAATCGGCAGGTACTCGTCCTGGAAGGCCGCCCAGATCTCCTTCGGCGTGACCTCGCCGCCATCGGCGTCCGTCTTCGCCTGGATGATCTTCGAGAACTCGATCTGCATCCGGCGCGGCAGGTCCAGCTTGTGGTCGTTCTTCAGGACGTAGGCGACACCGCCCTTGCCGGACTGCGAGTTGACGCGGATGACGGCCTCGTAGGAGCGGCCGACGTCCTTGGGGTCGATGGGCAGGTACGGCACCGCCCACTCGATGTCGTCGACCGTGACGCCCTTGGCCTTCGCGTCGGCCTCCATGGCGTCGAAGCCCTTCTTGATGGCGTCCTGGTGGGAGCCGGAGAAGGACGTGTAGACCAGGTCGCCCACGTACGGGTGGCGCGGGTGGACCTCCATCTGGTTGCAGTACTCCCACGTACGGCGGATCTCGTCGATGTCGGAGAAGTCGATCTGCGGGTCGACGCCCTGCGAGAACAGGTTCACGCCCAGGGTGACCAGGTCGACGTTGCCGGTGCGCTCGCCCTGCCCGAACAGGCAGCCCTCGACGCGGTCGGCGCCGGCCATCAGCGCCAGTTCGGCGGCGGCGACGGCCGTACCGCGGTCGTTGTGCGGGTGGACGGACAGGCAGACGTACTCGCGGCGGGACAGGTTGCGGTGCATCCACTCGAAGCGGTCCGCGTGCGTCGACGGCGTCGAACGCTCCACCGTGGCGGGCAGGTTGAGGATGATCTCGCGGCCCGGGCCCGGCTGGTACACGTCCATCACCGCCTCGCAGACCTCCAGGGCGAAGTCCAGCTCGGTGTCGGTGAAGATCTCGGGGCTGTACTGGTAGCCGAACTCCGTTTCCGGGCCCAGCAGTTTCTCGGCGTACTCCATCACCAGGCGGGTGCCGTCGACGGCGATCTGCTTGATGTCGTCCCTGGAGCCGCGGAAGACGACCCGGCGGAAGACCGGGGCGGTGGCGTTGTAGAGGTGGACGGTGGCGCGCCGGGCGCCCTTCAGGGACTCCACGGTCCGCTCGATCAGATCCTCACGGGCCTGGGTCAGCACGGAGATCGTGACGTCCTCGGGGATCGCGCCCTCTTCCTCGATGATCGAGCGCACGAAGTCGAAGTCGGTCTGGCCCGAGGCCGGGAAGCCGACCTCGATCTCCTTGTAGCCCATCTTGACCAGCTGGTCGAACATCCGGCGCTTGCGCTCGGGCGACATCGGGTCGATCAGGGCCTGGTTGCCGTCGCGCAGGTCGGTGGAGAGCCAGCGGGGAGCGGCGGTGATCCGGCGGCCGGGCCAGGTGCGGTCGGGGATGTCGACCTGCTCGTAGCGGCCGTACTTGTGGATCGGCATGGAACTGGGCTGCTGGCGGTTGACCATGTGTGCGTGGGCTCCTCGAAAATTCCGCAGGTCCGCGGGTGCCGGTGAACGGCCGACGGCGCAACGCCGAACTCCGCGGGGAGGGGGTCGGCCTCGACTACAGGCCCTCGCCGCGGCAGCTAAGGAGAAGCAGCCCGAAACGCATGATGCTGCGCAGCCTAGCCGAGCCGCGCCGGATGCGCGGGCCCGTCCCAGTATGCGAAACCGAAGGGGCAAACAGGGCAAAAAGTGCGCGATGTCACCGGCGCGGCCCCCCGGCCACGCCCGGCCGCCTGCCACTCCGTCACGGACGCCTATCACTCCGTGACGGAAGCGCGGACCCCTTGCCCCGATATTTCACCAATCATGGTTGCGGGTGGTGACAGGGCGACCACACAGTGCAAGTGTGCCTGGTATGCCGACCACGACGACCACGCCGACCAACGGGGGCTTCGAGCCCGTCTTCTGCACCATCGTGCCGCCGCACGTCCTGGACCGCCTCGCCCGCAACGACGACCCCGCGCTCTCCGGACCCGCCCGCCGGACCCTGGAGCGCGACGCCTTCGAGCGCACCCGGCGGCGGCTGACCACCGTCATCGGCGCACCCGCCGTCGCCGCGCCCGCGGGCAAGCGGGACGGGCAGCCGCACCGCACCGTCTACGACGCCCGGCACGGCACCGACCTGCCCGGGAGGAAGGTGCGCGGCGAGGGCGAGGAGCCCGGCGGGGACGCCACGGTCAACCGCGCCTACGCCGGCCTCGGCGCCACCTTCGAGCTGTACCGCACGGCCTACCGGCGCGACTCGATCGACGGCAGCGGCCTGCCGCTGGACGCCAGCGTGCACTACGACGAGAAGTACAACAACGCCTTCTGGAACGGCGGGCAGATGGTGTTCGGCGACGGCGACGGCGAGATCTTCCTGGACTTCACCATCCCGGTCGACGTCATCGGCCACGAGCTGACCCACGGCGTCACCCAGCACACCGCCAACCTGGCCTACTTCGGGCAGTCCGGCGCGCTCAACGAGTCGCTCTCCGACGTCTTCGGCTCGCTGATCAAGCAGTACACACTCGGCCAGACCGCCACCGAGGCCGACTGGCTGATCGGCGCCGGGCTGCTGGCCCCGGGCGTCAGCGGCACCGCGCTGCGCTCCATGAAGGCACCCGGCACGGCGTACGACGACGACGTGCTCGGCAAGGACCCGCAGCCGGCTGCGATGGACCACTACGTCCACACGGGCAGCGACAACGGCGGCGTGCACATCAACTCCGGCATTCCCAACCACGCCTTCTACCTGGTCGCCACCGCGCTCGGCGGCCACGCCTGGGAGAAGGCGGGGCAGCTCTGGTACGACGTGCTGACCGGCGGTGAGCTGCACGAGGACGCGCAGTTCACGGACTTCGCCACACTCACCGTGCGGGCCGCGCGGGAGCGGTACGGCACCGACGGCGGCGAACTCGAGGCCGTGCGGAAGGCCTGGGAACAGGTGGGGGTGCGGACGCTGTAGTTCCGTACTAGACACGGACCATGCGGATTCGAGTGAGGCGCACAGGAGGGTTCGCGGGCATCGAGCGCCGCGCCGAGGTGGACGTCTCGGGGCGGTCCGACGCCCCGCAATGGAGGGACCTGGCCGAGCGGGCGCTGGCCGCCGGCAAGGCCGCGCCGCCGGCCGGGGTGCCCGACGGCTTCAGCTACGAGATCACCGTGGACGGCCGGACGGTGTACGCGGCCGATCCCCGGCTGACCGGGGAGCAGCGCGAGCTCATCTCCCGCGTGCTCAAGGAGGGGGCGTGAGGTCCTTTTACCGCCCGGGCGTTGACTTCCGTTACCTACGGTAAGGATGATCCCGCCCATGGTGACGAACCCGATACCCCGGTTCCCGGCCGGCTTCCTGTGGGGCGTGTCGACCTCGGCCCACCAGATCGAGGGGGCGGCCGACCGGCGCGAGCCGTCCGTGTGGGACACGTTCTCGGCCGAGCCGGGACGGGTCAAGGACGGCTCGACGGCAGCGGTGGCCTGCGACCACTACCACCGCCACCGCGAGGACGTGGCGCTGCTGGCCGGCCTCGGCGTGGACGCGTACCGCTTCTCCGTCTCCTGGCCCCGGGTGAACTCCCCCGGCGGCCCGGACTTCTACGACCGGCTGGTCGACGAGCTGTGCGCGGCCGGCGTCCGTCCGGTCCCGACCCTCTTCCACTGGGACCTGCCGGCCCGCCTCGACTGGCTGGAGCGGGACACGGCCGCGCGGTTCGCCGACCATGTGTCGGTGGTCGCCGAGCGCCTGGGCGACCGCGTGACGAAATGGATCACGCTCAACGAGCCCGCCGAGCACACCCTGCTCGGCCATGCCCTCGGCGTGCACGCACCGGGGAAGCGGCTGCTGTTCGACGCGCTCCCGGCCGCCCACCACCAACTGCTCGCCCACGGCCTGGCGGTCCGCGCGCTGCGCGCGGCCGGGGCCGCGGACATCGGCATCGCCAACTCGCACAGTCCCGTCCGGCCGGCGTCCGGGGAGCAGGCGGACGTCGAGGCGGCCGGCTTCTACGACCTGCTGCTGCACCGCCTGTTCGCCGACCCGCTGCTGCTCGGCCGGTACCCCGAGGGGCTGGGCGAGCTGATGCCGGGCACCCCCGCGGACGTCGACTCGGATCTGAAGGTCATCGCGGAGCCCCTGGACTGGTACGGCGTCAACTACTACGCCCCGACGCGGGTGGGCGCTCCGAGCGGCGAGGAGATCGAGTTCGGCGGTCTCACCCTGCCCGCCGAACTGCCCTTCTCGGTACGGGAGATCGAGGGCCACCCGGTCACGGACTTCGGCTGGCCCGTGGTCCCGGAGGGGCTGACCGAGCTGCTGACCGGCCTGCGCGACCGCTACGGCGACCGGCTCCCGCCCGTCGTCATCACCGAGAACGGGTGCTCCTACGAGGGCCTCGACGACCAGGACCGCATCGCCTACCTGGACGGCCACATCCGCGCCCTGCACCGGGCCCTGGAGTCGGGCGTGGACGTGCGCGGCTACTTCGTGTGGTCGCTGCTGGACAACTGGGAGTGGGCGGAAGGCCTCGCCCGCCGGTTCGGCCTGGTGCACGTCGACTACGAGACCCTGGAGCGCACCCCGAAGGCGTCCTACCGCTGGTTCCGGGACCTGCTGCGGGCCCAGCGGGGGGCCGGGACGGAGGCCGGCGCGTCCCCCGTGCCGGACTGATCCCGCCCCTGGGTCGGCGGGGTCGCCGCGGTCGCCGAAAAGCCCTACGGCGTTGTCACTCCCCCGTCGTACCCTGGAAGCGCGAGGCCGCCCTCACTTGTGCGGCCGTGACGAGGAGGAACCGCAGGCCTTCAGCGCCGGCCCATGACTCAGACACCCGCAGCCAAGACCCCCGCGCAGGGGCAGGCCAGAGCACAGTTCACCGTCCCCGCCCAGCACCCCATGGTGACCGTGCTGGGGTCCGGCGACTCTCTCCTGCGCGTGATCGAGAAGGCCTTCCCGGGGGCCGACATCCATGTCCGGGGCAACGAGATCAGCGCGGTCGGTGACCCGGCGGACGTCGCCCTGGTCCAGCGCGTGTTCGACGAGATGATGCTGGTGCTCCGCACCGGGCAGCCGATGACGGAGGACGCAGTGGAACGCTCCATCGCCATGCTCAAGGCGAGCGAGAACGGCGAGAGTGACGGCCACGAGACCCCCGCCGAGGTCCTCACGCAGAACATCCTGTCCTCGCGCGGCCGCACGATCCGCCCCAAGACGCTCAACCAGAAGCGGTACGTCGACGCGATCGACAAGCACACGGTCGTCTTCGGCATCGGCCCCGCCGGCACCGGAAAGACCTACCTGGCCATGGCCAAGGCGGTGCAGGCGCTTCAGTCCAAGCAGGTCAACCGCATCATCCTGACCCGCCCGGCGGTCGAGGCCGGCGAGCGCCTGGGCTTCCTGCCCGGCACGCTCTACGAGAAGATCGACCCGTACCTGCGCCCGCTGTACGACGCGCTGCACGACATGCTCGACCCGGACTCCATCCCGCGTCTGATGGCGGCGGGGACGATCGAGGTCGCGCCGCTCGCCTACATGCGCGGCCGCACCCTCAACGACGCCTTCATCATCCTGGACGAGGCCCAGAACACCAGCCCCGAGCAGATGAAGATGTTCCTCACCCGGCTCGGCTTCGACTCGAAGATCGTCATCACGGGTGACGTCACCCAGGTGGACCTGCCCAACGGCCAGAAGTCCGGACTGCGGCAGGTGCAGGAGATCCTGGAGGGCGTCGAGGACGTCCACTTCTCCCGGCTGTCGTCGCACGACGTCGTACGGCACAAGCTCGTGGGCCGTATCGTCGACGCGTACGAGAAGTACGACAGCAGTCACGGCACCGAGAACGGCGCGCCGAGGACCGGCGGCCACGGCAGGGCCGGGCACGCGCACGGACACGGGCACAAGGGGAAGTAGACCAGCACCACCATGTCGATCGACGTCAACAACGAGTCGGGAACCGAGGTCGACGAGCGGGCGATCCTCGACATCGCCCGCTACGCACTCACCCGCATGCGCATCCACCCGCTCTCCGAGCTCTCGGTGATCGTCGTGGACGCCGACGCCATGGAGCAGCTGCACGTCCAGTGGATGGACCTGCCGGGGCCCACGGACGTCATGTCCTTCCCGATGGACGAGCTGCGGCCGCCCTCCAAGGACGACGAAGAGCCCCCGCAGGGCCTCCTCGGCGACATCGTGCTCTGTCCCGAGGTCGCCGCGAAGCAGGGTGCCGAGGCTCCGACGCAGCACTCCATGGACGAGGAGCTCCAGCTGCTCACCGTCCACGGCGTGCTGCACCTGCTCGGCTACGACCACGAGGAGCCGGACGAGAAGGCCGAGATGTTCGGTCTGCAGGCAGCGATCGTGGACGGCTGGCGCGCCGAGCAGGGCCTGCACGGCCCGTCCCCGGCGCCCACCGTCTCGTAAGCCCGCCCATGAACCCTCAGATCGTCGTCGGCGCGATCGCGCTCGTCGTCGTCGCCTGGCTCGCCGCCTGCGCGGAGGCGGGCCTCGCGCGGGTGTCCAGCTTCCGTGCCGAGGGGGCCGTGAAGTCGGGCCGCCGCGGCAGCGCCAAGCTGGCCCAGGTCGCCGCCGACCCGACCCGTTACCTCAACCTGGCGCTGCTGGTTCGCGTGACCTGCGAGATGGCGGCGGCCGCCCTGGTCACCTACGCGTGTCTGGAGGCGTTCTCCGGCACGGCCCAGGCGCTGGTCGTCGCCATCGCGGTCATGGTGCTCGTCTCGTACGTGGCCGTCGGGGTCTCCCCGCGCACCATCGGCCGCCAGCACCCGCTGAACACGGCGACCGCCGCGGCGTACGTGCTGGTGCCGCTCGCGCGGGTGCTGGGCCCGCTCCCGTCGCTGCTGATCCTCATCGGCAACGCGCTGACCCCCGGCAAGGGGTTCCGGCGCGGCCCGTTCGCCTCCGAGGCGGAGCTGCGCGCCCTGGTCGACCTGGCCGAGCAGGAGTCGCTCATCGAGGACGAGGAGCGGCGCATGGTGCACTCGGTCTTCGAACTGGGCGACACCCTCGTGCGCGAGGTCATGGTGCCGCGCACCGACCTGGTGGTGATCGAGCGGTACAAGACCATCCGCCAGGCCCTCACGCTGGCGCTGCGCTCCGGCTTCTCGCGGATCCCGGTCACCGGCGAGAGCGAGGACGACATCGTCGGGATCGTCTATCTGAAGGACCTGGCCCGCAAGACGCACATCAACCGGGACGCCGAGAGCGAGCTGGTGTCGACGGCGATGCGTCCGGCCGTCTTCGTGCCGGACACGAAGAACGCCGACGACCTGCTGCGCGAGATGCAGAAGGAACGCAACCACGTCGCCGTCGTCATCGACGAGTACGGCGGCACGGCCGGCATCGTCACCATCGAGGACATCCTCGAGGAGATCGTCGGCGAGATCACCGACGAGTACGACCGCGAGCTGCCGCCGGTGGAGCCGCTCGGCGACGACCGCTACCGCGTCACCGCGCGCCTGGACATCACGGACCTGGGCGAGCTGTACGGCCTGGAGGAGTACGACGACGAGGACGTGGAGACGGTCGGCGGGCTGCTCGCCAAGGCCCTGGGCCGGGTTCCCATCGCGGGCGCGTCGTCGGTCGTGGAACTGCCCGACGGCCGGGAGCTGCGGCTGACCGCGGAGGCCGCGGCCGGCCGCCGGAACAAGATCGTGACCGTGCTCGCGGAGCCGGTGGGCCCGGCGGCCCCCACCGGGGACGGGGAGGGGAAGCCGGAATGAGCCCGGAGGAGCTGCGCGCCCTCTGCCTGTCGTTCAACGCGGTGGTGGAGGACTTCCCCTTCAATCCGGAGACCTCGGTCTTCAAGGTCCAGGGCAAGTTGTTCGCGCTGTCGGCCCTGGACTCCCGGCCGCTGAAGGTCAACCTCAAGTGCGACCCGGAGGACGCGATCCGGCTGCGCGCCGAGCACGAGGGCCTGATCGTCCCCGGATGGCACATGCACAAGCGCCACTGGAACACGGTCACGGTCGACGCCGGGCTCCCGGACCGCCTGGTCCGCGAGCTCGTCGAGGACTCCTACGACCTGGTCGTGGCGGGGCTGCCGCGCGCGGACCGGCTCCGTCTCGACCGGGCCTGAGCACCCGGACTCCGCGGCCGCCGGGGTGATCTCGGCGGCCGCCGGGGCGGCTCTTATGCTCGAGGCATGACCGAGACCATCGCGCTTGATCCCGAGGACCTCAAGATCGTCACCCTGGCCCGTTCGGCCCGGGCCCGCAACGGTGTGCCGGAGGGCGCGGCCGTACGGGACGAGACGGGGCGTACGTATGTCGCCGGGTCGGTGCACCTCGCCTCCCTGAAGCTGAGCGCCCTCCGGACGGCGGTGGCGATGGCCGTCGCGTCCGGGGCGACGTCCCTGGAGGCGGCGGCGGTGGTCAGCGAGGCGGAGGAGATCGCCCCGGAGGACCGGGCCGCCGTACGGGACCTGGGCGGCACCGCCACACCGGTCCTGCTGGCCGGCCCGGACGGCACCGTACGGCTCACCCTGCCGGCGGGCGAGGACGGCTGAGGTCCGACGGACGGGGCCCGGTGAGGGGGGCCTGCCGGCCGGAGCCTGGTGACGGGGGCCTGCGGCCCGGGACTTGGTGACGGGGGCCTGCGGTCCGGGGCTTGGTGGCGGGAGCCCTGATGCCCGGGACTTGGTGACGGGGGCCTGACACTCGGGACTTGGTGACGCGTGCCCGCGGCCCGGGACTTGGTGACGGACGACTGACACCCTGGACTTGGTGACAGATGCCTGACACTCAGGGCTCGGTGACGGACGCCTGACACCCGAGACTTGGTGACGGGGGCCCGCGGTCACCGCTCCCCGCCGGTGGGCCGGCCGGGCCGCGCCGCGAGCGGTCGTGCGACGTGGGTCAGCCGGTGCCGGCCTCGGAGGCCTCCTGGACGGTGCGGTAGGCCGTCAGGCCGCCGTCGACGCGGATGTCGGTGCCGTTGATCCAGGCCGCGGAGTCGCTCAGCAGGAAGGCCACGACGCGGGCGATGTCCGCCGGCTCCCCGAACCGACCGAGCAGGGCGCCGGCTCCCTCGACCTTGGCGACGCCGTGGTCCCGCTTGAAGTCGTCGAGGATCGGCGTGGCCACGGGCCCCGGGCTGACGGAGGTCACCCGGACCCTGCGGGACAGGTACTCGGCCGCGAGATGTTCGGTGAGGTACCGCACGCACTCCTTGGAGAAGCGGTACGAGTTGCCGGTGACGCCCTCGTCGCGGGCCACGGCGTCGAGCGCCGCCTCGGTGTCGCGGGCGAGGGCGAAGGCCCGTACGGCGGTCAGGTTCCGCTCCCAGGCGGTGGCCACGGCCGAGGAGAGGTTGACGACGCAGCCTCCCTCCCTGATCGCCGGTACCAGCGCGGCGGTCAGTTCCCGCAGGCCGAAGACGTTGACGCCGAGCACCGTCCGCCAGGGCGCCGTACCGGGCACACCGGCGATGTTGGCGAGTCCCGTGAGCCCGTCCGGGGCGGCGGCCAGCACGCTCCGCGCGGCCTCGTGCGCGCCGCCGGGCGTGGACAGGTCGGCCCGGACGAAGGTCCCCGCGAAGGACTCGGGCACCGACCGGTCGATTCCGACGACGGGCAGTCCCCTGTCGGCGAGCAGGCGGCCGGCCGCCGCTCCGATACCGGAGGCGACCCCGGTCACGACCACGGGCAACTGCGTGTTGTTCATCATGGCTCTCACTCGTTCGTCGGCGGAATGCGGGGATACCAGGGGCGCGGGCCGAGCCTGCGGGGGAAGCGGCCTCATTGACAAGCTCACTTTCCACCCTGTGGAAAACTCCGCGACGCCGAGGGTGCGGCGGCCACCGTCCGGCAGTCCGCTTTCCACTGAGTGGATGACCTGCTTGTCCACGGCGTGACGTGCGGGGATCGTGTGATCCCGACCCCCGCCGCCGACCAGGAGCACGCAGATGGCCCAAGAGACGTACGCCGTACACGACCCGGCCACGCTGGAGCCGGTCGGCCGGGCCCCGGTGCACGGCGAGGACGAGGTGCGGCAGGCGATCGCCGCCGCGCGGGCCGCCGCTCCGGCGTGGGCCGCGGACCGCTCGGCCCGGCAGGCCGCCCTGCACGCCTGCGCGGAACTCGTCCGCGCCCACGAGGACGAACTCGGACGGCTGCTGTCCCTGGAGCAGGGCAAGGTTCTGGCCGAGGCCGTCGGCGAGTTCCGCGTGGGCGCCGGGCTGCTGGACCACTACGCCGCACTCGCCTGGGACGAGGTGGAGAGGCTGCCCGACCGGGCCGACCGCACCGTCGAGGTGCACCACCGGCCGGTGGGCCTGGTCGGCACCATCACGCCGTGGAACTTCCCCATCTCCCTGCTGTGCGTGAAGCTCGCCCCCGCCCTGACCGCCGGGTGCACCGTCATCGCCAAGCCCTCGGCCACGACACCGCTGTCCACCATGGCCCTGGTCGACCTCATGAACCGGGTCCTGCCCGCCGGTGTGCTGCAGTACCGCACCAGCCCCGGCCGCGCGGTCAACGTGGCGCTGAGCACCCTGCGCGGCGTACGGAAGATCTCCTTCACCGGGTCGACGGAGGTCGGCACCGCCGTGGCCGCCCAGGCGGCCGCCACGGTCAAGCGCGTCACCCTGGAACTCGGCGGGAACGACCCCGCGATCGTCCTGCCGGACGCGGACGTCGAGACGACCGCGTCCGGCATCGTCGGCTCGGCCTTCCGCAACGCGGGGCAGGTGTGCATGGCCGTCAAGCGGGTCTTCGTACCGCGTGGTCTGAGGGACGAACTGGTCGAGGCCATGGCCGAGGCCGTCGCCCGGCACCGGCTCGGGCACGGGGTGGCCACCGGGTCGACCATGGGCCCGATGCACTCGGCCACCCAGCACGGCGTCGTCCGTGGCCTGGTCGACGGCGCCGTCGCCGCCGGGGCGCGGGTCGCGGCGGGCGGCGGCCGCGGCTGCGACCTGCCCGGTCACTTCCTCGAACCGACGATCGTCACGGACGCCGAGGTCGGCATGGACCTCGTCGACGCCGAGCAGTTCGGCAACGCCCTGCCGGTCGTGGCCTACGACGACCTCCGGACGACGATCGACAGTCTGAACGCGCAGGACTTCGGTCTCGGCGCCTCGGTGTGGTCGCCCGACCTGGACCGTGCCCACGAGGTGGCGGCGGGCATCGAGGCCGGCACGGTCTGGATCAACCAGCACACCCAGGTGGAACCGGACGCTCCGTTCGGCGGCTGGAAGGCCTCCGGCCTCGGACGTGAGCGCGGCCGCTGGGGGCTGGAGGAGTACCTCGAACCCAGGACCGTCAACGCCCGTCCCCACACCCCGACACCGCACGAGGCGGCACCCGTACCGGAAGGACAGCGCCGGTGACCGACACCACGTCCGCACAGCGCGGCATGGACCTCATCACGCTCGGCGTCGCCGCCGGGCCCGCCATCCGAGGCCCCGAGCACGGCATCGCCAGCGCGGTCGTCGTCGACGACGCCTTCTACCTGGTCGACTTCGGCATCGGCTGCACCCGCGCCGCGAACGAGGCCGGCCTGCGGGGGCACCGTTTCCGGGCGGGGTTCATCACGCACCTGCACTCCGACCACGTGATCGAGCTCCCGGGGTTCCTGCTGTGGAACTGGGGGCGCCCGGTGAACGGCTTCTCCACCCCGGTCCACATCGTCGGCCCCGGCCCCGACCCGGAGGACGGCACCCGGCACCTCGCCGGCACGGACCGCCTCGTGGCCTCCGCCCTGGACGCGTTCTCCTACGACATCGCCATCCGGGTGGGCGACGAGGACCGGCCGCCGCTGGCGGACCTGGTGCGCGCCTCGGAGGTGGCCGCCCCGGCCAGGGGTTCCGCGGCCGCCGGTGAGCCGTTCGAGGTCTACGCGGACGAGCGGATCACGGTGACCGCCGTCCTGGTGGACCACCCGCCGGTGCACCCGGCTCTCGCCTACCGGATCGACTCCGCCTACGGATCGGTCACCTTCTCCGGTGACACGGCCGAGTCGGCGAACCTCGCCCGGCTGGCGGAGGGCACCGACGTCCTCGTCCACGAGGCCGTCAACCTCGACTTCTACCGCAGCCGTGGCTTCTCCCCCGCCTTCCTGGCCCACCAGGAGAACTCGCACACCCCGCCGGCCGGGGCCGGCCGGGTCGCCAAGGCCGCCGGGGCGCGGCGCCTGGTGCTGTCCCACTTCGCGGGGCCGGCGGACGCCGAGTACTGGCGCACCGAGGCCGCGTCGACGTACGACGGCCCGATCGACGTCGCCACGAGCGGCGCGCGGTTCTCCGTCGCCACGGGCCCGGTGGTCCGCGCGGGGAGCTGAGCGGACGGCGGGCCCGGCGGCCCCGCACTCGGCCGCGTACGGGCGTGTACGCGGGTGTGGACGGGTGCCGACGGCCCACAGGTGCAGAACGGCTCGGGAAGGAAGCGGGAAGAGCGGGATGGTCACGGGCAACGACCGGGGACGCGAGGAAGAAGACGGCGGCGATGGCGGGGGGAGGGAGCCGGACTACCGGTTCACGCTCGCCAACGAGCGCACCTTCCTCGCCTGGATCCGTACCGGTGTCAGCCTGCTGGCGGCGGCGGTGGCGGTACGGCAGCTCGTACCGGCCTTCGCGATCCCGCACGCGCGAGAACTCCTGGCGGTCGTGTGCGCGCTGCTGGCCGTCGTGATCACGGGCGGGGCCCATCCGCACTGGCGGCGCGTCCAACGCGCGATCCGCCGTGACGCGCCACTGCCCGATTCCTGGCTGCTGCCCGTGCTGGCCGTCGTGATCACGGCGATCGCCTCGTTCACCACGGTGCTGGTCTGGGCCGGCGGGCCCGCGTGACGCGGGCCGTGCCCGTCCGCGCCGGCGGCCGGGACCCGGGACTGCAACCCGAGCGCACCCGCCTCGCCTGGCGGCGGACGACCATGTCCCAGGCGGTGGGTGCGCTGCTGCTCGTGCACACGGCGGCGAGCGGCTCCTCACCGCTGGGCTGGGCGGCCGCGGTCTGCGCGGCGACGGCCGCGGCCGTGACCTTCCTCGTCGGCGGTACGCGTCGGGAGACCGCGCCTCCGCCGCCCGCGGCGATGGCCCTGACCGCGGCGTCGACGGCCGCCACGGTCCTGATCAGCCTGCCCTTGCTGCTGACCGGCGGGGCGTGAGCCGCGGGCTCCACCACCGGCTTCCCACCCTGCCGCACCTGCCGCACCTGCCACGCACGATGCCTCGCGTCATGACGTCCCCACTACGATCGCCGGCCGCGCACGACACCCGCCGCGCGCCCGCCCCGTGGAACTCCCCTACCCGCATGCGCCCGTACCCGCATGCGCCCGCCCAGCGCGAACCCCCGTCCAGCGCCCGCCCGTCCCACGCGAAACCCCCTCCCGCGAACGGCCCCGCCCTGTGATCGTCCGCACTCGCATGCGCCCATGCCCGCATGCGCCCATGCCCGCGAACCCCCGCCTGGCGGCGTCCGGCCACAGGGCACCGGGCGTCGGCACCTTCCAGCCGTGTCGCTCTACGCGGCCAGGCGGCCCGCCTCTCGTGCGATGCTCCGCGCGGCGATCTGCAGGACCGGCACGATCCCGGCGGGGCGGGGGCGCGTTCCGACGGTGACGACACCGAGGGCCGCGATGACACCGCCGTCGGCGGCGGTGACCGGCACCGCGATCCCGTGCGCCCCCTCGACCGCCTCCTCCAGCGTCATGGCGTACCCCTTGCGCCGGACCTGTTCGAGTTCGCGGCGCAGCCGGGTCGGGTCGATCACGGTGTGCGGGGTGAGCCGCTGCGGGTTGGCCAGAGCGGCCCGCGCGAGTTCCGGCGGCCCGTAGGCGAGGAACGCCTTCCCCCCGGCACTGGCGTGCAGGGCCAGGCGGTCGCCCACCCGGTGCAGGGCCGGTCCCGGCTGGGTTCCGGAGATCCGTTCGAGCAGCAGGGCGTGGGCGCCGTCGAGGACGAAGAGGTTGACCACGTGCTTGGTCAGGAAGAGCACGTCGTGCATGTACGGCGCGGCCAGTTCGGCGAGGCCGTGGTGGCTCTCGGAGAGCAGTCCCAGGGACCACAGCTTGTGGCCGATGCGGTACCGGCCGCCGGTCCGCAGCAGGCCGCCCCACTCGACGAGCTCACGGACGAGCCGGTGGCAGGTGGCCACCGGCAGCCCGCTGCGGCGGGAGATGTCGCTCAGGGACAGCTCGTAGTGCTCGGAGTCAAAAGTGTCCAGGATCCTCAGCGCACGGGCGGCGACGGACTTCGGGGCAGCCCCGGCGGGCCCGGCCGGCAGCGCCTCCCGCCCGGTGGGCCGCTTGTCCTGAGAGCTCATGAAACCGCACATTACGACCCGTGGGAGACGAAGGAAAGCCCTCGGGAAATTCCAGGAAGCCGCAGGTAGCGGCACCCGTGAGCAGGGACACGTCGACCATGGGGTCGATGCCGGTTTCTACTGAGTGGAAAGCCCCGGGGAAAGGCGCTCCGCGCTACCTAACATTCCGGCACCGGTGCGACACGGTTCGCCCGGCCCCCGAGGACCACGTGAGAAAGCAGGCTTCAGATGGGCGGACTCAGTGCGCGCACGGACCGCCGCGGCGTCGTGCCCCGCACCCGCGAGGTGATCGCGGAACGCGTGGACCGGGTCGCCGACGGTGTCGTCTCGCTGGTCCTCGTGACCCCGGACGGGTCGCCCTTCCAGCCGTGGGAGCCGGGGGCCCACATCGACGTCCACCTCGGTGGCCAGTACGTACGGCAGTACTCGCTGTGCTCCTCCACGAAGGACCTGTCGCACCTGCGTGTCGCCGTCCTCGACGTCCCCGGCTCGCGGGGCGGCTCCCGCTGGATCCACCGGAACGTACGCCCCGGCGACACGCTGGAGATCTCCGAGCCGCGCAACAACTTCCCGGTCAGGGACTCCCGGAAGTACCTCTTCCTGGCCGGTGGCATCGGCATCACCCCGATCATCCCGATGATCGAGCGGGCCGCGGAGGCGGGCAGGGACTGGCGCCTGGTCTACGGCGGACGGTCACGCGCCGGCATGGCCTTCGCCGAGCGGCTCGTCGACGAGTACGGCGACCGGGTCGACATCGTCGCCGAGGACGAGCGCGGCCGCATGGACCTGGCGGGCGTGCTGGCCATGCCCCGGGCCCACATGCTGGTGTACGCCTGCGGGCCGGGCGGGATGCTGAGCGCGGTCGAGGAACTGTGCATGGGGTGGCCGCCCGGCTCGCTGCACACCGAGCGGTTCGCGGCCACCGCGCTGGGCCCCGGGTCCGTGGCCGAACCGTTCGAGGTCGAACTCGCGCGCAGCGGGAAGACCGTGTCGGTACCCACCGACCGCACGATCCTGGAAGCGGTCGAGGACGTCGGCGTCCGCGTGCTGTCCTCCTGCCGGCAGGGCCTGTGCGGCACCTGCGAGACCCCCGTCGTCTCGGGCGAGCCGGAGCACCGCGACGCCGTGCTCACCCAGGACGACCAGGACACCGGCGCGACCATGATGATCTGCGTCTCCCGTGCGGCGGCGGGCTGCGGCCGACTCGTCCTCGACCTGTGACAGACCGGCATCAAAAGAGGTTCTCTTCATGACCATCGCACCTGCCGAGGGCGTCGTCACGCTCCCGGACGACCCCTTCTCCCCCGCGAACATCGCGGAGCCCTACCCGATGCTGACGCGGCTGCGCGAGGCGGGCCCGGTGACCTGGCTGGAGAAGTGCGGCGCGTACGCCGTCGCCGGCTTCGAGGAGGTCTACGAGGTCCTCACCGACTTCGAGACGTACTGCTCCTCCGGCGGTCTCGGCCCGCGCGACATCCGCCAGGACACGGGATGGCGCCCGCCGAGCATCCTGGAGTCCGACCCCCCGATCCACACGGTCATGCGTCGCGCGCTGACCGGCGTCATCAACCCGGCGACGGTACGGCCGTTGCGGGAACGCTTCACCGGACCGGCCGAGGAGATCGCCGACGAACTCGTCGCCCGCCGCGAGTTCGACGTGGTCAAGGACCTGGCGGAGAAGTACCCGCTGCGGGTCTTCCCCGACGCGGTGGGCATCCCCCAGGAGGGCCGGGAGAACCTGCTGCCCTACGGCAACATGGTCTTCAACGCGTTCGGCCCCCAGAACGAGATCTTCGACCTGGCCTTTGCCCACGCCGACGAGCACAGCGCCGCGATCCTGCGCAACTGCGCCCGGGAGAACCTCGACGACACCGGCTTCGGCGCACGCGTCTGGGACCGTGTGCGGGACGGTCTGATCACCGCCGAGCAGGCCGCCCTGCTGGTGCGGGCCCTGCTGTCCGCGGGCGTCGACACCACGGTCTTCGGGATCGGCAACACCCTCGCCTGCCTGGCGCGCACACCCCGGGCCTGGGCGGCACTGCGCGAGGACCCGTCCCTCGCCAAGTTCGCCGTGGACGAGGCGCTGCGTCTTGAGTCCCCGTTCCAGAAGTTCCACCGGACGACCACGGCGCCCGGCGTGCTGGGCGGCGTCCACATCCCGGCGGGCGCCAAGGTGCTGCTCTTCATCGGCGCCGCCAACCGCGACCCGCGCAAGTGGGGCGCGAACGCCGACACGTACGACCTGGACCGGCAGGCGTCCGGCCACGTCGCGTTCGGGATGGGGCTCCACCAGTGTGTCGGGCAGCCCATCGCCCGACTCGAGATCGAGCTCGTGCTCAAAGCTCTGGCCGCCCGCGTCGACACGATCGAACTCGCCGGCGAGCCGGTCCCGCTGACCCACAACGTCCTGCGCGGATTCGCCTCCCTGCCCGTACGGGTCACGCCGCGGTCCTGATCACCGCGCCGTCGCCTCTTCTCTTCACGCGTTCCAGGAGCCGTCGGCGGCCCGCCGGCGGCTCCGTCCTCCCTCTTCGCTCCCAGCGGTCCGTTCGCGACCGTCTCCGCTCCGGAGGCTTCCATGACGCAACACCTCGCCACCCCGCCATCGGTCCCACCGGTTCCGGACCCGGCGGATCCCCGCCGCTGGACCCCCGGGAAGCGCACCTCCTACGGCTGGCTGATGGCCGTCCTGCTGCTGGTCCTCATGATGATCAGCTGGGCGGACAAGGCCATCCTCGGCATCGTCGCCGTACCGGTGATGCGGGATCTGCACATCACCCCGGAGCAGTTCGGTCTGCTCGGCAGCGCGGTGTTCTTCCTGTTCGGTGTCGCCCAGCTGGTCGCCGCGCCCATCGCCAACCGTGTGAAGTCGAAGTGGATCCTGCTCACCCTGTGCCTCATCTGGGCCGTCTCCCAGGTGCCGGTCTTCGTCTTCGCGTCGCTGCCCGCGCTGTGGTTCAGCCGCGTGCTGCTGGGCGCGGGCGAGGGTCCGTTGGCGCCGATCATGATGCACGCCGTCTACCAGTGGTTTCCGAAGAAAAAGGGCGCCACGCCCGCGGCTCTCGCCTCCTCCGGCGTGACGCTCGGCATCGTCTGCTTCGCGCCGGTGCTGTCCTGGATCGCGGCCGACTTCGGCTGGCGGGCGACGTTCGTCTTCCTGGGCTTCATCGGCGTGGTCTGGGCGGTGCTGTGGCTGGTCCTGGGGAAGGAGGGACCCTACACGTCGGAGCGGGCCGAGCACGAGATCGAGGGGACGGCGCCGCCCGTCGCTCCGGGCTCGGGCGCCACCGTCGCGCAGCCCGTGAGGTACCTGCGCTCCTTCCTCACCCCGTCGTGGATCCTCGCCGTGCTGTGCTCCTTCCTCGGCTACTGGACCTTCGCCCTGGCCACGTCGTGGCTGCCCACGTACTACGAGAAGGTCATGGGGTACGGCACCCAGCAGGCCGGTTCGATGATCGTCCTCCCCGCCCTCTGGGGTGCCGTCGCCACGGTCGGGCTCAGCTGGATCACCCAGGTCCTCGACGGCCGCGGTGTCCCGACCCGGGTCTCACGGGGGACCGTCCTCTCCTGCGCCACCGTCTTCAGCGGTCTCACCCTGCTCCTCGGTGCCCTCGTCTCCGACGACACGGTGCGCATCGTCGCCTTCACCTTCGGGTTCGGCACCGCACCGGCCCTGTTCGCGGTGACCTACCTGGTCGCGGCCGAGATGACCACGGTCGGACAGCGCGGCGCCGTCCTCCAGGTGACCAACGCCCTGCTCAGCACCGGTGGCCTGTTCGCTCCGGCCGTCACCGGATTCCTGGTCGGCTCGGCGGCGACGACCACGCTGGGCTTCACCCACGCCTTCCTGCTCACCGCGCTGCTGCTGGTGGTCGTGGGCGCCCTCTCCACGGTCCTCATCAACCAGCAGCGGGACCGCACCCGGCTGGGCCTCGTCGACTGAGGACGCGTGTGCAGCCGTGGTTCGTGGATCAGGGACAATGGGCGCCATGAGCGTTCGCACCCAGTCATCCGAGCAGTCCGTCGAGGCTGCCCATCGGGCAGGCTTCGCCTGCTTCGTGGGCCGTCCCAACGCGGGCAAGTCCACCCTCACGAACGCTCTGGTCGGGCAGAAGGTGGCGATCACCTCGAACCGGCCTCAGACGACGCGGCACACCGTGCGGGGCATCGTCCACCGCCCGGACGCGCAGCTGATCCTGGTGGACACACCGGGGCTGCACAAGCCGCGCACCCTGCTGGGGGAACGGCTGAACGACGTCGTACGGACCACCTGGGCCGAGGTCGACGTGATCGGCTTCTGCCTGCCGGCCGACCAGAAGATCGGTCCCGGTGACCGGTTCATCGCGAAGGAACTGGCCGGGATCAGGAAGACGCCCAAGGTCGCGATCGTCACGAAGACGGACCTGGTGGACCCCAAGGCGCTCGCCGAGCAGCTGATCGCGATCGACCAGCTGGGTGAGGAGCTGGGGATCACCTGGGCGGAGATCGTTCCGGTGTCGGCGACGGCGAACAAGCAGGTGGACCTGCTGGCCGATCTGCTGGTCCCGCTGCTGCCCGAGGGGCCCGCGCTCTACCCCGAGGGCGACCTCACGGACGAGCCCGAGCAGGTCATGGTGGCCGAGCTGATCCGGGAGGCGGCGCTGGAGGGGGTGCGGGACGAACTGCCCCACTCCATCGCGGTGGTGGTGGAGGAGATGCTGCCGCGCGAGGACCGGCCCGCGGACAAGCCGCTGCTCGACATCCACGCCAACGTGTTCATCGAGCGGCCGAGCCAGAAGGGCATCATCATCGGGCCCAAGGGGAAGCGGCTCAAGGAGGTCGGGATCAAGTCCCGCAAGCACATCGAGGCGCTGCTGGGGACGCCGGTGTTCCTCGACCTTCATGTGAAGGTCGCCAAGGACTGGCAGCGCGACCCCAAGCAGCTCCGCCGCCTCGGCTTCTGACGGCTCGGTTCGCCGGGGGCCCCTCCTTCCTGGGCTCCGCCCCTGCTTTCCCACTCGCCCGCCCGACTCGGTGAGTTGAAAGGTCCCCGGCCCTGGGGCTCCGCCCCAGACCCCGGCGTGGGGCTCTGCCCCCTGCACCCCCGGTTCACCCACCCGCCCACCTGTCTCGGTGGGTCGAGAAGGCGCCGCCCCGGGGCCTCGGCGGGTCCCTCGCCCGCCCTGCGTCCTGTGGGGGTCAGCGCAGGGCCCGTAGGGCCTTCTTCGCTTCCTTTGCGTTCAGGTTGACGAAGACCGGGGTGGCGTTCAGGGGGGTGGTGTAGGCCGGGATGGTTCGGGGGCCGTGCAGGGTGCGGGCGTGGGTGACGTCGTACCAGGTGCCCGCGGGGAGGTGGACGGGGCGGGCGGGCGCGTCGGTCAGTTGGGGGGCCGCCAGGATCGCGGGACCCAGCATCCACTCGTCGGTGATCGTGTACGCCCGCTCGTCGTGCGGGAAGTCGAAGAAGAGCGGGCGCATGATCGGGTCGCCGGTGCGCAGCGTGTGCCGGACCTGGTCGCGGATGTAGGGGGCGAGGCGGCCGTGGCGGGCGATGGCCTCGCGGTAGAGGGCGGCGGTCCGCGCGTCGTACACCACCTTCCTGCCGGTCGTCACGTCGACGGTCTCGACGGGGGACGTGGAGGCGTACATGAGCGGCATCAGCGACGCGGCCTGGGCCCAGCGGACCAGGACCTGCCGGGTGGGGGCGGGCTGACCGCTGGAGCCGCCGATCATGTCGGTGGTGACGAAGGGGTAGCCGATGGTGGAGATGGCGAGGTTCTGCGTGACGGCGGCCCGCAGGGAGTTCCAGCCCGTGCCCTTGTCCAGCTGACGGGTGACGAACCCGGCCCGGTGGGCGGTGGTGTCCCAGTGGACGCGGATGCCGACGCCCTGGAGGTCGAACTTGTCGGCGAGTTGAGCACCCAGGCGCTGGTAGTCGGTGGGTTCGGCGCCCGCGCGGGGAACGCACCGCTCGTCGAAGAAGCGGGTGTCGAACTTCAGCCCGTCCACGCCGTAGGTGCTCATCAGGCCGCGCAGCCGCCCCTCGTACCAGGACCTGGCCTTCGGGTTGGCGAGGTCGACGATGCCGGCGGTGCCGTTCCACCAGGTGACGCGGCACGGCTCGGCGGGATCGGTGGCGGCGCCGAGCAGATAGCCGTGGTCGGCGGCGTACTGGTACTGGTCGGAGTCCAGGTTGATCCACAGCGTCACCCAGAGGCCGAAGTCGAAGCCGAGGGCGTGGATCCGGCGGGACATCGCCCCGGGGTCCGGGTAGGCCTTCGCGTCGAAGGTCATGTTCCCGTAGTCGGACTCCCACTTGTCGTCGAGCTGGAGCGTGTGCCCGGTGATCCCGTGGTCGTGCAGGGCCTGGGCGTAGCCGAGGAGCCGCGCCTGGTCGACGTGGGTGTAGAACTGCGCCCAGGAGTTCCAGACCGGCTCGGCGTACTGCCGCTGGGTGGCGTCGCTCTTGGCCGGCCTGCCCACGACGCCGACGTAGTCGCGGTAGACCTCCAGCGGCGTGGACTCGACGAAGACCGTGGCCCGGTAGGGGTCCGCGGACTCGATGTCGAAGCGGCCGAGACCGTCCTTGTCCTGGTTGATCGCGACGTTCATGACGTGCCCGGTGTCCACGTGCAGTCCGGCCGCCGAGGACGTGTACCAGAACGGGTCGACCATGTAGTAGGAGGCCGGCCCGAAGGCCGGGTCGGCGACCTGCCCGCTGTCGAGCGGCCAGGGCTGGTCGGTGGCGGGGCCACCGTGCGGGGTCTGGGTCTCGCCGTGGCCGTACCAGTGGCCGGCGGACGGCAAGTCGTAGGCGAGGCCGAGGCGTTCGGGGGCGGTGCCCACGACCTGCCAGTCGAGCCGGTAGCGGTCGGCGGACGGGGTGACCCGGGCCCGTACGGTGACACCGGGCGTCGTCGTGGCGGCGGTGAGGGCGAGCGTGCCGTTCCGCCAGGTCCAGTCGGTGACACGGGTGGCGTGCTGCCATCCGCCGGCGGTCCGGAAGCGCAGTGCGCCGGTGTCGCCGCCCGCGGTGGCCAGAACTGTGCCGCCCGAACGGTCCGTCGTCAACGAGAGTTGATTCCTCGCCACCCGTAAGGCGTAACCGGGGGTGTTGCGGCCCGCCGGTACGGTCAAACTGAGTTGACGCGCGGAGTGGGTGAACCGGGGCGCTCGGCGGTCGGGGGCGGCCCCGGTCCGCGGCCGCGCCTGGGCCGGTTCCGGCGTGGTCAACGCGACGGGCAGCGCGAGGACGAGGCCGGAAACGGCGAGGAGCACTCTAAGTCTGCGTGTTCTTCTGCGCACGACGCGTGTCCTTCGACGGAGGGAGTCAGGAGGCCGGAGGCTGCTTGCCTCATCGCGCTCGGTCGCCGCCGATGATCGGGCGGCGGACGTCACCTGTCAACGACGTCGCCGGTCTTGGAGTCGTGGCGGAATCCACCGAATTCGCCGAGGACGTGGAATCCGCCGTAGCGGGCGGCCTGCCGCGCGGTCCCGCGCGGCACCGGTCACGCCGGCCTGCGGAACCCGATGGTCGGCACGGCCCGGCGCCGCGGCCACGGCTCGACGCTCGCCTCCGGAACCAGGTCCTCCAGGAACGCGTACCGCCGCAGGGCCTCCGGGTCCTGGCCCTCGACCGACTGGACCCGGCGCCACCAGGCGGCGATCTCGGACCAGCCGGGGGCCGACAGGGAGCCGCCGAACTCCTGCACGGACAGGGCGGCGGTGAGGCCGGCGAAGGCCAGGCGGTCGGCCAGCGGCCAGCCGGCCAGGGTGCCGGTGACGAAGCCGGCCACGAAGACGTCGCCCGCGCCGGTCGGGTCCAGTGCCTCCACCGCGATGGCGGGCACCTCGGCGCTCTCCCCCGTGCGCCGGTCGACCGCGTAGGCGCCCTCGGAGCCGAGGGTGACCACCGCGATCGGGACGAACGCGGTGAGCGCGTGCGCCGCGGCGCGCGGGCAGTCGGTGCCCGTGTAGCGCATCGCCTCCTCGGCGTTGGGCAGGAACGCCTCGCAGTGCTCCAGGTCGGACAGGCCCGCCAGGTCCCAGGCACCGGTGTCGTCCCAGCCGACGTCCCCGAAGATGCGCGTGCCCTCGCCCGCGGCCTGGGCGATCCACGGGGAGCGCCGGCCCGGCGTCAGAGAGGCCACGGCGGCACGCGCGCGGGGCCGGCACTCCGGGACACCCTCCTGGAGGAACACGGCCTCCGGGGGCGGCTCGTGGCCGTGCGAGACCATGGTGCGCTCGCCCTCGTACGCCATGGAGACGGTGACCGGCGAGTGCCAGCCGGGCACGGTGCCGGACGGGGACAGGTCGATGCCCTCGCCCTGTTCCAGCGCGTCCCAGCAGTAGTCGCCGTAGTGGTCGTCTCCGAAGGCCGCCGCCAGGGACGTCCGCAGTCCCAGGCGGGCCAGCGCGGTCGCCATGTTGGCCACCCCGCCGGGGCTCGACCCCATCCCGCGCGCCCAGGACTCGGTCCCGCGCACCGGGGCGGAGTCGAGTCCGGTGAAGATGATGTCGAGGAAGACGGTGCCCGTGAGGTACACGTCCCAGGGCGGATCGTCCGCGGAGCGCAGCCCGGCCAGCGGGTCGACCTGGGCATCGACGTGGGCGTGCGGTGCCCCGACGATGTACTCCCGGTCCTCCCGGTCCTCCCGGTCAACGAGGTCCTCCCGGTCCGCGAGGTTTCCCCGGTCCGCGAGGTTTCCCCGGTCCTCCCGGTCCTCCGGGTAAGCCGGTCCCGCTCCGGCGGACGTGTTGGACGCGGTCACGGTGCGCTCCCTGACGTGGTACTGGTCCGGCCAGTGTGCACCAGAGCGCCGACGACGCGTCGGCGCTCACGCCGGGGAGCGCGGGCCGCGTCTACCAGCGGGGGGTCGGCGGGGCGGTCCAGCCCGGTTCGGCGACGCGCATCGCCGCCGCGTCGTCCCGGTCCCGCAGGCGGCCGTCGTCCTCGGCCCAGCGGCGGTGCAGGAAGGCCAGCCTGTCCCGGTCGAGTTCGACGCCGAGACCGGGGCCGTCGGGGACGGCGATCCGGCCGCCGTCGAAGGTGAGCCGCTCGGTCAGGACGTCCTCCGACTGCCAGGGGTAGTGGGTGTCGCAGGCGTGGTGGAGGCCGGGCACGGTGGACGCCACGTGGGTCATCGCGGCCAGGCTGATCCCCAGATGGGTGTTGGAGTGCATCGACACGCCGACGCCGAAGGCGGCGCACAGAGCCGCCAGGTGCTGGGTGTTGCGCAGGCCGCCCCAGTAGTGGTGGTCGGAGAGCAGCACCTGGACCGCGTTCGAGGTGAACGCCTCCTTGATCTCGGCGAAGGTCGTCACGCACATGTTGGTGGCCAGCGGAACGCCGGTCCGGGCGGCCACCTCCGCCATGGCGGGCGTGCCGAGGGCGGGGTCCTCCAGGTACTCCAGGACGTCCCCGAGCTGCCGGGCCACCTCCACGGAGGTCTCCACCGACCAGGCCCCGTTGGGGTCCAGCCGCAGCGGGTGTCCGGGAAAGGCCTCCGCCAGGGCCCGTACGGCGGCGATCTCCTCCTGGGGCGGGAAGACGCCGCCCTTGAGCTTGAAGGAGGTGAAGCCGTGGCGCTCGGTGAACCCGCGCGCCTGCTCCACCACGCCCGCCGGGTCGAGGGCGGCGCCCCAGTCGTCCTTCTCGCAGTCGACGCCCTCCGGATGCCCGGCCCACTTGTAGAAGAGGTAGGCGCTGTACTCGACGGAGTCGCGCACCTTGCCGCCGAGCAGCGCGTGCACGGGCAGGCCGAGCGCCTTGCCGAGGGCGTCCAGGCAGGCGACCTCGAAGCCGGACAGGACGGACAGGCGCAGTTTGTCGGCGGTCTGGACGCCGCGCAGCCCGCCGACGTCGACGGCGTTCTCCACCCGGGAGGCGTCCACGGCGAGATCGAGGCCGAACAGGCCGTTCAGGTCGGTGATCCGACGTCCCGTCAGCCGGTCGGCGAGGGGGCGGGCCAGCTCCAGGTACTTGGTGTCGCCGTAGGTCTCGCCGTATCCGGTGATCCCGTCGGCCGTCACCACCTCCACGATCAGGCGGGGGGTGTACGGCTGGTGCACGCCCTGGGTGTTCAGCAGCGGCGGGTCGGCGATCAGGATCGGGGTCAGCCGTACCTCGGTGACGGTGAGGTCGCGGGTCACAGGGCGGCCCCCACCATGTCGAGTCCCGCGTCCAGCAGTTCCCTCAGGTCGGCCAGGTCGGCGGGCGAGGGGTCGGTGAGCGGGGCCCGGACGGGTCCGACGGGGCGCCCGCGCAGCCGGGCGGCCGCCTTCACCAGGGACACGGAGTATCCGGGCACCCGGTCGCGCAGTTCGACGAAGGGGACGTAGAAGTCGCGCAGCAGCTTGTCGGCGGAGCCGCCGTCTCCGGACCGCAGCGCGGCGAAGAAGGCGTTCGCGATCTCCGGGGCGAAGGCGTGCACGGCGGAGGAGTAGGCGGGGACGCCGACGGCCGCGTAGGCGCGGGCCTGCATCTCGGCGGTGGGGGCACCGTTGAAGAACAGGAACCCCTCGGGGGCGGCGAGGGTGAGCCGCTGGAGGGCGTCGAGGTCGCTGCGGCCGTCCTTGAGGCCGATCACCGAGGGGATCCGCGCGATGCGCCGGAACGCCTCCAGGCCGTACGCCACCTGACCGCGCTGGTAGGCGATGAGCGGCAGCCGGGTGCGGGCCGCGAGCTGTTCGAGCTGGGCGGCCAGTCCGTTCTGCGGGGCGGCGACGAGGTAGTGCGGCAGGACGAGGAGCGCGTCGGCGCCGGCCTCCTCGGCGATGCGCGCGAACCGTGCGGCCTGCGCCCAGCCGTACCCGGCGCCCGCCACCACGGGCACCCGGCCCGCCGCCTCCTCGACGGCGATCGAGACGACCTGGCGGTACTCGTCCTCGTCCAGCGAGAAGAACTCGCCGGTGCCGCAGGCCGGGAAGACGGCGCCGGGCGCGGTGGCGAGCTGAGCGGCCAGGTAGGCGCGGCTGCCGTCGGGGTCGAGCGACCCGTCGTCGTGGAACGCCGTCAGCGGGAAGGACAGCACACCGCCCGCCATTCCCTCCCGCAGTCTGCGCACCACATCGGACGGACCCGCGGTGTTCGTCTCCGGACTCACCCTGGCCATCTCCCCACATAGACGCTATCCATGTATGGGAACGGAGTTTAGAAACGCGAACATGCTCCGTCAACGGGCCTTCGGGGGTCGCGTGGTCGGCCGCCCGAAAACCCGCAGACGTCCGAAAACCCGCATGCGCCGGGCGCACAGGGCGCCCGGCGCATGCGGGAGACGGGTTCGGCGGGGGCTTACGGGAACTCGTACGCCTCGACCTCGGCGAGGTACCGCCGGCGCAGTTCCTCGTCGTGCTCCAGGAAGGAGGCGAGGAAGGAGTTGCGGGCCAGTTCGCGCAGCCGGTCCTCGCCCAGGCCCAGGGTGTCGCGGACCGCGTCGAAGGTGTCGCCGACGTAGCCGCCGAAGTAGGCCGGGTCGTCGGAGTTGACCGTGCACAGCAGGCCGGCGTCCAGCATGGCCGGCAGCGGGTGGTCGGCCAGCGTGCCGACCGCGCGGAGGCGCACGTTCGACAGGGGGCACAGGGTCAGCGGGATCCGGTCGCGCACCAGTCGGGCGACCAGGTCCGGATCCTCCATGCAGCGCAGCCCGTGGTCGACGCGCTCGACGCCGAGCACGTCGAGGGCCTGCGCGATGTACTCCGGCGGGCCCTCCTCGCCGGCGTGCGCCACGCGCCGCAGCCCGAGGGCGGCGGCGGCCTCGTACACCTCGCGGAACTTCGCCGGCGGGTGGCCCGCCTCGGCGGAGTCCAGTCCGATCCCCGCGATCCGGTCGAGGTACGGCTTGGCGGCCTCCAGCGTCTCCATGGCCGACTCGGCGGACTCGTCGCGCAGGAAGCACATGATCAGCCGGGTCGAGACGCCGTGCTTCTCCTGGCTGCGGCCCAGCGCCCGCCACAGTCCGTCGACGACTGTGCCCATGCCGACGCCCCGGGAGAGGTGGGCCTGCGGGTCGAAGAAGATCTCCGCGTGCCGCACGCCCTGCGCGGCGGCCCGCGCGAGATAGGCGTCGGCCAGGTCCTCGAAGTCCCGCTCGGTGCGCAGGACGGCCATGAGCTCGTAGTACAGGTTCAGGAAGGTCTGGAGGTCCTCGAACCGGTAGGCCTCGCGGAGCGCGTCGGTGTCCGCGTAGGGCAGCTCGACGCCGTTGCGCGCGGCCAGCTCGAAAGCCAGCTCGGGCTCCAGGGTGCCTTCGACGTGCAGGTGCAGTTCGGCTTTCGGCAGCGGCATCGCAACATCGTACGACCTGGTCAGCGGCGTTTCGGAACCGCCACTCTGAGCAGGTCGCGCGCCACGGTCAGCTCGCCGTCGAACCCGGCCGCCCGCGCCTGCCGCTCGAACTCTCCCCCGGGGTCGGTGTACCGCTGGCTGAAGTGGGTGAGGACCAGATGCCGCACGCCGGCATCCCGCGCCACCCGCGCAGCCTGACCGGCGGTCAGGTGTCCGTACTCGACGGCCAGTTGCTCGTCCTCGTCGAGGAAGGTCGACTCGATGACCAGCATGTCGCAGCCCTCGGCGAGCGCGTGCACGCCCTCGCACAGCCGGGTGTCCATGACGAACGCGAACCGCTGTCCGCGCCGCACCTCGCTGACGGCCTCCAGCGGCACCCCGCCCAGGGAACCCTCGCGCTGGACGCGGCCCACGTCCGGGCCCTTGATCCCGTGCGCGGCGAGCCGCTCGGGCAGCATGCGGCGCCCGTCCGGCTCGACGAGCCGGTAGCCGAAGGACTCCACCGGGTGGGAGAGCCGGCGGGCTTCGAGGGTGTACGCCGGGGTCGTCGCGAGGACGCCGTCGGCGTCGACCGGCGCCTCGGTCAGCTCGACCGTCTCGCGGTAGGCGGTGGCATAGCGCAGGCGCTCGAAGAAGCGCCGGCCCGAACGCGGGTAGTGGGCGGTGATCTCGTGCGGCACCCGGTCGAGGTTGATCCGCTGGATCACCCCGGCCAGGCCGAGGCTGTGGTCGCCGTGGAAGTGGGTGACGCAGATCCGGTTCAGGTCGTGCGCGGCGGCCCCGGCGCGCAGCATCTGGCGCTGGGTGCCCTCGCCGGGGTCGAACAGGATGCCCTCGCCGTCCCAGCGCAGCAGATAGCCGTTGTGGTTGCGGTGCCGGGTGGGCACCTGGCTGGCGGTGCCGAGGACGACCAGTTCACGTACGGACACGACGGCCTACCCGGGGGGCCACTCGAGGCCGCGGCCGCCGAGGACGTGCGCGTGGGCGTGCCAGACGGTCTGGCCGGCGCCGGAACCGGTGTTGAACACGATGCGGTAGCTGTCCAGCTTGTCCTCGTCGGCGATCGCCTGCGTCTCGCGCAGCACGTCCGCGGCGAGTCCGGGAGCCTCGGTGGCGAGGACCGCGGCGTCCTTGTAGTGCGCCCTGGGGATCACCAGGACGTGGGTCGGCGCCTGGGGGTTGATGTCCCGGAAGGCGACGGTCGTCTCCGTCTCGCGGACGATCGTGGCCGGGACCTGTCCCGCGACGATCTTGCAGAACAGGCAGTCGCCCTGGGGTTCCCCTGCCATGCGGTGCTCCTCACGCCGGGTTGATCGGGTACGGGGGCATGGTATCCAGGGCGCGCGGATCCGGCCGGGTCCGGGGGCCTCGGCCCCCGGACGGTCACGGCAGGGACGGCGGCGTCTTCGCGGGCGTCTCCTGGAGCGCCTGAAGCGCGAGGCGGATCGCCTCGTCGAGTTGGGCGTCGTGGCCCGCCGCGTGGTCCTGCGGGCGTTGCGCGACCTCGACGTCCGGGTCCACCCCGTGGTTCTCCACGCCCCACCCGTAACCCTCCAGCCAGAAGGCGTACTTGGGCTGGGTGATCAACGTGCCGTCGACCAGGCGGTAGCGGCTGTCGATGCCGATCACGCCGCCCCAGGTGCGGGTGCCGACGACCGGCCCGATGCCCAGCGCCTTGATCGCCGCGTTGACGATGTCGCCGTCGGATCCCGAGAACTCGTTGGCGACGGCGACGACCGGGCCGCGGGGCGCGTCCAGCGGGTAGCTCTCCGGCCGCATGCCGCGGGGCAGGTCCCAGCCGACGATCCGCCGGGCCAGCTTCTCCACCACGAGCTGGGAGGTGTGGCCGCCGCGGTTCTCGCGGACGTCGACGACGAGCCCTTCGCGGGCCACCTCCACGCGCAGGTCGCGGTGGATCTGCGCCCAGCCGGGGGCCTGCATGTCCGGTACGTGCAGGTAGCCGAGGCGGCCGCCGGACCGCTCGTGGACGTAGGCGCGGCGGTCGGCCACCCACGCGTGGTAGCGCAAGGGTTCCTCGTCGGCGACGGGGACCACGACCGCGTGCCGCGGGTCGCCCCCGCCGGCCGGCAGGACGGTCAGTTCGACCGGCTTGTCCGCCGTGCCGACCAGCAGCGGGCCGGGGCCGGCCACCGGGTCGACCGGGCGGCCGCCGACCGCGACGATCGCGTCCCCGGCGCGCACCGCGACGCCGGGAGCGGCGAGCGGGCTGCGCGCGTCCGGGTCGGAGGTCTCCGAGGGCAGGACCCGGTCGATCCGCCAACTCCCGTCCTCGTGCCGGGAGATGTCCGCGCCGAGCAGCCCCTGCCGGGTGCCGTGCCCGAAGCCTCCGGGCGGCATGACGTAGGCGTGCGAGGTGCCCAGCTCGCCGTGCACCTCCCAGAGCAGGTCGACCAGGTCGTCGTGGGTGGCGATCCGGTCCAGGACGGGCCGGTAGCGGTCGAGGACGCCGTCCCAGTCGACGCCGCCCATGTCCGGCCGCCAGAAGTGGTCCCGCATGACGCGGCCGGTCTCCTCGTACATCTGCCGCCACTCGGCGGCCGGGTCGACGGTCTGCCGGACCCGGCCGAGGTCGACGGTGATGTTGGAGTCGCTGTCCTCGTCGCCGGAGGCGCGCCGGTCGCTCGGCACGACCTTGAGCTTGCCGTCCGTCCACAGCAGGACCCGCTTGCCGTCGCCGCTGACCGCGAAGTGGTCGGCGTCGGCGGCGAGATGCTCGATGCGCTGCTGGAGGAGGTCGTAGCGCTCCAGCTCGGTCTTCGGGTCCGGGTCGTCGGGCGTGGCGCGGGAGGCGCCGAGAACACCGCGCACCGGGTGCCTGAGCCAGAGCACGCCGTCCTTGGCGGCGCGGAGGTTGGAGTAGCGGGCGGCCTCGACCGGGAACGGCACGATGCGGTCGGCCAGGCCCTCCAGCTCGATCCGGGTCGCCGGGACACCCTCGCTGTCCGGGGTCTCCTCCTTGTCGGGCGCCTCGAAGGGCCGGCCGTGCCGCTGCGGGCCGAACGGCGAGGGGGTCGCCGCGGCGAGCGTGATCAGGTGCGGGCGGGAGCTCTCGACGAACGCCAGGTCGAAGACGTGCTCGTCGTAGACCGGGTCGAAGGAGCGGTGGGAGAGGAAGGCGAGGTGCTTGCCGTCGAGGGTGAACGCGGGCGCGTGGTCCCGGAAGCGCAGCGGGGTCGCCTCGGTGACCGACAGGTCGGTGGTGTTGGCGAGGCGGAGCTGGCTGAGAGGGCGCGGCCCGGGGTGCGACCAGGCCAGCCAGGCGGAGTCGGGCGAGAAGGCGAGGTCGCCGACGTCCCCGTGCTCGCTGCGGTCGACCTCGCGCACCTCGCCGCTCTCGCGTTCGACGAGCAGCAGCCGGCCGTCGTGCGAGGCGACGGCGACGCGGCTGCCGTCGGGGGCGGTGGCGAGTTCCAGGACGCGGCCGAGCTGCCCGGCGCCCAGCCGGCGCGGGGTGGCGCCGGGCGCCAGGCCGGTGGCGGGCGCGAACTCCAGGGCGTCGTCGCCCTCGGCGTCCGTCACCCACACCACCCACTCCTCGCCCTCGGCGCGGAAGGTGCGCGGCAGCCGGGTGCGTACGCCGGGCTCGGCGGCGAGCGCGCGGGCGGGACCGGAGCGGTGGGTGACCCAGTGGACGGCGCCGCGCACGGCGACCGCGCTGCCGCGCGCGGTGTGGTCGGGGGCCGCCGAGCCGAACCAGTGGGAGGCGTTCACCGGATACGGCTGGAGGTCGACGCGCGGCCCGCCGAGCCGGACGTCGATCCGGCGCGGCTCGGCGCCGTCCAGATCGTCAAGCAGCCACAGTTCACCGGCGCTGGAGTAGACGACCCGGGTGCCGTCGGTGGCGGCGTGCCGGGCGTAGAAACCGTCCAACCGGGTGTGCCGGCGCAGGTCGGAGCCGTCGGCGAGGGAGGAGTACAGCGCGCCGGTGCCCTCGTGGTCGGAGAGGAAGGCGATCCTCTCCCCCACCCACAGCGGGTATTCGAGGTTGCCGTCCAGGTCCTCGTGCAGCCGGACGAACTCCCCGGTGTCCTCGCGGTCGATCCACAGCTTGCCCGCCGTGCCGCCCCGGTACCGCTTCCACCAGGCCGCCTCGCGGCCCATCGGCGCGGACAGCAGGACGGTGTGCGGGCCGTACGCGACATCGCCGACGGGCCCGTACGGCAGGGTGGTTGCCGGTCCGCCGTCGAGCGGGACGGCGCGCGCCCAGGTGCGGCGCAGGCTGGCCTGGCCCTGGGTGCTGATCGCGAGGACCTCGCCGTCCGGGGTCCAGCCGCGCACCTGGGTCTTCGAACTCCCCCAGTACGTCAGGCGCTTGGCGGGACCGCCGGCGACCGGGGCGATGTGCGCCTCGGGAGCGCCGTCACGGGTGGAGCTCCAGGCGACGAAGGCGCCGTCGGGCGAGATACGGGGGTGGTTCGCCGGCACGTTGTCGGCGCTGACCCGCCAGGCCCTGCCGCCGTCCAGCGGCGCGAGCCACACGTCGTCCTCGGCGGTGAAGGCGACCAACTCGCCGCGCAGATACGGGAACCGGAGATACGCGGAGGAGGCGGGCGATGCGGGCGACGGAGACGATGCGGGCTGAGTCACGTGATCACCCTACGCAGGGGCGGCGGCGACGGACAGGGGTCGGATGGCTCCCCCCGCACACGAACCGGCGGCGGTGCGGCCTCACTTGCCCCGGACGGGCCAGCAGGTGGGATCGCCCTGGCACCAGATCGTCCGGGTGACGGTCACCGTGACCGCCGGCTCCGGCTGACCGTGGGTGGGCCGGTAGGTGACGGGCGGCCGGTACGTCGGCCCGGTCGTGGCGTCGCAGTTGCCGAGGCCACCCACGTGGAACAAGACCCTGCCGCCGACTTTGGCGGTCAGGTCCCCGCGCACACAGGCTCCGTCGACGGCCCGGGTGACCTTCCCGGTGACGGAGATCTTCCGGCCGTCCTTCGTCTCCCCCTGGCAGTCCACGGTGACCACGGTGGTCTCGGACGCCGACGGCGACCGGTTCCCCTGACGCCCCGCCGTGCGCGTCCGTCCGCCGTCGTCGTCCCTGCCTATGCAGCTGAGCCAACTCACCGTCGTGTGACGCCGGTTCAGCTCCGCCGTCGCCGTCACGTCGGTCGTGGACGCCGCCGACGCGGCGTTGAGCCCGCCGGGTTCACATGCGACGGCACCGCCCGCGGCGACCGCCGCGAGCACCGCCACGGCCCTCACCCGCCGCCCGCGCGGCAGGTGCCGAATCCGCCTCGATGCCCCCATGCACGGCAGCCTGCCACCGCCGCGCCCGGGGCGGTAGAGCGCATACGGCCACACGCACGCCGCGCGCGCCCGCGCTCACGCGGCCCCGCCGGTCAGGACCAGCGGCCGGTACGGCCCAGCAGCAGGGCGGCGGCCGCCGTGCCGGCGGTGGAGGTGCGCAGCACGGTGGGGCCGAGCACGTACGCCTTCGCCCCCGCGTCCCCGAACTGTGCCAGTTCCTCGGGTGACACCCCGCCTTCCGGGCCGACGACCAGCACGATGTCGCCCTGGGCGGGGAGTTCGACGGAGGCCAGGCGCTCCTCGCCGCTCTCGTGGAGCACGGCGGCGAAGTCGGCTTCGGCCAGAAGTGCGGCAACCTGTTTGGTCGTCGCCGCGTCCGCGACCTCGGGGAAGCGCACCCGGCGGGACTGTTTGCCGGCCTCGCGGGCGGTCGCGCGCCACTTGCCGAGCGCCTTCAGGCCCCGGTCGCCCTTCCACTGCGTGATACAGCGGGAGGCGGACCACGGCACGATCGCGTCCACGCCGACCTCGGTCATGGTCTCCACGGCGAGTTCGCCGCGGTCGCCCTTGGGCAGGGCCTGGACGACGGTGATACGGGGGGACTCCGGCGGTTCCTCGACGAGGGACGCCAAGTCCGAGACCACCAGCCGGTCCTTGCCCTCGGCGGCCTTGACCACGCCCTCGATCCAGCGCCCGCGGCCGTCGGTGAGCACCACGTCCTCGCCCGGCCGCAGCCGCTTGACCGAGACCGCGTGCCGCCCCTCGGGGCCCTCCAGCACGAACTCCGTTCCGATTTCCTTCAGTTCGTCCACGACGAACACCGGCGCGGTCATCGCGCGTCACCTCCTGCCGCGAAACCGGTCGCCAGTGCCGCCCGTGCGGCGTCGAGTTCGGCGAGCAGCACCTCCACCAGCTGCCCGGCGGGCAGCTCGCGGGCCATCCGGTGGCCCTGGCCCGCCCACAGTGCCATGCCCTGCGCGTCCTTCGCCTTGGCGGCCGCCTTGCGCAGCGGCGCGGTGAGGTGGTGGACCTCCGGGTAGGCGGCGGGCGCGTACGGGCCGTGCTCCCGCATGAAGCGGTTGACCAGTCCGCGGGCCGGCCGGCCGGAGAACGCCCGGGTCAGCTCCGTACGCGGGAACACCGGGTCGGTGAGGGCCTGCTTGTGCAGCTCGTGCGCGCCGGACTCGGGGGTGGCGAGGAAGGCCGTGCCGAGCTGGGCGGCACTGGCGCCCGCCGCGAGCACGGCGGCGATCTGGCTGCCGCGCATGATGCCGCCCGTGGCGATGATCGGCAGGGCGACCGCCTCACGGATCTGCGCGACGAGCGAGAGCACGCCGATCCCGGCGCCGCTCTGTTCCGGGAGGTCGCGATGGGTGCCCTGGTGACCGCCGGCCTCCACGCCCTGGGCGATCACCACGTCCGCGCCCGAGCGGTCCACGGCGAGCGCCTCCTCGGTGGTGGTGGCGGTGGCGAGAACGAAGGTGCCGACCCGGTGCAGGGAGTCCACGACCTCGCGGGCGGGCACGCCGAAGTGGAAGGAGACGACCGGCACCGGGTCCTCCAGGAGCACGGCGAGCTTGGCGTCGTAGCCGTCGTCGCGTCCGGACTCCGGGTCGCCGAGTTCGGTCTCGTACCAGCCGGGCTCGCCGGCGAGCTGGTGGGCGTAGAGGTCGACGGCGCCGGTCTCGGCGCTCTCCGGCTGCGGCATGAACACGTTGACGCCGAAGGGGCGGCCGGTCAGTCCGCGCAGCTGCTTGATCTCCTGGTACATGCCGTCGGCGGTCTTGTAACCGGCGGCGAGAAATCCCAGTCCGCCGGCATCGGACACCGCCGCGGCGAGCGGCGGCACCGCGGGACCGCCCGCCATCGGCGCCTGCACGATCGGGTGCGGGAAGAGATCGGTCAGTGCGGAGGACATGACGGCATGTTGTCACGTCCGCCTGACGAGTCCGAATCCGGGCGACCTCCGGCATATGCCGGAGGAATCCCTTCCGGCCCAACCACTGCACCCGGCGGACCCGGGCCCCGCCTCGGCCCAGGACCCCCTACCGACCTCAGCCCCGCCTCAGCGACCGTTGAACGCGTCCTTCAACCGCGAGAACAAGCCCTGCTGCCCCGGCTGGAACTGTCCCAGTGGGCGTTCCTCGCCGCGCAGCTTGGAGAGCTCGCGCAGCAGGCGTTCCTGCTCGGGGTCGAGCTTGGTCGGGGTCTGGACCTCGACGTGGACGATGAGGTCGCCGCGGCCGCCGCCGCGCAGGTGCGTCACGCCCCGGCCGTGCAGCGGGATCGACTGGCCGGACTGGGTACCCGGGCGGATGTCGACCTCCTCCAGACCGTCCAGGGTCTCCAGCGGCACCTTGGTGCCGAGGGCCGCCGCGGTCATCGGGATGGTGACCGTGCAGTGCAGGTCGTCGCCGCGCCGCTGGAAGGTCTGGTGCGGCAGCTCGTGGATCTCGACGTACAGATCGCCGGCCGGACCGCCGCCGGGGCCGACCTCGCCCTCGCCCGCGAGCTGGATGCGCGTGCCGTTGTCGACACCGGCCGGGATCTTCACGGTCAGGGTGCGGCGGGCGCGGATGCGGCCGTCGCCGGCGCACTCCGGGCACGGGGTGGGCACCACCGTGCCGAAGCCCTGGCACTGGGGGCACGGACGGGACGTCATGACCTGGCCCAGGAAGGACCGGGTGACCTGCGAGACCTCACCCCGGCCGCGGCACATGTCGCAGGTCTGCGCGGTGGTGCCCGGGGCCGCTCCCTCGCCGCTGCACGTGGTGCAGACGACGGCCGTGTCGACCTGGATGTCCTTCGTGGTGCCGAAGGCCGCCTCGTCCAGCTCGACCTCGAGCCGGATCATCGCGTCCTGGCCCCGGCGCGTGCGCGAACGCGGTCCGCGCTGCGACGCCGTGCCGAAGAAGGCGTCCATGATGTCGGAGAAGTTGCCGAAGGAACCGGCCCCGAAGCCGCTCGCGCCGGCTGCGCCGGCCTGCGAGAGGGGGTCGCCGCCGAGATCGTAGACCTGCTTCTTCTGCGGGTCGGAGAGCACCTCGTAGGCGGCGTTGATCTCCTTGAACCGCTCCTGGGTCTTCGGATCCGGGTTGACATCCGGGTGCAGCTCGCGCGCGAGCCGCCGGAAGGCCTTCTTGATCTCTTCCTGCGACGCGTCACGGCGCACGCCGAGAACGGCGTAGTAGTCCGTGGCCACCTACGACTCCGCCAGGATCTGTCCGACGTACCGTGCCACTGCGCGTACCGCTCCCATCGTTCCCGGGTAATCCATGCGGGTCGGTCCGACCACGCCGAGCTTGGCCACTGCCTCGCCGCCCGAACCGTAGCCGACCGACACGATGGACGTGGAGTTGAGTCCTTCGTGGGCGTTCTCGTGACCGATGCGCACGGTCATGCCCGGATTCTGCGTCTCACCGAGCAGCCTCAGCATCACGACCTGCTCCTCCAGCGCCTCCAGAACGGGCCGGATCGTGAGCGGGAAGTCGTGCGCGAAGCGGGTGAGGTTGGCGGTGCCGCCGATGACCAGCCGCTCCTCGTTCTCCTCGACGAGCGTCTCCAGGAGGGTGGACAGCACGGTCGAGACGGTGCCGCGGTCCTCGACGTCGAAGCCGTCGGGCAGATCCTCCACCAACTGCGGGACGTCCGTGAAGCGGCGGCCGGCGACCCGGCTGTTCAGCCGCGCCCGCAGGTCGGCCAGGGACGTCTCCCCGAAGGGCGCGGGGCAGTCGACCATCCGCTGCTCGACCCGGCCGGTGTCCGTGATCAGCACCAGCATCACGCGCGCGGGCGCGAGCGCCAGCAGCTCCACGTGCCGCACGGTCGAACGAGTCAGCGACGGGTACTGCACCACGGCGACCTGCCGGGTCAGCTGCGCGAGCAGCCGCACCGTGCGGGCCACCACGTCGTCGAGGTCGACGGCACCGTCGAGGAAGTTGTGGATGGCACGCCGCTCCGGCGCGGTCATCGGCTTGACCTCGGCCAGCTTGTCGACGAACAGGCGGTACCCCTTGTCGGTGGGGATACGGCCGGCACTGGTGTGCGGCTGGGCGATGTAGCCCTCGTCCTCCAGGGCCGCCATGTCGTTGCGGACCGTGGCCGGTGAGACGCCCAGGCTGTGCCGTTCGGTGAGGGCCTTGGAGCCCACCGGCTCCTCGGTGCCGACGTAGTCCTGGACGATGGCGCGCAGCACCTGAAGCCGCCGCTCGCTGAGCATCGCGCACACCTCCAGGATCGTTCCTCGGCCACCCGCCTGGCACTCTGCGCATACGAGTGCCAGCTCTACCCGGCCCAGTGTACGGCCGCCGGGTACACCCCCGGCAAGGCCGGACCGCGACGGACTACGAGGTCGGGACCGGGATCACCCGGGATCGGCCGGGATGTCGTACCCGGCAGGCATCACCGCTAGCGTCGCCCTATGACGGATGCGTGGGAAGCCCCTCGGGAAGAACTGGAATGGGAACGGCTGGCGGACGGGGTGGGGCGGTGCCGCCTGCCCGGATGGGACTGCACGGTCGGGCTGGTCGTCGGGGAGGGCGCCGCGCTGATGGTCGACGCAGGTTCGAGCCGCCCGGAGGGCGCACGGTTGCGTGCGTGGGCGCGGGCGCTCGCCGGTGGTGATGTGACACATCTCGCGCTCACCCACCCCCACTTCGATCACATCTTCGGGGCGGCGGAGTTCGACGGCGCGGAGATCTTCGCCGCCGAGGGCGCGGACGCGGTGTTCGGTGACAGCGGTGAGCGCGCTGAGCTGCGCGGGGACGCGGTGCGCCAAGGGCTGGACGCCGAGGCGGCCGAGGAGGCGGCGGACGCCCTGGTACGGCCCGGCCGCGAGGTCCGCGACCGGCTCACCGTCCGGCTCGGTGGCGGGCGGGAGGTGCTGCTGGCGAACATGGGCCCGGCGCACTCCACGCACGACCTCGCGGTGGTGGTGCCGGGCGAGCAGACCGTGGTGTTCTGCGGGGACCTGGTCGAGGAGTCCGGCGAACCCCAGGCGGGCCCGGACGCCGTGCCGTCCCGGTGGCCCGCCGCCCTCGACCGGCTGCTGGCGCTCGGCGGCGAGGACGCGCTGTACGTCCCCGGTCACGGAGCGGTGGTGGACGCCGCCTTCGTCCGTGCCCAGCGGGACGCCCTGGCCGCGCGCTTCGGCGTGTCGCCCTGATCGGACACGGGCCTGTCCATATCGTCACTCGAATGCGCCAGTATTCACCCGACCTCACTCCGCCCTGGAAGAAGCCCCGGCCCGTGCCGGAGGTTCCCGCCGAGCCGGGTCTGGTCGTGGAGGAGCCCGGGACCGGCTTCTGCGGGGCGGTGATCCGCTGCGAGGCGGGCACGGTGACGCTGGAGGACCGTTTCGGCAAGCACCGGGTGTTCCCACTCGCGTCCGGCGGCTTCCTGCTGGAGGGCCGGGTGGTCACCCTGGTGAAGCCGTCGTCCGGCCCGGTACGGCCCACCCGTACGGCATCCGGTTCGGTCGCCGTGCCCGAGGCACGCGCGCGTGTGGCCCGCGCCGGGCGCATCTACGTCGAGGGCCGGCACGACGCCGAACTGGTCGAGAAGGTGTGGGGCGACGACCTGCGCGTCGAGGGCGTGGTCGTGGAGTACCTGGAGGGCGTGGACGACCTGCCCGCGATCGTCGAGGCGTTCGCGCCCGGTCCGGACGCCCGCCTCGGCGTCCTCGTGGACCATCTGGTGCCCGGCAGCAAGGAGTGGCGCATCGCCGAGTCGGTGACCAGCGAGCACGCGCTGGTGGTCGGCCACCCGTACATCGACGTCTGGGAGGCCGTGAAGCCCTTCTCGCTGGGGATCGAGTCCTGGCCCCGCGTCCCGCGCGGCCAGGACTGGAAGACGGGCGTGTGCCGCGCCCTGGGCTGGCCGGAGAACACGGGCGCGGCCTGGCAGCGGATCCTGTCCCAGGTGCGGTCCTACAAGGACCTGGAACCGGAGTTGCTCGGGCGGGTGGAGGAACTGATCGATTTCGTCACCGCCCAGCCCGAGTAGCCGAGCCGGGCCCGCGTCTCCAGGGACCGCCCGCTCCGGGTGGCTCAGTCCACCAGGTCCCGCACCACCGCGTCCGCCAGCAGCCGGCCCCGCAGGGTGAGCACGGCCCGCCCCGCCTCGTACGGCCCTTCCTGGAGCAGCCCGTCGGACAGCGCGCGCCGCGACGCGGCAAGGCCGTCCGGGCGCAGCAGGTCCAGCGGGACGCCCTCCCGCAGTCGCAGCTCCAGCAGGACGCGCTCCACCCGGCGGTCCTCCTCGGTGAGGAGTTCCCGGCCGGCGCCCGGGGAGCGACCGGCCGCGAGGGCCGCCGCGTACGCGCCGGGGTGCTTCACGTTCCACCAGCGCACGCCCCCGACGTGGCTGTGCGCGCCGGGTCCCGCGCCCCACCAGTCGGCGCCGCGCCAGTACAGCTCGTTGTGCAGGCAGCGGCCGGCTTCCGAGGTGGCCCAGTTGGACACCTCGTACCACTCGAAGCCCGCCGCGGACAGCGTCTCCTCGGCGATCAGATAGCGGTCGGCGTGCACGTCGTCGTCCGTCATCGGGATCTCCCCGCGCCGGATCCGGCGGGCGAGCTGCGTGCCCTCCTCCACGATCAGGGCGTACGCCGAGACGTGGTCGGGGCCGGCGCCGAGGGCCGCGTCCAGCGAGGCCCGCCAGTCGTCGTCGGACTCGCCGGGAGTGCCGTAGATCAGGTCGAGGTTGACGTGCTCGAAGCCGGCGGCGCGGGCCTCGGCCACACAGGCCTCGGGGCGGCCGGGCGTGTGGGTGCGGTCGAGGATCTTCAGGACGTGCTGCCGGGCGCTCTGCATGCCGAAGGAGATCCGGTTGAAGCCGCCCTCGCGGAGCGTGGCCAGGTAGGCCGGGTCGACCGACTCCGGGTTGGCCTCCGTCGTGATCTCCGCGTCGGCCGCGAGACCGAACTCGTCGCGGATCGCCCCCAGCATCCGCACCAGGTCCTCGGCGGGCAGCAGCGTGGGCGTGCCGCCGCCGACGAAGACCGTGCGGACCTCGCGCGGGTCGTCGCCGAGCACCTTGCGGGCGAGGCGCACCTCGTCGGTCAGCGTCCCGGCGTAGTTGTCACGGGAGGCGAGCACCCCGCCGGTGCCGCGCAGCTCGGTGGCGGTGTAGGTGTTGAAGTCGCAGTACCCGCAGCGGGTCGCGCAGTAGGGGACGTGCAGATAGAACCCGAGGGGCCGTTCGGCCGCCCCGGCGAGCGCGGCCACGGGCAGCGCACCGTCGTCGGGAACGGACTCACCATCGGGAAGTGCGGAAGGCATGCCTTCCATTGTCCAGCACACGCGGACTGGTCCCGGTGGGTCGTTTTGTCAGTCGCATTCGGCCTGGAGTACCAGCAGGGCCAGGTCGTCCTCCGGTGGGCCCGTTCCGAAGTCGTGGACGAGCCGGCGGATGCGCTCGGCGATCGGTTCCGCGTCGAGCCCGGCGCAGCCGGCGAGGGCCGTGGCGAGGCCGTCGCCGTCGTCGAACTGACGGGAGCCGGAGCGCCGCTCGGTGACGCCGTCGGTGACGCACAGCAGGGTGTCACCGGGCCGCAGCTCGAAGGTCTCGCAGGCGTACGTCTCGTCCTCGATCACCCCGAGCAGCGCCTGCGGCCGGGCCACCGTACGGACGCCGCCCTCGCGCCCGAGGACCAGCGGCAGCGGGTGCCCGGCGGAGGCGAGGGTGCAGCGCACGCCGCCGTCGAAGGGGACCAGCTCGCCGTACAGCAGGGACAGGAACCGGGTCTGGGTGTCGCCGGGGACCGGGGTCCGTCCGCCGGCCGCCACCAGGACGCGCGCGGCGGCGTCGGCGGCCTCGGTGGCGTCGTCGAGGAGGAGCTGGTTGAGGCGGTCCAGGACGTCGGCGACGCCGTAGCCCTCGCGGGCCAGCAGCCGCAGCCAGGGGCGCGCGAGCCCGATGACGACGGCGGCCTCGGGACCCTTGCCCTGCACGTCGCCGACCGCGAAGCACCAGCGGCCGTCGCCGGCCGGGAAGAGGTCGTAGAAGTCACCGCTCGGGCCGCCCTTGTCGCACGGCTCGTACACCAGCGCGCTGCGCAGACCGGGGATCTCGGCGACCGCGCCGGGCAGCAGGCCGCGCTGGAGCACGGCGCTGATGGTGGCCTGGCGGGCATACTGCCGGGCCGCGCCGATGGCGAGGGCGACCCGGCGGCTGAGGTCCTCGATCAGCCCGGTGACCTCGTCGGGGAAGCGGAGCAGTCCGGTCCGCCCGATGACGAGCGTGCCCAGCGGACGGCCGCCCGCGATCAGGCGGTACGCCAGCGCCGCGCCGTGGGCCGCGTGCGGGCCGAGGGCCTCCCCGGGCCAGGGGTACGGGGCGGGCCCGGACCGCAGGCCGTCGGTGGGGCGCGGCGGGTCCTTCTCCAGGGCCCGGCGCAGTTCCTCGATCCGGCTCTCGCTGCCGTGCCACACCCGGGCGAGCCGGGGTCCGGCCGCGCCGGTGACGTCGCTCCAGCCCCCGCCGCCCTCGCTCCAGCGCGAGGACCCCCACCGGCCGGTGGACTCGTCCTCCAGCCACACCGCGCACCAGTCGGCCAGCCGCGGTACGAGCAGCTGTCCGGTGAGCGAGGCGACCAGGTCCTCGTCGAGCTGTCCGGCGAGCAGGTCGGAGGCCTCCGCGAGGAAGGACAGCGCGCCGCGTCCCAGCCAGTCCCGGTCCCGCCCGGCGCGCTGGGGCTCGGGCGCGAGGACCTCGGCGATGCCGAGCCCGCGTTCGGTGCCGTACACCGCCTCCTCGTCCTCCTCCGCCGGGCCGGCCTCGGCGGGCAGCCGCGCCCACACCGTCTTGGCGCCGGCCCGGTAGGTGACGCCCCACGCCTCGCAGAGCGTCGCGACGAGCCGCAGGCCGCGGCCGTGCTCCGGGGTTTCGTGCAGTGCCCCGGAGCCGTGGTCGCTGGGGGCGCGCGAGGGGTGGTGGTCGCACACCTCGACCACACAGGCGCCGGTCTCCGGCTCCAGCCGACAGGTCAGCTCGACGTCGGTGCCCGCGTGCACGACGGCGTTGGTGACCAGTTCGCTGACCACGATCAGGGCGTCCTCGGCCAGTCGCTCACCGATCTCGAACCCGAGGTCCGTCCACTCGGCCAGCGCGGCGCGCAGCCGCGCGCGGGCGGCGCCGGGCGCGAGGGGGCCGCCGGGCAGTGTCGCGTGCGTCCTCGGGCATGCCCCCGCGGCGTACGCGGCCGTGCCGGACGCGTGCGCGGGTACCCCGAAGGCACGGGAGGCGGTCTCCCGCTGCGTGGGAATGACCCCCATCTGCGGCTCCCCGGGCGGTCCGGACGAATCGGTTCGGTCGATGCCGACAGGGTGACAGACCGACCGCGCCCATAAGCAAGGAGTTACCGAAGTGTGTCGCCTTGCATGAGAACCATGAGAACCGCGCTACCGGAGTGATCAAAGACGGACAGATCCGAGCGCCCGTGAACCTATTCGTGATCGTTCCCCGCGCACCCGAGGCGCGCGGGGAGTTCACCGGCCGGGCCGGCTCAGTGATCACGCCTCACGCGCGCCCGCGTACATCTCGTCGATCAGATGCTTGTACTCCCGCTCCACCACGGGCCGCTTCAGCTTCAGGCTCGGGGTGATCTCGCCGTGCTCGACGTCGAGGTCGCGCGGCAGCAGGCGGAACTTCTTGATGGTCTGCCAGCGCTGCAGGCCCTCGTTGAGCTGCCTGACGTAGCCGTCGACCATCTCGACCGTCCGCGGCGCGGCGACGACCTCGGCGTACGGCCTGCCCTCCAGGCCGTTCTCCTTGGCCCACGCCAGGATCGCCGGCTCGTCGAGGGCGATCAGCGCGGTGCAGAAGTTCCGGTCGGCGCCGTGCACGAGGATGTTGGAGACGTACGGGCACACCGCCTTGAACTGGCCCTCGACCTCGGCGGGAGCGATGTACTTGCCACCCGAGGTCTTGATGAGGTCCTTCTTGCGGTCGGTGATGCGCAGATAGCCGTCCGCGGAGAGCTCGCCGATGTCGCCGGTGTGGAACCAGCCGTCGGCCTCCAGCACCTCGGCGGTCTGCTCGGGCAGCTTGTGGTAGCCCTCCATGATGCCGGGGCCGCGCAGCAGGATCTCGCCGTCGTCCGCGATGCGCACCTCGGTGCCGGGCAGCGGCCTGCCGACCGTGCCGGTGCGGTAGGCCTGGCCGGGGTTGACGAAGGAGGCGGCGGAGGACTCGGTGAGGCCGTAGCCCTCCAGGATGTGGATGCCGGCGCCGGCGAAGAAGTAGCCGATCTCCGGGGCGAGGGCGGCGCTGCCCGAGACGCAGGCGCGCAGCCGGCCGCCGAAGGCCTCGCGGATCTTGGCGTAGACGAGCGCGTCGGCGACCTTGTGCTTGGCGGCCAGGCCGAAGGGCGCGGAGCGGGTGCCGGTGCGCCTGAAGTTGTCCTGGGTGACCTTGGCGTACTCGCGGGCGACCTCGGCGGCCCACTGGAAGATCTTGTACTTGGCCGGGCCGCCGGCGCGGGCCTTGGCGGCGACGCCGTTGTAGACCTTCTCGAAGATGCGCGGGACGGCCGCCATGTAGGTCGGCTGGACGACCGGCAGATTCTCGATGATCTTGTCCACGCGACCGTCCACGGCCGCCACGTGCCCGACCTCGATCTGGCCGGAGGTGAGGACCTTGCCGAAGACGTGCGCGAGCGGCAGCCACAGGTACTGGACGTCGTCGGCGCCGACCAGCCCGGTGGCGGCGATGGCCTTGGCCATGTACGACCAGTTGTCGTGCGGCAGCCGGACGCCCTTGGGGCGGCCGGTGGTGCCGGAGGTGTAGATGAGGGTGGCGAGCTGATCCTTGGTGATCGCGCCGACCCGCTCCTTGATCAGCTCGGGGTGCTCTTTCAGGTACGCGGCCCCGCGCCGCTCCAGCTCGGCCAGGCTGAGCACCCGGTCGCCGGCCTCGACGCCGTCCGCGTCGATGACGACGACGTGGTGCAGCTCGGGAAGCTCGGCGCGCTTCTCCTCGGCCTTGGCCAGTTGCTCGGCGTTCTCCGCGATAAGCACCCGGCTCTGGGAGTCGGAGAGGATGAAGGCCGCCTCGCCGGCGTTGGTCTGCGGGTAGACCGTGGTCGTGGCCGCGCCCGCGCACATGATGCCGAGGTCGGCCAGCAGCCACTCCACACGGGTGGCGGAGGCGAGCGCGACCCGCTCCTCCGGCCGCACGCCCAGCTCGATGAGTCCGGCCGCGATCGCGTAGACCCGCTCGGCGGACTGCGCCCAGCTCAGCGACTTCCAGTCGTCCGGACCCTCGCCGGAGGCCGCGGGTACGGGGTAGCGGTAGGCCTCGGCGTCCGGTGTCGCCGCCACACGCTCCAGGAAGAGGGCCGCCACGGACGGCGGACGGTTCTCGATCAGGGTCTGTGCGTCGCTCACGACATCCTCCGGGGCCCGCGACAGTGCGGCTGGCTCTTTGCGGCTGGGGTGACTCACGTGTGGTGGTGCGAACTGTTGCTTAACTCACGAGTAACTAACGAGCAGGATCAGACTAAGGCGCGACCGGCCACCGCGTAAGGGGCAGTGCTCCGTCACTTCGCACGGAGAGCTACCACGCGGATGCGCGAGGGCCCACCGCGCTTTCGCACGACGGGCCCCATTTTCACCCGGTTCACCGGGTAACGGCCGCACGCCCCGGGCTACCGGGCGGTCATTTCTTGCCCTTGGCCGACCCCGCGCTGTCATCGCTGGAGAGCACCGCGATGAAGGCCTCCTGCGGAACCTCCACGGAACCCACCATCTTCATGCGCTTCTTGCCCTCCTTCTGCTTCTCCAGCAGCTTCCGCTTACGGGAGATGTCACCGCCGTAGCACTTGGCGAGGACGTCCTTGCGGATGGCGCGGATGGTCTCGCGGGCGATCACCCGGGAGCCGATGGCGGCCTGGACGGGCACCTCGAAGCTCTGCCGCGGGATCAGCTCCCTGAGCTTGGCGACGAGCCGGACGCCGTACGCGTACGCCTGGTCCTTGTGGGTGATCGCCGAGAAGGCGTCCACCTTGTCGCCGTGCAGCAGGATGTCGACCTTGACCAGGGAGCTGCTCTGCTCACCGGTGGGCTCGTAGTCGAGGGAGGCGTAGCCGCGGGTCTTGGACTTCAGCTGGTCGAAGAAGTCGAAGACGATCTCGGCGAGCGGGAGGGTGTAGCGGATCTCGACGCGGTCCTCGGAGAGGTAGTCCATGCCCAGCAGCGTGCCGCGGCGGGTCTGGCACAGTTCCATGATCGAGCCGATGAACTCGGTGGGCGCGAGGATCGTGGCCCGTACGACGGGCTCGTACACCTCGGCGAGCTTCCCCTCGGGGAACTCGCTGGGGTTGGTGACCGTGTGCTCGGTGCCGTCCTCCATCAGCACGCGGTAGACCACGTTGGGGGCGGTGGCGATCAGGTCGAGCCCGAACTCGCGCTCCAGCCGCTCGCGGATCACGTCCAGGTGGAGCAGGCCGAGGAAGCCGACGCGGAAGCCGAACCCGAGGGCGGCGGAGGTCTCCGGCTCGTAGACCAGGGCGGCGTCGTTGAGCTGGAGCTTGTCCAGCGCCTCGCGCAGCTCGGGATAGTCGGAGCCGTCCAGCGGATACAGGCCGGAGAAGACCATCGGCTTGGGGTCCTTGTAGCCGCCCAGCGCCTCCTCGGCGCCCTTGTGCTGGCTGGTGACGGTGTCACCGACCTTGGACTGGCGGACGTCCTTCACCCCGGTGATCAGGTAGCCCACCTCGCCGACACCGAGACCGTCGGCCGGCAGCATCTCCGGGGAGTTGGTGCCGATCTCCAGCAGCTCGTGGGTGGCGCCGGTGGACATCATCCGGATCCGCTCGCGCTTGTTGAGCTGACCGTCGATGACACGGACGTAGGTCACGACACCGCGGTAGGAGTCGTAGACGGAGTCGAAGATCATCGCGCGGGCGGGGGCGTCGGCGACGCCGACCGGAGCCGGGATCTCCTTGACCACCCGGTCGAGCAGCGCGTCGACGCCGAGGCCGGTCTTGGCGGAGACCTTCAGCACGTCCTCGGGGTCGCAGCCGACGAGGTTGGCCAGTTCCTCGGCGAACTTCTCCGGCTGCGCGGCCGGCAGGTCGATCTTGTTGAGGACCGGGATGATCGTGAGGTCGTTCTCCATCGCCAGGTAGAGGTTGGCGAGGGTCTGGGCCTCGATGCCCTGGGCCGCGTCGACGAGCAGGACGGTCCCCTCGCAGGCGGCGAGCGACCGCGAGACCTCGTAGGTGAAGTCGACGTGCCCCGGGGTGTCGATCATGTTGAGGATGTGCGTGTTGCCGGGGTCGTGGGTGGGAGCCCACGGCAGACGCACCGCCTGGGACTTGATCGTGATGCCGCGCTCGCGCTCGATGTCCATGCGGTCGAGGTACTGGGCGCGCATCTGCCGCTGCTCGACCACCCCGGTCAGCTGGAGCATCCGGTCGGCGAGCGTGGACTTGCCGTGGTCGATGTGCGCGATGATGCAGAAGTTGCGGATCAGAGCCGGGGCGGTACGGCTCGGCTCGGGCACGTTGTCAGGGGTCGCGGGCACGCAGGGTCCTGTTTCTTGAGGCGCCTTGTGCCTCGGGTCGGAACGATACGTAGCTTCCATGGTCCCACGGGTGGGGACCGGCGACCGGTTTGGGCCGCCCAGCGGGCCACTGGTAGCCTGGGCGACTGTGTCTCATGCCCTCTACGCGCGAGGCACCACTCAAGAAATCATCGGTACGGGACCCGTGCGGCCCCGTACCAGAACCTGAAAAGGCTCATTCGTGGCGAACATCAAGTCCCAGATCAAGCGGAACAAGACCAACGAGAAGGCGCGGCTGCGCAACAAGGCCGTCAAGTCCTCTCTGAAGACCGCGATCCGCAAGGCCCGCGAGGCCGCTGCCGCGGGTGACGTCCAGAAGGCCACCGAGCTCCAGCGCGCTGCCGCGCGTCAGCTCGACAAGGCCGTCTCGAAGGGCGTCATCCACAAGAACGCGGCCGCCAACAAGAAGTCGGCGCTGGCCACCAAGGTCACGGCCCTCAAGGGCTGAGCCCCTTCCTTGATCTGAACGGATCCTCCGGGATCCGACTTGGCCGGAAGGACTGAGGGCGGGCCCTCTCTCATCCGCCCCCGACCGGCACCCCCGGATCCGCGCGCGGCCTGCGTTCGCCACGCGGGCGCGGAACCGAACTGCGTGAACCGAAGACCCCGTCGCACTCCCTTTCCCCAGGGAGAGCGGCGGGGTCTTCGGCGTGTCGCGCAGGCGTGAAGAGAGGCCGGGACCTTCGACGTGGGGTGGCGCGGGCCGTCTCAGCCGCGTCCTCTGGAGCGGGCCGCCCGGGCGATGGTGACCACGGCCTTCTCCAGGGCGTACTCGGGGTCGTCGCCGCCGCCCTTGACGCCCGCGTCGGCCTCGGCCACCGCGCGGAGGGCGACGGCCACGCCGTCCGGGGTCCAGCCGCGCATCTGCTGCCGGACGCGGTCGATCTTCCAGGGCGGCATGCCGAGTTCCCGCGCCAGGTCGGCCGGACGGCCGCCGCGCGCGGACGACAGCTTCCCGATCGCCCGCACGCCCTGGGCGAGCGCGCTGGTGATCATCACCGGTGCCACGCCGGTGGCCAGCGACCACCGCAGCGCCTCCAGCGCCTCCGCCGCCCGCCCCTCGACGGCCCGGTCGGCGACCGTGAAGCTGGACGCCTCGGCCCGCCCGGTGTAGTAGCGGCCGACGACGGCCTCGTCGATCGTCCCCTCGATGTCGGCGACCAACTGCGCCACCGCCGACGCCAGCTCCCGCAGATCGCTGCCGATCGCGTCGACCAGCGCCTGGCACGCCTCCGGTGTGGCCGAGCGCCCGAGCCCGCGGAACTCGCCCCGTACGAAGGCGAGCCGGTCGGCCGGCTTGGTCATCTTCGGGCAGGCCACCTCGCGCGCACCGGCCTTGCGCGCCGCGTCGAGCAGGCCCTTGCCCTTGGCGCCGCCCGCGTGCAGCAGCACCAGTGTGATCTCCTCGGCGGGCGCCCCGAGATACGCCTTGACGTCCTTGACCGTGTCGGCCGACAGGTCCTGCGCGTTGCGCACGACCACGACCTTGCGCTCCGCGAAGAGCGACGGACTGGTCAGCTCGGCGAGCGTGCCGGGCTGCAACTGGTCCGGGGTGAGGTCCCGTACGTCCGTGTCGGCGTCGGCGGCCCTGGCGGCGGCCACCACCTCCCGCACGGCACGGTCGAGCAGGAGGTCCTCCTGCCCCACGGCAAGCGTCACCGGGGCGAGAAGGTCGTCGTTCGCAGTCTTCCTGGCCATCGCGACAAGCATCCCACGGACCACTGACAAGGCCCCCGGCACGTGGCACCGGACGCCGCGGACCACACCGGTTCGCACCCGGCCCCCACAGGGCTAGGGCTCCTCGCGCCAGCCCTCCCACTCCGCCGCGAACGCGTCCAGCTCCGCCGGATCCAGCCGTTCCGTCTCGTCCCGGAGGACGACGAGCCACTGCGCGTCCTCGGCGTCGTCCTCACCGGCCAGCGCGTCGCGGACGATCCGCGGCTCCTCGTCGACCGCGAACCGCTCCGCGAGTGCCTGCGCCACCTCCTCCGCGGCATCGCGGTCGGGCAGCACCAGCACGTGTCTCACATCGCTCACGGGGTCATTGTCCGGCAGCCCGCCGTGCCGAGGACCGGCGGCCGGCGGCCGGCGGTCGGCGGTCGGCGGTCGGCGGTCGGCGGTCGGCGGTCGGCGGTCGGCGGTCGGCGGTCGGCGGTCGGCGGCGCCCGACGGCCGTGCCCGGCCGGGCGTCAGGCCTTGGGGACGAGCTGTACGTCGAGGGCGACCTGGATGGTCGGCCCGACCACGGCGATCCCCCGCGCCAGCATCGTCTGCCAGCTCACCGTGTAGTCGTCACGGTGCAGCTCGGTGGTGGCCCGGCAGGCCGCCCGCACCTCGCCCTCTATGCCGTTGCCGAGCCCGAGGTACTCCATGTCGAGGGTGACCGTACGCGTCACCCCGTGCAGCGACAGCGCGCCGGTGACGGCCCATCTGCTGCCGCCCCTGTGCACGCACCGCTCGCTGTAGAACTCCAGCGTCGGGAAGTTCGCCACGTCCAGGAAGTCCGCCGAGCGCAGATGCTCGTCACGCATCCGCACGTTCGTGTCGATGGACGCCGCGTCGATCACCACGTGCATCGCGGACCGCTCCACGGGATCGGAGATCCGCACCGCTCCCGCGAAGGAGTTGAACCGCCCGTGGATCCGGGCCAGCCCGATGTGCCGGGCGGTGAAGCCGATCGAGGAGTGCGTCGCCTCTATCTCCCAGTCGCCCGGCGCCGGCAGGTCCGGCGGCTGGGCGACCTGGAGGGTCACATCACCCAACGGGGCCAGCGAGTTCTCGCCGACGAACACGGTCGCCCTGTGCGGCGTGTACCCCTCCGCGGAGATGGCGAGCCGGTACTCCCCCGCCGGCACCGTCGCCAGGAACAACCCGTAGGGATCCGTGCCGCCGCCGACCACCGTGCGCCCCATGGTGTCGCTGACGGTGAACTCGGCGTGCGCCACCGGTTGGTTGACCGGATCGAGCACCCGGCAGCTCAACACACCCGCGTCGGGCGGAGTCTGCACCGCCGCGAGCGGACTCGCCTGTTGCGCCCGGTTCGTCCGGTTTCCCAGCCAGCGGCCGAACATCTACGCCACCCCACGCATGCCTCGACATCTCCATTGCCGAAGAAGTATTCGATCACCAACAGGGCATTCCAGGCAACACGAGCCCACATCACGAGAATCCGTCACATGCCACGGGACTGCACACAAGGAGCATCAACTGGCTGCTCATTGACAGAAAATGAAATTTTCCCCTCACCTTCCCCACAACCGGCACACATCCCCGGCATTCAGTTCCGCGCCACACGCACCCCCGCACCCGCACCCGCACCGGTCACCGCGAGCGCCCCGTCCCGGTCCGTGCGCAGCACCACCGCGCCCAGCGCGCGCAGGGCCGCTACGGTGGGAGGAGCCGGGTGCCCGTAGCTGTTGTCCGCGCCACAGGAGATCAGGGCCAGGCGCGGAGCCGCCACGCGTATCAGGTCCGGGCTCTGGTACGCCGAGCCGTGATGGGCGACCTTGAGCACGTCCACGCCCGCCAGTCGCGCGCTCATCGGGGAGTTCAACAGCGCTTGCTGTGCCGGGGGTTCGAGGTCGCCCAGGAGCAGCAGGCGCAGTCCGCCGGAGTGGACGAGCAGTGTGACGCTGGCGTCGTTGGGTCCGTCCGGGTCCGGTGCGGGGGGCAGTGGCGGCCACAGCACCTGCCAGGTCAGGTCACCGGTACCGCGCTGTTCCCCGGCACCGGCACGGGTCAGCGGAATGCCGCGACGGGCTGCCTCCCTCCGTACGAACTCGGCCTGCTGCACGGGTTCTTGATAACCGGTCGTCTCGATCGCGCCCACCGCGCGTCCGCGCAGCACGCCCGGCAGGCCGGCCACGTGGTCGGCGTGAAAGTGGGTCAGTACGACCAGCGGGACCCTGGTGACGCCGAGCTTGCGCAGGCAGTGGTCCACCAGCGCCGGGTCGGGTCCGGCGTCCACGACCACGCCGGCGCCGCTGCCCGCCGCGAGCACCGTCGCGTCGCCCTGGCCCACGTCGCACATCGCGAACCGCCAGCCGGGCGGCGGCCAGCCGGTGATCACCCGGGTCAGTGGCGGCGGCTGCACGACCACCAGGAGGAGCAGCGCCCCGCAGACCCCGCAGAGCCAGGGGTGTCTCAGCAGCCACCGGCCCGCGAGCACGGCCGCCACCGTGACGAGGGCCAGCAGCAGCGCCCCGGTCCAGCTTCCCGGCCAGTCCACTCCCCCGCCGGGCTGGGCCGCCCCCGTCCGGGCCACGTCCGCGATCCACCCGGTCGGCCAACTCGCGCACCAGGCCAGCGTCTTCGCCACCGGCATCGCGACCGGTGCCGTCGCCAGCGCCGCGAAACCCAGTACGGTCGCGGGCGCGACGGCGGCCTCCGCGAGCAGGTTGCACGGCACCGCCACCAGGCTCACCCGGGCCGACAGCACGGCGACGACGGGCGCGCACAGCGCCTGCGCCGCTGCCGCCGCGGCCAGCGCCTCGGCCGCCCTGGCGGGGACCCGACGCCGTTGCAGCGCCGCGCTCCAGCGGGGCGCGAGGGTGAGCAGGGCTCCGGTGGCCAGCACCGACAGCAGGAAGCCGTAACTGCGCGACAGCCACGGGTCGTAGAGCACCAGCAGCAGTACGGCCGTCGCCAGGGCGGGGAGCAGCGATCTGCGGCGCCCGGTCGCGAGGGCGAGCAGCGCCACCGCTCCGCAGGCCGCGGCCCGCAGCACGCTCGGGTCGGGCCGGCACACGACGACGAACCCCAGGGTGAGCGCCGCCCCGAACAGCGCGGTGCCGCGCAGGGGCAGGCCCAGCCACGGTGCCAGGCCACGGCGCTCCACTCGCTGGGCCAGGCCCGGTGGCCCCAGGAGCAGGGCGAGGAGGATGGTGAGGTTGCTCCCGGAGACGGCCAGGAGGTGTGTGAGGTCCGTCGCCTTGAACGCCTCGTCGAGTTCGGGGGTGATCCGCGAGGTGTCCCCGACGACCAGGCCCGGCAGCAGCGCCCGCGCGTCCGCCGGCAGGCCGTCGGTCGCCGCCCGCAGCCCGGCACGCAGCCGGCCCGCCAGTCGCTGTGGCGCGGACGGCTCCGCCACCACCTCGGGCGGCGCCCTGTCCTGGACCCGGAGGACCGCCGCGATCCGGTCGCCGCCCGTCATCGGGGGCGACAGCCGCGCGGTCACTCTCAGCCGCGTGGACGGCAGCAGCCCCAGCCAGGGCGAGAGCTGTGCCCCTTCCGCGGGGTGCGTGTCGTGCCCGCCCGGCGAGCGTCCCGGTCTTCCCGACGGGTCCCCGACACGGGACGCCGTGCGCGAGTCGATGTTGACCAGGATCAGCACCGGAGTCCGGGTCACCACCGCCGCCGCCGAGCCGGGTCGGTCGACGCGCAGCACCTCGGCGTCCATCCGTACGGAGGGAGGCGCCTGACGGTCACCGCGGATCCGGGGGTGGGTGAGGCGGGGGTCGGAGGTCAGCTCCACCTCGGCGGTCACCGTGGCGAACTGGCGTGTCAGAGCGGGCACCGGGCCGCGCCTCACGTCCGCCCCGTGGAGCCCGGCGGACACGGCGGCCGCGGCGGCGCCCAGGAGCGCGGCGGCAGCGGAGGTACGCGCCCAGGAGGCACGTGTCCCGGACCGCCTGACGGCAGGAGCGGGTGGCTGCCCTGCCGTGGGTGTGGGTGTTCCACGGCTTCCGCGTCGTCGGCCCACCAGGAGTACGGCGGCAGCGGCGAGGCAGGCGATCACGAAGCCGGTCACTCGGCCCGTGGAGGCGTCCAGTGCCACGGCCGCCGTCGCCCACGCCGCGAGGGCGGGCGGGACGAGCCGGAGGTCTGCCGGTCCTTCCTGCCGGGGATGGGCGTTGCCCAGTCGCTTGCCGGAGGCGGCGTGCACCGCGGGACGGAGGTGAGTCCGGGCGGATGGGGGCTCGGCAGGGACGGGGCGGCCGGGAGGCGCGGGGCCTCGCTCGGTGTCGGTGTCGGTGCCGGTGCCGGGGTCGGTGCCGGGGTCGGTGCCGGTGTCGCGGCCGGTGCCGGGGTCGGTGTCGGGGTCGCGGCCGGTGCCGGGGTCGGTGTCGGTGTCGGTGTCGGGGTTCACGGGCTGACCAGGTCCCGCAGATCGGCGAAGCGGCGCGTGCCGATGCCGCTGACCTCACGCAGTTGGTCCACCGAGCGGAAGCCGCCGTGCTGCGTGCGGTAGTCGATGATGCGCCGGGCCAGCACGGGACCGACGCCGGGCAGGGTCTGCAACTGGGCGGCGGTGGCCGTGCTGAGGGAGACCGGGGCCGTGGACATGCCCGCGGCACCCGTACCGGCCGCGCCGGAGAGGCCCGCTCCGGGCGCCTCGGGTACGGCGGCGGGAGCCGGGCCGCCGACGACGACCTGTTCGCCGTCCACCAGGAAGCGGGCCCGGTTGAGGCCGTCGGTACTGGTGCCGGGACGCACCCCGCCGGCCGCCTGGAGGGCGTCGGCCACCCGCGACCCGGCCGGCAGGCGCTGGATTCCGGGGCGCCGGACCTTGCCGCTGACGTCCACCACGATCTCCGTGCCGGGGGACGCCGGAGCGCCCCGCGCGAGGACCGGCGGCGCCCCGGCCGTGGTGGCCTTGTCCTGCCCCTGGTCCTCGTGGGGAGCCACCGCCCGCACCACCTCGGGTGCCTGGACCGTCTGCGTACGGCCGGTCCAGAAGTGCTGCACGGCGAGGAGCGCGGCGACGGCGAACAGCACGGTGAGCGCCACCACGTTCCTGCGCTCCAGCCCACACCGCGCCTGCAACCACAACGGCATGCGCTCGCGCACCGCTGCCCCGGTCCGCTCCCGCCAGTCCGGCACCCCGGCAGGACCGAAGGGCTCCGACTCGGCATTGCCGCCCGTCTCCACGGCGCCCCGCACAGCGGGATGGGCCGCGCCCCTGCGGCCGGCCGCCACCGGGCCCGCCCCAACCGCCGTGGTCGAGCAGCTCACTTCGCGCACGGCAGCGGGGCTCACGCGGCCCGCGCCGGACGGACTCACGTCCGCCGAACCCCCGTCGACGACCACAGCCGGGCCGGCAGCGGCCATCGCTGCCGAGCCGCCACCGGCCATGCCAGTCACCCCGCCGCCGACCACGGCCGCCGAACCCACGCCCACCGCCGCAGCAGAGGCTCCGGCTGCGGCTGCCCGGCCCACGCCGACCAGCCCACCACCGGCCGCCACAGCCGGGCCCACCTCCCGCCCGGTGACAAAACCCCCATCGCCCAGGGCAGTCGAATCCGTGCCATCCACCGCGGGCGGACCCGCGGCCACTGCCCTCGCCTCACCCGTGGCAGCGACGACGTTGGCCAGGACAGACGGCGCCCTACCACCCGCCGCAAG